>SUYR01000012.1 GCA_015060335.1 Bacteroidales bacterium | reverse complement strand
CTTATGCTCTGCACAGTACTCCTCGATCGAGAGGATTTCTTCACGTGTCATCATAAGCTTTCCTTTTTTATGCAAAAGTAGCGAGCATCGCTGCCCGCCACAATATGCATTTCGTCGGATGCTTACTTTTCTAGATTAGTTTCGTATTCAAGGAAATCCCATTCAACCCAAGCATTATTTGGCATAAGATAGCCAATATGTTCATATATAGTTTTATTGAACCTCTTAAGCCAGCTATAGTTCGAGATATCCTTTAATAATTGCTCAATACGTTCATAATGCAATCCTATCATTGGAGCGACAAGCACATGACCTTTTATTTGATATGAAGCAAGATTGAAATGTACAGTCGAATATGTATCCGAATTAATCTCTTTTATAAACAATTCTCCCTTCTTGACATATCCAATACTACTACACATTTCTTTCAAGAGAGCATTAACTTGTTTTCCCATATCATTAAAAATTAAATTTAATCACTTCAAATATAACAAAACTCCCTGATATTAACAATAGCTATTCCTTGACTATCAAAAGAATAGCTATATTTTTATGTTGTGTTTTCAGGAGGGAGGATGGTAGTGATTGCGGAGGCGTGTCCACCCCCGGACACGGGCAGGGGGAGGGGCCCGCAAGATACGAGTTCCGCGATAGCGGGACGAAGTAGATTGTGGGAGGGGCCGGAGTGAGCGAAGCGAACGAAGTCCTCCGCAATCACTATCATCCTCCCGGTGCAACCATATATATATAGAAAAGAGACTGACTAATCATGTCAGCCTCTTTCTGCATTCTGTTGATTGTTAGCGTTTTAGACGCCAGGACGTTAAAGCGTTCTCTTGATCTCTTCGATAGTGTAAGCTTCGACTACGTCACCCACCTTGATGTCGTTGTAGCCCTGGATATTCAGACCGCAGTCCATACCCATATGAACTTCCTTGACATCGTCCTTGAATCTCTTGAGGGATCCAAGCTCTCCGGTGTAAACAACGATACCGTCACGGATCACGCGCACCTTCGCGTTTCTCTGGAGCTTACCCTCGCGGACAATACATCCTGCGATAGTACCCACCTTGGAAATCTTGAAGGTCTCCTGAACTTCGGCTGTAGCTGTGACAACCTCTTTCTGTTCTGGCTCAAGCATACCTTCGATACCGCTCTTGAGCTCGTTGATACAGTCGTAGATGACAGAGTAGAGACGGATCTCGATTTCCTCCTTCTCGGCAAGCTTTCTTGCAGAAGGCATAGGACGTACCTGGAAACCGATGATGATCGCATCTGAAGCTGCTGCAAGAAGGATATCCGACTCTGAAATGGCGCCCACTGCCTTGTGGATCACATTTACGCGTACCTCCTCTGTCGAGAGCTTGATGATAGAGTCTGAAAGCGCCTCCACCGATCCGTCCACGTCTCCCTTGACGATGACATTGAGCTCCTTGAAGTTTCCGATAGCGATACGACGTCCGATTTCCTCGAGAGTCATATGCTTCTGGGTCTTGATGCCCTGGATACGGATGAGCTGCTCACGCTTGTTTGCGATATCCTTTGCCTCCTTCTCGTCAGCCATCACTACGAATGTCTCACCTGCTGTAGGAGCACCGTTAAGACCAAGTACCGATACCGGAGTTGACGGACCGGCCTCGTTGACCTTCTGACCGCGCTCGTTGAACATTGCCTTCACCCTACCGGTGTAGCATCCTGAAAGCATTACATCTCCAACTTTGAGTGTACCGTTCTGGACGAGGATAGTAGCAAGATATCCGCGGCCCTTGTCGAGTGAAGACTCGATGATTGCTCCTGAAGCCATCTTGTTAGGGTTAGCCTTGAGCTCGAGCATTTCAGACTCAAGGAGTACCTTCTCAAGAAGCTGGTCAACATTGATGCCTTTCTTTGCGGAAATCTCCTGACACTGATATTTTCCACCCCAGTCCTCAACGAGGATGTTCATGTTTGAAAGCTGCTCACGGATCTTTTCAGGGTTTGCACCCGGCTTGTCAATCTTGTTGATTGCAAATACCATAGGTACACCTGCTGCCTGTGCATGGTTGATAGCCTCGACAGTCTGAGGCATGATGCAGTCGTCGGCTGCAACTATGATGATGGCAACGTCAGTCATCTTCGCACCACGGGCACGCATAGCTGTGAACGCCTCGTGACCAGGAGTATCAAGGAATGTGATTCTCTGACCATCAGGAAGTTTAACGTTGTATGCACCGATGTGCTGTGTGATACCTCCGGCCTCTCCAGCAATTACGTTTGCGTTGCGGATATGGTCGAGCAGGGAAGTCTTACCGTGGTCAACGTGTCCCATCACAGTGATCACCGGTGGACGTGGGAGCAGATCCTCTTCAGAATCTTCAACCTGTCCCTGAGCTATCGCATCTGTAAGATTTGCTGTAACGAATTCTACCTCATATCCGAATTCCTCTGCTACAAGCACAAGGGTCTCGGCGTCGAGACGCTGGTTGATGGATACCATCATGCCGAGGCTCATACATGCTCCGATAACCTTGGTTACAGGAGTGTTGTTCATGAGGGTAGCAAGGTCATTCACTGTCACGAACTCAGTCACCTTAAGTACCTTCTGCTCAAGCTGCTGCATTTCCATCTCTTCCTGCATCCTCTGTGATGCTGCTTCTCTCTTCTCCTTTCTGTGCTTTGCTCCGAAGTTGCTCTTCTTGCCTTCGTTCATTCGGGCATATGTCTCCTTGATCTGCTTCTGAATCTCCCTCTGCATTTCCTCCTGCTCCGCCTCAGTCATTGCAGGCTTGAACTTGTCACCGCCTCTGTCGCGACGGCTCTTCTTGTTGTCCTTCTTGCCCTGATTCTGCTGCTGAGCATTGTTGCCTCCCTTGTTCTTGTCTTTCTTGCCACCGTTTGTAGCTTCGACCTTTGTCACATCGACCTTCTGGCTTGCATTCTTGTCAATGCGCTCTCTCTTCTTCTTCTTTTTCTTGGTGTCGAACTGCGAAAGGTCGATCTTGTCCACGACCTTAGGTCCGGCAAGCTTCTCTACCTGTACTTTCATTTCACGAGGTTGTGGCTTCACTTCCTCATTTACAGGCTCGGCTTCTACCTGTGCGGGAGCAGGAGCCACTACTTCAGGCTCCTTTACAGGCTCCGGCTCGATAACCTTCTCGATCGGCTTTACCTCTGGCTTTGCCGGCTTCTTCTCGAACTGTGAAAGATCTATCTTGGCAACGATCTTAGGCCCTGCCTGTGCGGCAGGAGCCGGAGTCTCCACAACGGGTTTCTCATCTTCAACAGGCTTGGCTACCTCCTTTACGGGTTCATCCACAGGCTTTGCTGCTGGCTCTGCCTTGAGTGTGTTGCTCTTGATGACAACTTCCTTCTCCGGAATATCCTCATCCTGACTGGTCTTCTTCTTCGACCCCATCTCGATGATTTCCTTGAGCTTGATAGTCACCTTCTCCGAGTCTTTCTTAAGTTTCTGGTCCTCACCGAACTTCGCTTCGATAGCAGGCAGATACTCATCCGAAATCTTGGCGTTCGGATTCATCTCTACATTTGCTCCCTTCTCGTTGAGGAACTCTACGAGACGCGCAAGTCCGATGCTGAATTGCTTTGTAAGTTTGCTTAATCTTATTTCTGCCATAAATAAATGTAATCTTTTTAGTCTTCAAACTCGGCGCGGAGGATCTCAAGGATTTCCTCTACTGTTTCATCCTCAAGGTCAGCTCTCTTGGCAATGTCTGCAGGCGAAAGTGCGAGAACGCTCTTCGCTGTGTCGCATCCTATGCTCTGGAGCTTCTCGATGATCCATGGTTCGATATCGTCATCGAATGCGCTGAGCAGTACATCCTCTTCTTCCTCATCAATCTCATCCTTTGGAAGATCTCTCCATACCTCGATTTCCTTGCCTACGAGCATACCTGCAAGACGGATGTTGCATCCACCCTTACCGATACCCTTCTTGACTTCATCAGGAAGCATGTAAACCTTTATCTTGTCTTCCTCTCCGCCGAGAATGATAGATGATATCTTTGCCGGGCTAAGGGCTCTCTGGATAAGAAGTTGAGTGTTGCTTGTCCACTGGAGGACATCGATGTTCTCATTGCGGAGCTCGCGAACTATACCGATGATACGGGAGCCCTTTACTCCGATACATGCTCCGATCGGGTCGATTCTCTCGTCGTAAGACTCTACCGCCACCTTTGCACGCTCGCCAGGTACGCGTACTACCTTCTTGATAGTGATCAGACCGTCGTATATTTCAGGAACCTCCTGCTCGAAGAGCTTCTCAAGGAACTCTGGGGTGATTCTTGAAAGAACGATATAAGGTGTGGTGTTGTTCTTCATTTCAACACTCTTGATGACAGCTCTTACAGTGTCATTCTTCTTGAAGTGCTCGCCAGGAATCTGCTCAGATTTAGGCAGCCTGAGCTCATTTCCGTCCTCATCAAGGATGAGCACTTCCTTTGCCCATGTCTGATATACCTCTCCTGTGAAGATCTCACCGATCTTGCCTACATATTTGTTATAAAGGTTAGCCTTTTCGATATCCATGATACGTCCCTGAAGGTTCTGACGTATGTTAAGGATGCCTCTGCGGCCGAAATCCTTGAGCTCGATCTTCTTTGCGAATGTCTCACCGATTTCGTAGTCGTCGTCGAGCGCAGGGTCGTCAAGAGCAATCTCTGTGTTAGGATCCTCTACTTCCTCTACAACCTCTCTGTTCCAGTAGATCTCGCAGTCTCCCTTGTCAATGTTGATGATGATGTCAAAGTTGTCTGCTGATCCATAAGTCTTTGTAATCTGAGTTCTGAACACATCTTCGAGAACACCCATCATTGTTGGTCTGTCGATGTTCTTCTGGTTCTTGAACTCGGCAAAAGCGTCTTTGAGTTCGATCTTTTCCATTTTATATGTTATTATTTGTTAAAATTCAATGTGTGGACGTACCGAATTTACCTGATCCATGGTGAATCTGTCATTATGCTCGACCAGCTCCTTCTTTTTCTTGCCCTCAACAGCCTCTTTTGCCGAGTAGCGGAGGGTGATGCTCTCCTCGTCCGCTTCTGAGAGGGTAGCTATAAGCTTCCTTCCGCCTTTAAGCTGTACCTCGACCTTTGAGCCCACAGCTTTCTGATACTGCTTGAACACCTTGAAAGGCTGGTCAAGTCCTGCAGAGGTGACAGTGAGGGAGTAATCTTCCTTCTCCCTGTCGAACTTGGTCTCGAAAAAACGGCTTACTGATACGCAGTCGTCAAGTTCTACGCATCCGTTCTCCGATTCGATGGTGATCTCTACGTCGTTGTCCTTACTGATAGTGACATCTACTATGAAGCAGTTTCGTGCAACTATTTCGCTGCTGATTGCATCTATTATTTCTGATACGTTCATTGGCTTTATGATGATTAATATCCGAGAAACGATTTCAGGGGGCTTCCGGCCCCCTGAAATCATTCTCACGGCACAAATGTACGAATTAAAATCAGAATAAACAAACTATTAGACCCAAACCTGCAATATTATGGAATTCAAGGCAAAAGAGATAGCTGAAATCCTTAATGGAGTTGTCGATGGAGACCCGGAAGTTGTTGTTTCGACATTCGCGCGTATAGAGAGCGGAAAGCCGGGAGCCATCTGCTTTTTCGCAAATCCTAAATATGAACATTATGTTTATGAATGCAAGGCTGATATCATCATTGTGAACAAGACTTTCGAGCCTAAGCAGCCTGTCAGCGCAACCATGATAAGAGTTGAAGATTCGTATGCGGCAGTGGCTGCTCTTCTGGACTATGTCGTGGCAAAGAAACGTTCATATAAGAGATATCGCGGACTTCGCAGCAGAATCCGTTGGAGCGCAAAGCTTGGAAAGAAGGTGTATGTCGGAGATTTTGCATATGTGGGAAAGAAGGCTGTCATAGGAGATTTTACAAAGATATATGAGAATGTATATATCGGCGATGGTGTCAGGATTGGAAAATATTGTACAATTTATCCTGGTGCATGCATATATCCGGGAATGGAAATAGGAGATAATGTCACCATACATGCAAATGCTGTGATAGGTTGTGACGGATTCGGCTATGCGCCTCTTCAAGACGGCACATGGAAGAAGATCGAGCATACCGGAAATGTAATAATTGAAGATGATGTGGAGATTGGTGCATGTGCGGGAATCGACCGTTCGCAGATGGGCTCTACAATAGTGAGGAAGGGATGTAAGATCGACAATCATTGCCAGATTGCACACAATGTGGAGGTCGGAAAGAATACGGTCATGGCGGCAATGAGCGGGATTGCCGGCTCGACCAAGATAGGGGAGCATTGCATCCTCGGAGGACAGGTCGGCATTGCTGGCCATCTTACAGTGGCAGACAATACTTCTTTTGGCGCTCAGTCCGGGCTTATGGGCAGCATAAAGAAGCCTGGGCAGGCCATGTTCGGCAGCCCTGCAATACCATATATGGACTATATGCGCAGTTATGCGGTGTTTAAGAAGGCGGGCAGACAGTAATTATAAAAAAATGACTATCTTTGCGGGTCAAAATTTAACCAAAAGGATAAAATTATAATGCAGTTTCAGCAGACACTTAAGAAAAGCTATTCGTTCGAGGGTAAAGGACTTCACACCGGAAAGGTGGCGAAGATGGTTGTAGGACCTGCTCCTGTCGATACCGGTATCATTTTTAGAAGAGTTGACCTTGGTGATGATGCGGTTGTCGAAGCTTTGGCAGAAAATGTATCCAACACAGCCAGAAGTACGACAATCTCCAAAGGTGAGGCGTCGGTCTCTACTATCGAGCATATAATGTCCGCCCTCACAGGACTTGGTATTGATAATGCTTGTATAGATATCGACAATGTCGAGGTTCCTATCCTTGATGGCAGTGCGAAGCCATATATCGATGCGATGTGGAAGGATGGGGTTGATGTTCAGGATTCTCCCCGCAAGTACATAGAAATCAAGGAAACTATTGAGGTTACCAATGAAAAGGGCTCTGTAGTCCGTATAGAGCCGGCTGAGGAATTCAGCTACAATATCAAGACCGATTTCAATTCAAAGGTACTCGGTGTGCAGTACGCAGACTGGAATCCGACAGTGGAATATGCAGAGGAAATAGGAGTCTGCAGGACATTCGTATTCTTCCATGAACTGCAGTTTCTTTTTGCAAACAATCTTGTGAAGGGCGGCGATGTAGATAACGCCATTGTGATCGTGGAGCACCCTGTGACCGACGAACAGGTGCAGCAGATATCACAGCTTTTCAATGTGCCGGCTCTTGAAGTCCGTGCTGACGGCTATCTGAGCAATCTCGTACTCCGTTTCCCTAACGAATGCTCGAGACATAAGCTTCTTGATCTCATCGGTGACCTCAGGCTTGCAGGTGGTTTCCTCAAGGCCAAGATCACTGCAGAAAAGGCAGGACATGGTATAAATACGGCAACAGCTAAGAAAATCAGAGAAAATATATAATATCATGGCAAACATTCATCCATTAGCAACAGTACATCCGAACGCAAAGCTCGGAGAGAATGTAGAAGTAGGACCATACGCATATATCGAGGAACATGTCGAAATCGGTGACGGAAGCAAGATCCTTCCTCATGCTACTATTTTCAATTATGTGAAGATGGGCAAGAATTGCTGCGTATTTCCGGGTGCTGTCATCGGCGCTATCCCTCAGGACCTTAAGTTCGACGGGGAGGTGACATATGTCGAGATAGGTGACAATGTGAATATACGTGAGTGTGCCACAATCAATCGTGGAACCAAGGCAAGCGGCAGAAGTGTGACTAAAATCGGAAGCAATGTGCTGATCATGTCATATGCGCATGTGGCTCACGACTGTACGGTAGGAAATAACTGTATTCTTGTAAGTTATGTTGGTATTGCGGGTGAAACTGATGTTGACGACTGGGCAACAATCGGAGGAAGCACTGTGGCTCATCAGTTTTCGAGGATTGGTAAGCATGCCTTCGTAGGTGGTGGCTCGAAGATCAACAAGGATGTTCCGCCTTATGTGCTTTGCGGACGCGATCCTCTGTCGTATGCCGGAGTCAACCTTGTGGGACTTCGCAGAAGAGGCTTTACATCAGAACAGATTTATGCCATCAAGGATATGTATGACATTATCTACAACAGCGGCATGAATGTTTCGGATGCTCTGGCAAAGATAGAATCGGGATTCCCTCAGTCAGAGGAAAGGGATACAATCCTCAATTTCATCAAAGCGTCGAAGAGAGGAATCATCAGAGGTGCGGATTCGACCGTCAAAGGTAACGTAGAGTAGTGGCAAAGCTGTTTACTACGGCATATTTTCCTCCGGTATCCTATTTTGCCGCCATGGCAGAGGATATGTCGGGGTTGATTGACAGAAAGGACGGTGGCAGCTCATTTGGGCTGTCTCCGTCTGTCGTATATATAGACGCCGGAGAAAACTACCAGAAACAGTCCTATCGGAATCGTTGTCGTTTTTATGCAGCGGACGGTGTGCAGTCTCTTTCGTTTCCTGTCATTCATCAAGGTGGAACGTATAAGCACCCGATAGGGGAGATAAAGGTGGACTATTCCACTCCATGGCTGTTGCAGCACAAGAGGGCAATAGTGTCTGCTTACAGGACGTCTGCCTACTTTGAATATTATCAGGATGAACTTTTTGATCTCATGGAGCGTAAACCGGAGAGATTGCTTGACCTGAATATGTCTCTGCTTCAGTTCTTTATTGAGAAGATAGGGCTTGTGGTCGATCTCCGTACGGCTGATGAATATTCTCCGGAAGGTATAGTAAAGGATGTTGACGGGACTCCTCTTGTCTGTGAAGACCTTAGGGATACCATACATCCGAAGCGTATGAATACCATACTTCACGATCTGGCACTTGAAAAGCCGTATTTTCAGGTGTTCTCCCCTAAATACGGCTTCAAATCCGATCTGTCCATCATGGACCTGCTGTTCAATGAAGGTCCGGACAGTATCCTTTTTCTGAAAAGACTATAGTCTTAGAATCTCCATCCCAATGTCAGCAGGACTTTCCAGTTGGAATGTCTGTTGAGGATTTCAGGCGGCAGTGCTCCGTTTACTGAAGCAAGGTAGTCTGAATAAGGAATGATGTATTCGTTTTCAGGAAGCGAATATCTGCATGCGAGGTCTGCAAAGAATGACTTTTTTGAACTATATCCCAGTCCGAATGCGATATTGTGGCGCAGAATCCTGTCCATGCTGAAATATTCGTCTGTCTGAGGGTCATATTCCTTTATCAGGGCAGAGGACGCAAGATTATATCCGCATCTTACAGCCAGGCTGCTCAGTGGCTTGATTTCCAGGCCTGCCCTCAGATAATGGGCCGCTCCGTAGCGGTTCCTGATGTCGTCGTTCAGAGATTCAAAATATTCTATGTCGCTATCTGCAGATTCGTGTCTGTCGAATTTATATTTCATGCTTCTGTAATCAGCAATTTCGTAGTCTGCACTGATTACTGCAAGCTTGCCCAAAGTGTATGCTATTCCGAAATTGGCTCTCCAAGGAGCATTGAATCTATACCCTGCATTCCCTTTGTCGCTTTCTGATTCTCCGTTGAACGAACTGTCTGTAAAACGGGTCTCAGCACCTTCCTGCCAGCTTTCCTTGATTGTGGTGGAGGTCGGAGTCTGGATAGCTGCACCGAATCGCAGTCCGTTCCCTGGTGTTACGATTACTCCCAGTTTTGCAAATACACCGGTACCATCAACATTGTAGTCATATTGGTATTTCGCTCTATCGAAGTATGTGATGTGTTCGACTCCCTGCTGGTCGACAAACACGTTCTCGAAGTTCTCTGCATTTACAGCGCTTTCCTTGAAATAATAGCTGTAATCGTAGTTGAGGGTGTTGATACCAAGGTTGAAACCTACATATACAAAGTCAGATATGTTCCCTCCGAAATTGAAGAGGTATTCGTTCTTGTTGCCGGACGTCATTTTTCCATATGCCTGGTTAACTTCGCCTGCAAGCATATGCTCACCCCCGTCATAGACGATTTCCGTAGCTCCGGCAAATTTCTTTCCATCTGCGTCTATAGCTGAAAACATACCGCTGCGATATCCTACCACATCCTTCCAGTTCATGTAGTCGAAGGCGTCGCTGGAGAGAAAATCGCTGCTTGTGAAATCGGCTTCGTTAGGAGCCTTGTTATTGTTCATCCACTCAAGCTCGGCCTGTGCATCTGCTGCTGCGGCGGCAAGAAAGCTGGTCTCCCGGTTTGTGCCCGATGCGTACATGTCCTCTAACCAGCTGTTCGACCTGTTTATTATAAAACCGAAGGTAAATGACTTGAGTCCTGTTTTCCTTCCTGTGTCAAAGTTGAATGAAAATCCCAGGTTTGAAAGTCCAAGATCAGTCATTCGACTCTTGGTCTTGTTCTGGAAATATGGCGCCGGATTGTTGTCAAACGGGGCTCCGGAGGCTATGTTTGTGGAGAATGTGAGTGACGGAGTCAGTGTGAACTGGGAGTAGCCAGCCACAGCGCTTCCTGCCGGATTGATGCTGACAGCTCCAAGATCTCCTCCAAGTGCGGTGAAGGCATTGCCCATCGCTACTGATCGTGCTGTCCCCTCATAATTGTTCTCGCTCAGCAGCCATGCGTCATATGCCGACTGGGCTGATGCCGAGGCAATGGTCATGACTGATAGCAGAATAGTTAATGCTGTCCTTTTCATATTGTCAGTGTTTTATAAGTTTGTTCTCTTTGTCTGTATTTATCTTCTGTAGCTTCCTGATGAACCTCTGCTGTAGCTTGAGCTCCCTGAAGAACTTCTGCTGTATCCCGAACTTCCGGACGAACTTCTGCTGTAGCTTGATGAAGAACTTCCACCTCTGCTGTAGCTTGAACTGTTTCTGTTATAGTCAGAAGAAGAACTTCTGTTGTATGACGAAGAACTGTTTCCGTATGATGAACTTCTGCTATATCCCTGACGCACATCCGTTCCCTGCGAAGATGTCGATGATGCTGCAGGTCTGCGGTAGTTCGCGCTTGCTGATGAACGTGTCATTGTCGTGCTCTTGGCTGCAGATACTCCGGATCCCGAGGATGGCCTTGTAGCCGTTGCAGGACGAGAAACCGTTCCTCCGCTTCTGCGTACGGCACTGGATGCACGGCTGACTGTGTTGCCGACACTTGCTCCGCCTCTTATTGTGCCCCCGGCTGTCCTGATCGTGTTTCTTCCTGTATTTCCGGCTGTAATGGCATTCCTTTCAGTATTTGAACGAAGACCATAATATCTGTTTTCGTGATGAGGCTTTCCTACTATATGAGAAGGTCCGTGGTAATGAGGATCATACCATCCGTGATGATGGTAATGATGCCACGGGTCATGCCAGCCCCAATATCCGCCCCAATATCCGCCCCAGTAACCGCCGTAGTACCACGGGTCATAAAATCCTCCGTAATACCAAGGATTATAGAATCCGCCGCAGTACCATGGATCGTAATATCCGTAATATCTCCATGGACTGTAGCTCCAGGAATTCCAGTATGGACTCCAGAACGGACTATAGTGTCTGCTCCAGTACCATGATGCTCCCAGACTGTAAGGACCATAGTAATATCCATATCTGTTTTCAAGGTCCCATCTCCAGTCGTATGGGTTTTCTCCCACTGTCACGACTGTTCCGCCGACCTTCTGGTCGTACTGGATTCTTGCCGAGAAGTTTTCCGGTATCATGATGGTGTCCTTCTTGTCCCCGAAAAGGTAGATAGGGGATTCTTTTGTCTTGTTGACAAGAGCTTCTGTTTCTGATTTTGATGCTTCCTTTTCCTCCTTTGAACGGAAGGACGGAGAGCTGCTGTATATGCCGTCCTGAAACCTCTGTCCATTGTCGGCAGATCCCCAATTTGCAATAGTTCCACATGAAGAGAGCATCACAGCTGCCATAATAAGTAGCATTGAAGTCTTTTTCATTGTCATTCTCCTTATTTATTTATAATAATTTCGTAACTTCGCAACCTGTTGTGAACTGCAATAATTGCACCGGAACGGAAGCCTTTCCGACATCGTCTGCAATCTGTCAGTTAGACAAGCAGGCATCGGTAAAGTTTACCGATTTTTACAATTATAAGAATAAATTTTTAAAAACAGCAATAAGATGGCAAAAGAAGTAACCAAGAGGTCAGATAATTACTCTCAATGGTATGACAATCTTGTAGTAAAGGCAGATCTGGCAGAGCGCTCAGCTGTCAGAGGTTGTATGGTCATCAAGCCATACGGATATGCGATTTGGGAAAAGATGCAGGATGTACTTGACAAGATGTTCAAGGAAACAGGGCATCAGAATGCATATTTCCCACTTTTTATTCCTAAGTCTTTTCTGAGCCGCGAGGCAGAGCATGTGGAAGGATTCGCTAAGGAGTGTGCGGTGGTTACACATCATAGGCTTATGGCTGATCCGAACGGTAACGGAGTGGTTGTGGACCCGTCTGCCAAGCTGGAAGAGGAACTTATCGTAAGACCTACTTCGGAGACAATCATCTGGAATACATACAAAAACTGGGTTACATCATGGAGAGACCTTCCTATTCTCTGCAACCAGTGGGCGAATGTTGTCCGCTGGGAAATGCGTACCCGACTTTTCCTCCGTACCGCGGAATTCCTCTGGCAGGAAGGCCATACTGCACATGCTACACGTCAGGAGGCAGAGGAAGAGACAATGAAGATGGTGAATGTATATGCAGATTTTGCCCGTAATTATATGGGCGTTCCTGTGGTTGTGGGACACAAGAGCCCGAATGAGCGATTTGCCGGTGCCCTCGATACAATGACAATCGAGGCTCTCATGCAGGATGGAAAGGCTCTGCAGGCAGGTACATCTCACTTCCTCGGTCAGAACTTCGCCAAGGCATTTGACGTGCAGTTTACAAACAAGGAAGGCAAACAGGAATATGTATGGGCTACTTCATGGGGTGTTTCTACACGTCTGATGGGTGCTCTGATCATGGCTCACGGAGATGACAACGGTCTTGTCCTTCCTCCTAAGCTTGCCCCTATTCAGGTGGTGATGGTACCTATTACAGGAAAGGATGAAACTGTCAACAATGCAATCCTTGACAAGATGGAGGCATTCAAGAAAGAACTTGAGGCAAAGGGTATCAGCGTCAAGATCGACAATCGTGATACTCTCCGTCCTGGATTCAAGTTCGCTGAGTGGGAACTCAAGGGTGTGCCTGTACGTCTGGCAATGGGTGGACGTGACCTTGAAAACGGTACAGTAGAGCTTGCGCGCCGCGATACATGTGAGAAATCATCACATTCTCAGGAAGGTATTGCTGACGTGATTGCTGCTCTTCTTGATGATATTCAGGCAAATATCTACGCCAAGGCCCTCAAGTTCCGTGACGAAAGCATCCGCAAGGTGGACACATGGGAAGAGTTTAAGGAAGAGATCACCAAGGGCGGATTCCTTCTCTGTCACTGGGACGGTACACCTGAGACAGAAGAGAAGATCAAGGAAGAGACAAAGGCTACAATCCGTTGTATCCCTGTTGACAGTGCAGTATGCGAGGAAGAAGGCACCTGTATCTATTCGGGCAAACCGTCGAGCCGTCGTGTACTTTTTGCAATTTCATATTAATCCCGTCATCCCGATGTTTAATCGTCATCCCCGACCTGATCGGGGATCTCAAAACTAAAGAACAAACATGAGAAAACTTTTTCTGACAATCCTCGCTGCAATGACATGTTTCGGCGCATTCGCTCAGACATCAGATGCCCAGAAGGCGGCTGCAGAAGCTGCGAAGGCTGTGACATCTGCACCTGAAACAGCTCAGCAGGTTGTAAAACCTAATTATTGGACTTCATCTTTGAAGACTCAGATAAATGTGGGCCAGACATCCCTGACCAACTGGGCTGCCGGTGGTGACAATACTCTCTCTCTCGCTGCTTTCATTGATGGAAATGCCAACTGGAAGAAGGGCGATATGTTCTGGAACAATCGTCTTCAGCTTGATTACGGTTTCCTTTACGCATCTTCAAAGCCTATTCTTCAGAAGAACACTGACCGTATCTATCTGGAGAGCAAGTGGGGATACAAGGCTCCTTCATCAAAGTATCTGTACTTCTCTGCCAACTATGATTTCAGGTCACAGTTCTCATCAGGATATGATTATAAGACGCCGGCTGTGCCTACTCAGTATCCGGATGGTACACCCGTTCCGGAGGGAACAAAGCTGGATCAGCTTGACCGCAATCATCAGGTTGACCTGTGGAAAGGTGCGCGCGTGCTGAAATCTGATTTCCTCGCTCCGGCATATACAAATCTCGCGCTCGGTATTGATTTCATCCCGACCAAGTGGCTGACTTTCAACATCGCCCCTCTCACAGGAGGTTTTGTAATTGTGAGAAAGGATGAGCTGAGAAGCCGTTACTCTATGGGACTCAAGAAAACTGTCGAGAAATATAAGGAGGGACTTACTGAGGATTTCATCAACGGGTATAACCAGGCAGTTGAAAACGGAACGCCTCTGGATGATGCTCAGAAGAAATATGCTTCATATCTTGCAGATGTCAATTCCGGTGCCGCTTACCGTTCTGCAAAATTTGAGTTCGGTGCCCAGATCAAGGCTGATGCAAAGGTGAATATCAACAATAACTTCTCATACAGTACTCAGGTAGTCCTTTTCTTTGACTATCTGGCAGGAAGAGTACCAGGACAGAAGTGGTATGTCCCTCGTGTCAACTGGGATAACCGTATTGACTGGAAAGTGGCAAAATACTTCTCATTTACAATCACTACCAACCTTATCTATGATGACTCTATCATGATTCCTGATAAGGAAGGTAACAATCCGAAGCCGCGTGTGCAGTTCAAGGAGTCCCTTGCATTCGGATTTACCTATACCATTGCAAGCAAGAAATAATGAACAGACAGTTTGCACAGAAGATAGAAGAAATGAGGAGGCTGATCGACGGGTCAGCCTCCACTGTCATTTCACGTGATCCATCTCCCGTTGTCGTTACACGTGAGCCGTCTCCCATTGTAATTACGAGGGAACCAGGCGAGTCGAGAGATCTCCCTCCTCACAGCTTCCTTCTGGCAGTAAGCGGAGGTATGGACTCCATGTGCATGGCAGACCTCTTTCTCCAGTCATTCGGTGCAGACTCTTTTTCCATCGCCCATTGCAACTTCTCACTCCGTGGAGATGAAAGTGATGGTGACGAAGCCTTGGTCCGTAACTGGACAGAACGTAACGGCGTTCAGCTGTTCGTGAAAAGATTCGATACTATCGCATATGCCCATGAAAAAGGTGTCAGCATAGAAATGGCTGCCAGAGACCTTCGTTATGACTGGTTTGAACAGCTGTGCCGGGAACATGGATTTGTTGCGTTGTCAGTTGCTCACAATGCCAACGATAATGCCGAAACTCTTCTTCTCAATCTTCTTCGCGGCACCGGTCTCAAAGGTCTTCATGGCATCTCGGAAATCTCCGGGATTGGTGTTGCTGGTGCTGTCCCTGTAGTGGTATGTCGTCCGTTACTGACCTTTACACGAAAACAGATAGAAGGCTACGTCCTTGCTCATCGTATTCCATACCGCCATGACAGCAGTAACTTCGAGTCCGACTACAAGCGTAACCGTATCCGTAATGAAGTGTTCCCTATATTAGAGAAGATAAATCCTTCATTTGTCCGCACTCTCAATCGTGAGATCGGTTATTTTTCTGAAGCGGGTTCCATTGTTGAGGATTGGTGTCGATCTCATATGCCGGATGTTGTCAGGGAACAGGACGGATCAAGACTTCTGCAGGTCGATATTCCGGCGCTCTTGGCTATGCCTTATTGGCGATACCTACTATATTATATACTTGAACCATATGGTTTCAATTCCCAGACTTTGGCTTCCATAGAAGATCTTCTTCTATCTGACCGCACTGTGTCAGGCAAACGGTTCGAATCTCAGGATTATGTTCTGCTAACCAGCCGCGACATGCTGAGGATCATGCCGAAGGAGTATGCTCCGGCAATAAATGATGACCAGATTATGGTGGTCCGAGGTAATGGATTCTATAATTTCAATGGCAGAAGGTTTCAGGTTGAAGTCATCGACTGGACGCCTGATATGCCTTTCAAGCAGCCACATGGAACACTCATCCTTGATGGGGACGTTCTTAAGTTTCCGTTTGTATGCCGCAGATGGCGTCAGGGAGACTGGTTTATCCCTCTCGGTATGAAAGGAAAGAAAAAGGTCAGCGACCTGTTCACGGATCTGAAATACGATTCACAGGATAAGGAGTCTGCTGTAATGATAGTGGATACTCGAACTGAAGGATTGGCTCAGCAGCAGCACATTGCCGCCCTCCTCGGCCTGCGCATTGATGACCGCTACAAAGTCACCCCTTCAACCCGTTCGGTCATCCGTATCTCCCTTTGAGCCTGTCGCCTAATCCGTTCAGACTCAGGCGTTTACAGAAAGGCGATTCCCCGAAACCGGGGAATCGCCTTTCTGTAAAACGCTGATAGATAGCGCGTTAAGTGACAGGGTGAATTATCGGATAATGTATTCGTATGGCATTCTGGCGTAAACCTTTCCACTTTCGGATGCATTCCAGTTGCCGAATGCTTCACCTACAGACTCGAAAGGAGTATCAGCAAGGATATTCTGATCGTTTGTGCCCTCGAGGCTCTGCAGGATGAGATCGAGACTGGTGAGTGGTTTAGGGTAAGCCACAATCTTTACCTGGTCAACACTGCTGACTCCGTCGATGGACATTGCAGCCCAAGTGATGGCGTCTTCGATTGTGCCGATCTGGTCTGCGAGGTTGATATTGATTGCCTCTGATCCGGTCCATACGCGTCCCTGTGCAATCTCATCAACCCTTGCAACCGGCATTTCTCTGCCCTCTGCTACGAGTCCTGTAAACTTGTCATATATCTTTTCTACTGATGCCTGCATGTATGCGGCTTCTGAATCTGTAAGAGGACGCATCATGTCGTACATATCGCCGTGAGCGTTTGAATTGACAGATGTAATATTGACATGTAGCTTCTTTTCAAGGGTACCGCTGAAATCAGGAATCATGCTGAACACGCCGATAGATCCTGTAAGAGTAGTTGCATTTGTATATATCTTGTCACAGCCTGCAGATATCCAGTATCCGCCAGATGCAGCATAATTTCCGTATGAGGCAACTACAGGCATCCTTTCCTGCAGCAGAGCAAGCTCTGTCTTGATCTTTTCAGATGCAAGTACGCTTCCGCCAGGAGAATTGACGCGCAATACTGCCGCCTTGATTGTGGTGTCTTTCCTGACTTTCGATATGATTTTTGCAAATCTGTCACCGGCTACCTGCTGTACATCTTTTCCGTCCACAATATCTCCGTCCACATATATGACTGCAACCTTGCCTTTTGCGTCAAATGTGAAAGGATTCTTGATTGATGCATAATCTTGAAGCGAAATTGACTTTACATCGTCAACAGATGCTGTACCATACAGTGTCGATAGCTTCTGGTTGAGTTCTTCGCGTGTCACAAGTTCGTCTGCAAGTCCGTTTGCCACGAAATCTTCCGGGAAATTTAGTTCAAGATTGTTGAGCATGCTGTTGAACTCATTGACTGTCAGGTCTCGTGATTCTGCTATGGCTCCTGCCCAGTTGGCCCATATTGACGTGACCATGGCCTTGTTCTGCTCAAGATTCTCCTTGCTCGGATTGTTGCGGATGAACATTTCTCCGGCAGACTTGTATTTGCCGTGACGTATCAGCTGTACATTTACGCCGATCTTATCAAGAAGGTCCTTCAGGAATATCATCTGAGACGATGCGCCGCAGAGCATGTTCATGCCGCCGTCAAGGGATGTCATATATATCTTGTCGGAAACTGATGCCAGATAGTAGCCTGCATTAGTAGGATTCTCGATATATGAGACAATAGCCTTGCCGCTTTCACGGAAATGTACGAGTGCGGTACGGAGCTCTTCAATCTGAGCCATTCCGCCCATCGCCCCATCAGGTTTCATGTATATGAATTTTACTGCAGGATCTGCCGCGGCTGTGTTGATTGCATGTATCGCGTCATATATTCCGAGCGAACTTATTTCCATACCGTTGCCCTGCAGTGCAGTAAGTGGGTCTGCCTCTTTGGTCTGCTCAGTGAGGAGGATGGTGGACATGTCCATTGTAAGAACTGCTGATTCCGGCATTACAGCCTGTTTCTTGCCCAACATAGATGCTGCGCCGATTATTCCGCCCATTATGAAGGTTACGATGATTCCGAACAGAAGAAGTCCTGTCAGAGTCGCCAATGTCATTTTTATAAAATTCTTCATGATATTGTTTTCCAATAGTTTCACTTGCTAATGCAAAAATACTACAAAAACATTATTTTTTCTAAAGTTCTGATAAATTTGTATCTTTGCAGGTTGGTATGAGGAATGTTTTCACAAGCCTTACGGCTATTTTGCTGGTAGTATGGTACTCATTGAGTGTCATAGGCTTTGATATACATACGTGCAGCGGGAGCGGAGAGACATATGTCGCTACTGTAGCCAGCGGTTTTTCATGTGAGGACATTCATCCTGACCATGAACATTCAGGTTGCAGCTGCTGCCATTCGGAGAAGCATAGCTCAGAGTCGGAAGAAACGTTTGAAACGAAGCCGTGCTGCTCTGATGAGTTTCATGTAATCGTGCTTACAGGTGTACGAGGAGATGACGACAATTCCGGACAGGATAGGTGCCCTGCCATACATGTTTGTCATATGGTCTCGGATCCGTATGTTGCATATTCCATACAGTCAGGCCGTAGGGCCTTCTTAAAACCGGATTCCGGTCGCGTCCCGTCAGGAGATATTCAGGAAAAATACAGTATCTGGCGTATTTGATATTTTTCGAGTAATCCATAAGCCTCTGATTAGCAGGCTTTTGGATTGTATGCCTGCTCCCCAAAGTACGCAGGCATCTGATTTAACTCGTTGAATGACAATAATTTGGGCGAAAGTCCATAAATCCCAGATATTATGTATAGATCAATTATAACAACAGTCCTATTATTCGGTGCAGCAGTATTTTCTGCAGATGCACAGTCTGACACAACAGGCATATACGGAGAACGTAAGGATAGCCTGGATGCCGCTGTGTTTGTTTCCCGTCAGGCAGGAAACTATCTTTCTAAAGGCAAGGAACTGCGAACTGAAGTGATATCCGCTGCCGGACTCTGTAAGATGGCATGCTGTAATCTTGCTGAGAGCTTTGAGAATTCCGCAAGTGTGACAGTCGGCTATTCTGATGCAGTTACCGGTGCCCGTCAGATACGACTTCTCGGTCTTTCAGGTGTATATACTCAGATGCTCGACGAGACTCGTCCGGTAATGCGTGGTCTTGCTTCTCCATTCGGACTTTCATATGTGCCGGGCCAGTGGCTTGAGAGTATCCAGATTGCCAAAGGATCTTCGTCTGTAATAAACGGAGTCGAGTGTATGACAGGTCAGATCAATATGGAACATCGTAAACCGACTGACGAGAAACCACTTTTTATAAATGCGGCACTGATGAGCGACAGTAAGATGGACTTCAATATCGCATCTTCACTACAGATGGGGTACAAATGGAGTACAGTGCTTCTTGGACATGTTTCAGGAAATTTCAAGACTCATGACATGGACAAGGATGGCTTCATGGATGAGCCGAAGCAGCTTCAGTTCAATCTGTCCAACCGTTGGCTATATATGGCAGACAATGGTGTGCAGGTGCGTTTCGGTGTACGTGCCATCCAGGACAGCAGACTTGGCGGTCAGATGTTGAAGGATAGCGGAAAAGAAGTGTTCTACAATCATAATGACTATATATGGAATCCGGCTGAATTGAAGGAGAATGATGTGAATCCATGGGGTTCCGACATCATGAACCGTTCGATCAACGGTTACCTCAAGGTAGGAGTTCCGCTTAATGAAGACAATTCACAGAATATTGCTTTGATAGCAGATTATAACTATCAGGACATGGATTCTTATTTCGGAGCTACGAAATATATCGCCGGTCAACATTCTGCATTTGCTAATCTCCTATATCAGAATGTGATAAACGATTCCCACAGATTCACTCTTGGAATGAACGGTGTGTTTGACCGTTATGACGAGGAGTTCAGAAGAATCGTATTTATGCAGGATGTGACAGACAACGGTGTGACTGACCTTGCCAGTGCAGGCATATTCGGCGAATATACATATCATTACGGAGAAACGGTTTCTGTAATAGCAGGAGTGCGTGGAGACTGGTTCAATCATGTCTCAGACGGCAAGTCAAAGTTCCGTGTGTCTCCAAGGCTTACTCTCAAGTATATGCCTATAGACGAGATCGTCATCAGGGCGAACGGTGGTCGTGGACTGAGATATTCTACTCCTTTAGTAGATAATATAGGTGTGTTCTCTACCGGAAAAAGATTTGAAGGTGCGTATAACGACCATATCCTCGAAGATGCATGGACTTTCGGAGGGAACATTACATATTATCTTCCTTTCGGAGCATCATCAAACACTTATCTCAGCGTTGACTACTTCAGAACTCAGTTCGCACAGCAGATGGTGGTGGATTATGAACAGGATCCTACCATGATTGATTTCTATGCCTTGAATGGAAAACGTTCATATACAGACAACATCCAGCTTGATTTTTCTGTAGATCCTGTGGAACGTTTCAATATCACAGCTACTGTACGTTATACCAACGCCAAAATTGAACTTGAGGGCAGGGGACTGGTGGAAAAACCGATGACAAGCAGATTCAAGGGCGTGCTCAATCTTCAATATGCTACCAATCTGAACAAATGGATATTCGACTTCACTGCATCTCTTAACGGCTCATGCAGGGTGTATGATTTCATGAAGAACATCAATGAAGACGGCTCGATGACATCGGCTCCTAAGGATGGTGTGGCAAGAATGTACAAGAACGGCCGAACTCCTGTCTATCCGATGCTCTATGCCCAGGTGACAAGACGCTTCAAGGGTTGGGATGTATATGTCGGAGCTGAGAATCTTACAAATTTCCGTCAGAAGAATGCCATCATCGGCGCGGCAAATCCTCGTCAGCCTATATTTGATGCAAGCTGTATCTGGGGACCTCTCATGGGAATCAAGGCACATGTCGGCTTCCGCTTCACTCTCTGGAAGAAGGCTTAATGCCTTCCTGTCATGCAGAGCATTCTCACGCTTTTCATTGTCATGGCGGGCGAAGTCGAGACATCTGTCAAAATAATATGTAAACAATAAAAATAATATATAACTTTGTACTTCTATGAAAAAGGTAATTATCGCTATGTTTATCGCATTTGCTGCGTTCTCGATGACAGCGAATGCTGCTGAATCTTCAATCAGCTCAGCTCAGGTCTTCAAGCAGTCTAAGAAAGCGAAGGCAGAAATCAAGGAGGTTACATTCCTTGTGCATCTCCATTGTGGCAACTGCGTAAAGAAAATTCAGGAGAATATCGCTTTTGAAAAGGGAGTCAAGGACCTTAAGGTGTCACTTGAGGATCAGACAGTGATGGTTAAGTATGATTCATCAAAGACTTCAGAGGAAGTTCTTAAGAATGCAATTGTTAAATTGGGCGTACCTGTAAAAGGAAAGAAATAAGGTGCGTCCGGATGTAAACTTCAGATTATGTATAGAATTCTAACCAAAGACATGCTGACCCCGACCATCTGTCGCATGAAGGTCGAGGCACCGCGTCTGGCATCTGCTGCCCAGCCCGGTCAGTTCCTGATCATCAGAGCTGACGAACAGGGTGAACGTGTGCCGCTCACCATAAGCGACTTTGATCGTGAAGAAGGATCGGTTACCATTGTGACTCAGCAGATCGGCGCATCAACTTCGGAAATCTGCTCATATCAGGCAGGTGATGCTTTTGCTGACGTAGTTGGCCCTCTCGGTATCCCTTCTGATTTTACGGAGATGTCTGCAGAAGAACTTGCAGGCAAGAAATATGTGTTCATTGCCGGAGGTGTCGGCACTGCTCCGGTATATCCACAGGTAAAATGGCTTCATGAAAGAGGTGTGGCAGTTGATGTGATCATCGGAGCCAAGACAAAGGACCTTATCATCTACAAGGAGGAAATGTCTGCTGTATGCGATAACCTTTATATCTGTACAGATGACGGCTCAGAAGGATTCAAGGGCCTGGTGACTGCCATGCTCGAGAAACTTGTCAGCGAGGATGGAAAGGTATATGATCAGGCAGTTGCCATCGGACCTATGATCATGATGAAGTTCGCTACGCTGACTTGCAAGAAACTCAATCTTCCAGTCATCGTCAGCCTTAATACTCTCATGGTAGATGGTACCGGTATGTGTGGTGCATGCCGCGTGACTGTCGGAGGAAAGGTGCGCTTTGCGTGCGTGGAAGGTCCTGAGTTCGATGGATATCTTGTTGATTTTGATGAGGCTATGCGTCGTCAGAGAATGTATTGTACCGAGGAACATGAGGCTTCAGAACATCATGTCTGCAGAATTGGGAGGGGAAAATAATGGCAAATAAGATTCCAAGAGTACCTGTCAGAGAACAGGATCCGAAAGTGAGAGCAACCAACTTTGAGGAGGTTTGCTACGGATATAATGTTGAAGAAGCTCAGCTTGAAGCTTCAAGATGTCTTAACTGCAAGAATCCGCGTTGCGTGGGTGCTTGTCCGGTCAGCGTCAAGATTCCTCAGTTCATTGCACAGGTAGCTGCAGGTGATTTCGCAGCTGCGGCATCGATAATAGCAGAGGATTCGTCTCTTCCTGCAATATGCGGAAGAGTATGCCCACAGGAGACTCAGTGCGAGGGTAGCTGTATCCTCGGAATCAAGGGTGAACCGGTAGCTATAGGAAAGCTTGAGCGCTTCGTGGCTGACTGGAGCAGGGAGAACGGTGGTGTGAAACCGGTTGTTGCACCTTCCAACGGATATAAGGTCGCTGTAATCGGAAGCGGTCCTGCCGGTCTTGCTTGTGCTTCAGACCTTGCAAAGCTCGGTTACGATGTCACAATCTTCGAGGCTCTTCATCGTCCTGGCGGAGTGCTTGAATATGGTATTCCTGAATTCCGTCTTCCAAAGGATAAGGTGGTAGCTGCTGAAATTGCTTCGGTCAAAGCACTTGGTGTGAAGATTGAAACGAATGTCATAGCAGGCCGTACGGTGACTATTGACAGTCTTATGGATGAGGAAGGTTTCGCTGCTGTATTTGTAGGCTCAGGCGCAGGTCTTCCGCGCTTCATGAATATACCTGGCGAGCATTATAATGGCGTATTCTCTGCAAATGAGTTCCTTACCCGTAATAATCTTATGAAGGCCTACCGTTCGGATTACGATACTCCTATACATGCAGGTAAGAAGGTTGTAGTGGTTGGTGGAGGAAATGTGGCTATGGATGCTGCCCGTACCGCTCTCAGACTTGGAGCTGAGACCACTATCGTATATCGTAGAACAGAGAAGGAACTTCCTGCCCGTGTTGAGGAGGTTCATCATGCCAAGGAAGAGGGTATCCGGTTCGCTATGCTTACAAACCCTGTTGAGGTACTTGGTGACGAGAAAGGTTGGGTAAAGGCGGTCCGTTGTATCAGAATGGAGCTCGGCGAGCCTGATGAAAGCGGTCGCCGCAGTCCGGTAGAGATACCTGGTTCCGAGTTCGAGATCGAGACAGATACAGTAATCATGTCATTGGGTACATCTCCTAATCCACTTATCGCAAAGACAACAGCCGGTCTTGAGACCACACGTCGTGGCTGTCTGGTTGCAGATGAGAACGGTGCGACTACACGTCCTGGCGTATTTGCCGGCGGAGATGCAGTCACAGGTGCAGCTACAGTAATCCTTGCAATGGGTGCGGGACGTAAGGCTGCGGCAGCGATCCACGAATATATCCGGAATAAGCCTGTCATCTAATTAGTTGACTTATAACGCTTTACAGAAAATCGATTCCCCGAAACCGGGGAATCGATTTTCTGTATATTGCTGACTATCAGGTAGTTGGGTGCCAGGGGGTTATGACCTTTTGCGGTAGATGTGTACCGGAAGCAGTGCGATGATGTAGCCGATGAGCGCTACTCCTGCTATTGTGAGAAGAATGTCCCAGGATGAGAGGATGACAGGGTAGGCCTGTATGATGAAGCTGCCAGGCATCTTGATCAGACCGAAATGCTGCTGAATCAGGGCGAATCCTATTCCTACGACCAGCCCTGCTGCAAGACCTGTAAGTGAAATCATCCAGCCTTCCAGTACGAATATCCGTTTGATTAGTCTTTCACGTGCTCCGAGGCTCCTCAGAGTAAGGATGTCCTCGTCCTTTTCAATGATAAGCATGGAAAGGCTTCCGAATATGTTGAATGCGATGATGATGATTACGAAGATAAGTATCATATATATGGCAGCCTTCTCATATTTCATCATCTTGTAGAGGGATTCATTCTGCTGGAAGCGGTTCTTCACCTTGTAGTCAGGCCCGAGCCGCTCTCCGATCTCTTTCTGCAGCAGGGCAAGTTCTTTTGAAGATGTCCCCTCTGACGTCCTGATTTCTATTGCGGATACTTCGTCTTCGTATTCCAGAAGTTCGCGCATTTCCTCTATAGGTATCAGCATCAGCTTGCTGTCCACTTCTGTGTTTACAGAAAAGGTGCATGAAGGCCATACCTTGATGCTCTCAAGCGATGCCGCCGGATTTGTCATGGATATCCTGCGTGTGCGTGAAGGGAAATATATTTCAATCGGAGTCAGGAAACGCGGACTTATGCCCATCTGGTATGCGAGTCCGATTCCGACTGCGGCAAGCGGAACGTCTCCGCGATGCATTAGGAATTCTCCCTCTCTGAGGTGGTCACGGATAGGGGATTCTCCCTCATATATCCAGTCAACTCCTTTGACCGTGGCAAGTCCCTGCTGTCCGTCATAGCTTATGAATACCTGTTCCTGCACTACGCTGCACATATTCTTCACACATTCCTGCTCATATATCCAGTCATAGGTGTCACCTTCGGGAATGAAGGATTTTCCTGTAGCAGGTGTTATAAGAAGATCGGGCTCGACGTTGCTCATCATTGATTTGATGAGCGAGTCGAACCCGTTATAGATTGACATGATGATGATCAGCGCAGCTGTTCCGATAGCCATGCCGATAGCGCTTATCGCCGAAATTATGTTTATCACGTTATGTGACTTCTTGGCGAAAAGATATCGTTTGGCAATGAATAACGGCAGTCTCATCAGGTGCTGTCTATTTCTTCAGAAGCTCCTCGATATGCTCCACATAGTCAAGCGAACTGTCGAGATAGAAGACGATCTCCGGTACGATACGCAGCTGCTTGCCGACTTTGCTTCCAAGCTCGCCGCGAAGTGCCCTGTTGTTCTCTTCAAGCACCTCCATCACAGCCTCGGCCTTGTCTGAAGGGAATACGCTGACGTAAATCTTGGCTACAGACAGATCAGGGCTGATCTTTACACCGCTTACCGATACAAGGGCTCCGCCAAATGCTGCCATGCCCTTGCTGCGGATGATCTCAGCCATCTCCTTCTGTATCTCCTTGGCAACCTTCAGCTGCCTTGTGCTCTCTGTATTCTTTTCCATCAGATTACTCTTATGATAAAATAGTTCTTCTTACCCTTCTGAGCAAGTATATACTTTCCGTTAATGAATGACTCCTCACCAATCTGTGCATTTATGTCGTTCACTTTTTCCTTATCAATACTTACGCCGTTGGCCTGAATCATCTTCCTGCATTCGCCCTTTGAAGGGAATACAGCAGTCTCTCCTGCAAGCAGGTCAATGATTCCTATAGGGAACTTGTCAGCAGCAACGTCAAATGTAGGAACTCCGTCAAATACAGCAAGGAATGTCTTCTCGTCAAGATTCTTGAGCGCATCCTTGGTGGCATTTCCGAAAAGCATCTGGGATGCCGCAACAGCATTCTCATACTCTGCTGCGCCATGTACCATTGTTGTGACCTCCTTGGCAAGAAGCTTCTGGAGCTCGCGGCGTTCAGGAGCCTCTGCATGAGCGGCAATAGCAGCCTCAATCTCCTCGCGTGAAAGCATTGTGAAGATCTTGATGTATTTCTCGGCATCAGCATCTGATACATTAAGCCAGAACTGGTAGAACTGGTATGGTGAAGTACGCTCCGGATCGAGCCAGATATTTCCCTTTTCAGTCTTGCCGAACTTTCCTCCGTCAGCTTTTGTGATAAGCGGACATGTCAGAGCAAAAGCTTCCTTTCCAAGAATTCTGCGGATGAGCTCGGATCCTGTAGTGATGTTGCCCCACTGGTCTGCTCCACCCATCTGGAGGGTACAGCCCATGTGCTCATACAGATACAGGAAGTCATATCCCTGAAGAAGCTGGTATGTGAACTCTGTGAATGACATTCCGTCGCGAGCCTCGCCTGAAAGTCTCTTCTTTACAGAATCCTTTGCCATCATATAGTTGACTGTGATGTGCTTTCCTATGTCACGGGTGAAATCAAGGAACGTGAAGTTTTTCATCCAGTCATAGTTGTTCACGAGTTCTGCACGGTTTGATGCCTCAGATTCAAAATCAAGGAACTTGCTGAGCTGTGCCTTGATGCATGCCACATTGTGATTCAAGGTAGCCTCGTCGAGAAGATTTCTTTCCTGTGACTTCATTGACGGGTCGCCGATCATTCCTGTCGCACCTCCTACAAGAGCTATCGGCTTATGACCGCAGTTCTGGAAATGCTTCAGGATCATGATACTTACCATATGTCCGATGTGGAGTGAATCTGCCGTAGGGTCAATGCCGACATATGCGGCAGTAGAGCCTTCCATGAGCTTCTCCTCTGTTCCCGGCATGATGTCCTGAATCATGCCTCTCCACTTAAGTTCCTGTACAAAATTCTTCATATCTGTTTTCTTTTTATTCTGATTAGCAGCCGAGTGTGGCCTTGATGAACTCGATACGTCTTGCGAACTCCTCCTTGCCGATAAGCGTCACGATATCAGCGATTCCAAGACCGCTTGACCCGCCTACAAGAGCGAGACGCAGGCAGTTCATCACCTTGCCCATAGGCCATTCGTTTCCGCGTATATATTCTTCGAGCGGTCCTTCCAGAGCCTCCTTTGTGAATTCTCCCTCGAATCCGAGAATGAAGTCAGCCACCTTAAGGGCAAGAGTGTAGTTCTCCTCTTTCCAGAACTTTGCGGCGTCTTTCTCTACAAAGGATGTCGGAGCCACGAAGAGGTAAGGAGCTATATCCCAGAAATCAGCTACGAATGTTGCCCTCTCCTGAATCAGTCCCACAACTTTCTCTACATATTCGCGAGAAGCGTTGATGCCCTTGCTTTCAAGGATAGGCATATAGAGGTCTGTCAGTTCGGATACGCTCTTCTTGCGGAGGTATTCCTTGTTGAACCACTTCGCCTTGTCTGCGTTGAATCGTGCTCCTGACTTGATTACTCTTTCAAGGGAGAATGCATTTATAAGTTCCTCGAGAGAGAAAAGCTCCTGGTCATTGCCCGGATTCCAGCCAAGCATGGCAAGCAGGTTGACAAATGCCTCAGGGAAATAGCCGTCTTCACGGTATCCGCGTGATACCTCGCCCTCAGCATTCACCCATTTGAGAGGGAATACAGGGAAACCGAGACGGTCTCCGTCGCGCTTTGAAAGCTTGCCCTTTCCGTCCGGCTTGAGAAGAAGCGACAGGTGAGCGAAACGTGGCTGGGTCTCTGTCCATCCGAATGCCTCGTAAAGCAGGTAGTGAAGCGGAAGGGATGGAAGCCATTCCTCACCACGGATGACCTCTGTGATTTCCATAAGATGGTCGTCAACGATGTTTGCAAGATGATAGGTCGGCAGTTCGTCAGCCCTCTTCCAGAGTACCTTGTCATCCAAAGTGGATGTGTTTACCTCTACATGACCACGGATAAGGTCTTCCATCTGCACGACTCTGTTTTCCGGCATCTTGAAGCGGATAGTCCAGTCCGTACGTGTCTGAAGAAGCTCCTTCCACTCTGATTCAGGCATTGAAAGAGAGTTTCTCAGTCCCATACGGGTGGTCTGACCATAGATGAATGTCTGACCTGCTGCTTCCATTTCAGCGCGCTTCGCTCCGAGCTCCTCGGCTGTGTCGAAAGCGTAGTATGCATATCCGTCAGCCACAAGCTGCTCTGCATACTGCCTGTATATAGGCTTTCTCTGGCTCTGTCTGTACGGAGCATGTGGATGACGCTCTGATGCAGTCTCCACGACATTACCCGATGCATCAACTCCCTCGTCCGGGATTATGCCGCACCAGTTAAGTGCTTCGATTATATATTTCTCTGCTCCAGGAACGAATCTCTGAGAGTCAGTGTCCTCTATTCTAATAATAAAGTCACCTCCACGCTGTTTGGCGAAGAGGTAATTATATAGAGCTGTCCTCACTCCGCCCATATGAAGCGGACCGGTTGGAGACGGTGCAAACCTTACTCTTGTCTTTCTTGTCATATCCTTTTCATTAATTAACCTGCAAAAGTAATAAAAATATGCATTAGTTCCTCTTGCTTCCGGCTGGAGATTTACGTCTGATAGCAGCAATGTGTTCAAGTTCGCTGATGTCCTGTCCGTCAACTGTCAGCAGAGCCGGCTTTCTGTCATCAGGGAACAGGTCCTTTTTCCTGCTTGCCGCACTGTTGTAGCCTATCTTTTCGTTCCTGAACTCACGTAGCTCGATGCCTTCTCGTCCGCTGTTCCCTGTAAATACAAAATCTTCCTCGATGGTGATGATGTTTTCAGGATCATGTGTCGGTAGTATTGACATCCTGATACCGGTCACAATTACCGTAATAGATATCTTGTCTCCAAAATCAGGGTCGTCGTCGAATACGAGTCCGCTCTTGAAGTTGTTAGCCTTTCCGGTATGTTTCTTTATCAGTTCGTTCACAGTACGATATTGTGAAGATGTCATGCCCTGCTCGTTATTTCCCACAGTAATGTTTATGAGAAAGTCTTTGGCGGTAGTGAGGTCGTAATTGTTCAGCAGCGGAGATTTTACAGCATTCTCCACAGCCTGCTGGATACGGTTCTCACCTGTACCGATACCGCAACCCATAAGGGCATATCCGCTGTCTTTCATCATGTTCTTCACATCCCTGAAATCGACGTTGATATAACCTTTTTTCTTTATGATTTCAGTTATGCCCCTGACTGCAGTAGCGAGCACTTCATCAGCCTGAGGGAATGCTTTCTGGAGTAGCAGGTCTCCATACTCGTCAAGCAGCTTTTCATTGTCTATGATCAGCAGGCTGTCAACATTCTTCTCAAGTTCGTTTATTCCCTCTATCGCTTTCTGCATGGTCTCGGCACCCTGTGTCCTGAATGGAATCGTCACAACGCCGACGGTAAGAATCCCTTTTTCACGGGCCAGAGCGGCTATGACCGGAGCAGCTCCCGTACCTGTGCCGCCACCCATTCCGGCAGTGATGAACAGCATCTCCGTCTTGCCACCAAGAACTTTCTCTTCTATTTCAGCCTGAGATGCAAGAGCTGCATTCCTGCCCTCACGAGGATTGGTTCCGGCTCCAAGACCTTCTCCCAACTGTATCTTTACAGGTACGTCGCACTTGTTTAGCGCCTGTGAGTCCGTATTGCATACGACGAATGTACAACCTTCGATCTGCTGGTTGTACATATAGTTGACCGCATTACATCCGCCACCTCCCACACCGATGACTTTGATTATCGAATCAGGCTCTGGAATCCAGTCGTTAGGAGTCACCTCCAGATCTTTCATATAGTCCATATCTTATGCTTTTTCTTCTGTTTCTTCTTCATCATCTTCGTCGTGGACTGCAACAATGTTCTCGTCTTCATTCAGTCCTTCATATATGTCTTCGAACTTGGCTGTTACTGTTCCGAAGATATTGTCCTTAAATACCTCTATTATACCTTTCCTTTTCTTCTTCTTAACGACAGGCTTAGGTGCTACCTTTTCTATCTCCTCTTCCTTGAACAAAGATCCCTGCGGCTCGTCCTGATTGCCCGGTACCCCGATGTCTTCCAGAACCACGGTTGCAGCCGGTCTGTCGTCGCTTGAGGTGGCGCAGTTGATGGTCTGGTCATTTATAGACGACATTATCAGACCGATTGACGTTGCTGCAGATGTCTCTGCCAGTCCGTCGCATCCCTCGCATGAGAATGTCTTCTGCGGATATCCTATCCTGACCTTGTATCCGGAGATGTCATAGATGAGATTTGCCAGGTTTGCGGTCTGTGCGCAGCCTCCTGTCACTACGATACCGCTTCTGAGGGAGTCTGCAAAGCCGCTCTTTTCTATTTCATAGAGTATCGCCATGAATATCTCTTCCACTCGTGCAGTGATTATTTCAGAGAGGTATTTTACGGAAAGCTGCTTTGTGGAGTCATTCCCGCTGCCTCGTATGTCAAGAATCTTGTCGCTGAGGCTAAGCAACTTGTCCGGCATGCATGCTCCGAACTCCAGCTTTATGTTTTCAGCAAGTCTCTCCGGTATCTGGCATTCGGTCTTTATGTCGTTGGTGATGTTCTTTCCTCCGAACGGAATGGATGCGAAATGACGCATTATCTTGCCCTGATATATGGAGACAGAAGTGCATCCCCCGCCGAAGTCCACCAGAGCTACTCCGCTTTCCATCTCGGACTCTCTCAGCACCGCTCTTGCTGTCGATTCTGCTGTGAAGTATTTCCTCATAGGAATCACTCCGGCCTTGTTCATCACAGAGTCTATCTTTGTCAGATTGCCTTTCTTTCCGATGAATATCTTGAAGTTTCCTTCCAGAGTGTTGCTGCTCATTCCTATGATATCCTCTTCGATTATCTGGAAATTTTCTCCATCCGAAAAAGACTGTGCCACAGATCCGTAGATCGCATCCTTGCTGTTGTCTTCAATAGGGAACAGTGACTGGGCGAATCTCTTGAGGTCAGCGATGTCTTCCTCAGTAATTTCTGCGTCCTCTCCTCTGTCTGGAATTGTGGCGTTTCCGCGTTCCTGCCTGATAGGGTATTTTGGCATTCCCACAACAGCCTGAGTGATCTTTATGTCAAGCTCAGCCTCTGCATCACGGATGGCTTTCTCCAAAGCCTTCCTTGCCTGGAGATCATTGTATATGCTGCTGTATCTTACGCCTGTTGAAGGGGTTTCCTTGTAATATATGACCTGTATGTCCTCGTCGTTGACCTTTGCTACGGTCACAGATATTTTGGATGAGCCCAAGTCAATGGCTACAATATGTCTTTCGCTGTTTTCCATATGTCGTTTCTTTATCTGCAAATGATCTGTCCGTTATATCGGATGTCAACTGTCCTGTATTTGTCAGAGCCTTTTTCCGGGACGATTGCCGTATAATATTTCCTTATCCTTTCAAACTTCTCTTCCAGAGCGTCCGGCTGCCCGAATATGAATCTTTCGTTTCCTATGCGCGGTATCAGTATCAGGTCTCTGCTTTCCGTCACATGTATCTGTACTATCTTGTCTCTCCATTCGCCTTTTGTTTCCAGAAAATTTACCAGATTCATTATCTTGAAGAACCATTCCTGTTCCTTAGGATCTTCGATCTCTCCTTTATATCCGCTGTTCGCCGCAAGTGGAATATGTCCGTCTATCACCTGAACATGGGATGCGTAGCTTTTCTGCAGTGGAAATATGTATCCATCGGCATCTGCGTAAAATCCGCCATCTTTTTTCTGGAATCTCACCACTGGCTTACGTTGTGTGATGTCTATGTGAAGAGTGCCGTCATTTGTAATATAGGCTTCGCTTTTGAGAACGGCGCTTTTCCTGTCCACCGTATTCTCTATTTCTGTAAGATCCAGACTGTCGGCCCTCAGACCTAAGTACTGTCCGTATGAGCGGTCAAGAAATGTTCTGATGTCATCTGCCGATACAAAATGGTTGTCGAGACTGTCCAATACTCTTACTTCGAGCCTTTCGCATCTGACAGCCTCTCTGTTGCTGCATCCTTCGAGATATGCATACAGGAAGCAGCCTGCCAGTACGGCCCCGCAAAGACTCAATAATATGTATCTGACGCTTTTTTTCATCATATTCTGTTGTTCAGCATTTCAGCAATTTCACCAACAAATCTGTCTATGTCTCCTGCGCCAAGCGTGACAAGCAGCTCGATCTCCTCATTTTTGAGGCAGTCCATGAACTCCGCCCTTGGTACAAGCACTTTTTCGCTGCATGTAACATCCTTGAAGATGATTTCGGATGTCACTCCCGGTATCGGTTCCTCTCGTGCGGGATATATATCCAGAAGGATGAGCTTGTCAGCCTTGCTCAGGGCCTGTGCGAATTCCGGAGCGAAGTCTCTGGTGCGTGTGTAAAGATGCGGCTGGAAGGCTACAGTCAGCTTCATTCCCGGATATGTGTTCCTTATGGAGCTGAGCGCTGCGGAAATCTCTTCAGGATGATGAGCATAGTCATCAATATATATGCACCCCGGCTTCCTTACCTGCAGGTCGAATCTTCTCTTCACTCCCGAGAAAGATGCCAGAGCGTCCTTTATCTTCTGAGGGTCAAGCCCGTATGTGAGTCCTATTGCGGCTGCTCCGGTTGCGTTCTCGATATTCACCCAGCCAGGTATTCCTACCACGCAGTCCTCTATGACTCCACCGGGATAGTGCAGGTTGAAATGTCCCTCTCCCGTCGATTCTGCATAGAAGTCGGCTTCAGGATTACCATATGAATATGTCTTTATCTCTGCTTTGGTGTCATCCTGCGTGATGTCAAGACCATACTTTGCTATCACTGTTCCGCTCACCTGAGATGCAAATTCCTTGAATGCCTCGCGGATATGCGCCTCGTCTCCATATATGTCAAGATGGTCTGCATCCATCGATGTGATGACTGCAATTTCAGGGTACAGCTGCAGGAATGAACGGTCAAATTCATCTGCTTCAGCTACGACAACATCATTGTCACTTATGAGCAGATTGGAATCATAATTCTTGGATATTCCACCGAGAAATGCCGAGCAGCCCTCGCCTGATGACATGAATATATGGCTCACAAGGGTACTTGTCGTCGTCTTTCCATGTGTTCCGGCTACGGCCATGCAGCGCTGCCCGCGGGAAATCTCGCCAAGCATCCGAGAACGTTTGATTACCTTGTATCCGTTCTTCTGCACATACACCAGTTCACCCATATCCTTCGGAATAGCCGGAGTATATACCACAAGCGTACCTTCCACATCCTTCGGAATGAAGTCTGTGTTGTCCTCGTAATGCACGTCAATACCTTCAGATTCAAGGGCAGCTGTAAGTGGAGACGGAGTCTTGTCATAACCGCTTACCTTGAATCCTTTCCTATTATAGTATCTTGCGATGGCACTCATTCCGATGCCACCGATTCCAATGAAATATATATGTCTGTACATGGTCTTTTATTTTGTGTTCCCGATCACAGAGTACACTTCATCTACGATTTCCATTGCGGCGTTTGTCTTTGCCAGCGCCCCGATGTTCTTTTCAAGAAGCGCGATGCGCTCAGGCTCATCCAGCAGTGAGCAGGCTGTGGACATGAGTCTCTCCGGTGCTTCTGCATCGGTTATTATCATTGCCGCATATTTTCTTACCAGAGCCATTGCATTATGTGTCTGATGGTCTTCCGCAACATTAGGCGAAGGTACGAATATGACAGCCTTGTTTGCTGCGCACAGTTCGGATACCGAGCTTGCCCCTGAACGCGAGATAACCACATCAGCAGCTGCGTATGCCAGATCCATTCTCTGTATGAAGTCAGAATACCATACTCCCGGAGCAGACACGCCTTGCATGAATTCATCTACTGACTTCTTGTAGTATTTTCCGCACTGCCATATCACTTCTATGCCTTCACCTCCAGGGCAGCCTGCGCTTATCCATTTCTTCATGGCATTGTTCAATGTGCCGCTTCCGAGGCTTCCTCCTACAATGAATATATGCTTCTTGTCAGGGTCGAGTCCATAGAATTCAAGAGCTTCTGCCTTCATCTGCTTTGTTGCCGGAACAATCTCGCTTCTGATAGGATTTCCGGTGAGCACTATCCTGTCTGCGGGGAAGAATCTTTCCATGTTTTCATATGCGACGCAGATACGTTTCGCCTTCTTTCCGACAATCTTGTTAGTAAGACCGGCATATCCGTTCTGTTCCTGTATCAGTGTCGGTATTCCCAGTCTGCCTGCAGCCCAGAGCAGGGGAGCGCTTGCATATCCTCCTACGCCTATTGCAATGTCCGGCTTGAATTCCTTGATTATCCTTCTGGCCTTAGCCACACTCTTGAACAGTTTGAAGGGAAGGGCGAAATTGGACAGGGTCAGCTTTCTTTGAAGTCCCGCCACGGGCAGACCCTTTATTTCATATCCTGCAGCCGGAACCTTCTCCATTTCCATCCTTCCTTCAGCTCCTACAAACAGGATTTCAGTCTCAGGATTAACCTCTTTCAGCTTGTTCGCGATAGACAGGGCAGGGAAGATGTGGCCACCTGTGCCGCCTCCGCTGATTATCACTCTAAGTTTTCTGTATTCCATATTATTCATTGTCTATCTGTTCCAATACATCCATTGCTACCTGCACGTCATCCTTCGTACTTTCATACAGCGGCGCTACGGCCTCTTCCTGTTCACGGATCTGATTCCTTGCCATCTTGCTGATGGAAAGAATTATACCGAATGCTATGCAGAAGGTGAGGAATGCAAAACTTCCGTCACTGATCATCGGCAGAGTCTGTCCTGTCATAGGTCCTATACCTACATTTACGAATATATGCAGGAATGCCTGACCTGATATCAGAAGTGACAGACCTCCTACGGCGTATTTTGCAAAATCATTCTGACATAACTTGGCTATGAGAGAGCCCCTTGCGAGGAGACTGACAAACAGCATCAGTATGACGATACCTCCAGCCAGACCGTATTCTTCAACCAGGAAGCTGAACATATAGTCCGAGTATATGTGTGCCACGACATATTTCTGAGTGCTGTTTCCGCTGAGTTTTCCGAACAAACCTCCTTCGTGTATGGCAATTCTGGCACTGTACGGCTGCTTGATCTCATCCCTGACTTCATACCATTCCTTGCATTTTGGCCCTAACTTCGGGTCGTTTTCAATCTCGATGAGCCTTTCGATGCTATAGTCTGCCTGGAAACGCTCAATCAGTGCATCGAATCTCATGTTGCTGAAGACAGTCTTGCCAGATGCGTAGTAGATGCCCATGCACAATCCGATCGCCACAACTCCCAGTGCAATGATTCCTGCTATCTCCTTGAAAGGCATCCTGCCTATGAGCAGAATAAGTATTGATATTCCACCTATCAGCAACATACTTGAGTTACTGCCCGGCTTTACAAGCACTGTCACAATGACTACAGGCATGTAAAGGTAGAAGATTCTCTTCCATTTCGGCTGTTTAAGAAATGCAAGCGAATCTATCTTTGCTATATTGTTAAGATAGGAGAAGGTCGGACTCTTCTTGTTCCTTTCCATTGCTTCGCAATCCTGCCTGTAGCTGTGAAGTGCCCATGCCAGATACATTACCATGGCAATCTTGACGACCTCGAATACATGTATCTGCAGTCCGAACAGGTTAAGGGTTCTCCATGCCTTATTTATATATTCTGCATTTATGAATCCCCACCGGACATGACAATCCAGCAGTATAAGCAATATGAATGATACAAGAAAACCGTATCTGGATGCTATCCTCAGCACCTTTATACTCTTGATCTTGTAGATTATGTATATCAGTCCGTAGCCTATTGCGATGAACATCGCATGCTCTCTGATAAGGTCAATCCTGTCCTTGCTTCCGCCAGCAAGCTGAGAAGTGGATGAGAATATGGCAAGGGCGGAGATGAGGGTAAGCATGAACACAATTATCCATACGACCTTGTCTCCTTCGATACGGTCGATGAAATTCCATATGCTTCCTTTTTGCTCTGCCTTTATTTTACCTTCTTTCGCCATATTACAGATTCCTTACAGCTTCCTTGAATTGTCTTCCTCTATCTTCGTAGTTCTTGAAAAGGTCGAAACTTGCGCAGCATGGTGACAACAGTACCACATCACCTGCCTGTGCCAGGTCATGAGCCTTTTTCACTGCGTCCTGAGCCGAGGTCACGTCGTACATCTTAGGTACCACGTCGATGAATGCGTCATGTATCTTCTGGTTGTCCAGACCCATGCAGATTATAGCCTTTACCTTTTCCTTTGCAAGCGGCACAAGGCTGCTGTAATCGTTACCCTTGTCTGTGCCTCCTACGATCCATACTACCGGCCTTGTCTGACACTCAAGTGCGTACCATGCAGCATCTACGTTCGTAGCCTTGGAGTCGTTGATATAGAGCACGTCCTTGATGCTCAATACCTTTTCGAGTCTGTGTTCGACAGCCTGGAATGTGGCAAGTCCTTCCCTGATAGCCTGGTTGTCTATCTCCATTGCCTTTGCTGCAAGAGCTGCGGCCATTGAATTATATACATTGTGCTTTCCTCCCAGTGCAAGCTCCTTGATGAACATGTCGCATTCGTCTTCCTTGTATCTGACGATGATGCTGTCGTCTTTTACGAACGCGCCCTGCTCAACCTCGGTCTTCTGTGTGAAAGGGAACTGCTGTGCCTTCACCACGATCTTGTTGAGGTGGTTGATTGTTATCTCGTCGTCAGAGCAGAATATGAAGCAGTCGTCCTTGTCCATGTTTCTTGTGATGCGGAATTTCGCCTTGACATAGTTCTCCATATTGTATCCGTATCTGTCAAGGTGGTCAGGAGTGATGTTGGTAATGACTGCGATGTCGGCCTTGAAATCATATACGTTGTCGAGCTGGAAGCTGCTCAGTTCCAGGACATAGATGTCGAAGTTCTCTGTCGCCACCTGATAAGCGTAGCTCTTGCCTATGTTTCCTCCGAGTCCTACATTCAGGCCAGCCTGCTTGAGCAGATGGTATATGAGTGATGTCGTGGTGGTCTTTCCGTTGCTTCCGGTGATGCACACCTTTTTTGCAGAGTCATAGCGGCCTGCAAATTCAATTTCGGAGATGATGCCGATTCCTTTTTCTTCGATCTTTCTCACCATTCCGGCTGTCGAAGGAATGCCCGGACTTTTGATCACCTCGTCTGCATTGAGGATGAGTTCCTCTGTGTGGCCGCCCTGCTCGAACGGAATCTCCCACTGGTTGAGCATGTCCACATACTTGTCTGCAATCTTTCCCATATCAGAGAGAAAGACATCGAAACCTTTTACTTTCGCGAGAACTGCGGATCCTATACCGCTTTCTCCGCCACCTAATACTACTACTCTTGACATATCTTATCTAACCTTCAATAATGCTACTGTTACTAACGCCAGGATGATTCCTACGATCCAGAATCTCGATACTATCTTTGCTTCAGGAAGGGCCTTTGCCGGTCTCTGGATCAGTGCCGGGATATTGTCCTTCTGATAGTGGTGGTGAAGAGGGGCCATCCTGAATATCCTTCTTCCCTCACCATACTTCTTCTTAGTATATTTGAAATAGAATCTCTGCATAAGTACTGATACGCTTTCTGCGAAGAATACTCCGCAAAGAATCGGAATAAGGAGTTCCTTTCTGATCAGTACTGCGGTCACTCCGATTATACCTCCGAGCATGAGGCTTCCGGTGTCGCCCATGAATACCTGAGCGGGGAAGGTGTTGTACCAGAGAAATCCGATCAATGCTCCTACAAGCGCCGACATGAATACTGCAACCTCACCACTTCCGGGTATGTACATTATGTTGAGGTAATCGGCATTTACAATGTTGCCTCCGAGCCATGCGAAGATTCCGAGAACCACACCCACTATTGCTGATGTTCCTGCTGCCAGGCCGTCCATGCCGTCTGTGAGGTTGACTCCGTTCGAGCATGCCGTTATCACTATAACGATCATCAGTACGTATATTGCCCATTTGCAGTATCTTCCCCAGGCTCCTTTGAATGGTGACAGCCAGCTGTAATCGAACTCGTGGTTCTTTACAAACGGAAGAGTTGTCTTTGTGCTTTTGACGATATCGACTTTTTCAGTTTCTACAGGAACAGTAGCGTCTGCCTGTTCGACAGCAGTGATTGCAGAACCGTCAGTCGCCACATCTTCTCTGATGACAATCTGGTCGCTGAAGCAGACTGCAAGTCCGATCGACAATGCCATAAGCCCCTGCGCAACGAGCTTTCCTTTCTCGCTCATTCCTTCCTTGTTCTTCTTGAATACCTTGATGTAATCGTCGGCAAATCCGATGAGGAAGAACCATACTGTGCTGATTATGAGCAGAATATTATAGATATTTCTTAGGTCGCCGAGTAGAAGTACAGGGATGATCAGAGATATGAAAATGATGACGCCGCCCATAGTGGGAGTGCCTTTCTTCTGCATCTGTCCTTCAAGACCGAGATCTCGGATTGTCTCGCCGATCTGTTTCTTCTGGAGCCATGCGATTATTCTTCGTCCTGCGAAGATCGAGATAAGCAGGGCGAGAGTGAATGCTGCTATGGCTCTGAATGACAGGTAACCGAACAGTCCCATTCCGGGGATGTCCACTCCCAGTCTTCCTAAATATTCTGTCAAGTCGTATAACATATCCTAAAGTGTCTTGAATATTTCCTCAATAATTTCTTTTTCGTCAAAATGTCTTTTCTCAGTACCTATGATCTGGTAGGTTTCGTGACCTTTTCCTGCAAGAAGGATCGTAGTGCCCGGGCCAGCAATCATGACTGCAGTTCTTATGGCTTCTTCCCTGTCTTCAATGAACAGGCTCTTTGCTCTGCCGCTGAGGTCCATTCCTGCCTTGATGTCCGCCATGATGTCAGAGGTCTTCTCTGAGCGGCTATTGTCTGATGTAACTACTATCCTGTCTGCATATTTCTGCGCTATCGCTCCCATTTCAGGACGTTTGGTCCTGTCTCTGTCTCCTCCGCATCCGAAAAGGCAGATAAGTGGTCTGTCAGGGGCTATCTCTCTCAATGTCTTGAGTACGTTCTCCAGAGCGTCAGGCGTGTGGGCGTAATCGATGATTACTGAAATATCCTTCGGCCCTTTCATGTTTTCAAGGCGTCCGGGTGCCGGTCTGAGACTGCTTATCGCCACCAGAACCTCTTCCGGAGAAGCTCCAAGCTCGACTGCTGTCGAGTAGAGTGCAAGGAGGTTGTATGCATTATGCTTTCCAATCAGACATGTCCACGCTTCTCTTGAGTCGATTCTCAGCAGCATGCCGTCAAAACTTTGCTCTATTACCTTGCAGGTGTGGTCTGCCATGCTTCTGCATGAGTATGTGACTACTCTGGCTGCCGTATTCTGTACCATCACGAGGCCGTTCCTGTCGTCGCTGTTGACTATTGCCACTGCATCCTTGTCCAGATTGTCAAAATATAGCTTCTTGCATCTGAGGTATTCTGCGAATGTCTTGTGGTAGTCAAGATGGTCATGTGTCAGGTTTGAGAAGATCGCTGCCTTGTACTTGAGTCCGGATATCCTTTCCTGTTCCACTCCTATGGAACTGACTTCCATGAAGCAGTATTCGCATCCTGCCTTCACCATTTCGTTGAGCAGACTGTTTATGGTGAGGGGATCTGATGTGGTGTTGACTGCCTCAGTTCCCTTTGTTCCTACATAATTTGCAATTGTAGAGAGCAGACCGCAGCTGTATCCCATCGAGGTGAACATCCTGTGGAGCAGAGTCACGGTGGTCGTCTTGCCGTTCGTGCCTGTAATTCCTACAAGTGTAAGTTTCTCTGACGGATTGTCGTAGAAGTTTGCTGCCATCACGGCAAGACTGTGTCTTGACGAGTCAGTCTTTACGAATACAGTCCCTTCAGTCTGCTCAGGGTGCAGTTCCAGCTTATCGAGACGAGACTGGTCTTCGTATACAATCACTCTGGCACCTTTGCCCAGCGCCATAGGGATGTAGTCGTGACCGTCGCTTGCAAAACCTTTGACTGCGACGAACATCGATCCGGAAGTGACCTTTCTGGAGTCACAGCAGATGTTGCTTACGTCTATGCTGCCTGAGCCTTCCACTATGGATGCTCCGCTGTTTCGTATTATTCTGTCAAGTCTCATTTAAGTCTTATATGAACTGTTTTACCTGCCTGTGATATTGTTCCTGCTGCGGGGGTCTGGGCCGATACGTGTCCTATTCCCTCATATGTGCATCTGAATCCGTTGTTTTCAAGAGCGAAGATTGCATCCTTGAGTCCCATGCCTCTGACATCCGGTACCGGTCCGTTTCCCTTGCGGGTGCCGATGTATGTGCTTTTCATTTCGGGCATCTTCGACCTTTCGCTTATCTCTGTTCCCCAGCAGCTGTCCAAAGCCCAGAGGTTATCTACCACTTCTCCGAACACTCTCGCCGGGTGATTTCCTCCACCGTAACCATTGCTTCTTGTCAATCCCGTATATACTGTGACTATTGCGGAGTATTTCGGTTCGTCAGCCGGGAAGAATCCAACGAATGTTGCCTGATATTTCTTGTATTCCTCTTCGTTGACATAAGGGTTTCCCTTTTTAGGTCTGTCTTCGGCGTCCAGAATCACTCTGGCTGTACCGGTCTTGCCTGCAATAGCACATTTGGAGTTCTTCAGCCGTCTTGCGGTACCTTCCTGCGCTACGAGCTTCAGAGCAGTTGTAAGGGTGTCGATAGTCTTTCTTGAACATATCGAACCGTTCAGTATGACAGGTTTGAATGTTCTGATGGTCTGACCATCCTTCTCGAACGAACTGATTATATAAGGCTTCATCATCTTTCCTCCGTTCGCTATGGCGTTGTAGAATGCCAGCATGTTGAGAGGTGTCTCTGTAATCGAATAACCTATTGCTGTAGAGTACAGGTCGTGGATTGTCCAGCTCTTTCTGAGGGAAGACTTGCTGCCTTTCTCCTTCAGGTCAAATTCATATGCATCATGGAGGTTATATTCGAACAGTCTGTCTGTAAATTGCTTTCTTGTCTGCTCGTTTTCTCCGTAATGCTTTATGGTCAGATGTCTGAAGACGTTGTTTGACGATCTCTTGAATCCCTCGCGGACTGTTATCGTGCGCTTGCCGGTATGCTTTTCATAATTTCTGAGTGCTTCATCAAGCGGTACTTTCGGATAGCCTTCGAGCTTTCCTCCGTTTGTCTTTATCTCTGTGTCGAGGGTTACCTTGCCGTCTTCAAGAAGAGTCATCAGTGTGACAGTCTTGAATATCGATCCTGGCTCTCCGGCACGTCCTATTGCCATGTTGAGATATTCTCCAAGCTCGCCTCTGCCGTTCTTCTTCAGGTTTACCATCGCCTTTACGGCTCCTGTCTCCACGTCCATCACCACCACGCATCCTCCTTCGATTGTCTCATCCTCTGCGATGTGGTTTCTCAGTGCCTTGTCTGCAATATCCTGAATAGCTATGTCGATTGTGCTGACTACGTTGGCGCCATGCTCTACCTTGACGGATGTGCTGTCCGGATTCAGTATCGATCCCTCGTCTGCCACCTTCATCCACTGGATACCTTCCTTGCCGTGAAGTATATGGTTGTATTCTCCTTCTATTCCTAAGAAACGGTTTCTTTCCGGATCGTCCTTGTCAATACGGACATCTCCTATCACTCGTCTTCCGAGATCTCCGTATGGATATTTTCTCGAATCTACAGTGTCCAGCATCATTCCGCTGAATCTTGGTTTCAGTCTGAACAGAGGCAGCTGTTTTACTTTCAGCAGGGTGCTGTGGTCTATGTCGCGGATCAGCTTGACGTTCCTTCTGCCACGGCGGTCCTTGGAATCTCTGTTGATTATGATGGTGTTGTAATAATCGTCTGCTGTCATGTCTCCTCCGATTATTTCAGGGAGCTTGGCGCAGGATTCCTTTGCGTATTGTCTCCAGATGGCTTCTGTAAGGGTGTCTCTGCCCATCTGTATAGCTCCGTTCTCCAACTCCCTTTTCTGGATCTGGCAGTCGAGGCGGATGGTATAGAGTGGTGTAGAACTCGCCAGAAGTCTTCCGTTACAGTCCAGGATGTCGCCGCGCTCCGGCTTGATCTCTACTTTTCTGTTGCTTGGCACGAAGTTCTCCAATGTCTGGGCGTCCGGCTCCCAGATGAACTGTATATAAGCTATCTTGCAGATGACGGCTATGGATGCGAGAAGCAGAACCCAATAGAAAACCAACAGAATCTTGCTGATCCTGTTTTTGTCTTCATAAGTATTCAAGTTCTGTCTTTCCATCTTATTTCTTTATGGTGTAAGCCGGTGTCTCCGGTATTCTTAATTCTGATCCTGATTCCTCGAGCAGTTTTTCGACTGTACTGATTCTTGACAGTCCGATTATCTCACATGTCTTGTTTGCGTGTGCGTATTTGAGGCTTTCTATCTTCTCCTTGTTTACCTCCACCTTGTGCATGGTCTTTTCCGCCTGATAGCTCAGCCATATACTGAGAATGCCTATGAATACCGTGTACAGTATGTAGGGGAACAGCTTGTCCACTCTCATCCTTATGAGGAAGTCGCCTCTTCCGATGGATCTGAGTATCTCAATGCATGCCTTGAGTACACCTTTCCAGTCTATGTCTCTGAAGAAATTCCTTCTCATTATTCTTCCTCCTTGACTGCTATTCTTAATTTTGCGCTTCTTGCTCTTGTGTTTGCTGCAATCTCGCTTTCCTGCGGCAGGATCGGCTTGCGGTTCACTGCCTTGAGAGGTGCTGTTGAGTTGCCGTAAAAATCCTTCTCCACTTTTCCGTCTATGTTTCCTGACTTGATGAAGTTCTTTACCATCCTGTCTTCAAGCGAGTGATATGTGATCACTACCAGTCTTCCGCCTGTCTTGAGAGACCTTGCCGCTCCGATGAGGAACTTTTCAAGCGACTTCATCTCCTGATTCACCTCGATTCTCAATGCCTGATAGACTTTTGCAAGGAACTTGTGTTCGGCAAATTTCGGAAGAGCCTTCTCTATTGCCTTTCCCAGTTCGGCTGTCGTATTGATAGGTGCAATCTGTCTTGCCTTTTCTATCATCTGTGCAATTCTGCGGCTGTTGTCAACCTCTCCATATATTCTGAGAATCTTCTCGATCTCCTCGGTCTCGTAGCCGTTGATTATGTCTGCTGCCGTTCTGTCCGCCTCCTGATTCATCCTCATGTCAAGCGGGGCATCGTACCTGAATGAAAACCCTCTCTCGGCAGTGTCGAACTGGTGTGATGAGACTCCAAGATCTGCGAGGATTCCGTCGATACCTCCGGTGTAACCCTGATTCAGAACGTGGTTGTGTATCCATCTGAAGTCACTGCGTATAAGTGTCAGTCGGGGATCGTCTATCCTGTTTCCGATCGCGTCAAGGTCACGGTCAAAGGCGAGCACGCTGCCATTTGGTGATAAGCGTGAAAGAATTTCGGCAGTATGCCCGCCTCCGCCGAATGTCGCATCAGCATAGACTCCGTCGATGGATTCTACCAATGCGGATACACTTTCGTCCAACAATACAGATGTGTGATATTCTGACATTTCCGGTACCTCCTCTATCTAAGATCAGACAGTGAACCGGCAATTGAGATGAATTCTTCGTTTGAAATGACGCTGGACTCAAACTTTTCCTTGGCCCAGATCTCGATCTTGTAATCGTTGCCGGAGAATACGACTTCCTTGGTCACGCCGATCATTTCAAGAAGCTTCTTGGGGATAGTGATGCGACCCAACTTTGCGTCAGGCTCAACCATAGTGCAGTTGTGCATGTATGCCCTCCAGAATTTAGCGTGACTTTCATTGAAAGCCGGATTGAGCCTCGAGCGGACTTCCTCCGACTGGCGTTCCCATTCCGACATGGTGAACATTTCGAGACAGTCGGAGAAGGTGTCCTTCCTGATGACGAATCTCATGTCCCCGTCGGCAGGCATAATGCCCTTGAAGGCGGCAGGGAAAATGAGTCTTCCCTTGTCGTCAACCTTTGCACTATGTTCGCCGAAAAACTTGATCATAATTAACTTTTCTTTCCTTTCACGCTATCGTTTGCAAATGTATGAATAATTTTCCATTTTCTTCCACATTCTTCCAAAATTTTACACAAAGTTTTCAACAGACTTATCCACCTGCCACCCAAGACGCTGATCTTCAACGGAATGCAAAAAGGCGATTCCCCGCTGCAGGGGAATCGCCTTTTTGTAAAGCGCTCTGGCACAGATGGTTAAGTGCCAGTATAATCGTGCCTTGTCTTATGCCTTGACATTCACTTTGCTGTTGGACTTGCGGCTCTTTTCAGCTGCGAATCCCATTACGTGGCTTTCTATCGAGTCCTTGATCGAGCTTGACAGTCTGCCGCTGTCCTTGTGGGCCACAGCCTCAACGAAATCTCTTACAAGTCCGAAGTCTCCGCCACCATGTCCAGCTCCCTTGTACTCGTCGAAGTCCTGTACGTCCATTTTCCATGTCTTAGGAGTGCGTGTCTTGAAATCCCACAGTGTGAAGGTCTTGGAATTTCCCTCAATGAAGCCCATCGTACCCATGATTCTTGTTCTTCTTCCACCCCAAGGAGCGAATGCATCCATTGTGAACGATGATGTAACACCATCAGCGAATTCCATGTTCGCCACATAGTGGTCAGGCTGGTCGTTGTCGCACTGGTAAACGCATCTGCCATACCAGTTTGTACGAAGCTTCTCCATGATCTCGTTCTCGTCGTTGCGGTCCTTGAGGTCGAAAACTCCCAGATGCCATTTGTTCTTCACGTAGATGTCGATTGCAGAATATGGACATGTTCCCTGATGAGGACATCCGTCCGTACATCTTGCCGGCGCTCCCTCAGGCATGTTCTCCTTCTTGAAAAGATGAAGCGATCCGTATGCGCTGATGCTTGTGCAAGGCTTGCCTACGATCCATCTGATTATGTCAAGGTCGTGGCATGACTTGGCAAGGATGATAGGGGTGGTCTCCTTCTCGCATCTCCAGTTGCCTCTTACGTATGAATGTGCCATATGTGCATACTGGATAGGCTCCATATGTTGTATGCTTACTATATCTCCGATAGCTCCTGAATCGACAACGGATTTCATAGCAATGAAGTAAGGAGCATATCTGAGCACGTGGCTTATCGCTATGATACGTCCTTTTTCTTCTGACTGCTTGAGAATCTCACGGCATTCCTTTTCCGTCGGTGCAGCAGGCTTTTCAAGAAGCACGTCATATCCCAATTCCATAGCCTTGATGCATGGCTCGTAATGTCTGTCATCCGGAGTCGCAATGATTACGGCGTCTGCCATCTTCGGCCTCTCGAACACCTCACGATAGTGTCCGAAACGGTTTTCCTTAGGGACATTATGCTTGTCTGCAATGTTGTTGCATCTGCTTTCGATTATATCCGAGACTCCTACCACCTTGATGTGGTCATTGAAAAGCTCCGAATATCTTGAATACACTCTTCCTCTGTTTCCGGCTCCGATTATCACTACCGTGATAGGACGGTCTGTGTCCGGCTTCAGAGAACGGATCTTCACATGAATATCGCTGCCTTCGTCAGCAAGCAGATCTGCACCGCTTCCCGAAAGCCCCATTGCGGTATCCGCCTTTGCAATCGTGTCAGACAAAGCCACTCCTGTAGCTATGAGTCCGCACCTTTTAAGAAACTCTCTACGTATCATTGGTTATGGTCATTATGTGGTATAACTTACATCCGTCAAATATAAGAATAAATATTTGATTTTAATGCTTGCCGTTTCTGTTGAATTTATAGCTGAAGTTCAGCATTATGTTTCTTGACGGAATATCGGTCCATCGGTTACAGTGCCGATGCCTTCAACTTCAGAAACGATTACTACGTTAGGAATAGGCTTGAAGTCTTCTCCAATGATCTTAATGCTATACTTCGTCTGAGGCTGAGCAAAAGCGATACAGGAAACCAGTGCGAGGATAAAACAAGTGATAAATCGTCTCATAATCTAAAAATTTATACATTGGCAAAAGGTAAGTTTTTTTTGATACAACAATCAAGAGAAGAAAAAATTAGTAGTTTTGCGGTTCAAAATGATTGTCATGAGAAAATTATATATGATATTGGCCATCCTCGCTCTTGCGTCGTCGTGCGCAGGGGCTGGGCAGAATGTAGAACAGCAGATAGAGAATGTGTGTGAAGAAGTGTCCTGGCCGCTGGGCTTCTGTACGGATTCGCTGGATGTTGTGGACGGAAAAGTCAAGAACGGGCAGTTCTTTTCCACTTTGCTCGGCTCATTGGGAATGTCGGCACAGGACGCCTATAATCTGACTCAGGCATGTTCGGATGTGTTTGATGTGAAGACCCTGCGTGTGGGAAACAGCTATCAGGCATATTATTCCGAACCTGATTCGCTGGAGTATCTGGTCTATGACCGCGACCGTACCAGCCGGATTGTCTTTTCATGCAGGTCTCCATACGGGGCATGGGTGTATGAAAAACCGGTTACTGTCGTGGACAGATATGCAGATGTAACTATCAACACATCTCTCTGGGTGGATATGATCGAGGCTGGGGCAAGTCCGGAACTTATCATCTCATTGTCAGATATTTATGCCTGGACCGTGGACTTCTTCGGACTGCAGAAGGGGGACCGTTTCAGGGTGCTGTATGAGGAAAAGATGTGTGATGGGGAAGTGGTGGCAGTCGATACTGTGCGTTATGCCATATTCTCACGTGGCGGTCAGGACCTGCCATCAATTATGTTTGACCAGAAGGACGGAGGTAACATATACTGGAACGAAAAAGGTGAGAGCATGAGAAAGGCTTTCCTCAAGGCTCCGCTCAAGTTCTCCCGCATAAGTTCCGGATTTTCATATGCACGCAGACATCCTGTCACAAGGAAGGTACAGCCTCATACTGGAGTCGATTATGCTGCTCCGAAGGGCACTCCTGTGATGACTATCGGAGACGGAGTCATTACCAGCATGAAATATGAGGGTGCCGGTGGAAATACCATAAGAATCAGACATAATTCAGTATATTCGACAGCATATCTTCATCTTTCCGGTTATGCAAAGGGATTGAAGACCGGTCAGAGAGTACGCCAGGGACAGGTGATAGGATATGTCGGCTCGACCGGACGTTCGACAGGCCCTCATCTTGATTTCAGGGTGTGGAAAAACGGTAGCCCTATCAATCCTCTCAAGATGCAGTCGCCCCCTGCCGAGCCTTTGAAGCCGGATAACAGGCAGGCCTTTGAACATGTATATGAAAAATATCGCGCGCAGACGGATACCATCTATGCACGCGATATAGCAGGTAAGATCTTCGATATTCTTTAGAACAGAAGCAGGTATGTCAAGGCAGCTGCAGCGGCTCCGACAATCGGTCCTGCCACCGGTACCCAGCTGTAGCACCAGCCGCTCTTTCCCTTGTTCTTCATAGGGAGCACTGCGTGTGCAATTCTTGGCGCAAGGTCGCGGGCAGGGTTTATGGCATAGCCGGTGGCTCCTCCGAGCGACATACCTATCGCCATGATCAGACATGTCACAGGGAATGCTCCAAGTTCTCCCATTCCTATATGCATATGTACTCCTGCAGCATCAAGCGTAGGGACATTTGCATCGTATCCGAAAACAAGGATTACAAAGACAAGAAGCCATGATGCAAGAGCCTCGCAGAAGAAGTTTCTGATCTTGTGCCCCTCGATTGCCGGCATTGTGCAGAAGGTTCCAAGCTTTGTGTCCGGATCTTCTGTCGCATCATAGTGGTCCTTGTAGAAAAGCCATACCAGTACAGCACCGGTGAAGCCTCCGAGCATCTGAGCAATCACGTAGCCGGGAACTGCGCTCCACTCCATTGTTCCTGCAAGTGCGCAGCCGATGCTGACTGCAGGGTTGAGATGGGCGCCGGAAATGGATCCGGAGATGAATACACCTACCATTACGGCAAATCCCCAGCCCAGAGTGATCACCACCCAGCCGGCTCCTTTAGCCTTGCTCCTGTTCAGGCTTGTTGCAGCGCATACGCCGTCACCCAAAAGTATCAGTACCATTGTACCGATGAATTCGAATATGTATTTTATGTACATTTCCATGATTTCTGTCATTTTACGGTTAATGTTCTTCTGATTGCGTCCGCCCAGCCTTTCTTGAGACTCTCGACGGTTTCTGCAGGTGCTGCAGGAGTGAATTCTGTCTCTACTCCCCACTGGCTCTTAATGTGGTCGAGACTTTCCCAATATCCTGTAGCCAGGCCTGCAAGGTAGGCTGCCCCGAGAGCAGTTGTCTCGGTCACTTTCGGCCTTATGACGGATGTCTCGAGAATGTCTGCCTGGAACTGCATGAGCAGATTGTTGCGCGATGCACCGCCGTCAACCTTGAGTTCCTTCAGGGTGATGCCTGCATCTTTCTGCATGGCATTCACTATGTCCATTGTCTGAAAAGCTATTCCCTCAAGTGCGGCTCTGGCAATGTGTGCTGCAGTCGTGCCTCTGCTGATGCCGTATATGCATCCTTTTGCGTACTGGTCCCAGTATGGGGCTCCGAGTCCGGTGAGGGCAGGAACATAATATACGCCTCCGTTGTCAGGGACGCTTGCGGCAAGTGCCTCCACTTCTGAAGACGACTTTATTATGCCGAGTCCGTCACGAAGCCACTGTACGACCGATCCTGCAACGAAGATACTGCCTTCGAGAGCGTAATTTACAGTGTCACCTATCTTCCAGGCTATTGTGGTGAGCAGATTGTTGGATGACATTATTGGCCTCTCTCCGCTGTTCATCAGGAGGAAGCAGCCCGTACCGTAGGTGTTCTTGACAGATCCGGGCTCGGTACACATCTGTCCGAAAAGGGCGGCCTGCTGATCTCCTGCTATGCCGGCGATAGGGACTTCATGTGCGAAGATCGTTGTCTTGGTGTATCCGTAAATTTCACTTGAGGACTTTACCTCAGGGAGCATGGATTCCGGTATGCCGAACAGCTGCAGCAGTTCCTTGTCCCATTCCAGAGTGTGGATGTTGAAAAGCATTGTCCGGGATGCATTGCTGACGTCTGTGACATGTACCTCGCCCCTTGTGAGCATCCAGATGAGCCAGGTGTCCACAGTTCCGAAGCGAAGTCTTCCTTCTTCTGCCTTCTGTCGTGCACCGGGAACGTTCTCAAGGATCCACCTGATCTTTGTGGCACTGAAGTATGCATCAATGATCAGTCCGGTCTTGCTCCTGATCAGATCTGTCCTTCCGTCACGTTTCAGACTGTCGCAGTACTCGGATGTCCTGCGGTCCTGCCACACTATGGCATTATAGACCGGTGCGCCTGTCTCTGCATCCCATACGATTGTGGTCTCACGCTGGTTGGTGATGCCGATTGCTGCGATGTTCTGTCCGTTGATGTCGATGGAAGTGATGGCTTCGGCAATGACTGCTGCCTGAGATGACCAGATCTCCATCGGATTGTGTTCTACCCAGCCCGGTTTCGGGAAGATCTGGGTAAACTCCTTCTGAGACACAGCCATTGTCCGGCCATGCCTGTCAAATACGATTGCCCTCGAACTGCTGGTTCCCTGATCGAGGGCGAGTATGTATTTCTCCATAATTATGTGGTGTTAGTCGATACGTCGGCAAAGTAGTGTGGCGGAAGTCACGGATACCACTTCTACCTCACAATAGTCTCCCGGCTTCTCTCCGCGTGAAGGGAAGACGCACATCTTGTTGCTTCCGGCTCTTCCGCAGAGTTCGTCAGGATTCTTTTTTGAAGGTCCTTCCACGAGTACCTTCATTACCTTTCCTATCTCTTTCTCATTGCTCTTGAGACTCATGCGTCCCTGAAGGGCTATGATCTCGTTAAGTCTTGCTGTCTTTGTCTCGTAAGGAATATCGTCCGGGTATTTCTTTGATGCCAGAGTTCCCGGTCTTTCTGAATATGCGAACATGAATGCAGAGTCAAAAACTACTTTTTCCATCAGCGAAAGCGTGTCCTGATGGTCCTGCTCGGTCTCACCGCTGAATCCTGCAATCACGTCTGTGGTAATGCCGCAGTCAGGCATGACGCTTCTGATCTTGTCAACTCTTTCCAGATACCACTCCCTGTCATATTTGCGTCTCATCTTTTCAAGCATCACGCTGCTGCCGGACTGTACAGGAAGATGGATGTGTCTGCATATGTTGGCATGTCTTGCCATTGTGTATATGACCTTGTCGCTGATATCCTTCGGGTGAGAGGTGGAGAATCGTACTCTAAGCTCGGGATTCACTGCCGCTACCATTTCCAGCAGATCTGCGAAATCTATGCCCTCCCACTGGTATGAATCCACATTCTGGCCGAGCAGCGTCACCTCCTTGTATCCGTTCTCCCATAGTTCCTGAGCCTCGCGGACAATGGTGTGAGCGTCGCGGCTACGTTCTCTACCTCTTGTGTAAGGTACTATGCAGTAAGAACATACGTTGTTGCATCCCCTCATTATGGAAATGAATGCCGATATGCCGTTCTTGTCAAGTCTTACAGGGGAAATGTCTGCATATGTCTCTTCGTGCGAAAGCAGGACATCAATCTGGGGGCTCTCCGGAGCAACAGCTTTCAGAAGCTCAGGCATGGATCTGTATGAATCAGGACCGGCAACAATATCGACAGCTTTGAGAAGCTCGTCTTTCAGTCTCTCCGCCATGCATCCTACTATGCCTATTATGACTCCTTTCCTCTTTTTCTTCTGTATCTTGAACTGGTCGATCCTTCCCCATATCCTCTGCTCGGCATTGTCCCTTATCGAACATGTGTTCGCAAGGATGACGTCAGCCTGTTCGATATTTTCCGTAAGTGCATATCCGGCATCCTGAAGAATGGACAGTATGACTTCACTGTCGTTTACATTCATCTGGCATCCGTAGGTCTCTATATACACCTTTGGTCTTGAAGGGTCTGTTATCGGTTTTATATTGCGCATATCATTAGTCTTTACATCAGCGCAAAGATAGGTTTTTTCGGCGAATATACTTACCTTTGCCTTTATATAAATATTTCCAAAGTGAAAAGAAAAAGCATATTGATATTGATTTCTCTGCTGTCATTGCTCCTTGTGACAATGTCCGGCTGTAAGAAATATGAAAAGATCCGCATAGTGTCGGCTACGGTGGAGTCCGTGAATATGAAGGGCCTTCGTGCTGCAGAAGCGGTTCTGTCTGTCAGAATTGACAATCCGGCCGGAAAAGTAGTGCTGGAAGATGTAAAGGGTACTTTGAAACATTCTGGCAAGATTCTTGGTAGCGTCACACTCGTTCCGTTCACTCTTGAGCCAAGGACGGTCTCGGATTACAAGGTCACAGCCATGCTGGAACTGGACGGAAGCGTCGGTCTGATGTCCCTGATGAGTTTCATGAATGTACGTAAGCTGAAGGAGTGTACCGTGGATATCTCGGCTCAGGGAAAGGTTGCCGGCATAAAGGCGAAAAAAGAATACAAGGATATACCTGTGAAAAGATTATTGGAGGAAAATTACTATGAAAAGATTTAGGCTTCAGATACTGTCTGTGCTTCTGATTGCGGTGTCGGCTGCTTCGGCAGTCAATGCCTCTGCTCAGGAGATTGTGGTTCCTGACGGCTACGAACTTGCAGATTCTGTAGTGTATATACATGTGTCCGGCGTTGATTCGCTGCTGGCAGGGAAGGATATTTTTCACATCATGCCTCTCAAGGCAAATGGCGGGAAGGCGGATGTTGAAATATATCAGCCTCAGGATGTTGCTGCGGCATTGAGGAGGCAGGTTGCGTCAAACTCAAAAAGATCGGTTGCGGGATATCGTGTGAGAATATTTTTTGACAACAAGCAGTCTGCGAGGGTGGAGTCAGAGGAAACATTGAAGAGATTTGAAGCGGAATATCATGATGTGAAGGCTTATCGCACATATGCCAATCCTTATTTCAAGGTGACTGTGGGCGACTTCAGGACAAAATCAGAGGCTATGGCCCTGCTGTCACGCATCAAGAGCGCATTTCCAAGTGCATTTGTAGTAAAGGAAAATATATCATATCCTGTGGTGGATAAGTCAAATGCCTATATTGTTGATACAATAAAGGTATTGAGACCGATAGCCTCCACATTGTAAAAGTGTAGTGTTATGTTGAAGCAAGGTTTAGAACTCAAACAGACTCAGAAACTTTCTCCTCTCCAGATTCAGACGATAAAACTGATTGAACTCCCGATACAGGAGCTCGAACAGCGTATCCGTAAGGAGATAGAGGAGAATCCTGTACTGGATGAGGAACAGCCTGCTGAAACAGAGGTCGAAGAAACTCCACGTGAAGTATCACTCTCTGATTATAAGGAGGATGACTCGATTCCGGCTTATCGTCTGAGGTCCGACAATTACAATATCAAGGATGAGAGACCTCAGTACAGTACCTTTTCAGTCAAGGAAAGTTTTACTCAAAGCCTTCAGGAACAGTTAGGATATCGTAATCTCAGCGAAAGCCAGTATGCGATAGGTTCATTCATAATAGGCAGTCTGGATGATGACGGCTATCTTCGTCGCAGTATAGATAGCGTTGTGGATGACATAGTGCTAAGGGCTAACATTGATGCGGATGAGGAAGACGTTCTCCAGATGCTTAAGGTTATTCAGGAGTTCGAACCTGCCGGAGTAGGCGCACGTGACCTTCGCGAATGTCTCCTTCTGCAGATACGTAATCTTCACAAGTCGGTAGAAGTGGAACATGCGGAGAAGATCCTCAGAGACCATTTCAATGAATTCACGTCAAAGCATTATCAGAAGATAATGTCCCGCATGGGGCTTTCCGAGACCGAACTCAAGGCCGCGATCGCCAAGATTTTGAAACTCAATCCTTCACCGGGAGGGCAGATAGACGATTCTTATAACGATCAGGCACAGCAGATTGTTCCGGATTTCGTGCTTGAATACAAAGACGGCGAACTGCTGCTGTCGATGCCTCGTTTTTCCGTTCCCGAGTTGAGAGTCAACAGGAAATATGCCGACATACTTATGGAGGCGGCGAATTCATCCGAGAGGGGAAAGAAGGAAGCTGCTGCATTTGTGAAGAAGAAGCTCGATTCGGCAAAATGGTTTGTCGAGGCTGTCAAGCAGCGTCATAATACCCTCTCGAGCACGATGCAGGCTATTCTGGACTATCAGCATGATTATTTCATAGATGGTGATGAGACGAATCTCAAACCTATGGTGCTGAAGGATATAGCGGAAAAGACAGGTTTCGATATATCTACCATTTCACGAGTTGTTAACAGTAAGTATATCGAGACACATTTCGGTATATATTCCCTCAAGTATTTCTTTTCGGAAGGTCTTGAGAATCAGGATGGTGAAGAGGTATCAACCCGTGAACTCAAGAAGGCTCTCCAGGACTGTGTGGATAATGAGAACAAGCACAAGCCTCTCACTGACGATGAACTTGTCGAGAGAATGTCGGAGAAAGGTTACAAGGTAGCCAGACGTACCATAGCCAAGTACCGGGATCAGCTCGGTATTCCTAAGGCACGTCTGCGCAAAGAATTGTAGCGGGATTATTTCTTGATTCCGTAAGCAAGGTCGCCGGCATCTCCCAGACCGGGAACGATGTATGACTTGCTGGTAAGCTCTTCATCAATTGCAGCCACCCATAAAGTCACTTTATCTCCACTGATATTCTTCTGGAGATATTCCACTGCGTAGGCGCTGGATATAGGACATACGATATGTGTGTGTTCCGGTGTGCCTTGCTCGCAGAGTCTGTTGTATGCAATCTCCAATGAAGCACCAGTGGCCAGCATTGTGTCTGCAAGGATAAGAGTCTTGCCCTCAAGATCAGGAGTACTCGCATATTCTATGTTTATATGGAATCCTTCCCCCTTGTCGTATTTTCTATAAGCTGCCACAAAGGCGTTCTGGGCATCGTCAAAATAGTTCAGGATACCCTGATGAAGAGGCAGTCCAGCGCGCAGGATAGTCGCTACAACCAACTTGTCATCATAGGTGCGCATATTTGCTATGCCCAAAGGGGTCGTGACAGGCTTTTCTGAATACTCGAGAGTCTTGCTGATCTCGTATGCGAATATTTCACCCAACCTTTCAAGATTTCTACGAAACCTCATGCTGTCCTTCTGGACTTCGATGTCTCGCATCTGAGCGACGAATTTGTTGAGAATCGTGTTGTTCTCACCGAGGTTGATGACTTTCATTGCTATGGATGTTTTGTTATCTGCCACAAATTTATCTTTATTTTTTCACTATCGCAAGGCTCTGAAGATTTTCGTCCGCGAAACTGTAGTATGATGCTTTTGCTATGATTATATGGTCCAGCAGTGATATGTCACATATCTTCAATGCCTTGTTCAGCATTTTGGTCATTTCTATATCCGCCGCACTTGGAAGGGCGTTTCCCGACGGATGATTGTGTACCAGAATCATTGCCGATGCCTTCCGGTCGATAGCCTTGCGTATTATCATCCTGTTGTCGATTACAGTGCTGTCAAAGCCTCCGCTGCTGATGAGTTCCTTGCATATAAGTCTGTTGGACCGGTTGAGGAATAATGCCCAGCACTGCTCGTGGTCAAGGTCCTTTACGACAGGTTGCATGATCCGGAAGACCTTCTCTGCCGACGCTATTGTTTCTGCGGTCCATCCTGCAGCTTCCACTGCAGCCCTTCTGCCCAGCTCGAATGCCGCTGCGACGGTGATTGCCTTGCCAGGGCCTATCCCGTTTATGGTACATAGCCGGTTTACACTCATTTCCGCAAGCCCGTTCAGACTTCCGTCTCCGCTTTTAAGCAACTCCCTTGCCATGTCGATGACATTCACGCCGTCTCGTCCTGTTCTCAGCAGTATCGCCAGCAGTTCCGTATTGCTCAGTGATTCTGCCCCTTTGCTCATCAGTTTCTCCCTCGGCATCTCGTCCGCACATAGATCTTTCAGTCTCATCTCGTCTTTTTCTGCAAAAATATCCGGGATACTCTCCTTATACAAGCCTTTGGTGCTTTCGCATGCAGTTTTTTGCTTTATTTTATGCTTTTTGCTTTATTTTGTGGATTGATAACGTGATCAGCTCGTCTGTCTTCGCATTTTTGCCTGGCGCCTAACCCGCTGGGTATTAGCGAGATGCTGATATGCGATTCCCCGCCGCGGGGGAATCGTGTTTTTGTAAGGCGCTGAGAGTCAGGTGTTTAGATGACAGGGCTATGCATAACAAAAAAAGGAAGTCCGAAGACTTCCTTTTGGGTGCCCAGTGGGATTCGAACCCACGACATTCAGAACCACAATCTGACGCTCTAACCAACTGAACTATGGGCACCATGTTGGTTTTAAGGACTGCAAAGATAAGTAAAAATTTCTAAACTGCAATATTTTGAAATAAACTTTCGATGTTTTTAGCGGATTGACTGAAAAATTGTACCACTTTTAATAACTTTGACCCTGTTATATGATGAAATATGAGAAAACCAGTAAAAATAATCCTGATTATATTGTCGGTTTCTGTTATCGTTCTCGCTGCCCTTTATCTTATATGGGGCTGCGGTCCGGTGAGGAAACTTCCTGTCACCTCGCAGCAGACGGAGACTCCTGCAGCTACTTGCCTTGATGGTGTCTCTTGGCTTGAATTGCCTGGGGAGTGGCGAAGTGAAGCAGAACATTGCCTTACTCATTATGCGGAAATGGAAGGAAGACTTCAGCGTAATTATACTGTTCTGTATGACGAGGATACATATACATCTTATTGGGTGGCATACCCGTTGTGCCATTCTCATACCACTACCGGCAGGGAGGAAATCTGGGGATATGATCCGAAACTTCCGGAAGATGTGCAGACCAGCGTGAAAAGTGGATATGGCGCCAGCGTACCTACGGTGAACTATCCCAAGAACTTTTATGCAAGGGGGCATCATATTCCGAATGCGGATCGCAATGCAGTGCCTCAGATGCAGGCTCAGACTTATTATTCGACAAATATGACTCCGCAGATTCAGAACGGATTCAATGGGGGAGTGTGGGCAAAGCTTGAGGAAGCCCTGCGGGAGGTGATCCCTCAGGATGATACCTTATATATAGTTACAGGGGCGTCTTTCCGTAAGATCAATGAAAATCTTGCGGCTCTTAGCATAACCAACAAGAACGACGGAAGGGTACTGCCTGTGCCGAATTATTATTGGAAGGTGGCTCTGAAGGTCAGGAGAGGGGAAAAGAGCATATCGGAAGCATGCTCTATAGGATTCTGGCTTCCACATAAGGATCTCAAGGGACATGACTATACTGAGTTCGCCGTATCAGTAGACCAGATAGAAGAATGGACTGGTTTTGACTTCTTTGTCAATCTGACTGATGATAAGGAAAAACCTGCCGAGACCAACGGGTCCTGGCAGGCATTCACGGTGTTTTAGTTGTTTATCTGGCACGGAAAGTAGCAGCACTCTTGAGCTCTCTTGATTTGTGCTCATATCCCGTTCTTTTCCATTTGCAATCTTCCTTGATATCCTCCTTCTCATAAAGGTCGTACTCACCGTTATGATACTTATGGGATTTCCATTTTATGGTCAGGTTGGCTTCGTCGCCTTCTATGATGTCAGCAATAGGGAAACTTACATATCCTGCTGAACTCACAAAGACTTCATTGGCTACAGGAACTTCTCCATATGCATTGTGACGAAGTGTGAAGGTGTAACCGTCTCCTTCCGCAGTGTCTTCATGAATGAGATTTATGAAATGCTTTGTCTGACTGTCTTTCTTCTGGGCAAACTCGATGAGCATGTTGAGATAACCTCCGCCATACCACATTTCCCTTATTATGATTGCATCCTCAACAGCAAGTTCGGATTCCGGATCGGTGATTGTACTTGCCTTGACAGCGTCTTTGGTAAGTACTGACGTTATGCCGAGAATCCTGATGTCGTATCTTGAGTCTGATGTCTGTCGGAGGACATCACATGCCATCATGACTCTTCCGTATTCGTAGTCATTGAGATTGATCTTGAACGGGGACTCAGCAATGTCGAAGGTGTTTCCCTGGTCGCTGATGATTGTCTCTCCGTCAACATTTCCCATTGTGACATTGTTGTAGCAGATTGTCTCATCTTTCTTACACGAGGTCACTGAAAGGAGGGTAATTATGCCGAGAGCAATAGTGTATGCAAGTATTTTCTTCATAATAACGTTTTACATTCTTATAATCCACATCAAGATGCGATTTTTGAGTGAATTGTTGCATTTGAACTCTAAACATGGTACATTTGATGTCACAAAAATTAATCTATGATTACATTTATAGTATCTATTCTATTGCTTGTAGCAGGATATTTCCTCTATGGCAAACTTGTCGGTAAATATCTTGATGTAGATCCCTCAAGAAAGACCCCTGCTTATGAACTCGCTGATGGTGTGGACTTTACACCCATGCCTACATGGAAGGTCTTTGTAATCCAGTTTCTGAATATTGCCGGCCTCGGTCCGATTTTCGGTGCTGTTTCAGGTGCTGCTTTCGGACCTGCAGCCTATATATGGATTGTGGTAGGCTGTATTTTCATGGGAGCCGTACATGATTTCTTCGCCGGTATGATGTCTTTGAGAAACGGTGGTGTCAATATGCCGGAGCTGACGGCAAAATATCTTGGCAACGGAATGAAGGTATTTCTGAACATCGTAGTGATATTCCTTCTGATTGCTGTCGGAGTCTCATTTGTCATAGGCCCGTCCGGACTGATGCAGAATCTGACAGGTGTGAGCAAAGAGATATGGCTTTATGTGATATTCGGATATTATATAATTGCAACACTCCTGCCGATTGACAAGATCATCGGCTCGATTTATCCGTTCATGGGCGCCACACTTCTTTTCATGGCTTTTGGAGTTGGTGTCATGCTTGTGGTCGGAGATATCAACGGTACTCACGAGATGTTGGAGCTCACTCCGTCTGTGTTGAAGAACTGGCACTCGAATCCTGAACAGAATCTTATTTTTCCGATGATGTTCATCGTCATTTCATGTGGTGCTATTTCCGGATTCCATGCCACGCAGTCTCCTATGATGGCACGCTGTCTCAAGAATGAGAAATATGCCCGTCCTGTATTTTATGGCGCGATGATCGCTGAAGGTATTGTAGCTATGATATGGGCATCTGCAGCAATCGCATATTGCGGCGGTCCTGAAGGACTCAATAACGCAATGACCTCAGTAGGTACTGAAATCAACGGAGTAATCGTCAGAAATGCTCAGGCAGCGGATCTTGTAGATATGATATGTAAGAGCTGGCTTGGCAAGGTGGGAGCGGTGGTTGCCATTCTTGGAGTAGTTATCTGTCCGATTACATCAGGTGATACGGCATTCAGAAGCCTGAGACTTTCTTTGGCAGATATGTTGAAATATGACCAGAAGCCTGTCGTAAAGCGTCTTGTGATCTGTCTCCCGATATTTGCTGTCGCATTCATGTTCTGCAAGGTTGATTTCTCTACTGCATGGAGCTATCTTGGCATTGCTAATCAGGTGCTGGCTGCCATTGTCATGTGGACAGCATCTGCCTACCTCATAAATAAAGGAAAGCCGCATTGGATGTGTTCAATTCCAGCAGCTTTCCTGACTTTCATCTGTGTATGTTTCATCCTGGTCGCTCCTCTTGGCTTCGGACTTGCTCCGATTGTCGGATATGTGACAGGAATCGTGACAGCTATCGCTTTGTTTGTATTCTGTATAATCAAGGGAACTAGACGAGGTACTTCTTCTTTGTAGGATGTGCAACAATCTGGATATCGACACCCTCGATCTTGTATCCTTTGATTTTCTTGCGCATCAGATGAGACTCTATCAGGGCAATGAGGTCATCATCGACCACATCCTTGAAAATATGGTTCTCATGGTCGTACAGATGGATGTGCTTGAATGTGTTGACATCGAAATACATCTTGTTGTTGGCGCTCAGCCTGTAGCTATAGACTTTGAGCATGGCCATATGCGTCAGAATATTATAAACCGAAGCCAGAGTGACTTTTGCGGTCTCTTTGGCTTTGATTTTTTCTGTAACCATGTCTGCTGAGGCATGACCGAGTTCAATCATGGCCTCGTGGACAGCAAGTCTCTGAGGAGTCGCCTTCAGCGAATGTTTCTTGAGAATTTCCTTGAATTCTTCCAAAGTAGGGCATTTGTGTGTATTCATGCTACAAAGATATTTAGAATAATTCAAAATTCCAAATATGCGATATTTTTAATATCTTTGCGCTGTTTTTTGAATTGCACAAAGATATGGGAAATGTTTTTAAGGGATACAGGCGATATGCCTTGGTTACCGGAGCAGCTTCCGGAATGGGCAGGATCTATTCAAAGGAGCTTGCTCTGAAGGGCTATAATGTGGTTCTGGTCGATATAAACAGGACCGGTCTTCTCGAGACAGAAGAGTTTGTCAAGGCGGCGGTCAATTCGTCGGATAAGGTGCCTGCAGGCAGTAAGCAGGATCTGAAGATTCTTCCTATAGTTCAGGATCTTTCTGTGGCTGATGCTGCAGACAGGATTTATGATATTACGCAGGCTGAAGGATGTGAGGTGGAAGTGCTTGTGAACAATGCCGGAGTGATGTATTGCCAGGCTATAGACAGGACATCTGAGAGGATGCTGAAAATAATAATGATGGTGCATATGAATACACCTCTGATGCTCTGCCGTAAATATGTGGGTGCGATGAAGGAAAGAAAGTGTGGCTATATCCTCAATATTTCTTCGCTTGCAGCGTGGATGAACTGGCCTGGAATCGGAATGTATGGCAGTACCAAGCGTTTCGTCAGAGATTATTCAAGAGAATTGAGAATAGAATGTCAGAGGACTGGAGTAAGTGTCACAAATGCATATTTCGGTGCTGTAGATACTCCTCTTATCGGGATCAAGCCAAGCCTGAAGAAGCTTGCACGTGCCCTTACTGTGATGATAAGTCCTGAAAAAGCCGTCAGAAGAGCGCTCCGGGCAACATTCTGGAGATGCAGAGGCACCATGCCTGGTCTTCTGAACAAGATATTCCTGCCGATAATAATAATCCTCCCTGACTGTCTTTTGGGATGGATTTACAGAATGGCGAAGGATCATCTTATGAAAGTCTGAAAAAAGCATTATATTTGCAGGTTGCTTGTCTCGTGTTTTCAGGCAGGATATAATTAGGAAGTTATTATGGAGAAAGTACAGTGTCTTATTGTCGGAGGTGGTCCGGCTGGTTATACGGCTGCGATATACGCTTCAAGAGCGGATGTCGGGTCTGTTTTGTATGAAGGTGTTCAGCCTGGTGGTCAATTGACAACAACAACAGATATAGAGAACTATCCGGGATTTGAGAACGGTATTGGAGGAAGCGAGCTCATGGCTCAGATGAGAGCTCAGGCTGTAAGGTTAGGAGCCGACATACGTATGGGTGCTGTCACTTCTGTGGATCTTTCAGAAAGACCTTTCAAGGTGGTCATTGACGCAGAGAAGGAAATCGAGGCTGAAACTCTTGTAATTGCAACAGGGGCAACCGCAAAATATCTCGGCCTTCCGTCTGAGGTAAAATACAGAGGTCTTGGAGTCTCTGCCTGTGCTACGTGTGACGGATTCTTCTATAGAAAGAAGTCTGTGGCTGTGGTAGGCGGCGGAGATACTGCCTGCGAAGAGGCTACATATCTTGCCGGACTCTGCAAGAAGGTCTATATGATAGTTAGAAGGGACGTCCTGAGAGCGTCAGAGGCTATGCAGGAGCGCGTCAGAAGTACAGAGAATATCGAGATACTCTGGAACTGCAACACCCAGGAGGTCCTCGGTGATGAATATGGCGTTACAGGTGCGAGACTCTTGAGAAAGGACGGTGAGGTCTTCGATATAGCTGTTGACGGATTCTTCCTGGCAATAGGTCATCATCCTAATTCCGAACTTTTCAGCCAATGGGTGGCTGTGGATAAAGATGGGTATATCATCACTGACGGCAAGTCGTCCAAGACTAATGTGGAGGGAGTATTTGCAGCAGGCGATGTTCAGGATCCTGTCTACAGGCAGGCTATTACGGCTGCGGCCTCAGGCTGTCGTGCCGCTCTGGATGTGGAGAAATTCCTAAAGATGAAATAATTTATTCGAGATGAGATATAGAATTCTATTTGCACTATTGGCGGTTTTGGCTTTCAGCTCGTGCAAGTCTCAGTATGAGATTCTTTTGAACAGCAATGATGTAGATGCAAAATATAAGGCTGCATTCGAATATTTCAACAACAAGAAATATTCCAAGTCTGCTGCGCTTTTTGAGTCTCTGTCCATGCTTACGGAAGGTACGGAGAAGGATGATACAGTCAAGTATTATTGGGGACTGAGTAATTATAATGCCAAGGATTACTATACGGCAGAGACCAATTTCGATACATTCGTCACAAACTATCCGAGAAGTCCCTTTGCACCCGAGGCAAGGTATCTTCGCCTGGACTGTCTGTATCTTCAGACTTTGAGATATGAGCTCGACCAGACTCCTACTTATAAGGCGATGAATGCAATTTCTGAGTATATAATTGATTATCCTCAGTCTGACAAGATCGCTTCTTGCCGTGAAATGCTCATAGAACTTGGAGAACGTCTGGATAAGAAGGCGTATGAGGGAGCAAAGCTATACTATAAGATGGAAGACTATCTTGCATCAAGAGTTGCATTCAGAAATGTTCTGAAGGATGATGCCGAGAATATCTACAGGGAAGATATACTTTATTATATTGCGATGTCATCTTATAAATATGCAGCTCTCAGCGTTCCTCAGAAGCAGAGAGAAAGGTATCTGACATTTATTGACGACTATTTCAATTTCGTCGGAGAACTTCCTGACTCGCATTACAGAAAGGAACTGGATGTCGTCTATGGCAAGGTGCAGAAGGCATTGGGACGAAATGTCGCGGATTCGGAAGATGCAGATAAGTCGGAGAAAGATTTTGCAAAGGAGAGAAAGAAATTGTCGAAAGTTGCAGAAAAGGATGAAAATAAATGAAACCCGTGATGCAACTGGCGGTATAATTAAGTAGAGAGAAATATAAATTTTAGATAATGATGGCAAAGAAAACACCTACAAACACACAGACAAGAGACCTTTGCGACCTCGCAGAGCCAACAGGAAACATCTATGAGACTGTTGTGATTCTTGCAAAGAGAGCGAACCAGATTGCGATTGCAGAGAAGAAGGAACTTACCCGTAAGCTTGAGGATTTCAAGAACGATCGCGATACAATGGAAGAGGTTTTCGAGAATCGTGAGCAGATCGAAATCTCAAAATATTACGAAAGACAGCCTAAGCCAAGCCTTGTAGCTATTGAAGAGTTCCAGCAGGGCGAGGTATTCTATAGAATGGCAAAACAGGACGAAGAGTAATTTGCCATGCTGTCTCGGCTTCAGGTCAGAAATTACGTTTTGATAGACTCTCTGGAGATTGATTTTCCGGAGGGTCTGATTATTATAACGGGCCAGACCGGAGCCGGTAAATCAATTCTTCTCGGTGCCCTGTCTCTGCTTATGGGAGCGAAGGCAGACGCATCAATGGTCTCTGACGGCGCGGAAAATTGCGTGGTGGAGGCTGAGTTTGAGGCAGAGGACAATGGTGTGACAAAAGCGCTTCTGGAAGAAAATGAGGTGGAATGGGATGGAGGACATCTTATCATAAGACGGGTTGTGAACCGTTCGGGCCGTTCAAGAGCCTTTGTCAATGACTCACCGGTTCCTGTAACGGTATTGCAGGATATTTCATCAGGCCTCATCGATATTCACTCCCAGCATCAGACACTTATGTTGTCTGACAGGAATTTCCAGCTCGAGACACTTGACTATTTTGCAGGCAATGCAGATCTGCGCAGCAAATGCATGGATGTTTGGCGTACACTTGCGGCACAACGTACTGAGCTGAAGGATGTCGAACAGAAGATTTCCCGTATTTCAGCCGAGCAGGACTATAATGAAGCTCAGTATCGCCAGTTGGAATCAGCATCCTTGAGAGTGGGAGAACTTGAAGAATTGGAGGAGGAGCAGAAACAGCTTGCAAATGCCGAGGATATCAAGACGGCCCTTTCAGCAGTCGAAGAGCTTTTCGCTCCGTCTTCTGATATGCTCTCATTGGATTCGTCCCTCAAGGAAGTGGACAAGGCTCTTTCTCGAGTGAGCAGATATGTGCCGTCAGTAATTGAGCTTTCGGAAAGGATAGACAGCTGTCGTAGAGAGCTTGATGATATATATTCGGAAGTGTCTGCCTTGAATTCCAGGATAGATGTCTCTCCGGAACGCCTTGAGGCGGTGGAGGACAGGATGTCTCTGCTGTATTCGTTGATGCAGAAACACTCGTGCCATGATGAATCCGAACTCATTGCAGTAAGGGATTCTCTTTCGGAACTTCTTTTTGATTCGACGGCGTTGATTGAGAAGAGAATGCAGCTGCAGTCTGAGATTTCCATGACAGAAAAGGAACTCGGTAATCTGGCAGATATGCTTCATCAGAGACGTTGTGAAGCAGCCGTCAAATTTGCAGGAGAACTCACTCAGTCTATAAGAGATCTTGAGCTTCCTTTTGCTATATTTGAAGTCAGCCTCTCTGACTGTCCAGTAGGTCCGACAGGTAGTGACACGGTATCTTTCAGATTCTCATCGACAGGAAAGAACGCTGTGGATGTGTCAAAGTGCGCATCGGGCGGAGAAATGTCCAGAATAATGCTTGCCCTCAAGGCTATGAGAGCCCGTTATGCAGATATGCCTACCATGATTTTTGACGAGATCGATACAGGAGTCTCAGGAAGTGTAGCTGACAAGATGGGCTCCATGATATGTAATATGGGTACATATATGCAGGTCTTTGCAATCACTCATCTTCCTCAGGTAGCTGCAAAGGGCAGTGCTCATTATCTTGTTTCCAAGGAGATCGATCCTATCTCATCCAGAGCTGTTTCAAAAATAGAAAGACTCTCCGACAAGCAGAGAGTCCTCGAAGTCGCACGTATGCTCAGTGGCTCTACACTCACGGAAGCCGCAGTCGCAAATGCCGAATCTCTTCTTTCAGGCAAGTAATCATCTGATTGCCTTTATGGAATATCCGTTTTCATATACTATCCTGCGTACTCCTTCGTTAATATAGCCTCCGATTTCCTTCTTACGTATATTGAATGTACTCTGCAGCATATTCATGTCATGACTGCCAATATTTTCCTTCCAGCCATCTCCGTATTTAGAGCATAATTCGATGAAGTATCTGGCTACGTCGTAACCCTGGAACGCGAACTGATTAGGCTCAGTATTATATAGAGCGCGGTATTTCAGCAGGAAGTCCTTTACCTTGGGGTCGTCATAGTCGATATAGTAGGCCAGGCTGACATGCATAGATGTCTTATGCAGGTTCTCCACTTCAATTGTCTCAAATCCTCTTATCTTGGACGGAGCATAGATAGTTATGTCTATGTTGTTATAAATCAATAGGTTGAGATTTCTTATGACGTCGTTTACAAATGCTTCGCTCTCAGACGCTATGACAATCCGGTTTTTACCTTCCAGACTCATCAGGCCAGTCAATGGCTGTGATATGTCACGTCCCTCAAGGATGCTGTAAGAGAATGTGTTGTAGGCGAGTGATGAAGAATCCAGAGCTTCTTTCATGACGGTGGTCACTGTAGTCTGTCTTGCACCCTTCTCCGTTATGAGTACCACACGGTCACCTGCCACATAATCGTCTTCCAGCCATGTTACAAGGTCGTGGTACTGTGTACTCTGAGGTGTCGGGATCTGTATCATGGAACTATGGCTGTGAGTAAGCTTTTCTGCTCTCGGATCCAGCGGTGACACTACCAGTGTGTTGTCACCGATAACGTTGAACAGACGTGTGAGGTCAGCAGTTGAAACAGGGCCTATGATTACGTCGCTTCCTGTCAGGCTCTCTAAGCTGAACGGAGTGTCATTGCTATGGATGTCATGAACGTTCAGATTGCAGTTGATGCCCTCATTGGCCAGATCATATACCGCGAGCAGAGCTCCACAATAGAAGTCCATGTTGTTGCGGATAGGCTCACCATCAGATTCCGTCAGAGGGAGAAGTATCGTAGCATTGATTTTTTCCTTGGGCTGTACATTCACGATGCTGTCCTGCTGTCCTGCAATCTCCGCGATTTCAACAGACGGCTCCACTCGTAGAGTATCTTCCTTTACTTCTTCTGCAGGTGTGATGACTTCTCCCGGATAAGGGATTATGAGTTTCTGCCTTTTACTCAGTTTTCTTCCTTTCAGATTGTTGGCTGCCATTATGTCTGCGACTGAGACCCCGTACTGCTCGGATATTACATCAAGGTCCTCATACCATTTCGCAATGTGTATTCTATGTGTCCTCTCCTTCTGCTGTTTCTTCTCTATCTTCTTGTCCTCTTTCTTATCTTCCTTTACTGTATTTTCAGTATCCTTGGCTGCATCTTTTCTTACAGTCTCTTTTTTCTCAGTCATCTCATCCCTGACAGCTGGCTGCTGAATGGCATTCTCAGACTTCAGGGCCTCTTGTGAAGGGATTATTATTATAGAATTCTTCTTGAGACCTGTCTCTTTCAAGGTGGGATTGAATCTATATATATCATCCACGCTTATTCCATAGGCCTTGCTTATCGAATAGAGTGTCTGCTTCTCGAGAACGATGTGAGAATAGCATATCTTTCCGTCAATTCTGACCTTTTCCTTGGATATCTCAACCGGTGTACTGACGTAATCCTGTCCTGCAGCGACATTCGATACTGCTGCGGACACAGCAAGTGTCAGTGCCGTTCTGAGGATATGTCTGATAAATATTTTCATTTCAATCTATATTAAAGTCGTCCGATGAATTCAATCAGTCTTTCAGCAAATCCGCTCCAGGAAAGTCTGTCCTTTTCGCTACGTATGTTCCTTATGCAGTCTTCTGCAATCTGCGGATTTGAGAAATATTCTTCTATTGCATTTTTTATGGATTCCGGCGAGCTGTCCTGCACGACCATACCTGTCCCTCGGTCTCCGATAGTCTCCTTCAGCCCACCTACATCCGTAACAATCATGGGAACCTCAAAGTGATATGATACAGAACTGATTCCGCTTTGAGTTGCAGACCTGTATGGGAGTACAGCGAGGTCTGCTGCGGAAAAGTAGTCCGACACTTCGGAATCCTTGATGTATTTAAGTTCTTTCACAATCCGGTCCTTCCCCGGTATCCTGTCGATTATCTGCTGGTATGGCTCAAATGATCCGTACGGCTCGCCGGCTACTATGAGCTGGTATTCATCCGAAAGCATGCCAAAGGCTTCCAGCAGGATGTCAAGCCCCTTGTATTTCCTTATAAGACCGAAAAACAGTATGTTCTTTCTGCCGGGCTTGAGCCCGAGTTTTCTTTCTGCTGCATCCCTGTCCTTCTTGGCTCCGAAATGGGAATATAACGGGTGCTGTATTACCGTATATGTGGACTTCGGACTTATTCTCAGAAGATCTTCAGATACGGCTTCGCACAGTGTGACACAACCTGTACTCCCTTTGAGAAAGTATTTCGTAAGAGGTGTGTCGAAAAATCTCGGCTCATGAGGCACTACGTTGTCAAGTATGGAGACTACTTTGCAGTGTTTCTTCATCCTTCTGGTGATGTAACCCAGTGACGGACCGAAATATGACATCCAGTATCTTACTATCAGTACATCCGGATTCCAGTCCCTGATTGCCTTATAAGTCTTTATATAAGAGAACGGATTGGCCGTATCCAGCAGAGCTGTGCTCTCCACCGGTACGGCCTCATCGTCTTCTGTAACAAACTGTGTCTTGCCCGGGAAGAGGAATTCAGGATATTGCCGGCTGAAATTGAAAGCCTTGACATCGTGATTTCTGCTCAGTTCACCATAAAGGCATGCGTTAAACTGAGATATTCCCCCTCTATAGGGATAAAAACAGGACAGTATTGCTATCTTCAATTCTTACTCTTTGCTTTTGTCGTTCTTTGTCTTGATGTATTCATCGTTAAGACCGGCGATAACGTCGTCTGTGATGTCAAGAGCAGCATCGGCAGTGATTACAGGTGCTCCACCGTTGTTTGAGAGAATCATTGCATACTGCTTTTCTGCATTGTACTTGTCGATGAATGTCTTGATTGCATCACCGAGCTGGTTCATCATCACTACCTGCTCTTCCTGGATCTCTGCCTGCTTCTGAGCTGCATAGTTGTTGAATTCCTGCTCCTGCTGCACGAGCTTCTGCTGCTGAACTTCGGCAACCGATCTTGTCATGAGCCCCTTGTTGAGCTTCTCCTGGAATGACTTTACTTCATTCTCGAGCTTCTTGCCTCTTCTGTTTACCTCAGCTTCGATATTCTGGACCTTGGTCTCGACAACTGACCTGAGGTCATTTGCCATGTCATATTCCATGAGGATTCTGTCAAGGTCGATGTAAACGATGTCTCCTTTGCTTGCTGCAGCCTCAGAAGAAACCTCCTCTGTTGCAACGTCAGACTTCTTGCTGCCGTCAGTGAGATACAATACTCCAAAAACAGTTGCAGCAGCAAGTGCAACGATACTGATGATCAGTGATAGATTTTTCATTTGTGTGTGTTATTTATTTGTTGTTATTCTCTCTGTTTCTGTGAAACATTCTACAAAGATATTAAAAAATATGAACTTTGGAAAGGTATTCCTGTATAGTTCTTTCAAGTCCCATGTAAAGTGCATCGCAAATTATGGCGTGCCCTATGGAAACTTCGTCTGTCCAAGGTATGTTCTTTATGAAATATTCCAGATTGTCAAGATTGAGGTCATGTCCGGCGTTAAGACCAAGCCCGCAGTCCCGCGCTGTTTCAGCAGTCTGTATGAATGGCCTGATTGCGGTTTCAGGATCATTGCAGAACATCCTGGCATAGGATTCCGTATAAAGTTCCACTCTGTCGCATCCGCAGAGAGCTGCACCTTCTGCCATCTTAGGGTCAGGATCGACAAATATTGATGTCCTGATACCATGGCTCTTGAATTCCTGGCAGACTTCTGTAAGGAACTCTCTGTGTACCAGTGTATTCCAACCGGAGTTTGATGTGATGGCATCATGAGCATCAGGCACAAGTGTAACCTGGGCCGGCTTGTTCTCCAGTACAAGGTCTATGAAGGATGGTATAGGGTTGCCTTCGATGTTGAACTCCGTGGTCACAATAGGCTTGAGCCTTCTCACATCATCGTATCTGATGTGCCTTTCATCAGGTCTTGGATGTACTGTAATGCCTTCTGCTCCGAATCTCTCGCAGTCAGATGCTGCCTTCAGGACATCAGGCATGTTGCCTCCTCTGGCATTTCTGATAGTAGCTATCTTGTTGATATTGACGCTGAGTCTTGTCATGACTGTTTCATTTTAAGGCGACAAAATTAAATAATAAACTTCAAATTTAAGAATATTATAGTATTTTTGAGGTCTGTTTTCTTAGAAGAACGATAATATGAAGATAGCTGTATATATAGGTGACGGACATCTGCGTTCGGATTCAAGGTTCCTCGGACTTGTTTCTGATCTGGAAAGAGGCGGGTGCAGTGTATATTATGTGGAGTCAGACTCAGCCCTGGAAGACGGTACGGATATGCTCTTGAGTGTGGGAGGCGACGGAACGTTCCTTTCAGCAGCACTTATAGCACTTTCGTATTCTGTTCCGGTTGCAGGGGTAAATATGGGTAGAATGGGATTCCTGTCAGAAGGACGAGCGGAGGATATCGCAGACGCAATCCTTTCCGGGGACTATATTGTCGAATCACGTGCAGTCCTGAATGCGGAACTGAAGGTAGGGGAGACGATGACTGATGACAGTTCTTCATATGCAGTCAACGAGATGACCGTAAGGCGAAGTGGAGCCGCCATGCTTGGAGTTGATGTCTGCGTGGATGGTGTGAAACTACCTACATATTGGGGAGACGGACTTGTGATATCCACAAGTTCCGGATCGACTGCGTATTCTCTCAGTGTGGGAGGACCGATTGTCCTGCCTGAATCAAAAGTCCTGATAATCTCTCCGATTGCTCCCCATAATCTGAATGTCCGACCTTTGGTCGTTCCTGATACGTCAGAGATTGTTCTTACCACTCAGTCACGAGACGGCTATTTCGAGTTTTCATCCGATAACAGGACTTGTGATGTGCCGGAATCGGCAATAATTTCAATCAAAATGGCACAGTTTTCGCTTAAACGCGTCCGGCTGAACAAGTCAAATTTCATTCAGGCTTTGACTGAGAAACTTTACTGGGGTGAGGATGTGAGAAACGTAAGACATTAGAAATCATTACCTATGAATAATAGTATCCCTGTGCATGTTTCCTTGATAATGGACGGTAACGGACGTTGGGCCAAGGAAAGAGGAAAGGATAGAGTTTTCGGGCACATCGAAGGAGTCGAGAGTGTCCGTGCCTGTGTGGAATCGGCAATCGAATCAGGTGTGAAGTACCTTTCTGTATATGCATTTTCCGAAGAAAACTGGAACCGTCCGCAGGCTGAAGTCGATGCGCTGATGGGTCTGATGGTCAAGGCTATGGCGGCTGAAATGGATAAGCTTGACCGTAATGGCGTGAGATTCATTGTGATAGGAAACAGAGAAAGACTTGCTCCAGAACTTGTAGCGACGATTGATTCGTGTATGGCCAGGACGGCTTCAAACGAAACTCTCACTCTTGTCGTGTTCTTGAGCTACAGCGGAAAGTGGGATATTCTTCAGGCTGCAAAGAAAATGATTGCAGAAGCCTGCACCTGCCCGGAAAGATTGAATGATATGATGAATATGGGCGTCGGTGGTTTCGATGCATATCTTGCGACTGCAGGAATTCCTGATCCGGATCTCATCGTGCGTACCTCCGGAGAAAATAGATTGAGTAATTATCTGCTGTGGCAGAGCGCTTATTCTGAGTTCCTTTTTGTAGATACTTTATGGCCGGATTTCAGGAAGAATGAGTTCCGTGAAGCATTGGAAGAGTATGCGAAACGTGAAAGACGTTATGGAAAAGTCAAATAATTGCGTATATTTGCAGTTTTGAATTAAGAATTAAGAAATGAAAATACGTAGATTAATCTGTCTGATTCTGACTCTGATGCCCTTTACAGCCGTGGCGCAGAACATCATGGTAGATTATAACAATCCTAAGAAATATATCATCGGAGGTGTGTCAGTGGAAGGGAACAGCTACTTCTCTCCCGAGCAGATATTGTCTCTGACAGGTCTTCACAAGGGTAATGAGGTGACTGTTCCAAGCGAAGAATTTTCGTCTATCGTCAACAGACTTTGGGCGCAGAGATACTTCGAGGATGTGTCTGTTGTCATTGATTCCATTGCTCCTGCAAAGGATACTGCGTTTTTCAAGGTCAGGATCATAGAGAGGCCTCGCGTATCAAACTGGACATTCAGCGGTGTAAAAAGCGGTGAACAGAAGGAGCTTCTCGAGCGTCTTAATCTTCGTCGAGGAGGAGAGTTCTCCGAATATATTGCAAAGACATCATCGGATATCATAAAAAGATATTATAAGGAAAAAGGTTTCCAGAATGTTGATGTCAAGGTTAATACCAAGCGGGATACCGTGATCCGCAGCGCCATCAGAGTACAGTTCGCTGTTGACAGGGGCAACAAGGTCAAGATCAAGACCATCAACTTCAATGGAGCTGAGAATGTGAAGGAGGGCAAACTGGTGAAGGCGATGAAGAAGACCCGTGATGCGAGATTCCGTAATTTCTTCAGTTCCAAGAAATTCCAGGAGAGCGAGTATGATAACGACAAAAGAGCTATGCTCAGTGTCTTTAATGAGGCGGGATACAGGGATGCAAGGATTGTCAAGGATACAATGTTCTATGTCGAGCCAGACAGACTTCAGATTGATTTTGATATTGACGAAGGAAAGAAATATTATTTCAGAGATATAACATGGACGGGAAACTCCGTTTACAGTGCAGAGACCCTGAATGAGATTCTGAAGATAAACAAAGGTGACGTATATGATGTGGTCACTATGGAGAAGCGTCTTTTCGGTGGTGGAAAGCAGAGCGAGTATGATATCTCGAAACTCTATAGGGACAACGGTTATCTCTTCTTTAACCTTCAGCCGGTCGAGCTTAACATCGAGGGGGATTCTGTCGATGTTGAAATGAGAATTGTGGAAGGTAAGCCTGCTACTCTCAACAATATCGTCATCAACGGTAATGACCTTACCAATGAAAGGGTTGTACGCCGTCAGGTGTTCACCCGTCCGGGCTATCTGTTCAGCCAGAGTGATTTCGAGCGTTCGATCAGAGAAATTGCGTCAATGGGACAATTCGATCCTGAGGCGATTTCAGATCCGGCAAAGGGATATTCCATCATCCCTAATCAGCTGAACAATACGGTTGATATCATATATAATGTGACAGAGAAACCTTCGAGCCAGCTTGAACTCTCAGGTGGATGGGGTGGAAATACTTTTGTGGCTACAGTCGGTGTAAGTTTCAATAACTTCTCGACAAGGCGTTTCTTTGATAAGACAGCGTGGCGTCCTGTACCTCTTGGAGATGCACAGAATCTTTCTATCCGTTTCCAGACCAACGGTACATACTATACCAGCCTTTCTGCAAGTTTCTCAGAACCTTGGCTGTTCGGCAAGAAGCCTACCTCACTTAATCTGTCTCTCTACTACACCCGCCAGACCAACTCCTACATTGCATTCAATGTCCTGAACAACGATGAGTTCATGGAGGTATATGGATTTGCTGCAGGTATCGGAAAGAGACTTAAGTGGCCGGACAATTATTTTGTACTTTATAATCAGTTGAGCTGGCAGACATATAAACTTCAGGATTGGGCATATCAGTTCATGTTCGATACAGGTATTTCTCACAACTTGAGCTATACACTGAGTCTTTCCCGTAACTCGACTGACCAGCAGATATATCCTCGACAGGGCTCGGATTTCAGCTTCTCGGTGCAGTTCACACCTCCGTACTCATTGCTCAGAAAGAAGGGTATTGCAGGATATGATGCCAAGAAACTCGATTCGGACGGCAATCCTACACCTATATATACAACTGACTGGAGAAAGATCGACTATGACCTGCAGTCTTCCGAGCAGAGATATAAATGGATCGAGTATCACAAGTGGTCGTTCAAGGGTGCGATCTATACAAAACTTGTTGGAGACCTTGTCCTGATGGCCCGAGCACAGTTCGGATATCTCGGATATTACAACAGAAAGTGGGGATATTCTCCATTTGAAGGTTTCCGTGTCGGTGGTGACGGTATGTCCGGTTATGATACTTACGGATCAGAGATAATTTCTCTGAGAGGATACGAGAACTATTCGCTTACTCCTACAGCTACGTCATATGCCACAGGTAATTATTATGCCGGTAATGTCTATGATAAGTTTACGGTAGAGTTGCGTTATCCTGTCATCCTGCAGCCTCAGTCGACTATCTTTGCTCTGCTCTTCCTTGAGGGTGGTAACTGTTGGTCGGATATCAGAGACTTCAATCCTTTCCAGATCAAAAGGTCTGCCGGAGTCGGTGTGAGAGTATTCCTGCCTATGATCGGTCTGCTTGGTGTTGATTGGGGATGGGGATTCGACGATCCTGTCAATGGAAAGAGCCAGTTCCACTTTGTCATAGGACAGCAGTTCTAAGCCTGTGGAATAATGGATATATATGAAATATTAATTTTTAGAAAATATATTATGAAAAGAATGATTGTTATCGCAGCTGCTGCTCTTTTCTCGCTTGCGGCTTCTGCACAGGAACTTAAATTTGCATATGTGGATTTCACAGAGCTTGTTCAGCTGATGCCTGAGATGGATTCTGCAAGAGTCCAGATAGATGCGGCAAGTCTTGAGGCTCAGGAGACTTATCAGGCTATCGTTGAAGAATATCAGTCGAAGGCTCAGCAGTATGAGCAGAAGCAGAGCTCATGGACACCAGCCATAGCACAGAGCAAGGCAAATGAACTTCAGCAGATCATGGCTCGTATTCAGGAATTTGAACAGGCTATACAGCAGGATCTTCAGCAGCTCCAGAACTCGCTTCAGGCACCTATCTATGAGAAGGCTCAGAAAGAGATAAATCAGTTAGCTAAGTCAAAAGGTGTTGCTGCTGTGTTTGAGAAGACATCACTTCTTTATATCGATCCGGCTCAGATGACAGATCTTACTCAGGAGGCACGCGTGGCTCTCAATATTCCTGAAGGAAGAACCTTGGAAACTCTCCAGGCAGAACTTCAGGCGAAGGCTCAGGCTGCTCAGGCAAGATAATTCAAATATGACGGTAATTTGCAAGGTCGGAGAAATCCGACCTTTTTTGTTAAAAATACTTGAAATATTTGGCATTTTGTGTAGAAAATATAACTACATTTGTCGAGTTTTGTTCTAAAATTTAATCAATACAACTTAACAAGCACGAACTATGGTAATTGATGCTAAAGATGTTGTCATCAGGTTTGCCGGAGATTCGGGTGACGGTATGCAGCTGACCGGCTCTCTTTTCGCAGATATGTCTGCAATTTTCGGTAACGGACTTTCAACATTCCCTGATTATCCGGCGGAGATCAGGGCTCCCCATGGAACGGTTTCCGGTGTGTCTGGTTTCCAGGTGCATATCGGAAGCGAACATGTCAATACCCCAGGAGACTTCTGTGATTTGCTGGTGGCTATGAACCCGGCTGCCCTCAAGGCCAATGCCAAGTGGCTGAAGAGAACAGCTATGGTGCTTTTGGATTCTGATACTTTTGACGAGGATGGTCTGAAGAGGGCAGGTCTGAGTGATGACCCTATTACGGAACTTCATGTCGAGGACAGGGTGATAATAGCAGCCCCTATAACTACTCTTACGGCAGAAAGCCTCAAGGATAGCGGTCTTGACAGAAAGACTATAGCGAAATGTAAGAATATGTTCACTCTCGGAATGGCTTGCTACATCTACAACCGTCCGATGGAGTATATTTTCCAATATCTGGAACGTAAGTTCGGAAAGAAGAAACCGGAAATGATAGAGCCAAATGTAAAGGTCCTCAAGGATGGTTTCAATTATGCTGCCAACATTCAGGCTATTGCCAATACCTATACGATCGATCCATCTGCTCAGGAAAAGGGACTTTATAGGAATATGACGGGTAATCAGGCTGCTGCATGGGGCCTGCTTGCTGCATCAGAAAAGTCCGGTCTTCCGCTTTTCTGTGGATCTTATCCTATAACACCGGCTACCGGTATCCTAGAAGAACTTGCAATCCACAAGAGCCTCGGGGCAAAGACATTCCAGGCTGAGGACGAAATTGCAGGTATCTGTACGGCTATCGGAGCTGCTTTTGCCGGCAACCTTGCTGTTACCACTACATCAGGTCCTGGTCTTTCGCTCAAGTCTGAAGCACTTGGACTTGCTGTAATGACAGAACTCCCGCTTGTGGTGATTGATGTCCAGAGAGCTGGTCCTTCAACAGGTATTCCTACGAAGACAGAGCAGACAGATCTCAATCAGGCTCTTTATGGAAGAAACGGAGAGTGTCCGATGGTGGTAATGGCTGCTCATTCGCCTGCAGACTGTTTCGATGCTGCGTTCAATGCGGCAAAGATAGCTGTCGAGCATATGACTCCTGTACTTCTTCTTACTGAAGGATTCCTCGGTAACGGCTCTGAGCCATGGAAGATCCCTTCTATGAAGGATTATCCGAAGATCACTCCTCAGTTCGCGCGTCCTGACTTGCCTTACAAGCCATTTGAAAGAGATCCGGAGACACTTGTCCGCAAGTGGGCTATCCCTGGTATGGCAGGCTGCGAGCATCGTGTCGGTGGACTCGAGAAGAATCACGCAGGTGTACTTTCATCAGATCCTCAGAATCATGAGATGATGGTAGCCGAGCGTGCTGCGAAGGTACAGAAGGTGGCGGATTTCATCCCTGAACTCAAGGTGGACGGTCAGAAGTCCGGAAAACTTCTTGTTGTAGGCTGGGGTGGAACATATGGTCATGTGCTTTCGGCAGTCCAGCAGGCTCGTTCTGAGGGAGCGGATGTGTCTTTTGCTCAATTCGATTATATCTTCCCTCTTCCTAAGAATACTGCTGAAGTATTTGCCGGATATGATAAGATTCTGGTATGTGAGCTCAATAGCGGACATTTCGTGAATTATCTGCGTGGTGTCTTGCCTCAGTTTACATATTCTCAGCTCAATAAGGTGCAGGGACAACCATTCCTTGTTCAGGAGATTGTTTCCGCTATCAAAGCAAACCTCTAATAAGTACAATTATGCCAAGATATACATTCAAAGAATTCAAATCCGATCAGGAAGTAAGGTGGTGTCCCGGTTGTGGAGATCATGGAGTTCTCACGGCATTGCAGCGTGCACTTCCTGATGTTACTGAAGCAATGGGCTACAGCAAGGAAAGATATGTTGTGGTTTCAGGTATCGGTTGTTCATCCCGTTTGCCTTATTATATGAATACCTATGGATTCCATAGCATCCATGGTCGAGCAACAGCCATATCTACAGGCATCAAGGTGGCAAATCCGGATTTGGCCGTATGGCAGGCATGTGGAGACGGTGATGCTCTTGCAATCGGAGGAAACCATTTCATTCATGCTATAAGAAGAAATATTGACATCAATATCATTCTCTTCAACAATCAGATATATGGTCTTACTAAAGGCCAGTATTCTCCGACATCAAAATTTGGTGCTATAACAAAGACTTCACCATACGGTACTGTGGAGCATCCGTTCAATCCGGGCAGCCTTGTGCTTGGTGCAAAAGGTACGTTCTTCGCAAGAAGTCTTGACTCGGAGCTGAAACTGAACTCTGAGATTATGGTAGAGGCGGCAAAACATGAGGGCTGCTCTGTGCTCGAAATGCTTACAAATTGCGTAATCTTCAATGATGGCGCACATAAACTGATAGCGGACAGGGAGTTCCGTGCAGACAGGACGATTGTTCTACGTCATGGAGAGAAGATGATCTTTGGAAAAGACCGTAACAAAGGTATAACCCTTGACGGAATGGGGCTCAAGGTGGTTACAATAGGTGAAAACGGGATCACAGAAGATGATATCCTTGTGCATGATGCGCACTCGGAGAATATCGGCATCCATATGATGCTTGCAGATATGAAGTATCCTGATTTCCCTGTTGCTCTTGGAGTTATCCGTGATGTGAAGGATGTTACGTATGATGAGGGAGTGCGCAGACAGGTCGAGGAGGTGAAGAGCAAATCGAAGATCCAATGCGTGGATGACCTCCTTCGCAGCGGTTCTACTTGGGAAGTTAAGTAAACCAACCATAAAACATTATACATGAACACTAATGAACTGATGGCCAGACTTCAGGCCAAGTACCCTTACGAGAAGGAATATCTCCAGGCTGTACATGAAGTATTGGAATCTATTGAAGAAGTTTACAACAATCATCCTGAATTTGAGGATGCAAAGATCGTCGAGCGCATTGTCGAGCCTGAACGTATTCTTACTTTCAAGGTGACATGGGTAGATGATAATGGCGAGATACAGACCAATACAGGTTATCGCGTGCAGTTTAATTCTGCAATAGGACCGTATAAAGGCGGTATCCGTTTCCATCCTTCAGTAAATCTTTCAATTCTGAAGTTCCTGGGATTTGAACAGACATTCAAGAATGCTCTTACAACCCTTCCTATGGGTGGAGGTAAAGGCGGTTCCGACTTCAATCCAAGAGGAAAGTCTGATGCTGAGATCATGCGTTTCTGTCAGGCATTCATGCTTGAGCTTTGGAAAATTATCGGACCGGATCAGGATGTGCCTGCGGGAGATATCGGAGTTGGTGGCCGTGAGATCGGTTTCATGTACGGAATGTATAAGAAACTTGCTCAGCAGTACAATACAGGTGTTCTTACAGGCAAGGGTATGACATGGGGCGGCTCTATTCTTCGTCCTGAAGCGACAGGTTTTGGCGCTGTCTATTTTGTTCAGCACATGCTGCAGATGGCCGGAAAGGACATCAAGGGAAAGACGGTTGCCCTCTCAGGCTTCGGTAATGTGGCTTGGGGCGCAGCGACGAAGGCTACGGAACTAGGAGCCAAGGTTGTCGCTATTTCAGGTCCTGACGGAGCTATCTATGATCCTGAAGGAATGAATGCGGAGAAGATCGCATATATGCTTGAACTTCGTGCATCAAACAATGATGTGGTTGCTCCATTTGCAGATAAGTTCCCTTCAGCAACATTCTATCCTGGCAAGAAGGCATGGAGCATCAAGTGTGACATCGCAATGCCATGTGCTTTCCAGAATGAGCTTACAGGTGCTGATGCAGAGGAACTCCTTGCAAACGGAACATGGCTTGCTGCGGAGGTTTCAAATATGGGCTGTACTCCTGAAGCTATTGCTGCTTTCCAGAAGGCAGGCATAATGTTCGCTCCAGGCAAGGCTGTCAATGCAGGTGGCGTGGCCACTTCTGGTCTTGAAATGACTCAGAATGCAATGCATATCAGCTGGAGTCCTGCTGAAGTTGATGAAAAGCTCCACGCAATCATGTCGAATATCCACGAGGCATGTGTAAAATATGGTACTCAGCCTGACGGATATATCAACTATGTCAAAGGAGCGAATATTGCCGGTTTCATGAAGGTGGCGCAGGCTATGCTTGAGCAGGGAGTGATCTGATAGAGCAGACACCTTCCTAGTTATCAGTGGTGCAACGTTATCGATAACATCACTTTTACGTCATCCCCGGCTTGACCGATAACATCTACTTTTACGTCATCCCCGGCTTGACCGATAACATCAACTTTTACGTCATCCCCGGCTTGATCGATGACATCACCTTTTACGTCATCCCCGGCTTGATCGATGACATCACCTTTTACGTCATCCCCGGCTTGACCGGGGATCTTTTATATCCTTTTAGTTGGTTTATCGACAAATAAAGGTTACCTTTGCGCCCGTTTTGAGGAATAAGACAAATTATTAACAAAAATAACTGACTTATGTTTAAGATTTTTCCCGGTTATGACCTTGTAGAGTCATATCACAATTGGAAAAGAGCTCACAAGACAGACGATAAGACAGTTTCAAGACTTATCCGCCTGTGCATTGCAATTGTTGCAGCTCTTGTGGTGTGGTGTCTCCCTGTAGAGACATGGATCGATGGTATGACCATCATTCAGAAGAGGACACTTGCAATCTTCCTCTTCGCTATCCTGATGTGGCTGTTTGAGGCAGTCCCTGCATGGACCACTTCTGTAATGGTAGTAGTTCTGCTTCTGTTCACAACATCTAACAGCAGCCTGGTGTTTTTCAATAATGCAGCCCCAGAGGTTTTAGGCCAGGCAACAAGCTACAAATCACTTCTTCACTGCTTCGCAGACCCTATCATCATGCTCTTTATCGGTGGTTTCGTACTGGCGATTGCAGCTTCCAAGACAGGTCTTGACCTCTTCCTCGCAAGGGTGATGCTCAAGCCTTTCGGAAAGAAACCTCAGATGGTTCTTCTCGGTTTCCTCATGGTGACAGGTATCTTCTCTATGTTCCTCAGCAACACTGCAACTGCAGCGATGATGCTTACATTCCTCGGACCTGTCCTCAAGGCTCTTCCTGCTGACGGCAAGGGAAAGACTGCTCTTGCTCTGGCAATTCCGATTTCAGCTAACATAGGTGGAATGGGTACCCCAATCGGTACACCTCCTAATGCCATTGCCCTCAAGTACATGAACGAGATCGGTATTTCTATAGGTTTCGGTGAGTGGATGGCATTCATGATTCCTCTTACCCTTGTCCTTCTCCTTGCAGCATGGGTTATGCTTTTGAAGCTTTTCCCATTCAAGGCTACGGAAATCACACTCAATATCGAAGGCGAGCTTAAGAAAGACTGGAGGTCTATCGTAGTTTACATCACTTTTGCAGCAACAGTTCTTCTTTGGGTTCTTGACAAGAAGACAGGTGTGAATGCAAACGTAGTAGCTATGCTTCCTGTCGGAGTGTGCGCCATTATCGGAGTTCTTACAAAACGTGACCTTGAGGAGATCAGCTGGTCAGTACTTTGGATGGTTGCCGGTGGTTTCGCTCTCGGTGTAGGACTTCAGGAGACTGGACTTGCACAGACTCTCATCAATGCAATTCCATTCGGATCATGGCCTGCAGTTGTGATGGTTGTAGGATCTGGCCTTATCTGCTACGCGATGGCTAACTTCATCTCACATACAGCTACAGCATCACTTCTCGTTCCAATCCTTGCAGCAGTCGGCGCAAGTGCAGCCGTGTCGGCAAACCTTGCACCTCTCGGTGGCGTGTCAACTCTCCTTATCGGTGTGGCAATCGGTTCATCACTTGGTATGGTACTTCCAATCTCGACACCGCCGAATGCAATTGCAGCTGCAACCGGTATGATCGAGCAGAAGGAAATGGTCAAGACTGGTCTGATCATGGGTGTCCTCGGTCTTGTACTCGGTTATGGAATGCTTATAGTACTTGGATCTACAGGTCTGATTTAATTCTAATCTGAAAATATATTCTTGAGCAAGAGGAAAGTGTTTGGCTTTCCTCTTGCTTTTTATAAATAAAATGGTCAAATTCGCAACCTACTTTTGAAAATATACATATAATTATAAACTAAAACTAATAAGGTCATGTCCTATTTTACTTTTTTGGGTCATCCTATGAACCTCAAGCGCTGCCTTTCATTTCTGGTAGTATGCGTGTTCACTTTCTTCCTGGCTCTGGTGCCGACATCATTCTATGGTGTTAATCCTGAGACAGGTCTTCCGATCTTCACTTTGACTCAGCAGAGAGTCATTGCGATCTTTGTATTTACCGCAATGATGTGGATTCTTGAAGTCATTCCTACATGGACAACATCAGTTGTTGCGATTGTGTCGATTCTTCTTACAACTTCCAATAAGGGATTAGGCTTCCTTATGGTCAAGGATAATATTGGAGAACTTACTAATTATAAGAGCGTCATGGCTGCTTTTGCAGACCCTGTGATCATGCTCTTCCTCGGTGGTTTCGTCCTTGCATTTGCCGCGACAAAGGTCGGACTTGACGTCCAGCTGGCAAAGGTGATGCTAAAACCGTTCGGAACCAATCCTAAGACAGTACTTCTTGGTCTTCTCCTGGTTATCGGCGTGTTCTCAATGTTTATGAGTAATACTGCAACTGCTGCAATGATGCTTACATTCCTTACCCCAGTTCTTGCAACTCTGCCTAAGGACGGCGGCGGAAGAATATCGCTTGCGCTTGCCATTCCGATTGCAGCCAATCTCGGTGGTATGGGAACTCCAATCGGTACCCCTCCTAATGCAATTGCTTTGGGTGCCCTTCAGGATGCTGGGTACAATATTACTTTTGTCGGCTGGATGATCAGGATGATCCCGTATGTGATCGTTATGCTTCTTATTGCATGGGTGCTTCTTATGAAACTCTATCCTTTCAAGGCGAAGAAGATAGAGATCAAGATTGAGGGTACAGAGATCAAGGCCACTCCTTTCCAGAAATATGTTGTGTGGGTTACTTTTGCACTTACTATCATTCTGTGGGTGGGCGAAAGCCTGTTCAAGGTCAATTCGAATATTGTTGCAATGATTCCGTTTGCTGTGTTCTCTGCGACAGGTATTCTTAAGGCACGTGATCTGGAGCATATCAACTGGGCAGTCCTCTGGATGGTTGCCGGAGGTTTCGCTCTTGGAACAGCTCTCAACCAGACAGGACTCGCTTCGACTCTGATTCAGACTATTCCGTTTGCAAGCTGGAATGCAATCGTTGTCATGCTGGTAGGCGGTTTCATCTGCTACTTCCTTTCAAACTTCATTTCAAACTCGGCATCTGCAAATCTTGTGGTTCCGATTCTGATAGTTGTAGGCAAGGCAATGTCTGGCAATGCTTCATTTGAAGCCCTCGGTGGTGTTCCGGCTATGATTATAGGAGTTGCTATATCTGCTTCCTTGGCCATGTGTCTTCCTGTTTCTACTCCGCCGAATGCTCTGGCTCACTCAACAGGTATGATTACAACCAAGCAGATGGCTACAGTCGGTATCATTCTTGGAGTGGTAGGCTTTGTCCTTGGATATCTGATGTTGATCTTTATCGGATTCTAATTAATCCGACATAATCGTCATCCCCGGCTCGACCGGGGATCTAATAATAGAAATATGAAGAAAACTGTACTAATCCTATTTGCCATGATTCTTGCTTCCCCAATATTTGCAGGTAGCAAGGCAGAGAAGGTGTCTGACACTCAAGTCAAGGACCATCTTCAGAATCATTTCAAGTTTTATGGTTTCATAAGAAACTATTTTGTCTATGATTCGCGAGAAAGCGTTTCCGGAACCGGCGACCTGTTCTATTATCTTCCTAAAGATGTAGAGCCAATAGCAGACGGTTCAGATAAGAACGATGCATCTTCATTCCGTTTTCTCGCCCTTACATCTCGTCTTGGAGTAGATGTAAGCGGATATAATATCGGTAACGTGCATTTCGGTGCGAAAGTGGAAGGTGACTTCTATTCGGGACTTTCCAATTCATCATCTGCAAATGCTTCGTATTATTTCCCTGGTAATACCAAGATTTCCGGTACTGCGCAGGCGCGTCTTCGTCAGGCATATGCAACCGTTACATGGAAAGACCTTCCTATGTGTAAGGATCAGAAGGCTTCTGTCGGCCTTAAGATAGGTCAGGCGTGGCATCCTATGGCTGCAGATCATCCTCATCTGTTCAGCCTCGAAGTCGGAGCACCATTCGGCCCTTTCTCAAGAACACCTCTTGTACAGATGGATGCCAATCTTGGTGAGAATTGGGTCGTTTCTGCAGCGGCTATATGGCAGCAGCAGTATCAGTCGGCAGGTCCTGTCGGAACATCTGCTATATATATGAAGTATGGAAAGACTCCTGAAGTTTACGCTGCAATAGCATACAGATCTAAAGGTTTCCTTATAAGAGCAGGTGTAGATGTTGTCAGCATAAAGCCAAGATATTTCTCAACTACTCAGGTTCCGGATCCTACTGAAGATGATCCTGATGCTAAAAAGACAGTAATTGACCGTAAGGTTTCTGACCGCAAGACATCTGTTCTCGGATATGTATATACTCAATATACTTATAAGAAGTTCGCTGTCAAGGCTAAGACTACCTTCGGAGAAGGTGGAGAGCATATGAATCTTATGAGCGGATATGCAAAAGTGGGAGTGAACGATGACGGAAGTTGGAACTATGCTTCCATGCGTAACTCTTCATCTTGGCTTTCTCTCAGCTATGGTAAGAAATGGCAGGGAGTTCTCTTTGTAGGATATGTGAAGAATCTCGGTCTGGCGCAGGCGGCTTCCGGACCATTGGCTAAGGGTGATGTGTATTTCTGCAGTAATGGTTTTTCAAACATCAATCAGATGTACAGAATCAATCCTCAGCTTATATATAATATAGGAAAGATGAATGTCGGCCTGGAGTATCAGTGGACATCGGTTCAGTATGGCGAATACGATGGAGGCAAGCTCAACGAGCGCGCACTTGCAGATAAGAATCTCCATTGGGTAGGCAATCACCGCATCAATCTTATGGTGAAATATAATTTCTAGTTTACAATTGATATGTCGAGCATAGTCGAGATATATGTTTAATAAAATTGTAACAATTTTATAATCTCCAAGACTTCAATCACTTACGAGGTTTTGGAGATTATTTGTTGCGAAAATATGAAAAAATAAGTGCAAAAAAGTTTGGAGGTAAAGAAAAAATGTCTACCTTTGCAATCCCAAACGAAAAACGGGGTATAACAAGTTCATTGAAAAGACTGAAACTGTACAAGAAGCAAGTACCGAGAAAATACAATTTATCGAGAAGCGTTAATTCTTTTGAAGAATTAGAAGTGTCAGAGACAAGCTAAGAATTATATAATAAATTATACAATGAAGAGTTTGATCCTGGCTCAGGATGAACGCTAGCGGCAGGCTTAACACATGCAAGTCGAGGGGCAGCATGAGACGGAGATTCGTCGAAGTCTTGATGGCGACCGGCGCA
>SUYR01000054.1 GCA_015060335.1 Bacteroidales bacterium | reverse complement strand
TTGTTTCCCTTTCCGAAGACGATGCATTCGCGTTCGGCAAAGTTCACATCATTCCGGTTCAGCTTCACCAGCTCTCCGACTCTTATGCCTGTCGATGTCAGGAAGTCTATTATCGCCAGGTCTCTTATGTGTCTGCAGTTGTCTCGGAGCAATTCCAGGTTCTCATCAGTAAGTACTTCCTTTACCTGAGTGCCGGTCTTTACCTTGTGTATCCTCCGGACCGGACTCTTCAAAATGAAGTCTTCCTCTTCCAGCCAAGCAAAGAACGACGAGAAAATCCTTCGTATGTTATCTATCGTCACTTTACTTGACTTGTGCTTTCTCTGGAATACTGCCAGATATGCCCGTATGTCCTCTGTCGTGTACTCTGATACCTTCTTCGGCATCTTTTTGTACAATTGCCTGACAGTCGATTCATAGTACTTGATTGTCTTTATCGAACAGCCTTCCACCTGCTTTGCTGAAAGGAAGATTTCTAGGATTCTGTTATTGCTTTTCACATCCTCCTTGACATTCTCGCTGTTATCAACAATCTCGTACCGGCTTACGACCTGCAGGAGCACATTGTTAAGCTCCGTCATCTGCTCAAAACTGAGCGTATCGGACATCGCGTCCGCAATCTCATTGATAAAATGTTCTTTCATGTTCCTATGGTTTTGATTACCATAGAAATAAAGCACTATTTTATCGTAAACCCAATAGAAGCCAGCTGTTTCCTGATTTCATCCTCCAGTTCATGAGACTTGGCAAACAGTTCTGAAAGTTCGCCGGTAAGTCTCTCCATCTTCTCCTGGAACGGTTCTCCATCCTCCTCTGTCTCTGCTATACCCACATATCGTCCTGGAGTAAGTATATAATCCTGTTTCTCGATCTCGTCCATTCCAACTACAGCGCAGTATCCCTTTTCATCTTCAAGAGTTCCAGCCACGTAGTCATCATATGTACCTGCTATCTTCAGTATATCTTCCTCGGTCAGTTCTCGCAATTTTCTGGTCACCATTGTTCCCATGTTTCGCGCATCAATGAAGAGTACCTTGCCTGGCTGTTTCTTGGCTCTGTTCAGGAACCAGAGACAAACCGGAATCTGTGTCGAATAGAAGAGCTGCGAAGGCATGGCTACGATGCACTCGACAAGGTCCGCCTTGAGGATATTCTCTCGGATTGTTCCTTCACCGCCACTCTGCGATGAAAGAGAACCGTTTGCCAGCACCATTCCGATCTTTCCGTTAGGGGAGAGGTGGTGGATCATGTGCTGGAGCCACGCAAAGTTGGCGTTTCCTGAAGGTGGAATACCGTACTTCCACCTTACGTCCTCCTGAAGCTTGTCAGCACCCCATTCCTTCATGTTGAATGGAGGGTTTGCCATCACGAAGTCTGCCTTGAGAGTAGGGTGGACATCCTTGAAGAAAGTGTCTGCATTGAAATCTCCCAGATTGGCATCTATTCCTCTGATGGCGAGGTTCATCTGCGCCATCTTCCATGTGGTAGGATTATACTCCTGACCGTAAACCGAGATGTCATTGATCTTTCCCTGATGTCTCTCGATGAACTTGGCCGACTGAACGAACATTCCGCCGGATCCGCAGGCCGGGTCATATACGCGGCCATGATATGGCTTGAGTACTTCTACGAGTGTTCTCACGATGCATGACGGAGTATAGAATTCTCCGGCATTCTTTCCTTCCGCAGAAGCGAACATGGAGAGACAATACTCGTATGTCCTTCCGAGGATATCCTTGCTGTCTCCTTGCTCCTTCATCTGGATGTTGGTGAACAGGTCCACAACATCACCCAGTTTCTGCTTGTCAAGCTCCGGACGAGCGAAGTTCTTCGGCAGAATGCCCTTTAGTTTCTCATTCTCGAGTTCGATGGATCTCATCGCCTCGTCAATGACAAGACCAATCTCAGGCTTATGTGCATTCTCAGCGATGACTGACCATCTAGCCTTCTGGGGAACGTAGAAAATATTCTCGGCTGTATATTCATCCTTGTCTTCCTCCATTCCGTATCCTTCATTGACAAGTTCCTGATACTTGGCCTCGAACCTGTCAGAGATATATTTCAGGAATATGAGTCCGAGCACGACATGCTTGTACTCGGCTGCATCCATACTGCCACGCAATACATCGGCCGCGTTCCAGATCTGCTTCTCAAATCCGACGTCGGCAGTGTTTACCTTTGCCATAAATATGTAGTTGTTGGGTTATATCCTTCAAATATAGCAATAATTTACGAGTAATTGCCGAAAGTGATTCGGAATCTTGCAGACAAGAGGCTCCCAACAGACAAGCATGTCAAAATATAGGTGGTTTGGGAGCCCGATCCCTAACCACCTACGACAGATCCGAAATGTGTGACTGTACGGAATACTGTTTGATATGACATAAAAATAGCGTGGACGGATCCACGCTGTACCCACTGGGCTTCTGGACGGCCTGCAAATGTACAAGTGAATCACGCCCACGCTAAACGTGGGCGCTCATGCACGTTGTCACCGATTTGCATTTCAATTTGTCCAGAATTGAGTGGCGGATCCAACAGCAAAAACGCTATATCTTACAATATGTTTCTAGTTGCTTTCCTTGCGGATAGTGCAAAGATAGGATTTTTATTCAAATTACCTGTTTGACAGTATAAATATTAGTTGGGAAGCATCAGGAAATCCTCTCTGATTATTTGAGTGTTCTCGAACCTGTACGTTTACTTTGCAGCAGGCTGTGTGAATTATCACTATATTTGTGCAAGCCAGCGTCTTCTGACGCCATAGAGGCTCTTTTGTCCTCCCCGGATTCGCAGGAACCTGAGCGCGCTCCCTGCATCCCTTCGTTTCATCATACGGAGCCCGATTACGTATGATGAAATCCGCTACGCCGGAGGGATGCAAGACGGTTCATGCAACGTCGGGGTCCCTGACTGCTTGAGCCCATTGGCGTCTTTTCGACGCTTTAAGTATTAACATCAGCAGATGCTGACTACCGGTACGATGTGCTTGCTGGCAAAC
>SUYR01000037.1 GCA_015060335.1 Bacteroidales bacterium | reverse complement strand
AGGTTTTACAAGCCCCAACTTACAAAAAGTGTTTGTAAAAGTGTTTGTAAAACCTCTAACTGATTGATATACAATCTGAATTGTGGAGATGGGCGGACTCGAACCGCCGTCCAAACACCGCACCAGACAGCTTTCTACACGTTTAGTCCAACTTTGGTTTTCGACCTCAAGCTGCCGAAGGACGGGCCACTTGAGACTTATCCTCTAAATCTTAGCGGAGCTTAAAGGAGTCACTCCGAGCATCCGGTTTGGATGATACCCCGAATTCCAGACATAACCGGCCTAAAGTCTGGAGGGATACTCGTCGGCATCGCAGCCTTGGCGACGCGGATTAAGGTAGTGTGCTTAGCAGACTACGCAGCGAGTGCATAAGAGTTGTTGCCAACTAATTGTTCGAAGGTCGAGATTAACGGGCTGGCCTACAGAGCCCGACGTGCTTACCGCCCAATGTCTGATGCTGTCAAAACCAAAACATCCCCATTAAGCAGAATACAAATATAGTGAAAATCTGCATTCTGAGAGTAAAAATACTACTTCTGTGCCGGCTTAACTTCAGCCTTTGCTGCTTCAACTCCTGCTGCCTTGTTGAATTCTGCCTCCGTAATCATACGGCAGTTTCCGTTGAATGTTGAGCCCAGTTCTACTGCAAGGCGTCTGATATTCAGATTACCGTTTACTGAACAGCCTTCCATTAGGGAAAGAGTATCCTTTACAAATATATTTCCTTCAACTTTTCCCCAAAGGTCGATATTCTCACAGATTATATCTCCTTTTACACAAGCAGTCTCGCCCACCACGACGCGGCCTTTAGACTGCACCTTTCCTTCGAATGTACCGTCAATCCTGATATCATAAGGAGAAAGAATTTCACCTTTGATGACAGTACCTGTAGAAATTCTGCTGATTGAATTTACATTCAGACTCTGTTCTGACTTAGCCATGACTATATGTTTTTATATTATTCGTTATTAATTACAATCCTTTTCCGTGACAGTTCTTGAACTTCTTGCCGGATCCGCATGGACATGGATCGTTTCTTCCAACCTGCTTCTCAACGTGTACAGGCATCCTACTCTTCTGCTCGCCACCATTAGTAACGAGGTCAGTCCTTGATGTCTGCATCTGGCTCATATCCGGCTTACGCTGCTGAGCCGGAGCCTTTGCCTCTGAAGCATCGCGAAGCGGAATATGCGCTCTGAGCAGGAATGACAGAACTTCCTGATTGAGTTCCTCAAGCATCTTGCTGAAAAGGTTGAAGCTCTCGAACTTATAGATAAGGAGAGGATCCTTCTGCTCATATGTTGCATTCTGCACGGACTGTTTCAGGTCATCCATATCACGGAGATGTTCCTTCCACTTCTCATCAATCTGCCAGAGAGTGATAGACTTGCTCAAAGACCTTGCAATCTCCTTTCCTTCAGACTCATACGCCTTCTTGAGATTGACAGAAAGGGTCATCATCTTACGGCCGTCCGAGATTGGAATTGCTATATTCTGATAGATTGCACTCTGCTTCTCATACACTTCCTTGATGATAGGGAAAGCCTTCTGCACCATATTGTCGACACGACGCTGATATGTCTTGAGCATATGGCTGTGGATTCTTTCCGCCATATCGGCAGGTTTTGCATGGTTGAAATATTCCTCATCGAAATCAAGATCGATCGACAAAGACATCATCACCATCTCCGAGAATGACTCATAGTCATAATTCTCAGCCTTTTCCGCAAATATCTGAGCGATATCCTGCATCATATTCATGACATCGATCTCGACTCTTTCACCGGAAAGCGCATTACGTCTCTTTGTATAGATCACCTCACGCTGAGAGTTCATGACGTCGTCATACTCAAGCAGTCTCTTACGGATACCGAAGTTATTTTCCTCGACCTTCTTCTGCGCCCTCTCTATCGAGCTGTTGAGCATAGGAGCCTCAAGGGCCTCATCGTCACGCATACCGAGACGGTCAACAACACCTGCAATCTTCTCCGATCCGAAAAGACGCATGAGCTTATCCTCAAGAGACACATAGAAGATAGATGAACCCGGGTCTCCCTGACGTCCTGAACGTCCACGAAGCTGACGGTCCACACGACGGCTGTCATGACGCTCAGTACCTATGATTGCAAGTCCTCCGGCATTCTTCACCTCCTCAGGAAGCTTGATATCCGTACCACGACCTGCCATATTGGTTGCAATTGTAACCGTAGAAGGCTCACCGGCATGCTTTACGACCTCTGCCTCTCTTGCATGCTGTTTTGCATTGAGGACCTGATGTTCGATGCCACGAAGCCTGAGCATACGGCTGAGGAGCTCGGACGTCTCCACATCGGTAGTACCCACGAGCACCGGACGACCTTCAGCAGTCAGTTCGACGATCTTATTGATCACCGCATCGAACTTTGCCTTCTTCGTCTTATATATAAGGTCATTCTGGTCGTTACGAGCAATCGGTCTGTTTGTCGGGATCACCACAACATCCAGCTTGTAGATAGACCAGAACTCGCCTGCCTCGGTCTCAGCTGTACCTGTCATTCCGGCGAGCTTGTGGTACATACGGAAATAGTTCTGAAGCGTAATGGTTGCAAATGTCTGAGTTGCAGCCTCCACCTTCACATTTTCCTTCGCCTCCACAGCCTGATGAAGACCGTCGCTCCACCTACGTCCCTCCATGACACGACCTGTCTGTTCATCCACGATCTTGACTTTTCCATCGACGATGATATAGTCAATCTCCTTGTCAAACATCGTATATGCCTTGAGGAGCTGGTTTACAGTATGTACTCGTTCTGACTTAAGCGCGAAGTCAGCAAGGAGGGCATCTTTCTTTTCCTGTTTCTCAGCCGGCGAGGCATCCATCTTCTGGATTTCTGCCATAGCTGCTCCCACATCCGGAAGAACGAAGAAATCAGACTCATCGAGATTGCCTGTAATGAGGTCACGACCCTTGTCTGTCATATCCACAGAATGCTGTTTCTCGCTGATAACAAAATAAAGTTCATCAGTAATGAACGGCATTTCACGTTCGTTGTCCTGGATATAGTAATTCTCAACTTTCTGCAACAGCTGCTTCATTCCCGGCTCGCTGAGGAACTTGATCAGCGGCTTGTACTTAGGATAACCCTTGTATGCACGGAAGAGAAGCACTCCTCCATCCTTTTCATTACCGGCAGCGATAAGTTTCTTCGCTTCGTTGAGCAGCTGGTTCACCAATGTCTTCTGTGCCGAATAAAGACGCTCCACATATGGTTTGAACTCCATGAACTGCTGGTCCTCTCCCTTAGGAACCGGTCCTGAAATGATCAACGGAGTACGTGCATCGTCAATAAGCACCGAGTCAACCTCATCGACAATGGCAAAATGATGCTTGCGTTGCACAAGATCGCCCATCGAAACAGCCATATTGTCACGGAGGTAGTCGAAACCGAACTCGTTATTTGTTCCGAAAGTCACATTGCAGGCATATGCCTTCTTACGGGCATCACTGTTAGGCTGATGTTTGTCGATACAATCCACGCTGAGACCATGGAACATGTACAGAGGTCCCATCCACTCAGAGTCTCGTTTTGAAAGGTAGTCATTGACTGTGACAACGTGCACACCCTTGCCAGCCAGCGCATTAAGGAATACCGGAAGAGTAGCCACGAGTGTCTTACCCTCACCTGTCGCCATCTCGGCTATCTTGCCCTGATGAAGCACGATACCACCGATGAGCTGCACATCGTAATGCACCATATCCCAGGTCACCTCATTTCCACCGGCCATCCAGTGATTCTGCCACAGAGCGTAGTCACCGTCTATTTCCACAAACTCTTTGGTTGTACTGAGGTCGCGGTCAAAATCAGTAGCCTTAACCTTGATGACAGGATTCTCCTTGAAACGGCGAGCTGTCGATTTCATGATGGCAAATGCCTCAGGAAGTATCTCATCCAGCACCTTCTCGATAGTCTCGTCAACTTTCTTTACAAGTTTGTCCGACTCTGTAGCCAGCTTTTCCTTCTGATCAAGAGGTATATCCCTTTCCAGTTCCTCCTTTATTTCCGCAATACGCCTTTCGTCTGCAGCTATCGCCTCACGGATCTTGTCCTTGAGAGCCTGACATCTGTCTCTCAACTCATCGTCCGAAAGAGGATCAATCACCTTATAAGCCGCCAGAACCTTGTCCAGGACAGGTCTGATGGCTTTCATATCACGGTCGGCCTTTGTACCGAATATTTTTTTGAAAACGTCTGTCAATGACATATTTATACTGTTTTAATTATCAAAAATAGGCTGTCGCACCCTACGATGCAAACAACCTACAAATATAGTGACAATATGTGATAACGGCAAATTTATATCAATGTCGCTTCATCAGGATTATATCCCGGATCGGGCGGAAGCGATTTTCCTGCGGCCACAGCACCAGCCCCAGCCTCAACAGCCAAACGGTCACACCGTTCATTTTCAGGATGCCCTGCATGGCCTTTAATCCAATGGAACGCCACACGATGACGCTTGTAAATGGCCGAAAAACGCAGCCAGAGGTCAGGATTCTTCACTTTTGCAAAACCTTTCCGCTGCCAGTTTTCAAGCCAGCCCTTATTGATGGCATTGACCACATAGGAAGAATCACTATAGACATGTACCTCGGCATTTTCCCACTTGATAGCCTCAAGACCTTTGATGACGGCAAGCAGTTCCATTCGGTTATTGGTCGTCTGGATAAATCCTCCGGACATTTCCTTCATGGCATCGCCGCACTTGAGAACAACCCCATAGCCGCCAGGACCGGGATTGCCGCTTGAAGCACCGTCTGTATATAGGTATATTGGTGGTCTCTGATTCATTACTCTATGACTCTGCCACCCTTTGGCTTAATCTCTGTATCCGGCATCTTGATAGTCATGCGATTGGCTACAAGGTCCTCATAATCAGCACGTCTGTTGAAGATATCTATCGCAGCATATATCGCAGCCTTCATCGAACGCGGATCAGCAACGCCCCTACCTGCCATCTCATAGGCAGTTCCGTGATCAGGGGATGTTCTCACTATAGGAAGACCGGCTGTATAGTTGACGCCGTCCTCGAAGGCAAGAGCCTTGAAAGGAGTGAGTCCCTGGTCATGATACATAGCGAGCACCGCATCGAACTTTGAATAATTTCCAAGACTGAAAAATCCGTCTGAAGAATACGGGCCGAACGCCAGGATCCCCTCTTCGTTTGCAGCCATGATAGCAGGAAGAATGACCTGCTGCTCCTCATCGCCGAGAAGTCCGCCGTCTCCACAATGCGGATTCAATCCGAGAACTGCAATCTTTGGAGCGTCTATGCCGAAATCCTTCTGAAGTGAGTGCTTCATAAGCCTGAGCTTCCTGAGAATCCTGTCAACAGTAATCATAGACGGAACATCCTTGAGAGATACATGACCTGTGAGCACGCCCACCTTGAGACGGTCACATACCATTATCATCGCCACTTCATCCACTCCGAACTGCTGCTCAAGATACTCGGTATGACCGGTATAGCCGAATCCTTCGTTTGACATTGCTCTCTTGTTGATAGGAGCTGTGACAAGTACGTCTATATATCCCGCCTTGATATCCTCCACGGCTTTGCTTAAAGAAGTCATCGCCGACTTAGCGGACTCCGGAGTAGGCTGTCCAGGCTCCACAAAGACATTCTCAGGAAGGCAGTTGACGATATTCACACGCTTTGCATGAACATCCTTGGCAGAAGTTATGACATTGGTATTGATATTCTCAATATCATGAATCTGTTTCTTGTAGAATCCGAAGATTTTCGACGATCCATATATGACAGGTGTACAAAGTTCCAGCATCCTTTCGTCAGCAAGAGCCTTGATTATGACCTCATATCCTATTCCATTACCATCTCCCTGGGTAATGCCTACTATTAATTTTCTTGACATATCTCATTCTGGTTTTTACAGTCTGCAAATATAACACCTTTTTTACAAATAATCATCGCATTCCCCAAGTCACTATCTATCAGCCACTTCCACCATATGCCTGCGAACTTTGGGGAGCAGGCATACGACACAACACGGTGGCAGTCATACTGTTACACTAAAACTATTCTGTTTGCAGGATTTTTTGTATTTTTGCCGAAGTATGGCACATGATGGACTAAATATGGATATACAGTTCCTGCATGGAGTCGGTCCCAAGCGGGCAGAACTTCTTGGCAAGGAACTGGGAATAAGCACCGTAGGAGAACTTTTGAGACTGTATCCTTTCAGATATATAGACAAGAGTTCATTTGTCCGTATTGCAGATGCACGTCCCGATATGGCATACATCCAGATCAAGGCAAGAGTACTGAGGACAGACCTTTACGGCAATTCCGCAGCCCGCGAAGCCATCAATGCAGACAGCAATATAAAATTCAACACAATACGCAGGATGAGCGTGTGGGTAGAAGACTCAAGCGGAGAAATGGAAATGGTATTCTTCAAAGGCATCAAATGGATGTATGAACGGCTTAAGCCCGGCAGCGAATTCATATTCTTCGGAAAGCCTGCAGCATTCAACGGACGCATCAACATTGTCCATCCGGAAGTAGATCCGGTCTCTGCAGCCCCCGTTACAGGAAGCATCATAGCCTCAAATACGACAACCGGATCAATGACAGGAGTTTACACAAGTACCGAACGCCTGAAGAACGGAGGAATTACGGGCAAAGTGATGAACAGGCTTATGGAAAGCGCCTTGACAAAATGCCTGGGAGACGTAGAGGAATCACTTCCTGAATATATTCTCCGTCAATATGGACTTGTCCCCATACATTTTGCATTGAGGAACATCCATTTCCCGAAGGACCTCAACGCACTCGAAAAATCGAAATACAGGCTGAAGTTTGAGGAACTGTTCTACCTTCAACTTTCGCTGCTCAAGCAGAAATACATAAGGAGCCGGGAAGAGAAGGGCATACAGATGTCTAAGGTAGGAGAGGCATTCAACAAGTGTTACGAGGCACTCCCCTTTCCTCTCACCGGAGCACAAAAAAGAGTCATCACCGAGATCAGAGATGACATGAAAAGCGGGCATCAGATGAACCGGCTTCTGCAGGGAGATGTCGGCAGCGGCAAGACCATGGTAGCGGTACTTACTGCATTGATAGCCATAGGAAACGGTTTCCAGACATGCATCATGGCACCGACAGAGGTATTGGCACAGCAGCACTATAAGAACATTCAGAAATTCCTGGCTCCGACCGGAGTGAAATCTGCAATTCTTACTGGCAGCAGCAAGACTGCCGAAAGACGCGAGGTCCATGCAGGCCTGGAAGACGGAAGCATAGGTATAATCGTGGGTACGCATGCTCTGATAGAGGATAATGTAATATTCCGGAATCTTGGTCTGGCTATAATTGACGAGCAGCACCGTTTCGGAGTGGAGCAGAGGTCAAAGCTATGGAGAAAATCCTCATGCGGGGCAGCTCCTCATGTACTGGTCATGACTGCTACCCCTATCCCAAGAACACTGGCTATGACTTTATATGGAGACCTCGATGTATCTGTCATTGACGAACTACCTCCTGGCAGAAAGCCGGTGCAGACCATCCATGCCACCGAAGGCAAACGTACTGCAATGTACAACTTCATGCGAGACCAGATAGCTCTCGGAAGACAGGTGTTTGTAGTATATCCCCTCATTTTTGAAACAGAAAAGCTTGATTACCAAAGTCTTGAAGAAGGCATAGAGCAGATAGTGAAAGCCTTTCCGTTCCCGCCTTACAAGATGGCTGTAGTGCATGGAAAAATGACTAATGACGAAAAGAAATTCAATATGGACGCCTTCGCAGCAGGTAGGGCTCACATACTGGTAGCGACATCTGTGATCGAAGTGGGGGTGGATGTACCCAATGCATCCGTAATGGTCATCGAAAGCGCGGAGAGATTCGGTCTGAGCCAGCTCCATCAGTTGCGTGGAAGAGTGGGACGAGGCAGCGAGAAATCATTCTGCGTACTTATGACAGGGCACAAGCTCAGCAAGGAATCCAAACACCGTATAGAGCTTATGTGCGCAACCGAAAACGGTTTTGAACTGGCCGAGGAAGACATGAAGATGCGAGGTCCAGGAGACCTGGAAGGCACACAGCAGAGCGGTCTGCCTATCAGTCTGAACATCGCATCCCTCGCAAAGGACGGCCTTATACTTAATGCAGCAAGAGCTGCCGCAGAAGCCGTGCTGGAGGATGATCCGTCTCTGACCTCAGACAAGAATCAGATGCTCAGACGCGAACTTAGAAAAGAGAAATATCAGATAAGGGATTATAGCAAGATTAGTTAGATGGTATCGGAGTTATTAGAGAAATATATCTGGCTCGTACAGACATTCATACGAGCAGGAGAAAAAGGACTTACTCTCCAGGAAATATCAGACAGATGGGAAAGAAGATTCGACAGTCCCTATTCCAGAAGGACATTCAACAATCACCGAAAGGAAGTTGAAGACATCTTCGGTATATATATCGACTGCAACAGAAGTTCCAACTGCTATTTCATCGAATATTCAGATGATGTGGCAGATGAAAATGCGGAATCTGCATGGCTGATCAACACATTCACAGTCAACAAGGTACTCTCATTGGGAAAGGAAAGACTCTCCGGAAGAGTAGCCGTGGAAAACATACCTTCCGGACATCAGTTCCTTACATCCGTGATAGAGGCAATGACGGAAAATCATGTCATAGAGATCGAATACAAGAAATACACGTGCACCAGTGCAGAACGTCTCACACTACATCCATATGCAGTGAAGGAGAATGCGAAAAGATGGTATCTGATTGCATACTGCATTGAAAGACAAAGTCTTCGCGTATATGGTCTCGACAGGGTAAAATCCATGAAGATAACGGATGCCACCTTCAGGATGCCTAAAGACTTCGAGGTCGAAGAGATATTTGCAACAAGTTTCGGAATATATCTTCCCGACGGACGCGGACAGAAGATTACATTCCGAACAAGTGAAAAAGAGGCTCAGTATCTCAGAGACCTTCCTCTGCACAGCAGTCAGAGCGAAGAATCCGCCGATGGAGATACAGCAACTTTCAGCATATTCGTATGTCCAAAGGACAGAAACGGAAGATTATACAATGACCTGATAATGGAATTGTGCAGATACGGAAGCCGTCTGGAAGTCCTGTCGCCTGCAGATGTCAGGGCTGCAGTAGCAGAGGAATTGCAAAAAGCCGCCGATATTTACAAATAATAGGGAACTGCTCGAATTTTTTCACTATATTTGCAGTTCTTTCCCGCCCCCGTAGTTTAATGGATAGAATTTCAGATTCCGGTTCTGACGGTTGCGGTTCGATTCCGCACAGGGGTACATGAAATACAACATAAATTGAACGAATTATGGCAAACGAAAAGAAATTCGTCACTTGTGACGGTAACTGGGCAGCAGCGCATATAGCTTACCTTTTCAGTGAGCATGCGGCAATTTACCCAATCACCCCGTCATCGACTATGGCCGAATATGTCGATGAGTGGGCAGCCCAGGGCAAAAAGAATCTCTTCGGCGAGGTCGTCAAGGTGACCGAAATGCAGAGCGAAGGCGGTGCTGCAGGCGCAGTGCACGGATCGCTTCAGGCAGGTGCCCTTACTACCACATTCACAGCATCACAGGGACTCCTTCTGATGATCCCGAACATGTATAAGATTGCCGGTGAACTTCTCCCTACAGTATTTCACGTTTCAGCACGTGCACTGGCATCACATGCCCTTTCAATCTTCGGTGACCACCAGGACGTGATGGCATGCCGCCAGACAGGATTCGCAATGCTTGCTTCTGCTTCTGTACAGGAAGCTCTTGATATGGCAGCTGTAGCGCATCTTGCCGCAATCAAGTCAAGCGTGCCTTTCCTCCATTTCTTCGATGGATTCCGTACCTCACATGAGATCCAGAAGATCGAACTCATCGACGAGGCGGCCCTCAAGGGTATGCTCAGCACCAAATCTCTTGCAAGATTCCGCGCAAAGGCTCTTTCGCCAGATGCTCCTGTAACACGCGGTACAGCTCAGAATGCAGACGTATATTTCCAGGCACGTGAGGCTTGCAACCAGTATTACGATGCTGTTCCTGATGTAGTTGCACGCTACATGGGTGAGATCAGCGAGCTTACTGGCCGCGAATACCGTCCTTTCGACTACTACGGAGCAGAGGATGCAGAAAACATCATCGTGGCGATGGGTTCAGCTACCGAGACCATCAAGGAGACCATCGACTACATGAGCGCACAGGGCAAGAAGGTCGGCGTAATGATCGTACGTCTATACAGACCATTCTCAGCCAAATATTTCATGAAGGCTCTTCCAAAGAGCGTGAAGAGAATCGCCGTTCTTGACAGGACCAAGGAGCCGGGTGCTCTTGCCGAGCCTCTTTATCTTGACATCAAGGCTCTCTTCCAGGGTGTCGAGAATGCACCTCTCGTAGTTGGCGGACGTTACGGTCTTTCTTCAAAGGACACAACTCCAGCTCAGATCGTATCTGTATATGAGAACCTTGCCATGGCAGAGCCAAAGGACGGTTTCACCATCGGTATCGTGGATGACCTTACATTCAAGTCTCTCCCACAGAAGGAAGAGTTCTCAATCGTGAAGCCGGGCACAACAGAGTGCAAGTTCTTCGGACTCGGTTCAGACGGTACTGTAGGTGCAAACAAGAATACCATCAAGATCATCGGTGAGCACACTCCGAAATACTGCCAGGCATATTTCGACTACGACTCGAAGAAGTCAGGCGGATACACATGTTCACATCTCCGTTTCGGAGACCTCCCTATCAAGGCTCCTTACCTGGTGGGAACACCAGACTTCGTTGCCTGCCATGTACCTTCATACCTCAGCAAGTATGATGTACTCAAGGGCATCAAGGAGAACGGTACACTCCTGCTCAACAGCCTTTGGGACGAGGAAGAGACTCTCAAGAGGATCCCTGACCATGTGAAGGCTGTGATCGGAAAGAAGAACATCACTCTTTACATTATCAACGCTACAAAGATCGCTTCTGAAATCGGACTCGGCGGACGTACAAACACCATCCTCCAGTCTGCATTCTTCAAGATTACAGGAATCATCCCTTACGAAGAGGCCGTTGACTACATGAAGAAGGCAATCGTAAAGAGCTATGGAAAGAAGGGTGAGCATATCGTCAACATGAACTATGCTGCTGTCGACAGAGGTGGCGAGTATACAAAGGTTGAGATTCCTGCTGACTGGAAGGATATCACTGCAAAATTCGAGAATCCTAACAAGGACCGTCTTGCACCTGAGTTCGTCAAGAACATCGCTGATATTGTAAACGCCCAGGCAGGCGACACTCTCCCTGTAAGCGCATTCAAGGATCAGGCAGACGGAACAATCCCTGCAGGCACTACAGCATATGAGAAGCGTGGTGTGGCCGTGAAGGTTCCTGAGTGGCAGTCAGATAACTGTATCCAGTGTAACAACTGTGCTTTTGTCTGCCCTCACGCAGCAATCCGTCCATTCCTTCTCACTGAGGAAGAGGCAGCAAATGCACCAGAAGGTCTCAAGATGCAGCAGGGCAAGGCTGTTTTCAAGGAGTACAAGTTCGCTCTCAGCGTTTCTGTCCTCGACTGTACAGGTTGCGGCAACTGTGCCGATGTATGTCCTTCAAAGGAAAAGGCTCTTGTAATGAAACCACTCGGAACTCAGGAGGCAAAGCAGGCAAACTTCGACTGGCTCAACTCTCACGTAGGTTACAAGGACAATGTTCAGCCTAAGACAGGTAATATCAAGAACGCTCAGTTCGCACAGCCGCTCTTCGAGTTCTCTGGAGCATGTGCAGGTTGCGGCGAGACTCCATATATCAAGACCATCACTCAGCTCTACGGTGACCACATGATGATCGCCAATGCTACAGGATGTTCTTCAATCTACGGTGCATCATTCCCTGCAGCACCATACTGCAAGGACGCAAACGGCCATGGTCCGGCTTGGGCTAACTCACTCTTCGAGGACTTCTGCGAATTCGGTCTCGGTATGAAGCTCGGTTCAGACAGAGCACGTCAGACTGTAGCACGCCTTATGGAAGAAGGACTTTCATGCTCATGCTGCACAGATGAAATGAAGGATCTCTTCACTCTGTGGCTTGGAAACAAGAACGATGCAAAGATCACACGCGAGGTTGCAGACAAGCTCATTCCTCTTTGCGAGGGCTGCGGATGCGACATCTGCAAGGGACTGATAGAGTACAAGACCTTCATTCCTGCACGCAGCCAGTGGATCATCGGTGGTGACGGTGCATCATACGACATCGGATATGGCGGACTCGACCACGTTCTTGCTTCTGGTGAGAATGTAAACATCCTCGTACTTGACACTGAGGTTTACTCTAACACTGGCGGACAGTCATCTAAGGCAACTCCAGCCGGAGCAATCGCAAAATTTGCAGCTTCAGGTAAGAGAGTACGTAAGAAAGACCTTGGAATGATGGCAATGAGCTACGGATATGTATATGTGGCACAGGTTGCCATGGGAGCATCTCCAGCTCAGTATTTCAACGCAATCAAGGAAGCTGAGGCTTATGACGGACCGTCACTCATCATCGCTTACGCTCCATGTATCAACCATGGTCTGAAGGCCGGCATGGGTCTTAGCCAGAAAGAGGAGAAGCTTGCAGTCGAGTGCGGTTACTGGCATCTCTACAGATACAACCCTATGCTCGAGGGAACTGACAAGAATCCGTTCACTCTCGACAGCAAGGAGCCAGACTGGAGCAAGTTCCAGGACTTCCTCAAAGGCGAAGTCCGTTTTGCATCACTCTACAAGATGTATCCGGACTCAGCTGAGGAGCTCCTCCAGAAGACAGAGGAATTTGCAAAGATCAGACTTGAGACATACAAGAGACTTGCAAACAAATAATCTGCGGGACTCTCGCAGTCAGATAAAGACCTCCACTATCCATGAATTGTGATAGTGGAGGTCTTTATTATTTATGATATAGTTCATATATTTGCAGAACGGAGCCCATTCCATAACGAATCAAAACATGATATTAAGATATATAGGATGTGTTATTGCCATAAGCCTGCTGTGCATTGTATCAGAGGCAAGAACAGACAGTATCGGTACTTCACACAGAAGAGACACTCTGAAGGAAGCCAGAATAACCTCGGACAGAGGTGTCTCTGTAAAGACTCAGACTGGCCACAGGCGCCTGAACAATCTTGATTTCATCTATGGGAATGTCGTATTCAGTTCACCGGACATAATCAAGTCCCTCCAGAATCTACCCGGAGTAAGTGCCGGCACTGAACTTATGTCAGGACTCTATGTGCATGGAGGAGAAGGTTCGGACAATCTGTTTCTCCTTGACGGCGTTCCGATGTATCAGATCAGCCATCTTGGCGGTCTTTTTTCATCATTCAACACTGATATTGTCAGCGGACTGGATTTCTACAAAAGCGGATTCCCCGCAAGATACGGAGGCAGAATGAGCTCCGTAGTGGACGTAAGTACAAGAGACGGAGATTTCGAAAAGTTCAGAGGGTCATTCATGATAGGTCTTATCGACGGAAGGCTCCAGTTCGAAGGTCCGATCATAAAAGGAAAGACTTCTTTCAATATAGCCTTGAGAAGAAGTTGGATGGATGCTGTACTTGTTCCTACAATAGCCTATCTGAACAGGAACAGCAAAGATGGAGAGAAGATAGGTGGCACTTATGCTTTCCACGATCTGAACGCATCGGTTGCCCATAAATTCAGCGAAAGAGACAGGATAAGCCTGAAATTCTATTACGGTCGTGACAGACTGAGGCTCAGCAGGAGCACTCCGGACACGTTCGATTACGCCACAGTCGATGGGTCAGGAACTGATTTGGCTGCATCTGGTGAAGATGAAATAAACTCCGATATTGCATGGGGCAACATGCTTGCAAGTCTGAACTGGAGTCACAAGTTCTCCGACAATATGCACCTGAACACTATTGCATATTATTCCGGCAGCAATGCAGATGTACATTACAACTGGAAGGACTGGCAGTTCGAGTTGACTGAACACTATGACGCTGTTGATGAAACAAACAGATCCAAGGTATCAGACATATCTGTCAAGTCAGATCTTGACTGGAAACCTGACCGGACACATTATATCAGAACAGGAATATCCTATCAGCATCATATCTATGATCCGTCAAGGAATTCGACAATAGATAATGACGGTTCCATACTGAATACTGTCTCAGGCAAAAGATATGACGGAGATGAATTTGCACTATACGCCGAAGATGAAATCACCTTGTTCAGACGTCTGAATATAAATGCAGGCCTACGCTATGTCATTTTCTCAGTACCGGGGAAGTTCCGCCATAAGCTTGAGCCAAGGGTGGCGATAAATTTCAAATGTTCTGACAATATTGATATCAAGGCTTCATATACCCATATGAACCAGTTTGCGCATCTGATTTCCACCAACTATCTGGATATTCCGACCAACTGCTGGCTCCCATCCACTGCCTACATCGAGCCGATGCATTCCAAACAGGTAGCTGCCGGTATATACTCAAGGCTTCCGATGAATTTCCGTCTTAATATAGAAGCATATTACAAGACAATGGACAATCTGCTGGAATATTCCGGAGCAAACACCCTGTTCCCACCCCTAGACTCGTGGGAAAAATCTTTCCATAAAGGCAAGGGAAGGGCGTACGGTCTGGAAACAGAGGTAGGATGGGAATCACAGAGGCTATCACTTACAGCATATTACACATTATCGTGGAGCGAAAGGCGTTTTGAAGGGATATGGCACGACTGGTATCCCCACAGACATGACAACAGACACAAACTCACACTGATGGGAGTCTGGAGAATAACAGACCGGATAGACCTCTACGCCAACTGGAACTACAACAGCGGGGGATGGATGACTGTTCCGACTCATATATACAATCCGGGGGAAGTATTTGACAGAATATATACGGCACCCAACAACGTTAATCTTCCTGACTACCACAGACTCGACCTTGGAGCCAATTTCAGGAAGACCACGAAGCGAAACAATGAAAGCATATGGAATATAGGTATCTATAATGCATATTGCAGAAAGAACGTAGTTTTCGTGGCCATCAGCGAGAGAGAAGACAAGAGTCTTTACGGAGAAGGCCGTGCAATATTCCCTATCATCCCATCATTCAGTTACACATTAAAGTTCTGAGACTATGAGAAAACCGATCATATTTCTGCTGACCCTGCTTTGTACAGCCTGCAAGGTGGACTTCGACTTCAGCGGTCTCGACTCCGATCCGATTCTATATATGAATATGAATCTTGCAGTCAGCCCTGGTCAATCTACCTCATTGTACGGATTTGTCTATCCGATACCTTCAGCAGCAGGAGAAAGGGACTTTCCCGAAGCCCTTTACTGCAAAATGAATGTATATCTCAATTCCGAGCTGATCTGGTCAAGAGACGACATCAAGCTCCACGAATTCGAGGGTGCTATTTCTGCCCCTGCCGATATCCTCTCTCCGGGCGACAAATTGAAAGTAACCGTACAGGCAGAAGGCTTTCCGAGTGCAGAATCGACTGTCACTATCCCACAGACACTTCCTCAATTGAATATATCCCACACCAGGATAAATGAATCCAAGTTACGTTTAAGCCTTACAATTGAAGACGATCCGCAGACAGAAGACTGCTATGCATTCCAATTTGAAAAGGGATTCTTCTATGAAGGCCATCTCCAGCCCAGCGGAGTGGAAAATCTTGAGCCCTCATTCGGAAGCACAGAAGAAACAGCATTTCTCGATCTCGGACCGTTTGACATCATCTGGGAAGACGGAGGAAAATACTACGGCATCGCGGACCGGGAATTCAACGGTCAGCAAAAGACGATTGACATTAACGTAGAATACCCACTGACCTCCCCAGACCAATGGAAGTACGCATATTACAGAATATCATTCTTCAAAGTCTCACCTGAAAGATTCAGATATGAAATAGCCTGTCAGGACAAAGGGAACAACATCCTTGGCTTCATAGGTCTCGCCCCTACAACTTTCGCATATACAAACGTGATTGGCGGCACAGGCTGCCTGTCATGCTCAACGGGTTACAGGACAGACTGGATAGCCGTACCGGAAATGGACTGAGGGTCCTACAATGCCGTCTGGCAGCTAACACACTGAACTCCAAACGATTGCCGATATACGATTCCCCTCCGCGGGGGAATCGATTTTCCACAGCTCCCTGAGTATCAACGCTTTAGTCGACAGGATTTTTTGGACCCCTTTGATGGATGTTTTCTGGCACTTAGTTGTGCCCCGGGATGCAGAAATCGACACCCTTGGGCACACCGAAATCTCATAACGATCACAATACTAATCACTTACAAGAAAACGGCGTATCCTGGGATACTTAAAATTGCACCCCAGGACACGTTTTCCTAGATCACGACCGGAATATCGAAAACAACCGGGATTTTCCGTTGAGCCCTATACGGACAATATGCTGAAGAAAGAAAGAAGTTCATACAGACCAGAGTTTCCATATCACAATACGAGTCCGAAAATATAATGTTTGCACTATTGGAACAGATTGTAAGCATGTCGGAATGGAATCATCTCGGCATAATGCCTCAGTACCCACTCCGACTCCTCTTAAAATCCGACATTCTCCTGACCGAAAGCGAAAAAGCCTATGCCAATAGATCTTGGACTCTGGTAGACTTCGTCTTATACAATAAGACCACCAAGCATCCGGTACTCGTAATTGAAGTAGACGGCATGGCCTTCCATCAAGCAGGCTTCGAGCAGGCAAAACGTGATGAACTGAAGAATTACATATTAGATAAGGCCGGTATTCCACTACTTCGACTTTCCACAGATGGCAGCAACGAGAAGAATAAGATAATCAATGCGTTAAGCAGATGATTCCTGAATTTTTCAACACATGTTGCAAATAAATGTTGCAAAAATGTCCCGTTTTTTACGCAAAAAACGGGACAAAACATTTAATTTCAAGTGTATTCGATCTTTAGCAGAACTACTCTGACAACATTATGCACAAGAAACTTTTTGAATCCGACACACAATGAAATGTCATAATTCGCCAAATCACCGAACAAATTGGCGCCGAAACGCGTTTATTTTGCTTGTTTATGGTCTGGATAACAAAAAGAAAGTCGCCGAGATTTCTCTCGACGACCAAATTCTCCTTTTTATAGTGCAGCGTGAAGCGATAGTAGACATCACGGGCACTTTGTAAATGCAAAGGTAGAAATTT
>SUYR01000036.1 GCA_015060335.1 Bacteroidales bacterium | reverse complement strand
ATGGGACAGTAGTGATAATTTATTTATCATGAAAATCTACAAATTCTTTACAATCGCTATGCTGTCGGTGGCAGCGTTCGCGGTTTCATGTGATCCTGTGGATCCAGAAGATAACAATCCTGTAGAAAAACCTGAAGAGAAACCTGAAGAGAAACCGGAGGAAAAACCTGAAGAGAAACCGGAGGCGACTCTTGCAATTGATGTCCTGGAGTTCTCTTTTGAGGCTGAGGGTGGCGAGGCAACATTCAATGTTACCACAAACCAGGATTGGACAGCAGCGTCAGATGCAGAGTGGCTTACACTGGCTCCTCAGAATGGTACTGCTTCAGAGACTGCTACAGCAGTGACTATGACTGCTGCAGAAAACACTGCGACAGAGGTCAGGACAGCAACTGTAACTGTGACTGCCGGTGAACTTACAAAGACGGTGTCTGTGTCTCAGGCCGGTGTGGCTATTCAGGACGGTACTGAGGCTTATCCTTATCTTATCAAGACAGCGGATGATATGGTGGCAATGAGAACAAAGGCTGCTTTGGATGCTACTACTTATTTCCGTCTCGAGGCTGATATTGATATGTCATCAGTAAAAAAGTGGACTCCGATCAACTATGACCAGAACTTCACTCGTCAGATTCATTTCGATGGAAACAACAAGACTATCAAGAATTTTGCTCCAGAGGCATTTGTCGGTGACGATCAGGAGGCAGCAGCGTCTTATCCTTCACTTTTCGGTGTGCTTTATGGCTCATGCAAGAATCTTACTATCGTTGACTCAAAGATTATCGTTTCAGCAACTACCCCTTCATGCGGATTCCTTGGTGGATATGTCGGTACTACAGGTAAGCCTGCTCTTGTTGAAAATGTCCATGTAAAGGGTGAGATTGAAGGAGGTTCTAACCTCGGAGGTATCGGCGGACAGTCACGCGAAGGAACTTACAAGAACTGTACAGTTGATGTAAAACTTACCTCTGGCGGTACTGATGTCGGCGGTCTGGTTGGTAAGTCTGCTGTGTCTATCTCATTTGAGAACTGTACTGCTAAGGTTGACCTTACTCCGTCAGATGTTGTCAGCGGTAACCTTCGTTATGCTGGTATTATGGGATATTCTTCAGGTAATACCATGATTATAAAGAACTGTTCGGCAGAAGGAATAATCAACCATAATGAAAACTCATTACGTACAGCCGGTGGTATCGTGGCCTATGCAGGTGCAGGCGAGTGCATGGTTTCTCAATGTAAGTCGTCAGTTACCCTTACAGGAGGCAAGATTGCAGCAGCGGGTGGTATCTGCGGCGTTACAAGTTGTGCGACAGGTGCTACTATCGAGAATTGCTATTCTACAGGTGAATGGTATCCGAACCAGACATCTGCAGGTATTCTTGGAAAACATGAGAAAGGCAAGACTGTCATTGCAAATTGCTACTCAGATGCAAAGATTGAAGGATATTCAGGTCTTGGAGGAATCCTCGGCCAGGGTGTTGCCGGACAGGAAATCGTGATTACAGACTGCTACGCCTGGAATCCTGTTATTTCAGCAAGTCGTGAGGCTGCTGATAAATATAGTTCAGGTGCCATTGCAGGCTCAGCTTCAGGCACAAATACGATTACAGGATGCTTCAGAAATCCTAAACTCGCATTCACTGACGGTTTTAGAGAAATTGCTGATCATGAAGATATCACTGCAAGTACAATTGATGCGGCAGCAAATCAGCACGCTTTCGATGGCAAGCCTGCAGCTGCTGACGCAACTGTATCAAGTCTTGCAAAGGCAGCCGGTTGGGATGCAGCAATCTGGGATCTTTCTGCAGATCTTCCTAAACTTAAATAAGTCTGTAAACAGATAATTATTCGAGGGGCATCCGGTGCGATGCCCCTTTTGGATTAAACTGCCGGTTTCCGGTATAATTCATACAATTATGAAAAATGTGATTATATATGTGATTGCGGTGTTTTGTGCACTGACAATGACTCTCTCATTGTCAGCTCAAAATAACGACAATGCCTCGGATTCGCTGGCATTTGTAAATGCGTCATGGAAAATAGCCGAATTGGATAATGGTGCTCAGGCAATGTATGCCCAAGTGAACATGTTCAATTCAGTACAAAGTATCAGCGTTGTGAAATATCCGGCGAAAAAATTCAAGTCGGAGATTCTTCACAGGCCGGGAGATACGGCAGGCACTCCAAGCGGAATCGGTGGGGAAACTGGGGCGCAATTTGCCATGAATGCAGGATATTTTCATGTGAAGGAGCGTATCCCAAGCGTGTATTTCAGGGTAGGTAAGGAGGTTCTCGGACACACTGATCCGACTGAACTGTACCGAGTTGACGGAATAGTAGGTTTCAAGGATGCTAAAGGTAGAAAGATGGTGATCAGGCATTGTCACGACACCTTGGCTTATGAGTCTGCGTCTAAAGATATGAAATCTGTTATGGCATCAGGCCCTCTTCTTGTCCTTGAAGGAGACATCGTTGTGCCTGTGCTGATGGGAGACAAGGCTGACGGTGATAATGTTGCTGCTATGGAAGCTGAAGCAAAGCAGGGCAGCAAGATAAGGACGCACTATACTTCCGCGCAGTTCTATGACAGGCGTCATCCGCGTACAGCTGTCGGTACAGACGATTCCGGCAATATATATCTGGTTGTAATTGATGGCAGATTCAAAGGCCAGGCTGATGGTGCAACTATATTTGAAACTGCCTTTATATGCCATTTGCTCGGAATGACCGATGCGATCAACCTTGATGGCGGCGGCTCATCAGCTTTGTGGACAAAGGAGACAGGTGTCATTTCTCATCCGCGTGACAACAGGAAATTCGATCACGAAGGGGAAAGGACTGTCCCTAACCTCATTGTCGTATATTAATAATCTGGACTGACTATGTTTGAAAGAATAACTGCCTTCTATAAGACCAGCCAGCCTTCCGGGATGAAGGTTCCGGCTGAAAAGGCGGAAGGCTATTACAAGAAGCTGCGTATCCAGGCCTTTGTTGCAGCTACATTGGGATATAGCCTTTATTACGTCTGCAGAACATCACTCAATGTGATGAAACAGCCGATAATAGATGCCGGTGTGCTGAATGCTACCCAGCTTGGAATTATCGGAGCATGTCTGTATTGGACATATGCAGTAGGAAAGTTTGTCAACGGCTTCCTTTCCGATTACTGCAATATAAAGAAGTTCATGGCTACCGGACTTGTTGTCTCGGCATTTGCCAATTTCGTAATGGGTATGCTGGGCGTATGGAACGGAGTAGCCGGAATCGCAAGTTCACTTATGTTCGTAATGTTTGCCATTATGTGGACGATAAACGGCTGGTCACAGTCCATGGGGTCTCCACCGGCGATCATATCCTTGTCACGCTGGTTCCCCTTGAGAATCCGTGGTACATTTTACGGTTTCTTCAGTGCTTCTCATAATTTCGGAGAAGGCTTGTCGTTTATTTTTGTAGCAGCTCTGGTATCTGTGGCAGGCTGGCAGTGGGGATTTTTCGGAGCTTCAGCCGCCGGCGCCTTGGGTGTGACCCTTATCGCCTTATGGCTGCATGATACTCCGGAAAGCAAAGGACTGGCTCCTGTAGAGGTGCTCGCCGGAGAAAAGACACAGGATGAGTATGACGAGGAAATACGTGCGAAGTCCGTACAGAATGCCGATAGCGCGGCGGAAACAAAACGTATCCAGAGGGCTGTGCTCCGTAATCCGGGAGTGTGGATCCTTGCATTGTCAAGTGCGTTCATGTATATGAGCCGCTATGCAATCAATGAGTGGGGAATGTTCTTTCTTCAGAAGACCAAAGGTTTTGAACTGATGGAAGCTTCTACTATAATTGCAGTCAATACGATTGCCGGTATTTTAGGCACGGTATGCGCGGGCTGGATATCGGATACTCTTTTCAAGGGAGACCGTAAATGGCCTGCACTCACAGCGGGTGTCATGGAAGCCATTGCCTTGGCTCTGTTCTTCTATGGCGGTAACTCATGGGCGGTGAATATCGCAGCAATGGTTCTTTTCGGTATTGCAATAGGTGTGCTCATCTGCTTTGTCGGAGGCTTGATGGCTGTAGATCTCGTGCCGAGAAAGGCCACTGGAGCTGCTTTGGGAATTGTGGGACTTGCTTCTTATGCAGCTGCCGGTCTTATGAACATCATCAGCGGTCTTCTTATTGACGGAATGGCGGTTACTGACCCGGTTTCAGGCGAATTGGTTTATGATTTCTCATACGTTTCAGTCTTCTGGCTGGGTGCAGCTATAATCTCATTCCTCCTGCCGATACTGAATTGGGGAAGGAAAAAGATGGAAATCTAAACGAAAAACAATATGACACTTATCAAATCTATCTCAGGTATCCGCGGAACTATCGGAGGCGCTCCGGGTGAGGGCCTTTCTCCGCTTGACATTGTGAAATTTACTTACGCTTATTGTGATAAGATGAGAGAACGTCGCCCAAAATCTGCGGGCGAAAGATATAAGGTGGTGGTTGGAAAGGACGCGCGTCTTTCCGGCGATATGGTCGAACAACTGGTGTGCGGTACTCTTATTGCATGCGGCGTCGATGTTGTAAAGGCCGGTCTTGCCTCTACACCTACAACGGAAATGGCTGTTGTCTTTGAAAACGCGGACGGAGGTATAATCCTGACAGCTTCTCACAATCCAAAACAGTGGAATGCCTTGAAACTCCTTAATGAGAAAGGTGAGTTCCTTAATGCAGAGGAAGGTGCGGCCATTCTTGCATGTGCGGAGTCGGAAGCTTTTGACTTTGCCGATGTTGACTCATTGGGAACAATTCAGGAAAAGGATTTTACAGATGCACATCTGGATGCCGTCCTCGATCTTCCGGCAGTGGATGTGGAGGCAGTTCGTGCAGCGGGATTCAAAGTCGCTCTTGATGCAGTGAACTCTGTAGGAGGTGTAATAATGCCACGTCTGCTTGAGCGTATGGGTGTTGAGTGCGTGTGCGTAAATTGTGAACCGACCGGTCAGTTTGCACACAATCCTGAGCCACTTCCGTCTAACCTTGTGGAACTCTGTGATGCAGTTGTTGCAAATAATGCGGATTTCGGTGTTTCAGTTGACCCTGATGTGGACCGTCTTGCTCTTATCTGCGAGGATGGTTAACCTTTCGGAGAGGAATATACTCTTGTCAGTGTTGCTGATTATCTTCTCTCCAGAGCCTGTGACGAGGGCGTATCTGCGTGCCAGTTATCGACTTCTTCGAATCTCTCTTCTTCGCGAGCCCTGCGTGATGTGACTGAGCAGTATGGTGGAAAATATTATGCGGCTGCGGTAGGTGAGGTTAATGTCACTACCAAGATGCGTGAGTGTGGCGCACTTATCGGTGGTGAGGGTAATGGAGGAGTCATCTATCCTGCCCTCCATTACGGACGTGATGCAATGGTTGGTGTCGCTCTCTTCCTGACAAATCTTGCATATAAGAAGATGAAGGTATCGGAGCTTCGCGCAACTTATCCCGAATATGTGATAGCCAAGAATAAGATTGAACTGTCGGATTCCGCTCTTATTGACAAGATTCTTGATGAAGTAAAGACAGTATATGCGGCAGAGGATATAAATACTATCGACGGGGTGAAGATCTCATTCGAGTCCCGCAAGGAATGGGTACATCTGCGCAGGTCGAATACCGAGCCTATCATCAGGATTTACGCGGAGGCTGCTACCCAGGATGCTGCAGATGCGCTTGCAAAAGAGATAATAGATATAGCGAATGATATCATAAGATAGTCGGATATGAAAAGATACCTGAAATACTTCATGATTCTGTTGCTGATATCTCAAGTGTCAGAAGCAAGGATTGTGAACGGATCTGTTACATGCGGCAGTAAGAAACTATCCGGAGTAGTCGTTACTGACGGCAAGAACTTTACACAGACCGGGAGAAACGGAAAATTCTGTTTTGAAATCTGCGATAGTGCGGAGTTTGTCTATATCGTGACTCCGTCAGGTTATGTCGCTGACTGGTCGGATGGTTCTCCTGCTTTTTACAGAAAGACATCCGGACAGTCTTCGTTCACGTTTGATCTTCAGAAGATGAATTCCGTCAAGTCTTCTTATAATATCATTGCAGTCGGGGATCCTCAGCCTCGCAGTAAAGCGCATTTTGATGAATTCGCAGGTGAGCCTCTGGAGGATATACGTAAGTGCGTCGATGCAATGTCAGCACCTGCTGTCGGCATTGTACTCGGAGATATTACATTCGACAAGTATTATCTGATGAAGAACTGGAAGGAAAAGATTGTGCAGGCTGGAATCCCGTTCTATCCGGTCATCGGAAATCATGACCATAACAGGGATTTCAATGATGACGCTCTGTCTGCAGTCACTTATCAGGAATCATTTGGCCCGGCAGATTATGCATTCTGTATAGGAAAGGATATGGTACTCGTCTTGGACAATATCATATATCATTCCCGCAGCGGCTATGAACTCGGATATACCGCGCAGCAACTTGACTGGATCAGGGGACTGATGAAGTTTGTTCCTAAGAAAGCTGATATATACGTGGCCCAGCATTCACCTCTGAACGGAAGACACTATGCTGGTATGATCATCAATCATGATGTTCTCCTGGATATTCTCAAGGGACATGAGGTGACTTTCATGTCGGGTCATAACCATACCAATGGCGTGTTTGAATATGCGCCCGGAGTCATGGAGCATAATGTAGCTGCCATATGCGGTACGTGGTGGGATGTATATCACTGCACAGACGGAACACCGAGAGGCTATAAAGTCTTTACTAAAGAAGGTGATGACCTTTCATGGTACTATAAGTCCATAGGCCGTGACCGTGATTTCCAATATGAAATCTACTCGTTGGGACAGACCCGTCTTCATCCTGACTGTATAGTCGTAAATGTGTGGGACTATGATCCGATGTGGACAGTACAATGGTACGAGGACGGCAAGCCGATGGGCGCTATGAGGCAGGTGGAAGAATATTCGCCGCTTCATGAGGCAGATATGAAGGCAAAATATGATGCCGTAGGGAAAAAGCCTTCGGATTATAGGCTTACGCGTAAGGCGGGGCATTATTTTGCTGCCAAACCATCTCAAACTGCAAAAAAGGTTACAGTTGCGATAAAAGATAGATTCGGAAACGAATGGAAAGAAGAAATGGTTATAAATAGTGTTTTTTAATAATCTGAATTTTAACGTAACTTTTTGTGGTCGGAAGAAATTTTGCTATCTTCGGGCCACAATTTTTACCAATCGTATGAAAAAGATCTTTTTACTTTTGACCGTAGTGCTGGCTGCAGCCTGTGCTACTGAGACCAAGGAGGGTAATATCCTCAATGTTGTTCCCTATCCGAATGAGGTACAAATGGGTGAAGGCGTGTTTGAAGCCAAAGGTGCTGCCGTGACTTATGACCAGGCAATAGAGGCTCCTGCGGTGAATGTCATCACAGCATTTGCAGAGAAACTTTCTGTAGTGAGCGGTGTGCAGAATGCTGTCAGTGCCGGTACTGCAGACAACGGTTTTGTGTTCGTACAGAATGATGCGATTCCTTCTGAGGCATATGTGCTTGATGTCAAGCCGGGCTGTGTGAAGGTTGAGGCATCGGGACTGCGTGGGTTCAATTATGCGATACAGACCATCAAGCAGATGCTCCCGGTAGAGATATTCGGCAACGGACCTGCTCCGAAGGCATCTTGGACGATTCCTGCTGTATATGTGAAGGACGAGCCACGTTTCGCATATCGTGGAATGCATCTTGACGAGTGCCGCCATTTCTTCGGTATAGATGAGGTAAAGAGATATCTCGACGTGATGGAGATACACAAGCTCAATAAATTCCATTGGCATCTCACTGAGGATCAGGGCTGGAGAATCGAGATCAAGAAATATCCGCGCCTTACAGAGGTCGGCTCTATAAGAAAGGGTACATGTATCAAGAAGGATTTCACGTCTCATGACGGTGTCCCTTATGGTGAGGGTCTGTGGTACACTCAGGATCAGATCCGCGAGGTTGTGGCATATGCTGCTGCCAAGGGAATTGACGTGATTCCGGAAATCGACCTTCCTGGCCATATGATTGCAGCTCTTGCTGCATATCCGGAACTTGGCTGTACTGGAGGACCATATGAGGTGTGGACCCGTTGGGGTGTGTCAGAAGACCTGCTTTGTGCCGGAAATGAAAAGGTATATGAGTTCCTTGAGGATATCCTTTCTGAGGTCTGCGAGATGTTCCCGGGTGAATATATCCATATCGGTGGTGACGAGTGCCCTAAGGTGCGTTGGGAGCAGTGTCCTAAATGCCAGGCAAAGATCAAGGCTCTCGGTCTTAAGGACAAGGATGGTCACAAGGCGGAGCACTTCCTCCAGAGTTATGTGATGTCGAGAATGGAGAAGTTCCTGAATGCCAAGGGACGCAAGGTCATCGGTTGGGATGAACTTCTTGAGGGAGAGGCTGCTCCGAATTCCACTATCATGTCGTGGAGAGGAGAAGCTGGTGGTCTTGAGGCTACACGACTTGGCCATGACGCCATCATGACTCCGAATACATATTTCTATCTTGACTATTATCAGTCTGCAGACCTGGAAAATGAACCGTTCGGTATCGGAGGATATCTCCCTGTTGAGAAATGCTATTCTTATGAGCCTTATCCAGAGGATATGACAGATGAGCAGAAGAAGCATATCATCGGAGTTCAGGCTAATATGTGGACAGAGTATATCGCTGAGGTGGATCATCTCTACTATATGCTTCTTCCAAGAATGGCAGCCCTCTCGGAGGTGCAGTGGTGTGCTGCAGACCGTAAGGATTGGGACCGATTCTACAATGCAGCAGAAAAATTCTGCTCGATTTATGAGATTATGGGATATAATTATGCAACACATATCCTTCAGGTAAAAGGTGAGGTTACATCCGACGTGGAAGATAAGTCGGTGACCGTTACTTTGGACTGCTCGGGAGATGCTGCTGTCAGATATACTACAAATGGTAAGACTCCTACCAGGATGTCAGCACAATATACTGAACCTCTGAAGATTACTGAGAGCTGTGTGCTGAATGCATCCGTATTCAGAGATGGTGTCGAGACTAAGGTTTACAGCAAGAAATTCGATTTCCATAAAGCTATCGGAAAGAATGTTACATTCTCACGCAAGCCGCATCCAAAGTATTGTTCCGGAGCACCGTATTGTCTGGTGGATGCACTCAGAGGACCGCAGATTTTCAAGAGTCAGGAGTGGATTGCATGGAATGGAGACAGTGTAGATATTACCATCGATATGGAGGATTCACAGCCATATAGCTCAGTCACTCTCGGTATGATTGCTGATAAGCCTTCATATATATTCTTCCCGACCAGACTTGCTGTGTCAGTGTCGGAGGATGGTGAGAATTATTCGGAAGTTGCCACTCAGGAGTATGGCGTGGAGGGAAAGGAGTCTCCTGATTGTATGAAAGATTTTACTCTTACGTTCCCGGAGACAGCTGCAAGATATGTGAAGGTTACTGTTGTTCCGGTTGAATATATTCCAGACTGGCATTATGCGGCAGGAAAACGTACATATGTATTCATGGATGAAATAATCGTGAAATAGCAGACCTGTTGTTATTTTAACAAAAAAATAATACATTTGCAGGCTTGTGTTTTGTAACGCAAGCCTGTTTCGTGTGAAGTTAAACCTTTCCGCCTTGACTGGGACGGATAAAACAAAGGGAGGAGATGTTATGCTGGAGATCTTCTACAAGGATGACGGACAGATGTTGGTTTCTCAGTCAGAAGCCGATCTCGCTACTATTCCATACGACAAAGTGATCTGGATCGATCTTTTTTCTCCGACAGGTGAAGAAAAGAGAAGTGTCGAGCATTTTCTGGGTACTACTATCCAGAACAGAGCTCAGGCTGAGGAGATTGAGATATCTTCCCGTTTCTCCGAGACGGAACAGGCGATCTTCGCAAATACAAGCTTCCTTATCCCCGGACCGGACGAATATACGGAAGAAACAGTCTCGTTCATTCTTACGGACAACATTCTTACGACCTTGAGAGAATGTCCTTTGAAGAGCTTTACTGACCTTCAGAGACGTCTGATGGCTTTCCCGAAGATATATGAGTCAGGTCATATAGTGTTCCTCAGCATATTGGAAAACCGTATCGACCTTGATGCCGATATGGTGGAGCTCGTATCAAAGGAAATCAACCAATATAACAGGAAGGTGAGTCTGGGAGAGGATATCAGCGAGGAATTCCTTATTGATATCAACCTCCTGCAGGAGAATACGATGCTCATACGTGAGAACATAATTGACAAGCAGAGGGTTATATCCAGCATTCTCAAGAGTGCGAATTACCCTCAGGAGTACCGCTCGAGGCTGAATGTTCTTCTCAAGGATATATCATCTCTGATCAATCATACCGACTTCGGTTTTGAAAGACTTGAGTATCTCCAGAACACAGTCCTCGGTATCATCAACCTCGATCAGAACAAGATCATGAAGGTGTTTACGCTTGTGTCCCTGATGCTGATGCCTCCGACTCTGATCGCAAGCTTTTTCGGTATGAACATCCAGTTCGGATGGTTTATCGGACATTCTTACTGGACATGGGTTATCGTACTGATACTGATGGGTATATCAACCATTGTCATATTCTGGATATTCAAGACGAGAAAGATGTTCTAGAAACTTGACTAAAAATTTGATATTCCGAAAATTATATCTATTTTTGCACGCTTTTTCGCCGAAGCGTGCTTTTTTATCGTAAGTCGCTCAGGCAAGGCACAATAAATAATGTTAAACCCACTAGTTTGTTTTTTAATTTAATCATGGAAGAAAACAAGACAGTTGTTGAGGTTGCTCCAGAGGTAGTTGAGGCAGCTCCAGCAGTAGAAGAAACCAAGAAGAGCGTTTTCAACGCTTCAGTTGCTCCAGAGGAGTTCGACTGGGATGCGTTTGAGAATGACGATGTTTACGGTGGCTCGGTTGAGGAAATCGCTGAGCAGTACAACCAGACACTTTCAAAGGTAGTTGAAGGTGAAGTTGTTGAGGGCGTAGTTACAGCAATCAGCAAGAGAGAGGTTATCGTCAACATCGGTTACAAGAGCGAAGGTGTCATCATGGCTCCTGAGTTCCGTTACAACCAGGACCTCGCTGTAGGTGACAAGGTTGAGGTGTTCGTAGAGAGCACAGAGGACAAGAAAGGTCAGCTTATCCTTTCACACAAGAAGGCACGCCAGCTCCGTTCTTGGGATATGGTAAACGCTGCTTACAATGCAGACGAGATTGTAAAGGGTTACGTGAAGACCCGCACAAAGGGCGGTATGATCGTGGACGTATTCGGAATCGAGGCATTCCTTCCTGGTTCACAGATCGATATCAAGCCTATCCGCGACTACGATCAGTATGTTGACACAACTATGGACTTCAAGATCGTCAAGATCAACCACGAGTTCCGTAACGTTGTAGTTTCACATAAGGCACTTATCGAGGCTGAGCTCGAGCAGCAGAAGAGCGAGATCATCGGCAAGCTCGAGAAGGGTCAGGTACTTGAGGGAACAGTCAAGAACATCACAGGTTACGGTGTATTCGTTGACCTCGGCGGTGTTGACGGACTCATCCACATCACAGACCTTTCATGGGGCCGTATCAACCATCCTGAGGAGGTTGTTGCTCTTGATCAGAAGGTTAACGTTGTTATCCTTGACTTCGATGAGGCTAAGAAGAGAATCGCTCTCGGTCTGAAGCAGCTTACTGCTCACCCATGGGATCTTCTCGATGCTGACCTCAAGGTAGGTGACAAGGTTAAGGGTAAGGTAGTTCTCATCGCTGACTACGGTGCATTCGTAGAGGTTGTTCCAGGCGTTGAGGGTCTTATCCACGTATCAGAGATGTCATGGTCACCAAGACTCCGCATCGCTTCTGACTTCCTTAAGGTAGGTGACGAGGTTGAGGCACAGATCCTTACTCTCGACCGCGAGGAGAAGAAGATGTCTCTTGGTCTGAAGCAGCTCGTTGCTAATCCTTGGGAGAACATCAGCGAGAAGTACGCTGTTGGTTCACAGCACACAGCATCTGTTCGCAATATCACTAACTTCGGTGTATTCGCTGAGCTTGAAGAGGGTATCGAGGGTCTCGTACACATCAGCGACCTCTCTTGGAACAAGATCAAGCATCCGTCAGAAATGGTTGCAGCAGGCGATTCTATCGAGGTTGTAGTACTCGGCTTTGACGAGGAAAACCACAAGCTTTCACTCGGTCACAAGCAGCTCCTTCCTAACCCATGGGATGAGATCGAGGCTAAGTATGCAGTAGGTACAGTAGTTGAGGCTAAGATCAAGGAAGTTAACGAGAAGGGCGCTGTAGTTGAGCTCGAGGGCGACGTTGACGCATTCTGCTTCAACCGCGAGCTTGCTAAGGAAGACGGCTCAATGCCGATCTCAGGCGAGACTCTTGCATTCAAGGTTGTTGAGCTCAAGAGAAATGCTAAGAAGGCAACTCTCTCACACGCTAAGACTTATGCAGCAGCTGTAGAGGAGAGAGCACAGAAGGCAGCAGCAGAGGCTGACAGCACTAAGAAGGCAGTGAAGAAGATCAACTCAAGCGTAGAGAAGACTACTCTTGGTGATATCGACGCACTTGCAGCTCTCAAGAGCCAGCTCGAGAACAAGTAATTGTTTTCAAAATAATACAGCAGATGTCCGGAAGTTTTGCTTTCGGACATCTTTTTTTGTATGTTTGCCGTTCATGAATCAATATCAACGTCAGGAGACTATGAACAAGGTAAATCGGGCTCTCCAGAGAGCAAGAGATACAAAATCACTGATTATAGGAAGGGGTGTCGTCCGCCGTTCTGCGGAAATGTTCCTTGAACTTTTCGCCGGATGTAAGGCGGTGATTGTCGCAGATGAAAACACATGGCAGGTTGCCGGTGCTGATGTAAAGGAATCTCTGGACAGCTCTGGTATTGTTTCAGAACAGCCTTATGTGTTTCCAGCCAGGGATTTCTATGCTCACTGGCAGCATATCGAATCTTTGAAGTCTTATCTGGAATCCAAGGATGCCATTGCAATAGCAGTTGGTTCCGGGGTGATCAATGATACAGTGAAACTCGTCTCACATATGCTTGGAAGACGATATATGTGTGTGGGTACTGCAGCCTCTATGGATGGATTTACGGCATATGGAGCATCCATTACCAAGGATGGTAACAAGCAGACATTTGACTGTCCGGCTCCGTTGGGATTCATTATGGATTCAGAGATTGCTGCAGCGGCCCCGAAAGAACTTGCCGCTTCAGGATATGCTGACCTTATTGCAAAGATTCCTGCCGGTGCTGACTGGATGCTTGCGGATGCTGTGGGAAGCGAAAAGATTGATTCTTTTGCTTGGGAACTTGTTCAGGACGGACTGAAGGATGCCCTTTCCGATCCGGTTGCGGTTTTTGCCGGTGACGTATCCATGACGCAGGCTTTGGCGGATGGACTCCTGATGAGCGGATTTGCCATGCAGGCAATACAGTCCAGCCGTCCAGCATCGGGTACAGAACATCAGTATTCGCATTGCTGGGATATGGAGGACCTGTGTTTTGAGGGCAAACATGTATCTCATGGATTCAAGGTCGGAATAGGAACGCTCGTGTCTACTGCTGAGCTGGAATTCCTGCTTGAAAAGGGCTTGGAAGATATTGATGTGGAGGCTGTTGTTGCAGCATGGAAGAGCTGGGATGAGATCGAGACTGAAATCAGGACACTGATGGCTGGAAAACCAGGACATATAGCCCGTGCTCTGGTGGAGACAAAAGGTAAGTATGTCGGTAAGGACGGACTTCGCAGACAGATGGAAACTCTTAAGGCTGCATGGCCGGAATTGAGCGCCCGGATAAGGAGGCAGATAATTCCTTTTGAACAGGTCCGCGAGAACCTGAAACAGGTTGGTGCTCCATATGAACCGGAAATGATAGGTGTGACCAGGGAAAGATTTTGTCAGACAGTTTCGTATATCCCGTTTATGAGAAGCCGTTTTACCAATATCGATGTGATTTACAGGCTCGGATGGATGGACGAGTTCATAGACAGAATGTTCGGTAAGGGAGGAGTCTGGGAGATTGACAGTAAGAATTAGTAATATAAAATCATTGTAATGGATAATGTAGTCAGGAAGTATCGCTATTGGGAATGGCGCACGATTGCAGTGCTTGTCATCGGTTATACTTTGTTTTATTTTGTCAGAAAGAATCTTGGAATGGCTATCCCGGCCATGGAGGCGGAGCTCGGTATATCGAAGACCCAGCTCGGTATATTCCTTACCCTTCACAGCATAATTTATGGATTTTCAAGATTTGTGAACGGACTTCTTGTCGACCGTTTCAGCAAGAAGAAGATCATGGCGCTCGGTCTGTTCCTGACATGTGCAGTCAATCTTTTCATCTGTTTCAGTCCCAAACTCAACGGAATGCTGAATCTTCTGGATGCGGAAGGAAAGGCTACTTTGGGGCTTGTATATCTTATCGGCTCGATGTGGGTGCTTAACGGTTATCTTCAAGGAATGGGTGTTCCTCCGTGTCTGAGTCTGCTTGCACATTGGATCAAACCGTCGGAACTTGCCACCAAGCAGTCCATCTGGAATGTCTCCCATACTTTCGGTGCGGGAATCGTCGTGGCATTGTGTGGATTTATGCTTGATCGTTATGGTTACAGTGCGTGGTATCTTTGCTTTCTTGTTCCTGCGCTTATAGCATTGATCGGAATACCTGTACTCTGGTTCGGACTTAAGGACGATCCGTCTCAGGTGGGGCTGCCCCCTGTAGAGAAGATGGATGACGGCTTAAAAGACGGAAAAGAGGAACATAACCCTCTTGAGAATATTGATGGAGCAAAATATAAGAGAATCATCAACAAGATGGTGTTCTCCAATCCTTATATCTGGATCATTGCAGTATCGAATTTTTGTGTTTATGTGATCAGGCTTACGATTCTTGACTGGGGTGCTTCGTTCCTCACAGAAACCAAGGGAATGGATATAGCAGAGGCAGGCGGCCTGCTGGCTACTACTGAAATCGTAGGCGGTACACTTGGAATGCTGCTTGCCGGATGGATTTCAGACAAACTTTTCAAAAGCAAGGCGCACAGGACATGTTTCTTCTGTATTATTTTCGCTACTCTTGCCTTCACTCTCTTCTGGAAATGTGAGTCAATGACAATGTCGTTCATACTGCTTGTGCTTTCTGCATTCTTCATTTATGGACCACAGGCACTGTATGGGGTATGTGCCTCCCAGCAGGCTACAAAACATGCAGCAGGAACAGGCAATGGTATCGTAGGCATCTTCGGATATGCAAGCTCGATTGTTTCGGGTGTGATATTCGGCTCTTTGGCTGAGACCGGTGGATGGGATTCTGTATTCCCTGTTGCCATTGCTTTCGGTGTTGTAGGCGCAATAGCTATCGGACTTATGTGGAATGCTCCTGCAAACGGTTATGAAAAGTTAAGCAAGGTTATTAATGATGTCAGATAATATGAGAAAAATCTTCTTGACATTGCTGTGTGCCTTTATGTCAGCGTTTCTTGTGTCGGCTCAGTCGCATCAGGAGAAATATATTGAGAAGTATGCAGAAATTGCAGTGGCAGAGATGTACAGAAGCGGAGTTCCTGCAAGTATCACTCTTGCCCAGGGTCTGCTTGAGTCCGGATATGGACGTTCTGAACTGGCCGTAAAAAGTAATAACCATTTCGGTATAAAGTGCCATAACGGCTGGCAGGGTGGCAAGGTGTATCACGATGACGATGCCAAAGGGGAGTGTTTCCGTAAATATTCTGCTCCGGAGGAATCCTACAGGGACCATTCGGATTTTCTCCGATATAGAGATAGATACAGATTTCTGTTTGATTATAAGATAACTGATTATAAATCATGGGCTTATGGTCTTAAGAAAGCGGGGTATGCCACGGATCCCAATTATCCACGCAAACTGATAAATCTTATAGAAGAATATGAACTTCATCAGTATGATACTAAGCCTGCTTCGTTTGTGAGATCATTTGACGTATCAGTTTCAGATAATAGGGTGAAGTCTAAGGAAAAGAAACAGGCTGTCCCTCAGACGGTTCCTACGCCTCTGTCTCAGATCGAACAGGTGCAGAAAATTTCTGTCGGGAAACGCGAGACATTCAGATTCTCTCTTTCACGTGAAATGTACTCTCAGAATGGTGTGCTGTTTGTCTATGCGGCAGAAGGTGAGTCATACAAGAGTATTGCTGAGTCTAACAGACTGTTTCTGCGTGAGTTGCTGAAGTTCAATGATCTTGAAGAGGATGTCCCTTTGGCTCCTGGTACAGTGGTCTATCTCCAAAAGAAGAAGAAACAGGCTCTTGCAGGACTTGAGATGCATGTTGTCAACAAGAGGGAGTCATTGAGAGATATAGCTCAGAGATATGGAGTGAGGCTTGACAGATTGTGTAAGATCAATGGAATAGAAAATGTAGATGTGATCCGTGAGGGTGACATTATAAAGCTTAGGAAATAGTTGATGAAGAAGTATATATTTATTGCCATACCGATCATTGTTGCGGTAGTCGTCTCTGTGTTTGCCGCTATCTGGTATATCGATAACAGATCTGCAAATTTTACTCAAGAGCATGTTCTGTATGTGTATCCGGACATGACGTCGGAGCAGGTACTGGCGTCTCTGGATTCCGTTACTGTCCGTCCCAGAAGCCTTGCAAGAATGTTTGAAAAGGAAAATGTAGCTTCCAAGATCAAGCCTGGTCGCTATGTCATAGATCCGTCCTCTTCAAGTGTTTATGTGGCAAGAATGCTGAACTTTGGTTGGCAGACACCACATAATCTTACTCTTTCCGGCACAATGCGTTCGAAAGGGGTAATTGCCAGGAAGATTGCCCTGCAGATGATGGTGGATTCCGCTTCAGTAGCTCAGGCTTTGGATTCTACAGAGTTTCTAAGTGCCTATGGATTCACTCCGGAAAACGTTTTTGCACTGATTCTCCCGGATACGTATCAGATGTATTGGACAGCTTCCGTGAAGGAAATATTCGACAGATTCAAGAAGGAATATGATGCGTTCTGGACAGCAGACCGTAAGGCAAAGGCTGCTGCTCAGAAACTTTCTCCGATGCAGGTTTCGATTGTGGCTTCCATAGTCAGCGGAGAGACATTGAAGACCTCTGAGTATCCTGTGATTGCAGGCGTTTATCTGAACAGGTATAGAAAGGGCATGAAACTTCAGGCTGATCCGACCGTATGTTTCTGCTGGGACTACAAGCTGGACCGTGTGTTGAAAAAGCACCTTACAATAGATTCCCCTTATAATACATATAAGTATGTCGGCCTGCCGCCTGCTCCTATCAACGTGCCTCCTAAGGCGTGTATTGATGCAGTCCTCAATCCGGACAGGCACGGCTACATGTATTTCTGTGCAAGTCCTGAGTTCGACGGTACACATCGTTTTGCGGTTTCATACAGCGATCATCTCAAGAACGCCAGAGCCTTCCAGCGTGCACTCACAGCCCGTCGCAAAGCTGCTGGCGCCTAATCCGCTGGTCCATAATGAATTACGAAAAGGCGATTCCCCGCCGCAGGGGAATCGCCTTTTCGTAGTACGCCCAGCATGGGCATGTTCTAACGGGTGAAAGTCCCTAATGCGCCCTAATGACGGGAAGCATATAGCCAAAGGCAAGGGTGTCTGTCGTGAGGTGGAATCCGAAGGAAGCCGGCGGCAA
>SUYR01000011.1 GCA_015060335.1 Bacteroidales bacterium | reverse complement strand
TATAATTTGCTGATTTTCAGCGTTTATTGCGGAGAGAGAGGGATTCGAACCCCCGGACCCGTTAAGATCAACGGTTTTCAAGACCGCCGCATTCGACCACTCTGCCATCTCTCCAATATGTTTTGAACTGGGATTTATTCCCTTTGGTCACATATCCCGTTCAAAGGGATTGCAAAGGTACGAATAAATTTGAAACTTGCAAATATTTCGCCTTGTTTTTTACGTTTTCTTCTGTTTTGTGTACAAAATTCCTGAACGGAGAATTATTTGGACTCCTGCGAGAAGAACTTGTACTGGAACAGAAGCAGGTATATTGCTCCACATGTGACACAACTGTCAGCGAAGTTGAATACTGCACCGAAGAATGTCTGAGGATAATCCATCCATGGGAGTTGGTAATCGAACAGTGGGAAATAGAACATGTCCACTACCCTGCCGAACATGAAGGCGAACGGGGCACCTGGCATTGTGATTTCCGGCCAGATGATGCCGTAGAAGAGGCAGTCGATGATATTGCCCATTGCTCCTGCAGTAATCATGGTAAGACCGACAAGCACTCCGACCGGTACATCCTTCTTGCGGGAAAGTCCGTTTATCCACCAGCAGAGGGCTCCGAAAAGGATGATTCTGAATACAGAAAGCAGAGCCTTACCGAAGAATCCTCCGAATGCCATACCGAAAGCCATGCCCTCATTGAGGACATAGTGCAGCTTGAACCAATCACCCAAGACATCAATGGTCTCGCCAAGACTCATATTGGTCTTGACGAGTACCTTAATAATCTGATCGATGACAACAAGAATCGCTCCCAATATAAAGAGCTTTGTTCCCCTTGAAATCTTCATGAAACTATTTATTCTTGTTCATCATCTCCTTAGCCTCTACTGTAAGTGTAGCATGAGGAACAAGGCGAAGTCTTTCCTTAGGGATGAGCTTTCCTGTCATACGGCATACTCCGTAAGTCTTGTTTTCGATACGGATGAGCGCTGCCTCAAGATTCTGGATGAATTTATACTGACGCTGTGCAAGAGCACCTGCCTCTTCCTTTGAAAGAGTCATTGCACCTTCTTCCATTACCTTGAATGTAGGAGACGTATCCTCGATATCGTTGCTTGAGTCATGTGTAATTATATCACGAAGGTGCTTGTATTCCTTCTTTGCCTTCTCAAGCATCTCAAGTATGATGGCCTTGAACTCCTGGAGTTCTTCATCACTGTAACGGAGTTTCTCCGATACGTTCTTCATTTCTTCTGCCATAATATTGTGGTTTATTAGTTAATATCGTTATCTGCGTACCACAGAGATGCGGATGACTGAGTCATTCCATTCCACCTCCGGAGCATCGCCTGCCTCTGCCAGAGAAGCACTTCTTACTGAAAGCGCAAGCGTCTGAGCTCCAACGTAGCCTGAGAAATTCTCAAGCGACGCAGCAATCTCTTCGCCGTCCTGACCATCTGCAAATATCGTCACATCGATCTTGTCTGTCACATCAAATCCGCTGCTCTTGCGAAGATTCTGGATTCGGTTGATAAGCTCGCGAGCCACACCTTCCTGCTTGAGCGCCTCTGTAATCGTAACATCAAGAGCGATAGTCATCGTACCCTCGGTGGCAACAAGCCAACCCGGCATATCCTCCGATGAAATCTCATAGTCACCCTTGTTCAAAGTAACGTCTCCGGAAGGCAGACTCAGAACATATCCCGTGCCAGAAGTCTCTGAGGTCTGAATATCTGAAATCACTTCCTGACTCAATGTACCGAATGCAGCTGCAATCTCCTTCATCTGCTTTCCATATATCTTGCCGAGGGTCTTGAAGTTAGGCTTGATCTTCTTGGTGATAAGTCCGGTGGTATCTGAAATGAACTCAGCTTCCTTGACATTCACCTCATTGAGAATCAAGTCCTTCACTGCTTCAAGCTGTTCTTTGACATGAGCATCGATAACAGGGATGATGATCTTGGAAAGAGGCTTGCGGACATTGATCTCCGCCTTACGTCTGAGGGCAAGCACCATTGAGGTGGCTCTCTGAGCAAGCGCCATTCTCTCCTCGAGGTCCTTGTCAACTACTGTCTCGTCATACGCAGGCATTGCCACATAGTGAACTGACTCGGACTCGCCTTCCACGAGGTCAAGATAGAGTCTGTCCATAAAGAACGGAGCGATAGGTGCAGAGAGTTTTGCTACTGCCACGAGCACCTGGTAAAGTGTCTGATATGCAGAAAGCTTGTCTGTATCCATTGTTCCGCCCCAGAATCTCTTTCTTCCAAGACGTACATACCAGTTGCTGAGATGATCGCATACAAAGTCCTGAATCAGACGGCCTGCTGTAGTTATGTCGTAATCCTCATAAGCAGCTACAACATCCTTCACAAGAGTATTTAGAAGCGAGATCACCCATCTGTCGATCTCTGGACGCTCCGACATCGGAACAGCATCTGACTTAGGGTCAAAGCCGTCGATATTGGCGTAGAGAGCAAAGAATGAGTATGTGTTGTAAAGCGTACCGAAGAACTTACGACGCACCTCGTCAACACCGTTCGAGTCGAATCGGAGGTTATCCCAAGGCTGTGAGTTGGTAAGCATGTACCATCTTACAGCATCTGCTCCATATGTATCGAGTGCCCAGAAAGGATCGACAGCATTGCCCAGACGCTTACTCATCTTGTTACCGTCCTTGTCAAGCACAAGACCGTTCGAGATCACTCTCTTGAATGCGCACTTGTCGCTTACCATTGTATTGATTGCGTGAAGGGTATAGAACCATCCTCTTGTCTGATCCACACCTTCTGCTATAAAGTCAGCAGTAATGCCGAACTTCTCGTTTCCGAGATTACGGAGACCCTCCTGTGCATATGGCATCGCTCCTGAGTCGAACCATACATCAATGAGATCAAGCTCACGTACCATCTTCTTTCCACTGTCGGAAACAAGGAAGATATTGTCCACATACGGACGATGGATATCAATCTTGTCATAATTCTCCTTCGACATGTCTGAAGGGTCGAAACCGTTGGCAGCGAAAGGATTCTCTGACATGATTCCGGCAGCTACAGCCTTGTCTATCTCCGCATAAAGCTCTGCAATCGAACCTATGCACTTAGCCTCCTTGCCATCCTCGGTCTGCCAGATTGGAAGAGGCGTTCCCCAGTAACGGCTACGTGAAAGATTCCAGTCCTGGATATTCTCAAGCCATTTTCCGAAACGTCCTGTACCTGTAGATTCAGGCTTCCATGTGATCTGCTCGTTAAGCTCCATCATCCTCTCACGAACTGCTGTAGTCTTGATGAACCATGAGTTAAGCGGATAATAAAGCACCGGTTTATCTGTTCGCCAGCAGTGAGGATAATTATGTGTGTGTTTTTCAATTCTGAAAGCCTTGTTCTGCTGCTTGAGCATGACGCAGATATCTACATCAAGAGTAGGAGCATCTTCAGGTAATGAAGAATCATAGGAATTCTTGACATATCGTCCTGCCCACTCTGCATACTCAGGAGACATGTTTGCCGCAGCATATTCAGGATCGAGGTCTTCGATGCAGAAGAAACGTCCTCTGAGATCCACCTGAGCCTGAAGATCACCGTTGCGGTCAACCACCTGAAGACCAGGCACTCCTGCCAGACGCGCAACCTTGGCGTCATCAGCACCGAATGTAGGTGCGATATGCACGATACCTGTACCGTCTTCTGTTGTAACATAGTCACCAGGTATCACCTTGAACGCACCCTCGCCAGGATTGAACCAAGGGATGAGCTGCTCATAGCTGATGCCTGTAAGTTCGCTTCCCTTGAGAGAGCCATCGAGCACCTTGAAAGGAACGAGCTTGTCGCCCGGCTTGTAGTCTTCGAGCGCGATCTCTGCTGCCTTAGGATTGAAATGTGCATTCACAAGGGCCTGAGCCACCACATAAAGTGCAGGCTGACCAGTATAAGGGTTATAAGACAGAACTCTAACGTAATCGATATTAGGACCCACACAAAGGGCTGTATTTGAAGGAAGAGTCCAAGGTGTTGTGGTCCATGCAAGGAAATATGGCTGCACACCCTGCTCATAAAGGAATTCAGACTTCTCATCACGGATCACCTTGAACTGAGCCACTGCTGTGGTATCCTTCACATCACGGTAGCATCCCGGCTGGTTGAGCTCATGAGTACTGAGTCCTGTACCTGCTGCAGGAGAATAAGGCTGGATGGACTTACCCTTGTAGAGAAGTCCCTTGTCATAGATTTTCTTGAGAAGATACCAGAGAGTCTCGATATAACGGTTGTCATATGTGATGTAAGGATCGTTCATATCGACCCAATAACCCACACGCTCGGTCATATTCACCCACTCAGCAGTATATTTCATAACCTCCTTGCGGCATGCGTCATTGTACTCTTCCACAGAAATCTTCGTGCCGATATCTTCCTTGGTTATACCCAGCATCTTCTCCACACCAAGCTCGACAGGAAGACCGTGAGTATCCCATCCTGCACGACGGTTCACCTTAAATCCGCTCTGAGTCTTATATCGGCATATTGCATCCTTGATGGAACGGGCCATGACATGGTGGATACCAGGCATACCGTTGGCTGAAGGCGGTCCCTCGAAGAAAATGAACTCCGGGGCCCCTTCTCTGAGTTCGAGTGACTTCTCAAACGCATTGTTCTTCTTCCATCTTTCAAGAATCTCATTGCCTGCCGCAACCAGATCAAGAGCTTTATATTCCTTAAATGCCATATTTTGAAAATAATTATCTACTTTTGCAATATCGGACCTGTGTCCTGAAAATTTTCAATCTGCAAATATAATCATTTTAAGGATATATATGAATATCATCGACGCCATAATTTTAATATGCCTCATCCCAGCTGTATTTCAAGGCTTTAGAAAGGGTTTCATATCTCAGGCGATCTCAATAGTATCGCTGGTTGCGGGCATATGGGCGTCTGCAAGATTCGCAGACATTGTCACCGAGTGGATATCACAATACATCACTGCATCAGAGCAGATACTGAAACTAGTGGCATTCGTGCTGATACTTATAGTGGTGTTCCTGCTGCTCGGGCTTCTGGGAAGACTTCTTGAGTCAATTCTGAACTTTGCGTTCCTCGGATGGGTGAACAAACTGCTGGGAGTAGCCTTCTCGCTTCTGAAAGCACTCCTGATAATCGGTCTTGTAATAATGCTGTTCAGCACTCTAAATGACAATCTTGAGCTCGTAAAGCCGGAAACACTGGCGGATTCCGTTCTATATCAGCCGATCAAGAACCTGTCGGACACCGTATTCCCATTCATCAAAAACATGCTGACACTGAAATAGTTATGAAAAAAATCATACTTATAGAGACATCCACATCATTATGTTCTGTAGCTCTTGCAGAAGACGGAGCGGTCACAGCATACAGAGAGAGTTCCGCTCCGAAGGCACATGCATCTCTCACAGCAGTCTTCATTCAGGAGGTACTGGAAGAGCGCGGGCTCAAACTTGCAGACTGTGATGCAGTATGCGTCAGCAAGGGTCCGGGATCATATACAGGTCTGAGAGTGGGAGTTTCTACTGCAAAGGGACTGTGCTTCGGATCGGGAAAGCCATTGCTGGCTGTAGGCACTCTTGACACACTGGTTGCTCAGAGTACTGAGGTGGAGATTCCCGGTCAAGCCGGGAATGACGACAAGGCCGGGAATGACGACAAGGACGGGAATGACGACAAGGCCGGGAATGACGACAAGGACGGGAATGACGACAAGGCCGGGAATGACGACAAGGACGGGAACGACGACAAGGACGGGAATGACGACAAGGACGGGAATGACTACAAGGACGGGAACGGCTGGAAATATATCATTCCGATGATTGATGCGCGCAGGATGGAAGTCTATTCTGCCGTATTCACTCCTGACGGAAGACAGATCTCGGAAACCACTCCGGTGATTGTGGATGAAAACAGTTTTGCAGACTACATGTCGGAGGGTCAGGTGCTTTTCATCGGCGACGGAGCAGGAAAATGCGCAGATGTAATCAAGCATCCGAATGCAATTTTCTGCCAGTGCAACCCAAAGGCTTCTGCTATGCTCAGACCGGCTGTGAATGCATATGAAAAGAAACAGTTCGAAGATACTGCATACTTCGAACCGTTCTATCTGAAAGAATTTGTAGCTACTGTCAGTAAGAAGAAACTGTTTTGACAGATGTGCCTGCCGGCCATCCGACATACCCTACAGAATATCACCGTTATGTTTCAATGCCTGCTGGATGGTATCATCTATCGGCAGGTAGAAACGATAGAATGCCTCTTCCCCCACTTTTGAGAAACGTCCGACAAGACCGTTGATCTGCGGCATCATATAGCTGCGGGATTGCTCCCACTCGCCTGCAGCAGGCCGGAATCCATCCACACGAGCAGCATAGTCAAGGAACTGCCGCTCGAGATCTATATCATTGAGATACTTCTCAAGGCTTGTAAAATCGGAGATTCCAGATAATGTAGACTTATATTTATCGAACATCTCGGAAGCGAAACGCACTGCCGTAGCCTTCTTGTTGCAGTTTATATAGAACTTGGTAGCCCTTGTCGTATCCATTGGCACGAATACATCCGGAATAATTCCGCCGCCACCATAGACTCTCCTGCCCTTGACGGTATAATATACGGCAGATGTATCCACCTTCATGCTGTCTGCAGAGGTCATTTCGCCATGTGCATATCGTTCATATATGTCATATGCATAGTCCTTGTCATACGGTTTCTGGATACAACGTCCTGAAGGAGTATAGAAACGCGCCACCGTAAGACGGATACCGGAGCCGTCAGTGAAGTTTATCGGTTCCTGAACCAATCCCTTTCCATACGAACGGCGTCCGACGATCACACCTCTGTCGTTATCCTGGATTGCACCGGAAAATATCTCGCTGGAAGAAGCCGTACCCTCATCAATGAGCACCGCCAGTTCTATATCCTTGAGATTTCCCCTACCGTCCGCTTCGTAGTTCTGGCGTGGACGATGAAGACCTTCCATATATACAATCTCTTCATCCTTCTCCAGAAATTCGTTTGAAAGAAGAAGCGACTGATCAAAATATCCACCGGTATTGTCACGAAGGTCGAAAAGAAGCTTTGTCATTCCCTGACCAAGGAGTTTCTCATAGGCTTTCTTGAATTCCTGATAAGTGGTACGGGTAAACTTCGCCAGCTTGATATAGCCGGTATTATCGTCAATCATGAAGGCTGCATCGATGCAATGCACAGGAATCTTGTCTCTGGTAATATCGAAAGGTATCAACGTACCGTCACGGTTCACCGTTATCTTCACCTTCGTGCCTTTCGGTCCCTTCATCATACGTACCATACTGTCCTGGGGAGTCTTGGTACCGGCTATGGTCTTATCCTCTACCTTGATGATCCTGTCACCCTGTACAAGTCCTGCCTTCTCGGACGGGCCGCCCGGAATGGTATTAAGCACTATCGCCGTATCGTTAGGAACATTGAAAGTAATGCCTATACCCTCGAAGTTTCCTGCAAGTTCGCTCTCCGATTCTGTAAGTTCTACAGGAGGAAGATATACCGAATGCGGATCCAGTTCAGAAAGAGCAGCCACTACAGCAGCATCAGTCATTCCTGCCATGTCGATTGTGTCAACATAATTCCTCTGCACCTCCTGAAGTATGAGATTGAGCTTTCTCCAACGGTTATAATCTCCGTCAAACTTCTTCTTTTCCCAAACCTTTGACACGGACAACGTCAAGACAACTCCCAGAACTACGCCCAGGAGTGCCGTAACAATATTCATTCTGTTTTTCATATCCTACTGCACCTGTTCAACTTCAATGCCTGCACGACGAAGCAGATCCACCCCGTCTGTTATACGGTAGGCATCACGATACACGACTCTCTTTATACCTGCCTGGATTATAAGCTTTGCACATTCCACACACGGAGATGCCGTCACATAGAGAGTGGCGTCGCTGCTGCTGTTGCCGGACTTTGCTACCTTTGTGATTGCATTTGCCTCTGCATGAAGCACATACGGCTTTGTAACCCCATTTTCGTCTTCGCAGATATTCTCGAACCCAGACGGTGTGCCGTTGTATCCATCCGAAATGATCATCTTATCCTTTACGATAAGAGCTCCTACCTGACGGCGCTTGCAGTATGAGTTCTGCGCCCATACCCCGGCCATCTCAATATAACTTTTGTCGAATTTCTCCATAACAGGTCATTAAAGTCCTCAGATGGACTATCTCTGGTAAAGGTAACGTTTGATGCTCTTCTTCGGAGTACGCTCGAAGTCTTCTGACATCACCTCGATCTTCTTGAGCTTCGCATAATTAGGAAGTTCCTTATTGAGTTCCGCCAGGGTACCTTCCATATATTTCACAAACGCCTCCTGATTCATACCGTCTCTTGCACCCTGCTGAAAATCAGGATAGATAAGTGCAGTCAGTCCACCATTATCTTCAACCACAAGAGAATCAACAACATACGGCTGACTGTTTATGACAGTCTCAACCTCTTCCGGATAAATATTCTGACCACTTGGACCGAGAATCATACACTTTGTACGTCCCTTGATGAACAGGCTTCCCTCAGCATCGAGAACTCCCATATCTCCTGTGCGGAACCATCCGTCTTCCGTAAGAACTTCTGCCGTAGCCTCTTCGTTCTTGAAATATCCGAGGAACACATTCCTTCCCTGGATCTGGATCTCACCAGGAATATTTATAGGATCGGCTGATGCGATTCTCACTTCCATATTTGGAGCAGCCTTACCGCAAGAATACAGTTTCTCTTCCTTCCAGTCATCATATGTGATGATAGGGGCACATTCCGTCATACCGTAGCCGACTGTAAACGGAAAATTGATCTTCTTGAAGAACGCCTCAACCTCCTTGTTGAATGCAGCTCCACCGATGATGACCTCGTAGAACTCACCTCCGAAAGCATTCACAAGCTCTGTCCTGATCTTGTTCATCACTACCTGATTAAGTACAGGAAGTTTCATAAGCACCTTGATACCTTCTTTTTCAAGAATAGGCTTCACTTTCGTCTTGTAGATCTTCTCGATTACGAGAGGAACTGCGATAATCACATAAGGCTTTACCTCCGCGAGTGCCTGCATAATGATCTTCGGACTTGGAACACGTGAAAGGAAGTGCACATGGGCACCTACGCTGAGTTCATACAGAAGTTCGAACATGAGACCGTACATATGAGCGGACGGAAGCATTGACACAACGCTTTTAGTGTTGTTCAGACCAGGGAGCACCTTGCTCGCAAACTCCATGTTGGACAAGATCGCACGATAAGGAATCATTACTCCCTTGGAGAAGCCTGAAGTTCCTGATGTATAATTGATTACAGCAAGTTCGTCCTCTGAATCCTCATAGTAGTTCAAGTCACCGGAAGTAAACACGTTAGGATATTTCCTTCCGAAAAGTTCGTTCAGATGTTCTCTTGCAGCAACAATCTTCTCGTCTCTCGCATAAAGAAGTTTGAACGTATTCACCTGGATAATAGCATGAAGATCAGGCATTTCCCCCTCAGAAAGCCCTTCCCAAATGACATCATCCACGAAAAGAATCTTAGCTTCCGAGTGGTTTACAAGATGATGTATGTTGCTTGACTTGAATTCATGAAGAAGAGGTACAGGGACTGCGCCATATGTCATTGCAGACAGGAAAGCCACTGCCCAGTTTGCCTGATTACGCGAGCAGAGAGCCACCTTGTCTCCTTTCTGAAGTCCGCATTCCTCAAACATGATATGCATCTTCTCTATCCTGCGGGCGACATCCCTATAGTGCAGAGTAATACCCTGATAGTTTGAAATCGCAGGGCGATCCCAATTCTTCCTGAATGACTCCTGAAAGAGTTTGTTAACTGATTTAAATTCCATATTATTCCATTTTGTGTGTGCTATTTTATCTTTACAGTGCGTGTCTTGCCGTCATAACAGCTCACTTGTACTGACGATTCATCCACTTTCCTGACTTCACTATCAGGGCGAATCTTCTCGTCTCCCTCAAACACTGTAATAGGTTCTCCGCCATAGAAAGGATATATGAGAGTCTGGACAGACGTCCTGACAACCCAGAAATTCTTTCCGCCCACGACAAGCTGTTCAGGCAGAGACTTGATTGTTTCTGAAGAAGAGATACCTTTCCATGAATCCGGTTTCTTTCCCTTCAGATTATACATTTCCACAGTCTTGTCCTTATGAAGGACCATGATATTGTATTTTCTGGCACCGCTGAAGTCATATAGATCCGGACCGAGAAGAATCTCCTTACCCAATTCAAGCGGGAATCCGTTCACATATCGTCCCAACCTGTCGATTATATAGATCTGACTTCCTGCTCCGAAGATTATCTGGAGCTTACCGTTTGCATAGTAATCTACATTTGAAGCAGTACCGCATATCTTCTTGTCGAACGGTACACCCCAGAGATCCTTGCCGTTCTCGTCTCTAAGGCATAGCGAGTTATGCTCATTCTGATAGAATGTATTCATCTTGCCAGTATGAGAGTTCTTGACCTTATACGGTCCAGAAGGAACTACTACTGTGGTATCCCTCTCAAACTCAGGAGCTTTCGATTTCTTCAACGCGAGGTCATACAGGTCCGCCCTGAATGTCATCTCATGCTTGTCCCTGCACAAAGTGAGTACAACGGGAGAATAATCAGCCTGCTCAGCATACTCGATCATATCGATTGCCACCGGTTTCAGACATGCACCGATCTCGTCCTTGTCTTCAGACAGTGACAGATATATCTGTACCAATGCAGGCTGCCCTGAAAGCAGTCCTTCTTTTCCGGCATCCGACAGATACTCACCCAGATTGTAATTCAGTGACTTTCTTTTTACATAGTCTTCGATTGCTGCCTTGCTGCCGGATATGATCCAGCCGTCTATATAGGTGAAACAGGTTTCGTCCTTGATGGCGAAGAGTTCTCCAAATACAGATGCGGCAAAAGAAGAGTATGCCCAGGAGTGTACAGCCGGTTCGTATCCCCTGAGGGATGAAACATCATTTCCCTTGAATATAAGACCGGCATTCTTGCTTCCCGTTCGGATGAGGTTCACCTTTTCCATCTTGCCGGCCACCTTGAATGAAGCAGTAGCAATCTCCTTGACATTCAAGGCATTGAATAATTCTTCCGGCGATATTCCTGCCGATTCACCAAGCCTGCTCTGTCTTGCAGTGAAATCCTGCAGACGCTGACGTGAATCGACGAAAGACTTATATGCAGATATGTATTTTCTCATATCCTCCACAGGGATGGACACCGCAGAAAACGTGTATGAGGGAAGGACATCTGCAACATATGAAGCTGAAGGTGTACAGTCCTGAAGCACCGTCAGAAACTCATCAGTATCACCGTCATATACAAAAGATCCTCTTAGAGAGAACGGAGTCTGATCATCGGAACGGAGATCAAAGGCACACCAGTCGGCAGTACGTTCAAGAAACTGAGAATGACGAGATATGGTCCTTCCGCCAACTGCCGAAAGAAGTTTCTGAATCTGCAGATGTGGAACAAATATCCTGATGTCTCCTTGCGCAGCATCAATTGCATCAGCGAATCCGGGAGCATCAACAACAGAGACCTTGATATCTATATGCCTTGAAGCCGATTTGACAAGTGCCTCTGACTCGGACGCAAGGAAGAAACGTCCGTTCTTCTGAGTACGGCAGCCAAGCGACTCCACCCTTTTCAGGAGAACATCCGCAGCGGTCTCAGATACACCGTCCAGATCAAAGACATACAAAGGGATAAGCTTTCCGGAATAATGCAACGAAACCGCCATGGGGCTCTTCCTCAGGGAAGCCAGGTCTCCTCTTTCCATATCCGCATAAAGGGAATCCGGCAAAGCGAACGAAGACAGGAAGGACTTGCACGCCTTGTCCAGACGGGACGAACAGCCGACAAGCACAGCATCCGAGGGAATGGCAGCCAGACAGCTTTCGGCATCTTTCAGAGATACTTCTCCACGATCTTTGTCACCAGTACCGGAATATAGGAATGCCACAGCAATCCCCAGGGCAAGAAACATTGCAGAGAGGACTGCCAGACAGAGTATGAGCGTCTTTCTGCTCATTATTTTACAGCGATTGCTTCAATCTCCACCTTTACTCCAAGCGGAAGAGCCGCAGCCTGATAGCATGCTCTCGCCGGCTTGTCTCCTGTAAAATACTCTGCATACACTTCATTTACAGCCTTGAAATCAGAAATATCAGCGAGCAAGACTGTAGTCTTGACTACGTTGTCGTATGTCATTCCCGCCTCTTTAAGGATGGCACCTATATTCTTGAGAGACTGATGAGCCGCAGCCACAATATCCTCCTGAATCTTTCCATCCGCAGGATTTACAGGAATCTGACCTGATATGTAGAGTGTTCCATTCACTTCAATGGCCTGTGAATATGGGCCCACCGCCTTTGGTGCATCTGGTGTCGCTATTACCTTTTTCATATTACTGGTATTTAATCGTTTGTTGCCATTCATAACGCGCGCACGCGCACGCACAATCATGCAAATATAGTCATTTCCTGACAAAAGCAAAAGCGGATGCACATTTTTGATGCGCATCCGCTTTTGTAGCCCCGAGCAGAATCGAACTGCTATCTAAAGTTTAGGAAACTTCCATTCTATCCGTTGAACTACAGGGCCAGACTTCCGGAAGTCAACTGATTACTCAGCCTTCTTCTCGATGATCTGACGACCTCTGTAGTAGCCACACTCTGGGCATACTCTGTGGTACATGATTGTTGCACCGCAGTTTGAACAAGTAGCGAGTGTAGGAACTACAGCTACATCATGTGTTCTTCTCTTGTCACGTCTCTGCTTAGAGACTTTGTGTTTTGGATGTGCCATTTTACTATATTTTTTTAATTATTAATAATCACTTAAAAAGGTCCTTAAGAGCCGCAAACGGGTTCCCGACCTCCTCTTCGGTGACATCCGACCGGGATTCCGTCACTCCGTAGTACTTCATTGTCTCCGGATTGCAGCCACCCTCTTCATGAGTCCTCTGCATCGGCAGTGCCAGACACGCATAATCATAGATGATCTGACTCATATCAAGCTCGGTATCGTCCTCTCTGACAAAAATCACTTCCCTCTCCGACTCCTGTCCGACCTCGGAAGCCTCTTCCTCTCCGAATTTCACGCTCAGTCTGACCTGGTCTTCTATCGGCATTTCCAGAGGATCCAGACATCTGTCGCACTCTACCGTAAGCGTCCCTTCTATGTCACAATCAACCCCTATATAACGTCCTGATTTTTCAACCAGAATCCTTATCTGGAGGTCTGCATCAAGGATTTCTTCATTGTCGAAACTTTCAAAAAAATCCTTGCCGGCATGGACAAAAAACTCGTTTTTACCAGCCGCCAATCCATTTAGAGGTATGATAAATCTGTCGTTCATTTTGACCCGTAAATAGATTTGAGCCCGCAAAGGTAAGAAATAAATTCGTTATCAGCAACTAAAATCCGAACTTTTCCTTTTGCGCTCCAATTCGTTGAGAATAATCTTTCTAAGTCTCATTGACTTTGGAGTAACTTCCACAAGTTCATCCTCCTGGATATACTCGAGGGCTTCTTCAAGAGAGAAAACTACAGGAGGCGGAAGCATCACCTTGTCGTCACTTCCGGAAGCGCGCATATTGGTAAGCTTCTTTGTCTTGCAGATATTGATGTTGAGATCCCTTTCACGGGTATGTTCTCCAACCACCTGGCCCTCATATATATCCACTCCCGGCTCAATGAAGAAACGGCCCCTATCCTGGAGCTTGTCCATAGAATAAGCCACAGAGAGTCCTGTCTCCAGGGACACAAGCGATCCGTTGGTACGACGTTCAATATCACCTTTGTACGGCTCATATCCCTTCAGACGATGAGCGACTACCGCCTCACCCTGGGTTGCGGTAAGAAGGTTGCTCCTGAGTCCCATAAGTCCGCGAGATGGTATGTCGAACTCCAGATGTGTACGGTCGCCCCTGCCTTCCATCTGTATGAGAGCTCCTTTTCTGCGTGTGACCATCTCTATAGCCCTTCCTACGAATTCTTCAGGAAGATCGATTGTAAGATTCTCTATAGGCTCGCATCTCTGTCCCCCGATCACCTTGTCAAGAACCTTAGGCTGCCCTACCTGAAGTTCAAATCCCTCACGACGCATGGTCTCGATAAGCACGGAAAGATGAAGGACACCACGACCGTATACTATGAACGAATCCGCATTCGGTCCCGGTTTCACTCTGAGTGCCAGATTCTTCTCAAGCTCCTTCTCAAGACGCTCCTTCAGATGACGTGAGGTCACGAACTTGCCCTCCTTTCCGAAGAACGGAGAGTTGTTGATACAGAAAAGCATGCTCATTGTAGGCTCATCCACTTCGATCGGAGGAAGAGCCTCAGGATTTTCAAAATCTGCAATGGTATCACCGATCTCGAAGCCCTCGACTCCTACAACGGCACATATGTCACCACATTCGACGGCATCCACCTTTGACTTTCCGAGTCCGTCAAATATCATGAGTTCCTTGATCTTCTGCTTCTGCTGTATGTCATATCTCTTGCAGAGTGTGATGTTCATTCCCGCCTGAAGCGAGCCGCGTGTAACCCTGCCGACAGCGATACGGCCTACATAAGGAGAATATTCGAGTGAAGAAATAAGCATCTGCGGAGTACCTTCCTGTACCTTTGGAGCAGGTATCACCTCAAGAATGGTATCGAGCAAAGGAGTGATGTCTTCCGTCTTCTCTCTCCAGTCATATGACATCCAACCCTGCTTGGCGCTACCGTAAATCGTACGGAAATCCAGCTGATCTTCAGTCGCTCCGAGAGAAAACATGAGGTCGAACACCTCTTCCTGCACTTCATCCGGACGACAGTTGAGCTTGTCCACCTTGTTGATTACGAGCACCGGCTTCTTGCCCATCTCAATAGCCTTCTGCAGTACGAATCTTGTCTGCGGCATACATCCCTCAAATGCATCCACGAGAAGTATCACACCGTCAGCCATATTCAGCACGCGCTCCACCTCACCACCGAAGTCACTATGGCCCGGAGTGTCTATCACATTGATCTTAACCCCTTTATATACCACTGAAACGTTCTTGGCGAGAATAGTGATACCTCTTTCTCTTTCAAGGTCATTGTTGTCAAGGATGAGTTCTCCCAACTTCTCCTGCTCACGCTGCTGACGTGCCTGATAAATCATCCTGTCAACTATGGTTGTCTTACCATGGTCAACGTGCGCGATGATTGCAATATTTCTGATTTCCTGCATATTACACTGATAATTAATCATTATATGGCATACTGCCACCCGAGAGGTTTTGCCACTCGAAAAAGATTTGCAAAAATAGATGTTTTTTATAAAATATTTACCAATCTTTTTCTATTTTTGCGGCTTGAAAAATGTATTTGACAATGAAACAGGACATGATTGTTATTCTTGACCTTGGCAGCCACGAGAACACTGTGGTAGCAAGGGCAATCCGTGCACTGGGCGTATACAGCGAAATATACCCGCACGACATCACTGCAGCAGAGCTTAAGGCACTGCCTAACGTAAAAGGTATCATCATCAATGGCGGTCCGAACAATGTAATTGACGGAGTCGCTATAGATGTCTTCCCTGAAATCTACGAGGCCGGATTCCCGGTAATGGCTGCAGGTCATGACAATGCGCTTTGTGAGGTGAAGCTTCCTGAGTTCGGAAACGACGAGGAATTCATCAAGAACGCTGTGAAAGACTTCGTATTCGACACATGCAAGGCTGAGGCAAACTGGAACATGAAGAATTTCGTTGCCGACCAGGTGGAACTGATCCGCAAGCAGGTAGGCGACAGGAAGGTGCTTCTTGCACTTTCAGGTGGAGTGGACAGCTCTGTTGTTGCCGCTCTGCTCCTTAAGGCTATCGGTGACAACCTTGTATGCGTACATGTAAATCACGGACTTATGCGTAAAGGCGAGAGCGAGAACGTGGTGGAAGTATTCCGCAACCAGCTCAGCGCCAACCTTATATATGTAGACGCGACTGATCGCTTCCTCGGTCTTCTCGAGGGAGTTGCAGATCCTGAGCAGAAGAGAAAGATCATCGGTGGCGAGTTCATCCGCGTATTCGAGGAAGAGGCCCGCAAGCTTGACGGTATAGATTTCCTCGGTCAGGGAACCATATATCCTGACATCGTGGAGAGCGGCACCAAGACAGCAAAGATGGTGAAGTCTCATCACAACGTAGGCGGACTTCCTGAGGACATGCAGTTCGAGCTTGTAGAGCCGATCAAGCAGCTCTTCAAGGACGAGGTACGTGCTTGCGGAGTGGAGCTCGGTCTTCCATACGAGATGGTGTATCGCCAGCCGTTCCCTGGTCCAGGTCTCGGAGTACGTTGTCTGGGAGCGATTACCCGTGACCGTCTCGAGGCTCTTCGCGAAGCAGACGCGATCCTCCGCGAGGAATTTGCAAAGACAGGTCTCGACAAGAAGGTATGGCAGTATTTCACCATAGTTCCTGATTTCAAATCTGTAGGCGTACGCAACAACGCACGTTCATACGACTGGCCGGTAATCATCCGCGCCGTGAACACCATAGATGCAATGACAGCAAGTATCGAGCAGATCGAGTGGCCTATACTCATGAAGATTACAGACCGTATCCTTGCAGAGGTACCTATGGTCAACCGCGTATGCTATGACCTCTCACCGAAGCCGTCTGCTACTATCGAGTGGGAATAATTTACCCCATCCATCTATTCGCCTAAGAGACTGTGGATCAACAACATACACAAATGAGGGTCGGAAGTTTTTCCGACCCTCATTGTATTAACATGTTAACAATCAAACAATTAAGCGACCGTATTTTCTACCTTACCCTCAAGCGGCGTCCTATCTTCAGAACAGTCTTGGGCGTAATGCCGTTGAGCTTGCAGATTGCGCTTACCGTGGTACCGTTGTTGATGGCAATACGGCCGAGCGTATCTCCTGACTTGACTGTATGCCAACGCATTGCTGCACGTTCAGCCTCCTCGCGCTTGTCATCTTCTTCGTTTTTCCACTCGTCTTCGAAATCCTGTTCGTAATTGCTGTATATATTGAAATACTTCTTCTTCAATATGAACAGTCTGTGACGGAGCTCTCCGGTCTTGAAATCAATGAGCCACTGCGGATCGAAAGCAAAACCGTTGTATCTGGTCTCAAAATGCAGATGCGGACCAGTCGAGCGTCCGGTCGAGCCGCCCAGTCCGATGACATCGCCGGCATTCACCCAGTCGCCTACTTCCACATTCCTTTTGGAGAGGTGCCCATGAAAAGTCTCGATTCCATTCACATGGCGGATGACTATCAGATTGCCGAAGCCTCCCATATATTTTGAAACACGGACACGTCCTGTGAATGTAGCATACACGGGATCGCCTGTCTTCAACGGGATATCCACCCCCTGATGACGACGGCCACGACGCGGGCCGAATTTCCCTCGCGGATGCACATCACCCTGGAAAGGACAATGATACTGGTCAAGACTGTCTACAAGCCACACAGACCACGAATACGGAAGAGAATCCAGAGGCATCCTGTATGGATTCGAGCTTGACGTATCCCAGCTTTTATCAAATATATCTGTCTCCTGCGAGAACTCAGGAGTCTTGTAATAATGCCATGTATTGTCCGAGTACAGGATCACCTTCACGTGCTCGTTGACGGTATCAAGAGTATCTATAGGACCAGCGGGAGAGACATCAAGCGACTTCACAGCCTCCATTGCAGGACGACGGACCTGAAGAACGGTCTTCAAGGTGTCAATCCTTACGTGGGCACTGGCTGAAAAATCACCTGACAGCATTGCAGTCATACATGTAACAGCCAAAAGATATGTTCTGATTCTATTTTTCAACATTTCGGATTAAGAAAATCTGGCGACAATTTCACGTACTTTTTCAACTTTTTCATCAAGCAGTTCCTTTGATGTCGCCTCACAGAGGAACCTCAGATATGGCTCGGTGTTAGATGGACGGATATTGAACCACCACTGCGGGAACTCGACTCTGTAACCATCAAAATCCATATACGCAGTAGCTTCTTCATGATTCAGGAACCAGTCTCTGACCGCATCCATAGCTTCCCGCTTGTGCTCAAGACGGAAATTTATCTCTCCGGAATTCTGATATTTCTCTATCCGTGCAATCAGACTGCTCAACGAGATACCTTTGAGTTTCATCTTCGCTACCACATTCAGAATCAGTATGGAAGCAAGCAGTCCGCTGTCCGAATAAAAGAAATCACGGAAATAATAATGTCCGGCAAGTTCTCCGCCAAATATTCCGTCAAGTTCACGCAACTTCAGAGCTGCAAATGCGCGGCCTACTCTCCACGTATTCATTTTTCCTCCCATAGGTGTCAGATATTCACCCACAGCCTTCGAGCTTCTGATATCCTGAAGCACAGCACCTTCATCCTTCCTCTCCTCCAGGAAATAGTGTCCCAGCACTGCAATCATGAGATCTGGTGATATGAACCTGCTGTTTTCATCAACGAACATCACCCTGTCAGCATCCCCGTCATATATGATTCCGATATCAGCCTTGGTCCGGCAGACAAGTTTCTTGAGGTCCTCAACATTGGCCGGGACAAGAGGATTCGGTTCATGATTCGGAAATCTTCCGTCCATGTCTTCATATATATATGACGGCTGATCCCCGAATATGTCACGGACAAAAAGAGAAGCCATTCCATTTGACACGTCGACGGCGATCTTGAGGTCCGACCAGTCACCCTTATATTTGAGGAGAAAGTCCAGATAATCCTTCCTGATATCCATCGGGAACACCTGTCCGGGTTTATCCGTCTTCGGACACTCACGCCCAGACTCGATCCACAGCTTTATCTGTCCCAACCCTGTGTCCAGACCGACCGGAAGAGCATTCTCTCGCGAGACCTTCATACCATTGTATTCTGCAGGATTGTGAGATGCCGTAATCTGGACAGAAGCCTTGAAACCATAATTCGCAGTACCAAAGTACACCATCGGAGTAGTACTCAATCCGATATCATAGACGTCAGCACCGGCATCAGTAATACCTTTGAGCAGATATTCATGAATCTCAGGAGATGAGACCCTGGCATCTCTTCCTACAAGAACCTTTTCTGCAGAAAGAAGTTCCGGCAGAAAATATCCCACTTTGTATGCGGTATCCTTATCGAAATCCAGATTATAGATTCCTCTTATATCATATGCATGAAAAGCGCCCATTACCTCTTTGATTTATATCTTGTCTGTACCGCACCTTTGGATATAGCCAGGAGCTTGCGTGCTATCATCTTGCGTCGGATAGGCGAGACATTATCCACAAAAAGATTTCCTTCCAGATGCGAAAGTTCGTGCTGAACCATCCTGCAGCCGAAGCGGTCGAATTCCTCAACGACTTTCCGGAGGTTTTCGTCATAGTATTCGACCTTTATCTTTGAAGGGCGGCGCACCTCTGCATATACTCCGGGCACGCTGAGACAGCCTTCTGAATACTCGCATGTCTCCTCGCTCTCCTCCAGCACGACAGGATTGATCATCACACGGAAGAAATCATGGAGATATTCATATGTGTCTGTCAGTTCGCGTCCGTCAACGATCACTACCCGAAGATTGACTCCGACCTGTGGAGCCGCGAGACCGCATCCGTCTGCAACCTTGAGGGTATCCTTCATATCCTCGATCAGTTTAAGGAGGGTCTCCTTGTCGTTAAGATCAGCTTCCTTGTTTTCGTTACGAAGCACTTCCGCTCCGTATAAATAAATTGGCAATATCATAGTTTATATATTTTGCTTTACTGATTTCTCCATTCATTTCGTTCTGTCAAGATACGACTGAAGGATGATTGCGGCGCTGATCTTATCCACGGATTCCTTCTTCATGCGGTCCTGTTTCTTCATTCCTCCATCGATCATCGCCCTATGGGCCAGCACGGATGTGAATCTCTCATCCTCAAGGGTCACAGGGATATCAGGAAACGCCTTTGCAAGACATTTCAGAAATACATCTATATCCTTTGCCGCCTCTGAAGGTGCACCATTCATATTGATAGGATATCCTACTACAAAACGCACTACGTTCTCATTTTCAGCGTATTTTTTGAGATATTCTATTATCTTTGCAGAATGTACCGTTTCAAGGGCAGATGCAAAAATTCCGAGCGGATCGCTCACTGCGACACCCACTCTTTTGCGTCCGTAATCAATGCCGATTATTCTGTCCATAGGGTGCAAAGTTAGTAAAAATGCCTAATATGAGCAAAAGCAATAAAGAGCATAAGACAAGTAACTTCAGGCTTGCGATAATAGACGACATGTCACACAAGCAGCTGGTGACCCTGCATTTTACAAAGACCAGTTTCTTTGTGGCTATCGTCACATTGCTGGTGACATTCACTGCGGCAATATTCTCGATAATAGCTTTCACTCCGGTCCGGACATTCATTCCCGGCTATCCTGACGAGCGTTCAAAACGTGCGGCCATCCAGAATGCGATCACCATTGACTCTTTGGAGACCGTGATGTACAAATGGGGACTGTATTCCGAAAATCTGAAAAGAGTGATGGAAGGAATGGATCCCGTAAAGATTGACAGTCTTGTCAACGCAGGAATGAAGTCATTGTCCGAGGACGCCGACTTCGCTCAGATTCAGAGGACGGATTCGATTCTCAGGGAGAAAGTCAAGGAAGAAGAGCAGTTCGGCATATCTGCAGACAGAGAGAAGCGCAATCTTCCTATTGAAGGCCGCCATTTCTTCTGTCCTCTCAAAGGCGTGATATCCCAGGCATATATTCCGGCCAGCCATCCTTTCATAGATATTACCGCTCCTGCAGGCTCCGTTGTCAAAGCCACACTCGACGGCACGGTCATAAGCGCCGAGTGGAACAACGATTCCGGATACACAATGCAGATACAGCATGAAGGAGACATAATATCAGTATATAAACACAACGAAAAGCTCCTCAAGAAAAGCGGAGACAAGGTAACCGCCGGTTCACCAATCGCCTTGGTCGGTGACACCGGAGACCTGAGCACCGGTACACATCTGCATTTTGAACTATGGCACAAGGGTGAGGCTGTCGATCCTGCAAAATATATCAATTTCTAAGATGGAAAAGAGAAGAGTTGCGATATTGGGATCGACAGGATCGATCGGAAGACAGGCCCTCGATGTGATAAGACAGCATCGGGACATGTTTGAAGTGGAACTTCTTACGGCGAACAACAGTGCGGACCTGCTCATCAGCCAGGCAATCGAATTTGACGCCAACAATGTGATCATCTGCAACCAGCAGAAATACAGGCAGGTTGCGGACGCCCTTGAGCCACATTATATAAAGGTGTTTGCAGGAATGCAGTCTGTATGCGACCTTGTCCAGGGAAGCAACATCGACATCGTGCTTACTTCCATGGTGGGGTTCAGCGGACTTGAATCCACAATAGCTGCAGTAAAGGCAGGCAAGACAATCGCGCTTGCCAACAAGGAAACTCTTGTAGCTGCAGGACAGATTGTAATGAATATGGCAACAGAACACCGTTCACGCATACTGCCTGTAGATTCGGAGCATTCGGCCATATTTCAATGTCTGATGGGATCAGCAGGAGCAGATATCGAGAAGATTCACCTCACCGCATCTGGAGGTCCTTTCAGGACTTGGGAGCGCGAAGCCATAGCTAAGGCCACACGAGAGCAGGCGCTTAACCATCCTAACTGGAGCATGGGCAGCAAGATCACCATAGACTCCGCGACAATGATGAACAAAGGTCTTGAGATCATCGAGGCACGATGGCTGTTCGGCACTCCGGGCGAAAAGATAAATGTAGTGGTACACCCCGAATCCATCATACATTCAATGGTGGAATATGCTGATGGCTCGGTGATCGCACAGATGGGACATCCGGATATGAGGGAAGCGATACAGTTTGCATTCAGCTACCCATACAGACTGCCTCTGGACAACAGGAAACTCAATTTTGCAGAGCTTGGCCGCCTTACATTCTCTGCTCCTGACACTGAGAAGTTCCCGGCATTGAAACTTGCATATGAAGCGCTGGAGAAAGGCGGCAACATGCCATGCATAATGAATGCGGCAAACGAGGCAGCCGTCTCAGCTTTTCTTGATGGACGAATAGGATTTTACGATATTACAGACACAGTCAGCAGCTGTATGGAGAGCGTTGAGTTTATAGGAGCGCCCGATATAGATGCCGTCTTCGGCACAAATGAAGCCGCTCTTGCAGCTGCTGCACAACACATTAACAAAATTTCAAGATAAATGGTTGCATTGATAAAGACATTGCAGGTAATACTTGCACTCGGCATACTTGTCCTGATACACGAATTCGGACATTTCTTCTTTGCCAAGATATTCGGCATCAAGGTTGACAAGTTCTATCTGTTCTTTGATGCCGGCGGATTCAAGCTTTTCAGCACAAAAAGCAAATGGTTTACAAAACTCTGTCCGAAGGCTGCTGAATGGGATACCGAGTACGGCATCGGCTGGCTTCCTCTCGGAGGATACTGCAAGATATGCGGAATGATAGACGAATCCATGGACACAGAGCAGCTCCAGGGCGAGCCGCAGCCTTGGGAGTTCAGGACAAAACCGGCATGGCAGAGACTTCTGGTAATGGCAGGCGGAGTGCTGCTTAACTTCATTCTTGCAATTTTCGTATATACCGGAATACTCGCAAAATGGGGCGAAGCATATCTTAGCAACGAAGGAAAGCAGATATATGTGAACGAACTTGCCTCAGAAATGGGGTTCCGCAACGGAGACCATATCATAAGCTTTGACGACTATGTCCCTGAAAGCTTCTGGACACTTCAGGCTGACCTTGTAAGAGAAATGGCCAACAAGGCTACCGTACTCAGAGGCAATGACACACTTGACATATATATAGATCATGCCATGTTCGGAGAAGTACTGAACAGCCCGGGAATGTTCGATCTGGCAATGCCTTTCATAGTAAAGGATTTTGCAGAGACATCGCCCAACACATCCGCAGGACTTCTGCAGGGAGACAGGCTCATTTCAGTTGCATCAGAACAGACAGAATTCGTTCAGGATGCATGGCCTGTACTGAAAGCTCACGCAGGGGATACCGTAATGACTGAGATCGTAAGAGGTACAGATACTCTCTGCGTGCCGCTTCAGGTGGACACGGCAGGCAGGCTCGGCATATTCCTCGAGCAGATGGAGCTCCAGACAAAGGAATACACGTTCATGGCTGCGATTCCTGCAGGATTCCGCAAGACGTTCTCTACTATAGGAGACTATCTCAAGGACCTCAAGCTCGTGGCGACTCCAAGTACAGAGGCATATAAGTCGGTAGGAAGTTTCATAGCTATAGGTCAGATATTCCCATCTTCTTGGGACTGGTACAGTTTCCTGAACATACTCGCTCTGCTTTCAATCATGCTGGGAGTAATGAACCTCATACCGATTCCTGCTCTTGACGGTGGACATATAATGTTCACCCTCTATGAAATGATTACAGGAAAGAAGCCAAGCGACAAATTCCTTTATGTGACCCAGATAATAGGCATGATCCTCATCTTCGGCCTCATGTTCCTCGCTTTCGGCAACGATATTGCAAGATTATTCAGATAAAATCATAGATATGAAAAGATTTATAACTTACTGTGCTGTCATCGCACTGGCACTGCTCTCGATTTCATGTAACGAAAGGAAGGCAAGAAAAGCCCTGCTCCCGAACATCAGCGGAAAACCCGGAGAGGTGATTGTTGTCATCAACAAGGGTGACTGGGAAGGAACACTCGGCAATGTGCTGCGTGATTCTCTTGCATGTGACTTTCCGTTCCTGCCTCAGAGGGAACCTATGTACGATCTGGTGAATGTAGCTCCAAGCGGATTCACAAGCATGTTCCAGCTGCACAGGAATATAATTGTAGCTAACATAAGCGTAGATGTTACCGAGCCTGGCATCGTATATAAGAACGACGTATGGGCTGCTCCTCAGTGCGTTATCAGACTGAACGCCCCGACAGAGGAGAGTGCTGTCGAGATTTTCCGAGAGAACAGCATGACTATCAAGGCCGTTCTCGAGCAGGCGGAAAGGGCAAGAGTGATTGCCAACACAAAGAAATATGAAGAGTTAGCACTGGCTCCAGTCGTTACTGAAATGACCGGTGGCTCACCTCATTTCCCATCAGGCTACAAGCTCAAGAAAAAGACTGACGATTTCATTTGGATAACATACAGCACTCAGTTCACAGAGCAGAGCATACTTGTATATAAGTATCCGGTAGTCGAGGGAGAGAATATGATGAGCCCTGCAGCTCTTGTAGAAGCCCAGAGCAGGATGATGATGGAGAACGTACCGGGAATGTTCGAGAATACCTATATGATAATAAGTCCGGTCATAGCTCCTTCTGTACTTTATAAAAAATACGGCACACACGAATTTGCAGAATTGCGTGGACTCTGGGAAGTACACAACGATTATATGGGAGGTCCGTTCGTAACACATGCATTCTACTCTCCTGACGGACAGTATGTCATTATGCTTCAAGCATTTGTATATGCTCCTAAGTATGACAAAAAGAACTATCTGAAACAGATTGAATCAGTTCTATATTCATTTGAGTGGAAGAAAGAGTAAAAAATATTTTGTCAGTTCAAAAAAGTTTTTTACCTTTGCACTCCCATTTGTAAAAAAGTGGTCAGTTTGGTCGGTTCGTCTATCGGTTAGGACTCAAGATTTTCATTCTTGCAAGAGGGGTTCGATTCCCCTACCGACTACAAGAAATATAAAAAATAAGAACAATGGCAAATCACGCTTCAGCAGACAAGCGCTATCGTCAGAGCGAAAGGCGCAGATTGCATAACAAGTATTATGCAAAGACAACAAGGAACGCGATCCGCGCGATCCGTAACACAACTGACAAGGCAGCAGCCGAGACTAACGCACCAAAGGTTTACGCTATGATCGACAAGCTTGCAAAGATCGGTGTTATTCACAAGAACAAGGCTGCAAACCTCAAGAGCGGTATCGCAGTTTACATCAACAAGCTTTCATAAAGAATCCTTCCCTTTTAGGGTTTTCTTATAGCTGAAAAGTGGTAGTCGTAAAGGCTGCCACTTTTTCTTTTATGGCACAATAAGTGTTTAGGCGGAAAGTATTGATCAATGTTTATTAGCAACCTGACCGGAGTGTCGGACAGTTCTGCAGGCTGACGACAATAATTTATGGTTTAATTAAACATTCATCAAAATGCTTTCAATCCAGAAATCTGGCTGCATTCTGATTGCAGCATTGATGTGTTCTGCTGTGTTCGCGCAGAACATTTCCGTATCAGGAAACATCACAGATGCCTCTACTGGAGAGCCCGTACCCTACGCCTCCGTCCAACTCGACGGTACGATGATAGGTGTAAGCTCAGACAATGAGGGGCATTATTCCATTTCAGTTCCGTTTGACGGCAAACTTATATTTTCCTCTATCGGCTACAGGAATACAGAGATCACTGTCGCATCAAGCGGAATCATTGACGTAGCCTTGCACCCCGACTCTGAATTCATAGAGGGGACCATCGTGGTCGCATATGGCACTGCAACCAGAAGTTCATTTACCGGATCCGCCTCGATGGTGAATGCAGAATCCATTGAAGCCCGCGTGCTTACAGATGTGACCGGAGCACTGGCTGGAACAGCACCTGGAGTACAGGTGATATCTTCATCCGGAGACCCTGCATCCGGTGGTGCTACGATCCGAATCAGAGGTATCGGTTCCATGAGTGCAAGCAATTCGCCCTTGTATATCGTGGATGGAATGCCATACGACGGATCTCTGTCCGACATAAACCCCAATGATGTTGAATCCATGTCCGTTCTCAAAGATGCAGCCGCAAGTGCAATCTACGGAGCACGAGGCGCCAACGGCGTGGTACTTATCACGACAAAAAGGGCGCGAGGACAGGATGCAGTCATCAGATTCGATGCAAAATGGGGATCGAATTCGAGACTGATACCTCAATATGATGTCATTACAGATCCCGCACAATACTACGAGACACATTACAGGATGATGTACAACTCTCAGATCTATGCGGGCAAGAGTTCAGATGAGGCATATGAGTTTGCCGACGCCACTCTTTTTGACCAGAATAACGGAGGCCTGGGATATCAGGTGTTTACTGTTCCTGAAGGCGAAAAATTCATCGGAAGAGACTTCAAGCTCAACCCGAAAGCCACCTTAGGATATACTGACGGAGAATATTACTATACACCGGATAACTGGTATAAGGAGACATTCCACAATTCATTCCGACAGGAATACAACTTTTCAATCAGCGGCACCAAGGACAGATTCAGCTATTACGGGAGCGTCGGCTATCTCGATGACGGTGGTATCGTGAACAACTCCGGATTCAGAAGATATACAGCCAGAGTAAATGCAGACTATCAGGCAAAGAAATGGCTGAAGATGACATCCAACATCAGCTATACACACACAGACTCTCAGACCGCATCATACACAGACTCGTTCGGGTCGTCTGCAAATGTATTCTATATCACCAACAACATGGGACCGATATATCCCCTTTATGTGCGTGATGCAGACGGCAACATAATGTACGAAAACGGCATGAAGGTCTATGATACAAACCAGACAAATTTCATACGTCCGAATATTGTAGGCAACGCTGTCAGAGACAATGAAGTCAACAGCAAGAAGAACTATACAGACATGATTTCCGGAAAATTCGGACTTGTCGTGACTCCGGTCAAGGGACTTACTGTGAGCGCAAATGCCGGTCTGATGAATGAGAACAGCAGGTACAATGCCCTATACAGCCAATTCGGAAGTTCGGCTTCCACTGACGGTATGACATATGTATCCCATGACAGGGAACTCGCAGTAAATACCCAGCTGCTTGCAGAATACGGGACCGACTTCGGAGGCACGCTCCACAATCTGGACGTTCTTGCCGGATATGAGTTATATAAACTGAAGATACAGAATCTGGAAGGACAGAACGACCATCTTTACGACCCTTTCATCGGCGAACTCGGTAATGCAGACGGAACAAAGAGCAAAAAGACATCCTCATACACAGTGGACTATGTCACTCAAGGTTTTCTCGGAAGAGTACAATACAACTATGGTGAGAAATACTTCATCAGCGGATCCTACCGCAGAGATGCATCTTCACGATTTGCCGAGGGGCACCGCTGGGGTAATTTCGGCAGTGTGGGAGTGGCATGGCTTATCAGTTCAGAGCCGTTCATGCAGGAGGCTTATTGGATCAGCATGCTGAAGTTGAAGGCAAGCTGGGGTGTACAAGGTAATGACAACCTCTACCCAAACTCCACCTACGCCAGAAAATATTATCCATATGCCGATAATTACACCCACTCCTACAATGAGGATTCTGGAGAATATTCGCTCACTCTCGCATATAAGGGTAATCCTGAACTTACATGGGAATCTTCGCAGTCGTTCAACGCAGGCGTAGACTTCGAGCTTTTCGGAAGCTACCTGAACGGAAGCATAGAATACTTCTCCAGAAAGACCACAGACCTGTTGTACAGCAAGGATGTTCCGCTTTCTTCGGGTAATCCTACAGGATATTATCCTGTTAATGTAGGTTCTATCCTCAACAGGGGCGTCGAGATATCATTATACGGAGATATCCTGAACACGCGCAATGTAAAATGGTCTTGGAATATCAATGGCAGCCATTACAGGAATGAAATACTGTCGCTGGATTCGAGCATAGCCAAGGAGGGAATAAAGGGAAGCAATTACATATATAAAGTAGGAGGTTCACTCTACGAAGCATACATGTACAGATATGCAGGCGTAGATCCTGAAAGCGGAAAGGCACTTTATTACTGCAAGAGTGATGACGGAGGAATTACAACTACCGACGTTTTTGCTGAAGCAGACCAGTTCGAGTGCGGATCAGTACTTCCTGTCCTGTATGGAGGATTCGGCACAACATTGAGACTTTACGGGTTCGACCTGTCTGCGCAGTTCTCATTCCAGCTTGGAGGACGCTATTACGACGGCACATACCAGTCATTGATGCATACCGATTCATCTGTGGGCTCTGCATGGCATAAAGACGTACTTGATTCCTGGAGCAATGACAATCCGGATTCGGACATACCTCGTCTTGACGGAGACACGAGCGTAGGTCAGAGTGCCGTGGACCGTTTTCTTATAAAGTCCGATTACCTTAGCATCAACAATGTGACTGTAGGATATACATTCCCCGACAAATGGATGAAAAAACTTCATATTGCCGGACTGAGAGTATATTTTGCAGCGGACAATCTGGCTGTTGCATCTGCCCGCAGGGGTGTCGACCCACGATACTCCATCGGTCTGGGGTCATTCACATCCGGCTCAGGACTGAACAGCGGTGCCTACTCGGCAATGAGGACTCTTACCGGCGGACTTACTGTCACATTTTAATTATAAAACGAACAACAATGAAGACAATATATACATTAATGTGCGCAACTGGACTGCTGGCCTCATGCGCCGGATTTGACGAGCTCGCTCCCCAGGGCGGAACTCTGCTTGCATCTCAGGTAAAGTCTGCAAACGAATATGCACCCTCGCGGGGCAATGCCCCGTTCAACGGCATGTACACAAAACTCGGAGAGCCTGTAAGTGTATATGGAGGAGGAATTGACGGCAGACCTGACGATTTCGGATTCATAATGATTGCATTCTCCGGAGATCTGGAAGCCGCGGACATCGTGACAGCCAACAGCGGATATAACTGGTTTTCCACATGCGGTGCGCTCACATCCCGCAATGGAGATTATGCCAATCCATACATCAGGTATGCCGCACCATATAATGAAATAGCAGCAGCAAACGAAATCATCAGCACATATGACAGCAACAGTCCGGACAAGGAAGTCATATACAAGCTTGCTCAAGCACATGCCATCAGGGCATTTTCGTATCTCAATCTGGCACCATATTTCCAGTTCCGATATGAAACATCCTCCGAGCTGCCATGCGTTCCGCTCGTGACAGAGAAGACAGTCGAGTTCACAAAGAACCCACGAGCTTCAGTCGCTCAGATATACGAGCTGATACTTGATGATCTGGACTGGGCAATCGATAATCTGGAAGGGTTTGCACGTCCGGACAAGAGCAGGATAGACAGGCAGACGGCCTATGGACTCCGTGCCAGGGCTAATCTATATATGGGTAACTGGGCCGAGGCTGCTTCAGATGCAGCTCTGGCAGCTGAAGGATATGTGCCTGCAAGTATCGAAGATGTGTCTTCTCCTTCATTCTATAGTCTGAATGAGCACAACTGGATATGGGGATACGACATGACCACAGACGTCGCGCTGAGCAATCCTTATGCAACTTCGAGTTCGTGGATCAGGTCTTTTTCCGGAGACGGATATTCTGCTGCGACACAGGTATATTCATGTATAAACAGCCTGTTGTATGATAAGATTCCTGAGACAGACGTCAGAAAGGGATGGTGGGTAAATGCAGACCTGGAGTCTCCCCTTCTGGAAAATGTAAGCTGGAACGGAGTGAGCGGAAAGGATGTGGCAACTCTGGAGATCGAGAATGTGAAACTTCCTTTCCTGCCATATACCAATGTAAAGTTCGGAATGAATGCCATCGGCAGCACCAACAACGATGAGGACTGGCCATTCATGAGAGTCGAAGAAATGATTCTTATTCAGGCAGAAGGACTTGTACGCAGCGGACAGACGGATGCAGGCAGACAGATACTGGAAGATTTCGTGAAGACATACAGGGACCCGTCCTACTCTGCAGACGCAGGAGGCAGAAGCATTGAGGACGAAATCTGGTTTCAGAGAAGAGTCGAGCTCTGGGGCGAGGGTTTCTCCAATCCTGATACACGTCGCCTCGGAAAGCCTCTCGTACGCTTTCATGATGCTGCATCAAGTAATTTCCCTGCAGCGTTCAGATTCAATATGCCTGCCGATGACGGATGGTGGCTCATGAGGTTCTCTACAGCAGAGACCAACACGAATCTGTCCATCGTGAACAATACCAGCGGCACCAGACCTGTACAGGACCAATACCCGGATCTGCGGGACGGAGTGACGGATTAGCCTGGCACCTAACCCTCTATCCTTCAACGCATTACTAAAACGCGATTCCCCTGCGCAGGGGAATCGCGTTTTAGCATCTTGCTGAGTGTCAGCGAGTTGAGCGGCAGACTACATCATGCCACCCATGCCACCTGCAGGCATTGCAGGAGCTGCCGGCTCAGGAATATCTACAATTGCGCACTCTGTGGTGAGGAACATACCCGCTACAGAAGCAGCATTTTCGAGAGCTACACGTGACACCTTTGTCGGGTCGATGACTCCGGCCTCGAACATATTCACGTACTCGTCTGTGCGTGCATTGTATCCGAAATCGCCCTTTCCTTCACGGATCTTGTTGATTATTACGCTTCCCTCGACACCTGCATTTGCAGCAATCTGACGTAGAGGCTCTTCGATGGCACGGGCCACAATATGAATACCTGTGGTCTCATCATCATTAGCACCCTTAAGTTCTGCAAGTGCCTGAGAGGCTCTGATATATGCCACTCCACCACCTGGCACAATGCCTTCCTCAACTGCAGCTCTTGTTGCACTGAGAGCGTCCTCCACTCTGTCCTTCTTCTCCTTCATCTCAACTTCAGTTGCAGCACCCACATAAAGCACTGCCACTCCGCCGGCGAGTTTGCCCAGACGCTCCTGAAGCTTCTCGCGGTCATAGTCGGAAGTAGTGGTCTCGATCTGCTTGCGGATAAGGTCTGCACGCTCTGAAATAGCTTCTGCTGAGCCTGCACCGTTCACAACAGTCGTATTGTCTTTTGTAACGACAACCTTCTCTGCCTTGCCAAGCATGTCGAGAGTAGCATTTTCAAGAGTAAAGCCTCTTTCCTCAGAGATTACCATTCCACCAGTCAGCACAGCTATATCCTGAAGCATTTCCTTGCGACGGTCACCGAAGCCCGGAGCCTTTACAGCAGCAATCTTCAGAGTACCACGGAGCTTGTTCACTACGAGAGTTGTAAGTGCCTCTCCGTCAACATCCTCTGCCACAATAAGAAGAGATTTTCCCTCACGGGCGATAGGCTCGAGAATAGGAAGGATATCCTTCATTGTGGATATCTTCTTGTCTGTAAGGAGGATATATGGAGTATCCAGAACTGCCTCCATCTTGTCTCCGTTTGTCATGAAGTATGGAGAGATGTATCCTCTGTCAAACTGCATTCCTTCCACGACCTTTACCTCTGTCTCAGTACCCTTGGCCTCCTCGACTGTGATGACTCCGTCTTTCTTGACCTTTGACATCGCGTCAGCAATAAGCTTACCGATATAATTGTCATTGTTGGCAGAGATAGTACCTACCTGCTCGATCTTGGCATAGTCCTCGCCAACTTCCTGGCTCTGTGCACGAAGGCTTTCCACAACTGCAGCAACAGCCTTGTCAATACCTCTCTTGAGATCCATCGGGTTTGCGCCGGCTGTAACGTTCTTGAGACCTACATTGATGATGGCCTGAGCAAGAACTGTAGCTGTGGTTGTACCATCACCTGCCTGCTCATTAGTCTTGGAAGCCACTTCCTTGACCATCTGGGCACCCATATTTGCAAATCTGTCTTCGAGTTCGATCTCTTTAGCCACAGTCACACCGTCCTTAGTCACCTGTGGAGCACCGAACTTCTTGTCTATAACTACATTGCGTCCTTTAGGTCCAAGTGTAACCTTGACTGCATTTGCGAGTGCATCCGCACCTTCCTTCATCTGGGTGCGCGCATCTATGTTGAATTTTATTTCTTTTGCCATATTGTTGTTGGATTAGATCCCCGATCAGGTCGGGGATGACGTTAATATCAGAGGATTGCCAGGATGTCAGTCTGTTTCATGATAAGGTAATCCTTACCATCTACCGAGACTTCTGTTCCTGAATATTTTCCGTAGATTACAAGATCGCCAACCTTTACTTCCATAGGTTCGTCTTTCTTGCCAGGTCCGACAGCAACTACTGTTCCCTGCTGCGGTTTCTCTTTTGCTGTATCAGGAATATAAAGTCCTGATGCTGTCTGTGTCTCTGCAGCCTTTGGCTCAATCACGACACGGTCTGCTAATGGTCTTATCATATCAATAGTATTAAATATTATTCAGGTCTCTCGCTTAAGATGACAGCCCAGCCGGCTGAGATGGCAACTCGTTCGAGGTGACAGGCAGAGGACAAAGAAAATGCCAGCCCCTAAAGACTGACATTCTGTCATACAGCCAGGTCAAACTGGCATTATTTTGCGCTTAACTTATACACACAGACATGTGAATATTCCTCACCGGGATTCAGAAGAGTTGAAGGGAAGTGAGGATGATTAGGAGAATCCGGATACTTCTGAGTCTCAAGTGCAAGAGATTCGCGATAGTTGAGAGTCTTGCCATACTTGCCACATGTTGATCCGTCAAAGAAGTTACCGCCGTAGAACTGGAGGGCAGGCTGATCTGTCCACACTTCCATATAGCGGCCTGAGGCAGGCTCATATACTGATGCGGCCAGCTCAAGCTCACTCTCTGTCCTGCGGTCCAGCACCCAGTTATGGTCATATCCCATACCGTTCGCAAGCTGTTCATTCTCCACTCCAAGATCCTGACCGATCGCCTTAGGCTCACGGAAATCGAACGGAGTGCCTGTAACATCAGCGATTTCTCCGCTCGGGATAAGGAACGAGTCAACCGGAGTAGTCTTTGATGCATTGATATAAAGCACATTATCATTTACAGTACCATTACCCTCTCCCTTAAGATTGAAGAAAGAGTGATGAGAGATATTTACATGAGTCGCCTTGTCTGTAGTTGCCAGATAACTTACCTTGAACTCATTGTCAGGAGTAAGGGTATAGGTCATCTTAATTTCAAGATTTCCTGGCATTCCTTCCTGTCCGTCGGCATGTACATATGAAAGGACAATCGAAGTTTCATCTGCAGAAACCACATCCCAGACTACCATATCGAGTCCTTTCAGACCACCATGCAGAGTCTGTCCGTTATTGTTCTGCGGGAAGTTATATGTTTCCTCACCGATAGTATAGGTACCGCCTGCTATTCTGTTGGCATATGGTCCTACCACGGCTCCGAGGAAACGCTCTCCCCTGTTATTCACATAGCTGTCTATGTTATTATAACCCAGGACAATATCTTCGTAATTTCCGTCTTTGTCAGGAGCCCAGAGAGAAACTACTCGACCTCCGAAATTAGTTACCTGCATTACAAGGTCACCAGCCTTCAATGTGTAAAGTGACACATTCTTTCCATCAACTTCAGTCTCAAAATCTGAAACCGGAAACAAAGTGACTGCATTCTTAGGGCAGCAAGATGCCAAAGCGGCGCAGAGGGCCGCAATAATCATGATGTTTTTCATATTATAAATAATTTATCGTTATCTGTTCAAACGGAAATGCCAGAGTATGACTCCTATGCTTACAGAGACATTCAGTGAATGTTTCGTACCGTACTGTGGTATTTCCAACACAATATCAGATGCATCCACTACGTTCTGAGCCACGCCGGCCACCTCATTTCCGAATATTACCGCATATTTCTTTTCTGCTGACGGAACGAAAGCATCCAGCATTACCGAATCCACAGCCTGTTCTGCACTCACTATCGTATATCCTTCAGACTTGAGACGTCTGACTACATCCATAGTGTCTGCAGAATGCTCCCAACTGACACTGTCTTCGGCTCCAAGAGCGGATTTATGGATCTCCGCAGACGGAGGTACTGCACAGATACCACAGAGATACACCTTGTCCACCTTGAAGGAATCCGCGGTACGGAATGCCGACCCCACATTATGGGCACTGCGTATATTGTCCAGAACGAGTACAAGTCCCGATTCCGGAAGTTCCTTATATTCCTGGACCGAAACACGTCCAAGCTCTATATTCAGCAGTTTTCTATTTCCCATAGTTTCATATACATCCTTACAAAGATAGCGAAAGTGTTCATAATTTCAGTAAAAACTGCGTAGGTTTCGTAAAAAAGAAAAAAAAGAGTAATTTTGCAGTTCAATTAACGACGAACTTATGAAACAGGATCTACAGATTTTCAATCTAATCAAGCAGGAAGAGGACAGACAGACAACAGGTATCGAGCTCATTGCCTCTGAGAACTATGTAAGCAATCAGGTTCTCGAAGCGCTCGGCTCCATATGCACAAACAAGTATGCAGAAGGATATCCGGGAGCAAGATATTACGGAGGTTGCGAGGTTGTGGACCAGATCGAGCAGCTTGCGATTGACCGTCTCTGCGAGATTTTCGAAGCAGAGTATGCAAACGTCCAGCCGCACTCCGGAGCACAGGCCAATATGGCTGTCATGATGGCATGCCTCAAGCCTGGCGATACTTTCATGGGACTTGATCTTGCCCACGGTGGTCACCTTACACATGGCTCCCCAGTAAACATGTCGGGTATCATCTACAATGCTGTGGCATATGGTCTGAACGAAAGTACAGGAATGATAGATTATGCACAGATGGAAGCAAGGGCTCTTGAACACAAGCCAAAGCTCATCATCGGTGGTGCATCAGCATATTCAAGAGAGTGGGATTACGCAAGAATGCGTGAGATTGCAGACAAGATAGGAGCAATTCTATGGATTGACATGGCTCACACTGCAGGTCTTATTGCAGCCGGTCTGTTGAGCAATCCGGTAAAATATGCCCATATCGTCACCTCAACCACTCACAAGACACTGCGTGGACCACGCGGAGGTATCATCCTCATCGGCAAGGACTTCGACAACCCTTGGGGACTCACCACTCCGAAGGGCGTAGTTAAGAAGATGTCACAGATACTGAACTCAAGCGTATTCCCTGGCGTGCAGGGTGGTCCGCTCGAGCACTGTATCGCAGCCAAGGCAGTATCGTTTTATGAGGCTCTCCAGCCTGAGTTCAAGGAGTACCAGAAGCTCGTGATTGCCAATGCCAACGCCATGGCAGACGCTTTTGTAGCAAAAGGATACAAGATCGTATCAGGCGGTACAGACAATCACCTCATGCTCATTGACCTCCGCACCAAATTCCCTGAGCTCACAGGTAAGGTGGCAGAAAAGGAACTTGGCAAGGCAGACATCACTGTAAACAAGAACATGGTGCCATTCGACTCACGCACTCCATTCCAGACTTCAGGAATCAGAGTCGGAACTCCTGCCATTACATCAAGAGGTTTTGTAGAAAAGGACATGATTTTCATTGTCGATCTCATTGACCAGGTACTCGCAAACGCAGCAGCCCATCTCGACCTGATTGCCGGCAAGAGCGAAGAAGGACGTGAAGCATACGAAGAAGTACTCGCAAACGTACGCAAGCAGGTGCGCATGAAGACTACAGGCATGCCGCTTAACCGCTGGTAAACATCGAGCACACTTTCACTGAAAAATCGTGGCAGATACCCGGAAAAAGAGAGGTATCTGCCACGATTTTCTATTGAGATCGCAAGAGTTATCAGTTGTTCACGGGACGAAGCACGAATGTGAACTGCATCGGCTGCGGATCGATTATATAATCCTTGATAGGCCATGCTCCCCATGAGTCCTCACAGCCAAGTCCCATCTGCATGAGGTCGAAATTGACATATGTCTTGCCAAGACTGCGGACATCCTCACATGCATACTTCTTCAGTTCCAGAGAATGGCGCTGGTCACCTCCGTCACTGCGTCCGCCTCCTGTAATCGAAAGGTCGATATGTCTTCGTGAAATAGGAAGTGCAGATGCGGAGAACTTCACATCAGATGTTATCATAAGTCCTGTGCCGTTGTCATCAGTCAGTTTTACCCATCTCAGACCGGTCTTAGTGCCAGACTCCTGCGGACGGGCGTACCCCCAATGATACTGATCCTCGACTCTCTGAACATAATGGCCGACCAGAGCCGAACTGTTACGGTCTATATAATTCTCAAACGGACCATAACCGTAGAATTCAAATACCGAATAATCTCCAGGCATTGCGAACTCCATTCCGAAACGAGGAAGCATAGCCGCCTGAGACAGATTACCGGCATCCGAAAGGCTCTCGACACCTTCTATGGTTCCGTCCTGATATATATTGAAGGAAATCCCTACAGAAGCAAAGCGTCCTTCTTCTCCACCGCCCCATCTTACATCTATCGGCGAATACTTCACCGAAACATTGAAGCAGTCATTTTTCTGAGCAACATCGAAAGACTCTACCTTGAAATCAGGATAAAGCCATCCGCGCAGTTTCTTCTCCAGGCCTGCACCAAGATCATTTTCTGTCACGGCTCTGCCGAAACATGGCATCAGAGGCTCTGAAACCATTTCCTTTTCTCCGAGTACATAACTTGTCAACGTACCCTTCTCTGCATCAAAGACAGCAGTCCATGGACTGACGCGTTCGCTGCCCGGTCCATCATATGTCATAAAACCGGAGAATATATGTTTCTGACCGTCAGCAGAATATGCAGGAAGTCCCGACTTGTTTCCGAATACAGGAAGGTCAGCTTCATTCAGACATATCTGGTCATATGACACCTGACTGCCGGCAGGAAGAAGGCTGTCTGAACGTTTAAGAACATATCTCACATTCAGATACACGTCGAATCCGATTAGGTCATCCACTCCGGCTGCACATAAAATATCTTCAGCAGTAAAGTCAAGAGTAATCTCTCGGGTGTGCTGAGGAGACACATCAAGCGAAGGAACAACTCCTGAAAGCACCTTACGGCCATCCACCTCAACATCCCACTCCAACATATAGCGTGACAGGTCTATGAAGAAGTTTTCATTATATACGCTTACCTTGTTCCACTTTCCTGCTCCTGCTGTGTGTATATTGCGATACTGGTATGCCACCTCATACGCATGCGGATGAAGCGAACGGTCTGCTGCTATGATACCGTTGCAGCAGAATGAATTGTCAGAAGGATCATGATCATTGAACTCACCTCCGAATATGAAGATATGGTCGGAACCTGTCTTCTGAGGGTCCGCAGGCCAGCGCTGAGCCTGATCCACGAAATCCCAGATGAAGCCGCCCTGATATGCAGGATACTTTCTTATCAGGTCCCAATATTCCTTGAGTCCTCCCATAGAGTTACCCATTGCGTGGGCATATTCACACTGGATCAGAGGCTTGGAAGGATTGTTGGTCAGATAGTCCTCACACTCCTTATAGTCGTAGTACATAGGACAGAACACGTCAGAATTCTTATCGTACCTTGCCCTTTCATATTGTACCGGACGAGATGAATCCATTGATTTAACAAGATCATAGGTCTTATAGAAATTCGGACCGTTTCCCGCTTCGTTTCCAAGACTCCAGACAATGATTGACGGATGATTGAAATCCCGCTGCACCATTCTCCTTGTCCTTTCAATATGGGCGAGCTCGAACTGAGGATCTTTTGCAAGAGTCTTCTCCTTATAGCCCATACCATGTGACTCGATATTCGCCTCATCGACCACATAGAGACCGTACTTGTCGCAGAGAGAATACCAGAGAGGGTCGTCAGGATAGTGACATGTCCTTACAGCATTGATATTCAACTGTTTCATGATCATGATATCCTTGACCATATCCGCTTCTGAAACTACATATCCTTTATAAGGATTGATTTCGTGTCTGTTCGCGCCCTTGAGAAGCACAGGCTTGCCGTTCACCATAAGCTGATTGCCTACAATCGCAACATCCCTGAATCCGATCTGAATTGCAGTTGACTCAGTCTGACCTTTCTTGTCAAATGAAGCTACCTTCAAAGTATAAAGATCAGGCGTTTCAGCTGTCCATTGCTTTACAGACGGCACCTGAAGAACTACATCAGCCACATTCTTATTGACAGGAACTGTCTCCGCAGCCACGGTTTTCCCTGATGCGTCGAGAATCTCCAGAGCCACCTTGGTCACTCCTTTGGACACTTTCACCATCACGTCTGCCTTTCCGTCAGCGGAAGCCACCACGTTTATATCCTCAATCCTCTTCTTTTCTCTCGAATAGAGATATGTATCTCGCGCCAGACCTGTAAATCTGAAGAAGTCCTGATCCTCAAGATATGTTCCGTCGCACCATCTGAATACTTCAAGAGCAATCAGATTCTCTCCAGGTCTGATATATTTCGTGATATCGAATACTGCAGCAAGTTTGCTGTCCTCGCTGTAGCCGACCTCCTTTCCGTTTACCCAGACGCGGACATTTGAAGTAGCGGAGCCGATATTCAGGAAAATATCCTTGCCGTTCCAGCTGTCGTCGATGACAAAGGTCCTGCGATACTGTCCCACATGATTTCTCTGCTCCGGCACTACAGGAGGAATACTCTTGTGCCATGGTCTCCACGGATATCCTATGTTCACATAAAGAGGATCGCCATAGCCGTTAAGCTCCCACATTCCTGGAACCGGCATTGTATCCCACTGAGACGCATCGTAGTCCTGGGTAAAGAAATCCAGTGACCTGAGTTCCGGGGTTTCATACCACTTGAAATCCCAGATACCACTTAGAGACAGCCTGTTACCGTCAGTATAGAATGTGGCTGTCATCGGACATCTGTTGCGTTCTACTACATTAGGATTCTGCCAGTCAGGCGACTCCGCTGAAGATAATGTCATCGACATTGTCATCAGACAGAACAAGGAAATAAACAGAGATTTCATAATTTTTATATTTTTTCAATATCGGAAGTTCTGATCCATCCTTGACGACCGTCAGCCAGCTCGATGTTGCTCCACGAGCCCACCTGATCGAGAATATCAACTTTCGTTCCTTCATGAAGGACAAAAAGGTCCTGGGAAGCTTCGGAAGACGGAGAACTCTTTACGGAAGACACAGGGCGCATCACTATGGCCTTGTCAGACTTCATATAATCGTTCTTCTGCCAGAGAGAAAAACTCAACGACATGATAGCAAGAAGCAGGAATACTATGCCTGTAAAGAATCCTGTCCTTCTACCTGCCACCGATGGAGAGAGTACGAAAAGCAGAATCATGGCAAGCATCAGAGCAAACATTATAATGAATGCCACAGCCCAGCCGTCAGAATCCATAAGCCAGCACAGGTCCTTCGCCCACACCTTGAGGATGAAGTCCGGCACAGGGTCTATCCTGTCCTGAATCATATTGTTCGAGAGTTCAAGATTGTACCTTGCATCCTCATATGACGGATCCAGCTTGAGGGCACGTTCATAATTCAGGATTGCCTTTGAAATATTGCCGGACTTGAAATAGGCATTACCCGTATTGCAGTACAAGGCAGCCGACTCCAGTCCGAGACCTGCAATCATATCATAACCGCTGATTGCATCCTCCCACAGTCCTTCCACATATGCATTGTTGGCACTGTTCCACAACGAATCTACAAACGAGTCTTCCTGAGCCGTCATTACAGATGGTACTGCCAACATGAACATTATCATCACATATGCAGCCTTGGATGATGGTTTTGACGTTTTCATATTCGAATCTATTGAAGAAATCGTCTCTATCGCCGAATTGTAATGAGCTGTCATGGCTTCATTGCCGGCATCCGGGGCATATCTGGCAAACTCACATGCGTCAAGAATGCCGATGAATGTGTCGATGGACCCCTGCGCCACACCTCTTTCTGCCAGAGACTCTGATATACGGTCACGCGAAAGTTCTGCAACAGGCATGTTAAGCTTGTCTGAGACAAAACCAAGGAGAGCCTTGTGAAGTTCCTCATAGAATGCTGTATAAAGATTCTGTTTGAGGAATGTTCCAGCAAGATGAAGACGTTTCATGGCCATCTTTGTAGCCTTACGGTTCTTTGTTCCTGCCACATCGGCTTTTCTCGCAGCCATCTTCCTGAATATCGCCCAGCATAATACAGCCAGAATAACCAGAACTGCCGTTATGATCCAGAAGGATGCAGTGCCTACAAAGAAAGTCCCCTTGCCGGTAAGCTCTGATTTCTTTATATTGATGAATCGGATGTCACTTCCGAGATTCTGTACATCCTTCCTTGTAACTCCGGACACAATCACCGGACCGGACTCTGTCTCATTGCCTTTTTCGACTGTCAGGTTGATTGGCTGGGTCTGAAGTGTTACATATCTCTTCTGATTTACGTCATAATATGTATATTTCACAGGCTCTATGACAAAATCTCCGTAACTTCTCGGAATAAAAGGATATTCGTATGTCTTGCTTCCTGAAAGTCCGCCCTTGTCAACCTTGTCTGAAATCTTGGTATCATATACCTCCATGTCTGGCGGGAAACTGACCTTCGGAGCCTCAAGCAATGACACATTACCTCGTCCGGACACGGTAACTATCAGAGACGCTGCCTCATGTGTCTTGACCACATCCTTGCTGAGCTTGGCAGAAATAGTGAAACTGCCTACTCCGCCACCGAATGACGCAGGGGCGCCAGACGGCAATGCCGAGACATTCACCCTGACAGGCTTTGAGGCCACTTTCTGCCTTACAGTCCTGTAGTCATCGAAGAATCCGTCAAATATGCTTGTACCTCCTGATGACACACGTATATTCACGAGACATATAAGCTCTGCCGGATCAATCGTCACCTGGCCGGCCTGCTGAGGTATGAGGACAAATTTCCTCAGAAGAGCCGCATTATATATCTGTCCCTCATAGGTTTCTCTTGCAAACTCAATATTTGTCGGAGCCTCGAGTTCCTGACTCCAGAATCCATTGAAAGTAGGAAATGTAACCCCCTCGAAACCAGCAATATTCACTCTCTGATATATCTTGAGCGTCGCTATTATCGGTTCTCCGACCACAACGTTAGTCCTGTCAAGCGACATGGCAAGGAAGATATCTCCGGCCTGCACTCCGGCCTGCTGCCTTGGTCTGCTCTGTTGCTGCTGTCCCGAGGTCGCTCCCTGAGAAGAATTCTGACGCGCCGCAACCACCTCGATTGACACTGGTCTGGAAGTTATCTCATTCTTCTTGACCTTCGCCACAGCAGAAGGGATGGTAAACTTGCCGACATTATTTGCCTTGAGTATATATGAATACGTTGACTGAACGGATTTGGTCATATTGCCGTTGACAATCTGCACACTTGAGGACTGTCCTTTCTGCGGTCCCCAAAGCAGCTGAAAATCAGATGACGGTTCCCATGTGAAGTCAGTAACCTTATCCTCGCCTTCTATTATGAACGTTACATTAAACTGCTCTCCTACCTCGACGACACGATGCACCTCCACCTTTATGTCCGTCTGAGCATTAGACGCCAATGCGGTCATAGCCGCAAGCAATGTGAATAAAAGTTTCTTCATATCCCTCTGTTACCAATTCCTATCTTTCTGTCTTGACTGAAGAGCCTTAGCCTTCTCTTTCTTGACTTTTTCCTGAGTTTCCTTTTCCTTTGCCTGAATGGCCTGAAGCATCTGCTGGGCAGCCTGTGGAGTTATCTTGGGCTGCTGGCCCTGTTGCTGATCCTGATCATTCTGGTCGTTGTTCTGATTCTGATCGTTCTGCTGATCCTGGTCTTTCTTATCGTCCTGATTCTGGTCGTTGTTCTGCTGATTCTGATCCTGATTCTGGTCGTTCTGATTGTCCTGATTATTCTGATTCTGGTTGTTCTGCTGATTCTGCTGCTGCTGTTGCTGCTGGAGCTTCTTCTTCGCATAGATATAGTTCTCCTTTGCATCCAGATCTGCCGGATTTCTCAAAAGAGACTCCTCGAAAGCTGTGACTGCCGTCTGCCAGTCCTGGTTTGCGATGGCAATATCGCCAAGATTATAATAATAATCAGATGCATTTTCCGATGCTGGAGCCACCTCCTTGATTCTGTCAAGCACCTTCTGGGCTTCCTGAGAATTATTCTGGCGGTACAGGTCGGTAGCAAGATTGTAATTTGCAGCTACCGACAGGGAATCCTTGACTATAGCCTTGCGGTATTCAATCTCAGCATCCTTGTAATTCTCTTTCTTATAGTCACGATTGCCTCGTCTGACATCGCGCTTGTCTATCTGTCCTGCAGCATTCACTGACAGGAGCGCCAGCAACATTATATATATCAATCTTTTCATAACTATCTGTTAAAGAGATGTCTTTTCGACCTGCGGTCGCCTACAAGCATTTCAATCACAAAAAACAGAAGTGCAATGGCAAGGAAGTACATGAACTGCTCGTCGAATTCCTCAAACACGAGAGAGCTATACTTCTCGTCTTCCATTTTCTTTATGTCATCTATTATCGGATTGAGTCCGAACTCGCTGTTTCCGGCGCGCACATAGACTCCGTTTCCGGCAGCTGCGACATCCTGAAGCACCTGCTCGTCAAGTCGGGTCACCACAATATTGCCTTCGCGGTCCTTCAGCAGTTCTCCGTCCATCGGGATAGGCTTTCCTTCCGGCGAGCCGACTCCGATAGTAAACACGCGGACTCCGAGTTCAGCCGCCTGCTTTGCCGCCTCAACAGGATCATCCTCATGATTTTCTCCATCAGTAATCACAATGACAGCACGGCTCTTCTCACTCTGGGCACTGAAACTCCTCACTGCCGTATTGATTGCCTCACCGATAGCTGTTCCCTGCACCGGGACAGATTCCGTCGTAATAGAATTGAGGAACATCTTTGCCGACACATAGTCTGTGGTTATAGGCAGCTGGACGAATGAGTTGCCCGCAAATACAATCAGCCCTATACGGTCTTCACGAAGCTTGTCCACAAGTCTTGAAATAGCCAGCTTCGCCCTTTCGAGCCTGTTAGGGGAATAATCCTCAGCAAGCATGGAGTTGGACACATCAAGTGCGATCATTATTTCTGCACCCTTTGTCTCATGTTCCTTCAGCTTGGCACCTATCTGCGGCCGGGAAAGTCCTATCACGAAGAAGAAGAAACCAAGAGAAAACATAGAAAGTCTCACCCACACCTTTGCCTTGGCATAGGACGGCATGAGCTGGTTGACAAGAGCCTCATCACCGAATTTACTTATCCGTCTCCTTCTGAACCTCAAGACTACAGCCTGAATCACAAAGAAGACAGGGATAAGCAGAAGGAGAAGCAGATATTGAGCATTTGCAAAATTTATCATGGCAACCTCCTTATTACAAACCAGTTAAGCAATAATTCCAGAAGAAGGGCAAGCAATGCTGCCAAAGCATAATTCATGAACAGTTCCTTATATACAGGAAAACTGTCCACTGTGGTCCTTGCCTTCTCCATCTTGTTGATCTCACCGTATATCTCGGCGAGCTTGGTATTGTCCGTTGCTCGGAAATAACGTCCTCCTGTGGACTCCGCTATCTCCGACAACAGTTTTTCATCAATCTCAACCTTGACATTCTGCACTTCCACACCCCACGGCGTCATCACCGGATATGGAGCCATGCCCTCTTTTCCGACACCGATGGTATATACGCGCACTCCGTATGTCTTGGCTATCTCTGCTGCCATCTGTGGCGAGATCTCTCCCCTGTTGTTGACTCCGTCAGTAAGAAGGATCACCACCCTGCTCTTTGCGTCAGAATCCTTCATACGGGCAATCGCCGTAGCAAGTCCGTTTCCGATGGCAGTACCGTCTTCGATCAGATCTGTCTGGACCTCCTTCATGAGATTGATAAGAGTGGCACGGTCTGTCGTAAGAGGACACTGAGTGAAACTCTCACCTGCAAAGACCACTATACCCATTCTGTCAGATGGTCGCTGGGATATGAATTCGATAGCTATATCCTTTGATGCGCTGATACGGTCCGGAGTAAGGTCACGGGCGAGCATACTTGTAGATACATCCATTGCCAACACGATATCAATTCCCTCAGTATCAACCTTTTCAAGCTGTTCTGATGTCCTTGGACGTGCAATGGCCACAATAATCATTGCCAAAGCAAATATGCGTAGAGCAAAAGGCACATGGCGCAGCACAGACATGAACCAGGTCTTCTTCACAAGCCACGGAACAGAAGTGGAGACACGCAGATGAGGGTGCCTCTCCGCCAATTCAAGCCAGATATAGTGCAGGATCAGAAGACCCGGCACTATCAGCAGCCATAAAAGTTTCGGATATTCAAAATACATTACTTGTCCTCCTTTAATGCTTGGTCAAGAGATGCCCCTGCTTCACCAGAGGTCACAACAGCACCTTCATCATGGGCATCCCCGTCATCATGTCCCTCAGCTCCGTCATTGTCATTTCCGGTCTGATTCTGGTCAAGTTCCGCCTGATATGTAGATGTTACAAAACGAACAGCTACAGGCAGGGCCCTGGCATTATCCTCGTCTGAGGCAGTGAACTTTGCGAACTTCACAAAATCCGCCCTTTCAAACAGGTCTTTCAATTCTTCCACGAGATCAGCAGGAACATCCACCTCCTTCATATCCTGGAATATCTCTGCCGTCGTCATCTCCATTGCCCCGATATCATATCTTGCGGCAATATATTCACGAAGAGTGTCAGTGATACCCGAATAGAAAGCCTTCTGCATCTGAGGTGCCCACATCCTGTTGCCACGATATTTGTCAAGTTTGCGAAGAGCCACGATATGAGCAGGATCCTTCCTGATATACTGCGGATCATGATTCCTTCTGTATCGGACTATCAGCCAGACAACAAGCACGACAAGACCTGCAAAAGCAAGACCGCCAGCAACCCAAGGAGCCACCTCCGCAAATGTCACAGGATACTTTATCACACCTTTTATATCATGCGGCTTGAATGTAGCCGTATCCACAGGCATTGTCCTGACCTCAACCTTCTGCGGTTCGAAAACCAGAGTATCGACAACTCCGTCCTTCGACATCCTCTGCACAGCAAGAGGCGGAAGATAATATATTCCCTCATCAAACGATGTTATAGTCAGTCCGCCCTTAAGGTCGAGAAGTCTCGGTTGTCCTTTCTTCGTTTTCGAAGCCTTCACCGTATCCATCTGCCACGGCTTCACGATACGTATATTGGTCATCAAGGTGTCCTTGATTTCCGGAAAAGCGAATCTGGTACCCTCCTCCACCTGACTCAGCTCGAAGCCATAGAACAGCTGGTCTGCAATAAGGACAGAGTCCCTCTCCTGCAGGGGCTGCAGAAAAGACTGTCCCATCTGAACGACTTTTCCCTGAGCGGAAGCCGTTACAGATGAGAGCAACATTATCATATATATCAATGCTTTACGCATAAATCATCGATTTTTGAACAAGGTCATCAGTCCCTTTACATAATCTTCATCGAGGGCTATGCTGACCTTATCTACATTATATTTCATGAAAAGTCGTGAAGATGTCTGTTCCATATTGGCAAACCACTGCTCATAGGCAAGCCTCATTCTGCGGTCTGATGTATCCACCCACGCGCCTCGTCCGGTCTCGGAATCCTTGATGTGTACAAGTCCTACATCCGGAATATTTCTTTCACGAGGGTCATAGACCTCGATGACTGACAGGTCGTGCCTGTTCACAGCCACCTTGAGAGCCTCCTCATATCGAGGTGTGCCATCCTGATTGACATCTATCATATCAGAAAGCAGGAAAGCAGTACATTTCTTCTTGATGGCATTGGTAAGATAACGCAATGCCTCAGATATGTCAGTACCGTCTGTCGTAGGTTCAAACTCTATGATCTCACGGATGATATGAAGAAGATGGCTGCGTCCCTTCTTGGGAGGAATGAATTTCTCCACCTTATCACTGAAGAACAGTGCCCCGACCTTGTCATTGTTGATGATGGCAGAAAACGACAATACTGCAGCTATCTCAGCCAGTACATCTTTCCTGCTTGCACCTGTAGTACCGAAAAGTCTTGAACGGCTCACATCCACAAGAAGCACTACAGTCAGCTCACGTTCTTCTTCAAAGACCTTTACATACGGAGAGCGCAGACGTGCGGTGACATTCCAATCCATATTACGCACATCATCACCGTACTGGTACTCACGCACCTCGCTGAATGCCATACCGCGTCCCTTGAATGCGGAATGGTACTCACCGGCAAATATCTGGTGCGACAGAGCCCTGGTCTTGATCTCTATCTTACGGACCTTCTTGAGAAGGTCGTTTGCTGATAAATTACTCATATAAGTCATTGCCGGAGCCACCGGCAATCTCTATTAAGGAACTTCTACTGCATTGATGATTTCAGAAATGATCTGATCCGTAGTCATATTTTCAGCCTCTGCCTCATATGTCAGACCAATACGGTGACGGAGCACCTCGTAACATACGGCACGCACATCCTCAGGTATCACATAACCTCTTCTCTTTATGAATGCGTATGCCTTTGCCGCAGCGGCAAGCGAAATGCTGGCACGTGGAGATGCACCATATGAGATGAATCCTGCAATCTTCTCCAGGCCATAGTCCTTAGGAGTACGTGTGGCATATACTATATCCACGATATATCTTTCGATCTTCTCATCCATATATACATCCTTGACCACCTCACGTGCCCTGACGATATCCTCAGGCTTGAGCACTGCAGAGGCCTTAGGGAACTCTCCGCTGTTGTTCATACGGATGATCTGACGTTCCTCTTCCTTCTTAGGATAGCTGACAACCACCTTAAGCATGAAACGGTCAAGCTGCGCCTCAGGAAGAGGGTATGTACCCTCCTGCTCGATAGGGTTCTGCGTAGCCATCACAAGGAAAGGCTGAGGAAGCGGGAATGTCTCGTCTCCGATAGTCACCTGACGCTCCTGCATGGCCTCGAGAAGAGCCGACTGAACTTTCGCAGGAGAACGGTTGATTTCATCAGCCAACACGAAATTTGCGAAAACCGGACCCTTCTTAATCTGGAACTGCTCTGTCTTCTGAGAGTATATCAGAGTACCGAGAACGTCAGCAGGAAGAAGATCCGGAGTGAATTGGATACGGCTGAACTTGGAGTCCACAGCCTGAGACAAAGTATTGATTGCCAATGTCTTTGCAAGTCCGGGCACACCTTCGAGAAGGATGTGGCCATTAGCGAGAAGTCCTATAAGGAGATTCTCCACCAGATGTTTCTGACCTACAATTACCTTGTTCATTTCCATCGTGAGAATATCGACAAACGAACTCTCTCTCTGGATACGGTCGTTCAATTCTTTTATGTTTATGCTTTCCATAAATATGATTTTTGATATTTTTGCACTTTCAAACTTACAAATATACTTATTTTTCCAATATGCGGTATCGACTCAAGCTTACATACGATGGCAGCGCATTCTGCGGCTGGCAGATACAGAATAATGCCACTTCAGTACAAGGTACCATTGAAACGGCACTGTCAACTCTTCTTGGACAGGCCGTAAGCATTACAGGAGCCGGGCGCACGGACACTGGGGTCAATGCCATCAATTATGTCGCTCATCTTGAAGTCCCTGCGGGACTTGGTCTTGAGCCGGAGCAACTCTGCTACAAATTAAATGCCATGTTGCCCCGAGAAGTCGTGATTCAGGAGGTTTGTGAAATTTCCGAGGATTTCCACGCAAGATTCGATGCAAAAAGCAGGGAGTACTGCTACTTCGTACACTTCAGAAAAGACCCGTTTGCAGAAAAATTCTCATACAGGCTCAGGTATCCGCTCGACATGGAAGCCATGAACAAGGCTGCAGAACTGCTGCTTGGGGAGCATGATTTCAGCTGTTTCGAAAAAGTAGGAGGAAACAATGCCACATCCGTATGCACAGTCACTCATGCATGCTGGAGTACATACCGACCGACACACGTGGAACTCATGGGAGCGCCATATCAGGAAGGAGACTACATCGTATTCCGTGTAAAGGCAAACCGATTCCTTCGCAATATGGTAAGAGCGATGGTCGGCTCACTGATAGAAGTAGGAAGAGGCAAGAAGGATCCTTCATGGATAAGCAGTCTGATCGAGTCCGGATCCCGTTCTGCCGCCGGTCAGTCAGTGCCGGGAAACGCGCTGTTCTTCTGCGGAGCGGAGTATTGATATCTATTTGAGTTCCAGCCACTTGATATCCTTGTCTCGTCCCCAGTACGAGAGTTGCCGTTTGGCATAGTGGCGAGTATTGCGCTGGATGAGTTCTATGGCACGGTCAAGGGTGGTGACAGGTCCGTCACCGGGAGAAGTCGGCCCCCAGCCTTCTGCTGAAACAAGACCATCCTGATAATCAAACCAGTCGAAAATCTCCTTGTATCCGACAGTCTTCAAGGCAGCCAGGTCGCGGTAAGGTAAAAGAGAGCGCACCTCTTCGACAAGGCCTTCGTCGATCATCTGGAGGACACGTCTGTTGATCCTGTCGTAAAGTACCTCACGAGGGCGTGTAAGGCCTATTTTCTCTATTTCAAAATCTCTTTTTCTGTCCGGAGATGTCTTGAATGACGAAAATGGTCTGCCGGTCATAAGACACACCTCAAGGGCACGGACTACTCTCTGTCCGTTCGCTATATCGATGGTGGCGTAGCTCTCCGGATCAAGACGGCACAATTCCATACGCAGAGACTCCACTCCTTCGTTTTTCAGCCGGTCGGTAAGACTTGCCCGAAGTTCAAGATCCGTTTCCGGAAAATCATCCAGTCCGTTTACCAGAGCATCCACATAGAAACCGGAACCGCCTGCCATGACAAGCGTCTCATGCCCCTGATCGAAAAGACGGTTAATCAGACTCAGAGCCTCCAGTTCGTATTTTCCTGCCGTGTATAATTCTGTGACCGTGTGCGAATGTATGAAATAGTGCCTGACTGCAGCAAGCTGTTCGTCAGACGGAACCGCAGTGCCTATGGTCATCTCCCTGTAAATCTGACGGGAATCACAGGATATGACCGGAGAATCATATTTGAGCGCAGCCTCTATGCTGTAGTCAGTCTTGCCTACAGCTGTCGGGCCGAGTATTATCAGAAGGCGCCTTGCTCCCATTCGATTGACAATCAGAACATTAACACAAATGCCTGCTCCCCAAAGTACGCAGGCATTATAGATAAAACTTTGGTAATCAGCAGATTACTCTTCATCGTCATCGCCGTAGATCTCTTCGGTATCTTCATCATCCTCAACAACATCGTCATCGTCATCGTCGTCGTCAAAGTCATCATCATCCGGATCCTTCTTCTTGTCGTCAGGAAGGTCCTCAAACGCGACATATCCGTTCTCGAATTCGATAGGGTTAGGACCCTTGCTCTCCACAAGAAGAGGATAGACAGCATTCCTGCGCAGTTCCCCCTCACCCTCAAAAGTGACGATAACACTTTTTACGTTTGTCGTATCGTAGAAATATATGAACTTGTCCTCGCCTCTCTTGTGGCACTCACCCGCAGTGACGCTGTCAATGGTACCAAAGCCGAAATCCGTAAACACGCTGTACCTCGCCGCAACATTTCCAGATGCATCGAAAGCCTTGAAAAGCACAACCTGATCCTGAGGGAAATCCATATCCGCCCTCATCTGCTTGTGAAAGCTATAAAGCGAAGTCGTCTCCTTGACCTCGTAAACACGGGCAAATCCCTTCAAGCCCTGCAATGTAACTCTATATCTCAGTACCATAATAAGTTAGAATTGTTCTTGTTAAAAAAAGCCCTCCATTCAAGCGAGAGCGAAGCCAAAGGTAATAAAATTTCTTTCAGCCAAAGCAAAAAATATTTACAAAAATCACTTTCCAAATAAACTCAAACATTTCTTTCTGTTTTCGATTAAAATACATTAAATTTGACAAATTATATGGACAGTACCCAGATAAAGGATTCATACAAGAGCATAGCATGCGAGGCGAAAGGGCTCTTCAAGGACAATGGCAGCCGTTTCATTGCCCACGCCTATCCCGTTGAGACAGAAGAGGAAGTGAAGGAAATTGTAGCAGCTCTCAAAAAGGAATATTATGATGCCAGACATCATGTGTATGCCTACAGACTCGGCTATCTGGGAGATAAGTTCAGAGCAAATGACGATGGAGAGCCATCAGGATCGTCAGGAAGACCGGTACTTGGACAGATAGACTCCTGCGGTCTTAGCGATGTACTCGTGGTGGTGGTCAGATATTTCGGAGGCATAAAGCTTGGCATTCCAGGGTTGATAAGGGCCTACAAGACATCCACAGCGGACGCATTGGCAAATGCGGAAATAGTGGAGAAGATTGCATCGAAGATGTATCGTGTGCATTTCGGATACATGAGCATGAACGGAGTAATGAAGGTAATGAAGGACATGGGGCTGGAACAGAAGAATCAGAAGTTCGACATGGAATGCAGCCTGGATACGAGCGTGAGACTGTCGCTTGTGGACACCTTTGAAGAGCGCATGATAGATGTGGAAGGTTGCAGGGTGGAGGAAATTCAGTAAATGTAAACCAACAAGATATGGGTAAAAAAAGTTTGATTTCTATCAGGGATTTCACTAAAGAGGAAATCCTGCACGTATTGGAAACTGCCAAGGAATTTGAGCAGAACAAAGAGCAGAAATTCCTTGAGGGCAAGGTTATTGCGAGCCTTTTCTTCGAGCCTTCTACTCGCACACGACTCAGTTTCGAGACTGCAATCAACCGCCTTGGAGCCAAGGTCATCGGTTTCTCCGATGCATCAAACACCAGCCAAAGCAAGGGTGAGACATTGAAGGACACCATCAAGATGGTCAACAATTATGTAGATATGATTGTCATGAGACATCCTCTTGAAGGAAGTTCCCGTTATGCTTCGGAAGTGGCGGATGTCCCTGTAGTCAATGCAGGTGACGGAGCCAACCAGCACCCGTCGCAGACTCTGCTCGACCTATATTCGATTCTCCAGACACAGGGGACCCTTGAAGGATTGACAATCAATATGGTGGGAGACCTGAAATATGGCCGTACTACCCATTCGCTTCTTCAGGCCATGTCACATTTCAATCCGAAGTTCATATTCACAGCTCCTGAGGAGCTCAAGATGCCTAAGGAATATAAGGCTTTCCTCGACAGCAAGGGAATCGAATATATTGAGACCACCTATCTCGAGGAATATCTCAACGACTGCGACATACTTTACATGACAAGAGTACAGCAGGAGAGATTTACAGATCCTATGGAATATGAAAGAGTGAAAGACGTCTATACTCTGAGTGCCGGCATGCTTGGGAATGTCAGGGAGAACATGAAGATCCTGCATCCGCTTCCTCGCGTGACCGAGATTACTCAGGATGTGGATGACACTCCATATGCATACTATTTCAAGCAGGCGGAGAACGGCCTGTATGTCAGAATGGCGATTATTTCATATTTATTGGGATACAGATAAACATATCTACTATATTATGAGCAGAAAAGAACTAGTAGTAAGCGCATTGGAAAATGGTACCGTACTGGACCATATACCTGCAGAGAATGTATATAAGGCTCTTGACATCCTCAACCTCAAGGGAGTGGAAAGCCAGATCACGATAGGCATCAACCTTGCCAGCAAGATCTACGGCAAGAAGGGCATCATAAAGATTGCCGACAAGTTCTTCGAAGATGAAGAGCTCAATAAGCTCGCTTTGATTGCCCCTAAGGCTACTGTAAATATTATCCGTGATTTCAAGGTAGTAGAGAAGAAACAGCTTGTGATGCCATCGGAAATCATCGGAATAGCGAAGTGCAAGAATCCTAAGTGCGTGACAAACCATCAACCTATCAAGACAAGGTTCACAACCATCGACGACGGCAACGAAGTGTCACTGCTTTGCCACTTCTGCGAAAAGATAACAGACGTAAAGCATATTTTTTAGAAATCACTATATCAAAAGCGAATTGACATTAAAACTGTAAGAAGTATGAAAAAGGTTCACAACTTCACAGCCGGTCCTTGCGTCCTCCCCCAGCAGGCGATCGACAATGCTATCGAAGCACTGAAAGATTTCAAAGGTACAGGAGTTCCTGTAATTTCAATATCTCACCGCACCAAGGAATGGGAATCCGTGATGAACGAATGCAAGGCTCTCTGGAAGGAGCTTCTGAACATTCCGGACACCCATGAAGTCGTATTCCTCGGAGGAGGTGCCAGTCTCGGTTTCCTGTATGTCGCAATGAACTTCCTTGAGAACAAAGCTGCATATCTTGAGACAGGAGTCTGGGCAAAGAAGGCCCTCAAGGAGGCAAAGGGTCTTGGAAACGCATATGCTATCGCATCTTCTGCGGACACCGTTTACAATTATATTCCAAAGGGTTTTGAGATCCCTTCGGATCTGGACTATCTCCATGTGACTACAAACAACACCATCTACGGCACCGAGCTTCATGAGGATCTTGACTCACCTGTTCCTCTTATCGCAGACATGTCATCAGACATAATGAGCCGTCCGGTAGATGTAAGTAAATACGCCATGATCTATGGTGGTGCACAGAAAAATGTAGGTCCTGCTGGAGTAGCCTTCTTCATCGTCAACAAGAATCTTCTCGGAAAGGTAAGCAGGTACATCCCTACAATGCTCAATCTCCAGACACATATCGACGGTGGTTCGATGTTCAATACCCCTCCTGTATTCTCTATCTTCGTGATGAACGAGACTCTCAAGTGGCTCAAGGAGCAGGGTGGAATCGAGGCTATACAGAAGGTCAACAAGGCAAAGGCAGAACTCCTTTACGGAGAAATCGACAGAAACAGCATGTTCAGAGGAACTGCAGCAGTGGAAGACCGCTCGGTGATGAATGTGTGTTTCATAATGGCAGAAGGTAAAGAGGAACTTCAGGACGAGTTCATGGCTTTCGCAAAAGAGAAGGGCATGATCGGTATCAAGGGACACAGGTCTGTAGGAGGCTTCCGCGCATCAATCTACAATGCATGTCCTATTGAAAGCGTGCAGGCACTTGTGGACTGTATGAAAGAATTTGAACAGTTACATAAATAACAGATATGAAAATACTTGTAGCAACAGAAAAGCCGTTCGCTGCAGCTGCGGTGAATGGTATCAGAGGAATCGTTGAGGGAGCCGGTCATCAGCTTGCTCTTCTTGAGAAATATACAGAAAAATCACAGCTTCTTCAGGCTGTATCAGACGTTGACGCAATGATTGTACGTTCAGACAAGGTGACCGCCGAGGTGATTGCGGCTGCACCGAATCTGAAAATCGTAGTACGCGCAGGTGCCGGATATGACAATCTCGACCTTGCAGCATGCTCGGAGCGCGGTATCGTGGCAATGAATACTCCGGGCCAGAACTCGAATGCAGTAGCGGAGCTTGCACTTGCCATGATGATATTCATGTCACGAAACCAGTTCACTCCGGGAACAGGAGTGGAGATCAAGGGTAAGAAAGTAGGTATCCAGGCTTATGGAAACGTCGGCAGACTGGTAGCTGAAAAAGCAAAGGTTCTCGGAATGGAGGTTATGGCATTCGACCCTTTCGTCCCTGCTGAGAAGATGATTGAAGACGGTGTGACTCCTGCAGAAAGCCTTGAACAGATGTATGAGCAGTGCAACTATATCTCGCTCCACATTCCGGCAATTCCTGCAACTATAGGCTCAATCAATTATAATCTGGTTTCACGCATGCCTAAGAACGGCTGTCTTGTCAATACAGCCCGTAAGGAAGTGATCAATGAAGCCGAGCTTGAAAAAGTGCTTACAGACCGTCCTGACCTCAAGTACGTCACAGACGTGGCTGCAGTACACCAGGCAGACCTGGATGCAAAGTTCCCTAAACAGGTATTTGCTACCCCAAAGAAAATGGGAGCAGAAACAGCTGAGGCGAATATCAATGCCGGTCTGGCAGCAGCTCAGCAGATCTGCGATTACTTTGCGACAGGTTGTACAAAGTTCCAGTTGAATAAATAATTTGAAGATCTCTCGACTTCGCTCGAGATGACGGAGAGCATTTCGACCGAGCGAAGCGAGTGGAGAAATCCTGATACTATGGTAAGAGTAAAACCATTTGCGGCTATAAGACCGCCGAAACAGTATGTTGAAGAAGTTGCAGCACGTCCTTACGATGTGCTGAACTCCGCAGAGGCAAAAGCAGAGGCCGGAGAGAAGTCGCTGCTGCATATCACAAAGCCTGAAATAGACTTTGACCCCATCATCGACGAACACAGCCAGCCGGCATATGACAAGGCTGTAGAGAATTTCAAGGCATGGCAGGAAAAAGGTTGGCTTGTGCAGGACGAGAAACCTTGCTACTACGTGTATGCTCAAACAATGGAAGGACGCACTCAGTATGGTCTTGTAGTATGTGCTCATACCGACGACTATGCCGAGGGCAAGATCAAGAAGCATGAGCTCACACGCAAGGACAAGGAGGAAGACCGTATGATTCATGTGCGTATACAGAACGCCAACATCGAGCCTGTATTCTTCTCATATCCTGACAATGCAGAAATCAATGAGATTGTAAGCCGCTATATTGCAGGAGAGGCAGAATATGACTTCGTTGCTGAGGACGGTTTCGGTCACCATTTCTGGGTGATAGATTCGGATGAAGATATCGCACGGATCACAGAGATATTTGCAGAGATTCCTGCATTCTATGTAGCCGACGGTCACCACCGTACTGCAGCAGCCGCTCTTGTGGGAGCTGAGCTGCGAGGAAAGAATCCCGCACACACCGGCGATGAGGAATACAATTTCTTCATGACAGTGGCATTCCCGGACAGTCAGCTGAAGATCATCGATTACAACCGCGTGGTAAAGGACCTCAACGGGCTGACTCCTACCCAGTTGCTGGACGCTCTCGCAGAGGATTTCGAAGTATGTGAAAAAGGTAGCGGAATATACAAGCCGGGCAAGCTTCACGAATTCTCTATGTATCTTGAGGGCAAGTGGTACTCGCTGACTGCCAAGGAAGGAAGATACGATGACAACGACCCTATCGGAGTCCTCGACGTGACTATTCTGTCCAACCTTGTACTTGACAGGATTCTCGGCATTGCAGACCTGCGCACTTCAAAAAGAATCGACTTTGTCGGAGGTATCCGCGGACTCGGAGAACTTTCGCGCAGAGTGGACAGCGGAGAGATGGCCGTGGCATTCGCCCTATATCCGGTATCCATGAAGCAGCTCGTGGACATTGCGGATTCCGGCAACATCATGCCGCCAAAGACAACATGGTTCGAGCCTAAGCTCAGAAGCGGACTCGCAATCCATAAACTCGCGTAGGCGGTCGTCATCCACGTTATCCGCAACGCGAAGTCTGGTACTCTTGCCACGACGCAGGACTTCTACTATGAAAGTCTTGCGTCGTGGCAGTTTTTATGTCGATATTGCGATTTTCGTGTCACGACGCAATAGTTTAACGGAAAAGTCCTGCGTCGTGACATTCCTATGCCATTGTACCGCCGACCAGATCGAGAATTTCCGCGGTGATTTCCTGCTGACGACCTTTGTTGTATGCAAGAGTGAGATCTGCAATGAGATTCTTGGCATTGTCGGATGCGATCTGCATGGCGATAGTCCTGGCAGCATGCTCTGCCGCATTTGCATCCAGAAGCACGGTATAAAGCTTCAGACGCAGCACCATAGGAAGCAGTTCTCGTGCAAGGACCAGCGGATCAGGCTCAAGGATATAGTCTATGGGCTCATCTGTCACATCAAAGTCATGCATGGCAAGAGGCAGGTAGTTCTCTCTTATTACCGGCTGAGAGGTGGCAGTAGCAAAATGGCTGTATATCAGAATTATCTGGCCCACCTCTCCTGATGCGAAGCTGTCAACCAGAGCCGAAGCGAGCTCTGCTGCATCTTCATAGTCAGGCTTGTCTGCCATCTGCGAGAGGTCTGCGGTGATAGAGAGTCCGCTCTTCACGGCTGCCTCCGCAATCTTCCTTCCTATTGCATATACATCTATATCATCTCGCGAATAGCCTCGTGCTGTCAGAGCAGACAGTGCCGTATTGAATTCCCTTATGACATTAGCATTGAAGCCGCCACACAGAGAGCTGTTGGAAGACAGGAGGACGAGCGCGACTCTGTCAACATCTGTCTTGGAAGGATATTCGTCAATATGTACGTCGTGAAGCCTGACCAGAGAGTTCTCATGCGGGTCGCCAAGCCCAAGCTCGTCATGGATTGCCCGCTGCAGGTCATCATCCTGGAGCATTCCCGCCAGAGTACGGCGAAGCTGCTGCTCATAAGGCAGTTTGTTGCCGATGGCATTCTGAGCCTTATGCAGCTTGGCCGCTGCGACCATCTTCATGGCAGAAGTGATCTTCAGCGTGCTCTTTACAGAATTGATTCTGGTCTTTATTTCCTTTAATGAACTCATGCCTGAATCATGCCTCTAACTATAGACAACGCTTCACGTTCGATAATATTAAATATCTCAGGGTTTGTAGCTCCTGCGGACAACGGTCCAAGAACATCTTCTGTATGGAACGCCCGCATCTTGCTGAGGAACGAGCTCTGGAAATCTTCTATCTGCTCCAGCTGAAGGTCCCTGAGAAGTCCCTTCGTGCCGCAATACAGCACAGCTACCTGCTCTCCCACAGGCATCGGTGAATACTGAGGCTGCACCAGGAGCCTGTTGTTCTTCCTTCCCTTGTCCAGAGTCATAACAGTAATAGGATCCATGTCGCTGCTGAACTTGGAGAACGCCTCCAGCTCACGATACTGCGCCTGATCTATTTTCAGCGTACCCGCCACCTTCTTCATACTCTTGACCTGAGCACTTCCTCCCACACGTGACACTGAGATACCCACATTCACAGCCGGACGGAATCCCTGATTGAACAGGTCTGCCTCAAGGAATATCTGACCGTCAGTAATGGAAATCACATTGGTAGGTATATATGCCGACACGTCGCCTGCCTGAGTCTCGATGATAGGAAGAGCTGTCAGAGAGCCGCCTGCCTTCACCTTGCCCTTGAGTGAATCAGGAAGATCGTTCATATTCTCTGCCACCTCCTGCTGTCCGATGATTTTCGCGGCCCTCTCAAGAAGTCTTGAATGAAGATAGAAGATATCTCCCGGATATGCCTCTCGTCCTGACGGGCGGCGAAGAATCAGAGACACCTCTCGATATGCAACAGCCTGTTTTGAAAGGTCGTCATACACCACCAGGGCATGTTTTCCTGTATCTCGGAAATACTCGCCAATGGCAGCTCCTGCGAACGGAGCATAATATCTCAATGCAGCCGTATCCGCAGCAGTTGCAGCAACCACTATGGTATAATCCAGGGCTCCGTGCTGCCTGAGAGTATTTACAATATTCGCTACTGTCGATCCCTTCTGACCGATAGCTACATATATACAGTAAACGGGCTCGCCAGCCTCGTAGGCACCTCGTTGATTGATGATGGTATCAAGGGCAATCGCTGTCTTTCCAGTCTGACGGTCACCGATAATGAGCTCTCGCTGTCCCCTGCCAATAGGAATCATGGAATCTATTGCCTTGAGACCTGTCTGCAGAGGCTCCGTAACCGGCTGACGGAAGATCACTCCCGGAGCCTTTCTCTCGAGAGGCATCTCCACCAGATCACCAGTCAGCCTTCCCTTGCCGTCAAGAGGTTCCCCCAAAGGGTTCACAACCCTTCCAAGCATCGATTCCCCGACGTTTATCGAAGCGATACGGCCTGTGCGTCTTACGGTCATTCCCTCCTTGATCCTGTCTGTCGGCCCCAGAAGTACTGCTCCCACATTGTCTTCTTCCAGATTCATGACAACCGCCATGATACCGTTATCAAACTCCAGAAGCTCACCAGCCTCAGCGTTGAGCAGACCATAAAGGCGCACAACACCATCACTGACCTGCAGTACCTTGCCGACCTCTTCATACTTAAGTTCGGCTCCGATTTCCTTCAACTGACTGAGCAGCACATCCGATATTTCCGATGGGCGAATTGTATTTGACATATTGTTATTCTATACTATTCTGTTTTTCTTTTCTACAAGCTGACGGCGAAGTCTGTCCAGATGATTGGCCACGCTGGCATCCAGACGCCAGCCGTCAAGTTCGAACACAAAGCCACCTATTATTTCCGGCGACACCTTTTCTTCAAGATGGATTTCAGCTCCCGTCCTGTCATGAAAAAGGGATTCAAGGCGGTCTTTCAGGCCATCATCATCGACAGCAGTGACAAGACTGCCAACCTTTATATTGTTCGCAACACGGTACTGCTCGATAAATGAAAGCAGCATCCTCGGGAAATATTCATCTCTCCTGTGAGACGACACCATCTTGAGAAAATCAGCAATGGACTTGTCCAGAGGGGCTCCAAGGGCGTCAGAGAGCAGGGTTAATTTTCTGTCAAGAGGAATATCCAAGGTACTCTTAATATACTCCTTGAACTGCGGAATCTCATTCATAACATGCACAAGGACACAGGACTGGGAATACACAGTCTTCCCGTCCCCTTCCTCCTGAACATATTTCAGGAAGGCCTTTGCATATCTTGAAGCCACTATTCCGGAATTCATGACACGACATCTGTGTTATCAGAAAGACTGCCGGAAAGCTCATCCACAAGCTTGTCAACCAGTTCCTTCTGGGATTTATCAGACTTGAGTTCCTTTCTGAGAATCTGTTCTGCGATTGCAAGTGACAATACAGATACCTCTCTGCGCATATCCCTCAATGCGTCTTCCTTTTCCTCTGCAATACGGGCCTTTGCCTCATCCATTATCTTCTGTGCCTCCACCCTGGCCTGTTCCCGGGCAAGCGCAATCATGCGGTCACGTTCTGCCGCAGCGTCCTTCTTGAGCTGTGCCTGCTGCTCACGGGTCTGGGTAATAAGTCTTTCATGTTCTTGATTCAGATGGGCAATGGCCTCCTCCGCCTTTCTGGCCGCCTCAATGGCTTCCTCTATCCTTGTCTTGCGTTTTTCCACCATCCCTGTAATCATAGGGAAGCCGAACTTTGCAAGAACAAAGAACACGATGGCAAAGATTATGGTCATCCAGAAGATGAGACCACTGTCCGGAAGCAACAGATTCATATTACATCACGATTGCCATCAGACATGCAATGATTGCGAAAAGGCAGGCGCCCTCTACAAGCGCACCGATGATAAGCATGGCGGTACGGATATTTCCAGCCGACTCGGGCTGACGTGCGATCGCCTCCATTGCGGATGATCCGATCTTACCGATACCCCAAGCAGCTGCTATTGCTGCTATACCTGCACCGATTGCTCCTGCGACTTTTCCCCAGACGGCCAGTCCTGCGGCCTGAAGAATGATTGTTGAAAGTAACATAGTTTTATCTTTTAGTTGTTATACGTTTCTGTCAATGTTCCGATTGGCGGCTCATGCCGATAAACACACCGGAGAGCATGGTGAACACATATGCCTGAATAAATGCCACTAGCAGTTCAAGACAGTCCATGAACACCCCGAAAAGCATTGTCACCACGGTCATCGAGCCGTTTATCACCGGTCCCAGCTTTGCCGTCACAAATATTACCGACACCAGTCCCAATATCATCGCATGGCCGGCCATTATATTGGCAAACAGCCTGACCATCAATGAAAAAGGTTTGGTAAACATTCCGAATATCTCTATCAGCTGCATCAGAGGAAGAGGAAACTTCAGGAATATCGGCACATCCGGCCACAGAATTTCCTTCCAATAATGCCTGTTTGCAAACATATTCACAGCAAAGAAGGTGCATAGGGCAAGCACCATCGTCACTGCAATATTTCCCGTCACATTAGCTCCTCCCGGGAAGAACGGGACTATACCCAGAAGGTTACTTATGAATATGAAGAAGAAGGCAGTGAGCAGATATGGAGAATATTTCCTGTATTCCGGACCGACGGCCTCCTTTATTATGTCGTCATTGACCATCATCACCATCATCTCCACAAGACCGGTGAATCCTCCCGGAGCCTTTTCCCTGGCATCATTCCTGGCATACCATCGTTTTGCATAGAGTATCATGGCGATAAGCAGCAGCGCAGTAAATATGAGCGAGGCTACATTCTTGGTTATGGATATGTCAAACGGTCTTGACACCGATCCGTCTGATGCAGTCTCCACGATCTTGTCCTGATAGCGTCCTTCCGTAGCAAGAGAGAAGCCGTTGTATGAATGTCCGTGTTCTATCCGTGAAGACATGAAGGCATGCCAGCCGCTTGTGGAACTATATACTATGCATGGAAGAGGAATAGTGATATGCTTTCCATTCCAATCCGTTATATGCCAGCCGTATGAATCGCCTATATGGCCGAAGAGCATATGAGACACATCAACCTCAGATGACGCATGATCCGCCGATGAGCCGTCCATTGTAAAAGGCAGGCATGTCAGCGCCATGAAAACCAATATGATATTCAGCCACCTCATACCTCCGCACACACTGTCACCTCATTATAATCCACGCGTACGAAACCGACACGTACCCTTACTTCTTCAGCGGTACCTTCAGACGTATACACAACCTTTCCTTCCACGAGCGAAGATATCACTGGAGCATGATTCTTCAGCACCATGAAACGGCCTTTTTCACCAGGCAGTTCGACCTTTTCCACATATCCCTCGAAAAGAGTGTCCTGCGGAGTAAGTATCGTAAGCTTTATATTGTCTGTGTTACCCATGACGGCATATGTTACTGCTGTACTGCAGCCACAGCCGCAAGCATTTCCTCACCTTTCCTTATAGCCTCCTCAATGGCTCCGACATTCAGGAACGCCTGCTCAGGCAGATCATCCACTTCGCCGTCCAATATCATCTTGAAGCCTCTGACCGTATCCTCGATCGTCACCATCACACCTGGGATACCTGTAAACTGCTCGGCCACAGAGAACGGCTGAGAGAGGAAACGCTGTATCTTTCTGGCACGGTTTACCGTGAGCCTGTCTTCATCTGACAGTTCATCCATGCCGAGAATCGAAATGATATCCTGAAGTTCCTTGTTTCTCTGGAGTATCTGTTTCACCCTCTGAGCAGTCTCGTAATGTTCCTTTCCGACAATGTTCGGGTCCAGGATACGCGAAGTGGACTCAAGCGGATCCACAGCAGGATAGATGCCCAGCTCTGCAATCTTTCGGCTCAACACCGTTGTGGCGTCCAGATGGCTGAATGTAGTGGCAGGAGCAGGGTCCGTAAGATCGTCCGCCGGCACATATACGGCCTGGACAGAGGTAATGGATCCGTTCTTTGTAGATGTGATTCTCTCCTGCATCTGTCCCATTTCAGTCGCCAGAGTAGGCTGATATCCTACCGCCGAAGGCATTCGTCCCAGGAGTGCGGACACCTCGGAGCCGGCCTGAGTGAAACGGAATATATTGTCAATGAAGAAGAGTATGTCCTTAGGTCCGGAAGCGTCTTCGCTGTCACGGAATGATTCTGCAAGTGTAAGTCCGGAAAGCGCCACGGACGAGCGGGCTCCCGGCGGCTCATTCATCTGTCCGAACACCATCGCCACCTGAGACTTCTCTACCGCCTCATAATCCACCTTTGAAAGGTCCCAATGTCCCTCTTCCATTCCCTTGAGGAACTCTTCGCCATAATCGATCACTCCGGACTCGATCATCTCCCTCAAGAGGTCGTTTCCTTCACGGGTACGCTCACCGACACCGGCAAATACTGAAAATCCGTTATGTTTCTTCGCAATATTGTTGATCAGTTCCTTGATAAGCACCGTCTTGCCTACACCGGCGCCTCCGAAAAGTCCGATTTTACCACCTTTCAGATACGGCTCCAGGAGGTCAATCACCTTGATACCGGTGAAAAGTACCTCCTGAGATGTGGTAAGGTCTTCAAATTTAGGCGGCTCACGGTGAATCGGAAATGCTCCGGTCCTGTCGAGCTTCTTCATTCCGTCTATGGTGTTGCCTGTCACATTCATGACGCGGCCTCTTATCTGGGCGCCCACAGGCATGGTAATCGGAGCGCCTGTGCACACTGCCTCCATTCCACGTCTGAGACCGTCTGTGGAATCCATGGCTACAGTGCGGACGGTATCCTCACCAATGTGCTGCTGCACCTCGACCAGAAGTTCACGGGAATCGTTTCTGGATATGGTCAATGCTTCATGTATCGCCGGAAGCTGGCTGGAAGTATCATCGGACAGATCGAAATGCACATCGACAACCGGTCCGATAATCTGGGAAATATGTCCTGTTAGTCCTGACATCTGGGCTAGCGTTTAGATTCATTGCGATCGACATGACCGCATAATTTTCAAAGATAGTCATATTTCCCAAAATTCCAAGCGATATCATTTGTGAGTACTCAATTCTTCCTTATCCTTATTTACTTTTCGGTCAATGAGATAATCCACACTATACCGTCCGGGACCGGTCATGAACAGCACAAGGAACACTATCAGATATATCAATGCAAGTTCTCCCTCAGGCATCATGCCGTCGTGGACATCGAAAAACGCCACGGCCATCGCCGCCATCATGGGAATCAGCACGATTCTCGTGACAAGTCCTGCCATAAGGAAGAGAGAACAGGCGAATTCACAGAATATCGTGATCATGAGTGTGGTGTAGCTTCCCAGGCCTAACACGCTGGGATATGTATCAGACAGCACGTTGAAGTTGGACAGTTTGTCGAGTCCGTGCATGAAGAACAGGGCTCCGAAAAACAACCTGACAAAAAGTATCAGAAAGGAAACTCCCTTCCCTCTGAAATATTGGGGAAACAGAAAATTGTAAAACATAACCGTTCGTTTTATAGTTCAACATCAGAATTTCCAACATCCGTTCCAAAAGCGACTGATAATTTTTGTATTTTTGCAGACCAAATTTTGCAAGACATGGAAAAAACAGTGCTGAACAATGGCGTGGAGATGCCGCTTCTGGGATATGGCGTATTCAAAGTGGACCCGAAAGAGTCGGAGAGATGCGTAAGAGATGCCCTGAGCGTGGGATACAGGATGATTGATACCGCACAGTTCTATGCTAATGAAGAAGGTGTGGGAAATGCCATTGCAGGCAGCGGAATCGCAAGAGAGGATATTTTCCTCGTGACAAAGATATGGCTTACCAACGGTGGTGACGGGCGTTCTGCCGAGTCCTTTCAGGAAAGTCTTGACAAACTGCAGACCGACTATGTGGACCTGCTTCTTGTACATCAGCCGTACGGAGATTATTATGGCATCTACAGGACATTGGAAAAGGCGCTTGCGGAAGGAAGGGCCCGAGCCATCGGTCTGAGCAACTTCTATGACGACCGATATTATGACCTTGTAAATTCTGTCAATATAAAGCCGGCAGTCAACCAGCTGGAAACCAATGTGTTCAGTCAGCAGAATGCCATGAGGGAAATGATGAAGGATACGGACACCAGACTTATGGCATGGGGTCCTATGGGACAGGGAAAATATAATTTCTTCGACCACGAAGTCCTGACTGCAATCGGTCAGAAATACGGAAAGAGTGCATCTCAGGTCGGTCTGAGATTCCTTGTCCAGCAGGGCATACCTGTCATACCCAAGACCACCGGCATCACCCGAATGGAAGACAACATGAAGATCTTCGACTTCGCCCTTGATGAAAACGACATGGAGATCATCAGAGGTCTGAACATCCACGACAAGGGATCCAGAAGTTATACCGATGTCGAATATGCAAAAAGAATCATAGCACAGGTATTCTGAAAAAGATGTCTCGAATCCCGTCGGCCGACTGACAGTGATTCGAGACTTTTCATTATTTCATATCGTATGTATATGTCCATTCCAGTTCGTCTCCCGATTCGAGGCAATATGGGATGAACGGTTCGATGCAGCCCACCCTGTGGTTAGACCAGAACGCTATACGGTGGAACGGAAGGTCGGCACCGAATGTGACCTTATGTCCGGAAGCGTCTATGGAGAACACTTCGCCGGTCACCTCCGACCCGTCTGACGACTTGAGATTGCCCATGAACACGCTTTCTCCCTTTTCTATCGGACGGGAGAAACGGATTCCTCTTTCAGACAGTGCCACGCTGTCATATTCAGCCCTCCAGTTGCCGCAAGGTTCAAACGGAAAGTCTATTTCAATTTCTGGTCCAGGACGGGCATCTCCGAAAGTGAAGAAATTGTGATTGTACATCTCGCCCTCGATGTTGTAGCGGCCTGTATTGCACAGATGATGGGTTATTTCATAATGAGCTCCGTCAATGATCCTTACCACCTTTTCATAGACATAACCCCAGTCTTCGGAATCCACTACATGGACAAAGGTCGCGGAATCCTCGTCACAAGTGACGGTCCATCTGCCCGGATCTGCCACCTTATATAACTTGAAGTGGTCGTATGGAGCATCATCTTCCTTAAGCAGAAGGCCCACTCCCGGCTTCACGAACACGTCTCCCACCTCAGCCTGCTCATATCCGCTTTCGCCAAACTCCTCGGACGTACCGCATACGGCATCATGTGCATACGGATTGTATTTGTCAAACCACTCGTCAGCATATACAAAACCATCCTTGACAATTCGTCTGAATATTCCTGAATGATCGAATCTGGTACCACGGTAATATCCGTCCTCAAACGACGGAGGGCAAAGAGTAAGTTCGAGAGAATCTTTAGATATGATTATATTTTTCATTTCGTACAACTGTTCACAAGATATACTATAGAGCGATAAGGAATACCTGAATTGGTCTGGAGTCCTATTTCGCATGTACGGCTGTTGGAGTAGCCTACTTCGATACCCTTCTGTTCTATCTGAGTACGCAGTTTACGGAGCGCATAGGCGTTCAGTTCCGGATGTGTCATACCTTTATCTCCAGCGAAGCCACAGCATCCGACACCCTCAGGAATCAGGACGTCTGACGAGCATAGACATGCCAGGTCATGGACAATACGGTCTATCTTCATCAGTCTGGTAGAACATGTAAGATGAAGTGCTACAGGAGTATCTGTCCTGGTGAAGGTCAACCTGTCCTTCAGGAACTTCCATATGAATTCGGTGGACTCGTACAGTTCCACCTTTGAAATATGCTGCTTCATTCTGTGCAGACATGGACTCTGGTCACATACTACCGGATATTTTCCATGCTCGGAGGCCTCCCAGAGAGCATCCTCGAGTTGTCTTGTCTTCTTCATGGCAATCTCCGGAAATCCCTTGCTATCCCAAATGGTTCCGCAGCAGAGCGAGTCCATATTCTTCGGAAAAATGACTTCATATCCTGCCTTCTGAAGAAGTTGCGTCATCTCTTCCGCCAATGGCCTCATTCCATTTGACTCCTTGTCTATACCCATGGTCTGGTTGAGACAGCTTGGGAAATACACCACTTTCAATCTGCTTTCCTTAGTGTGCTGAAGTTTCCTGGCAGCATTGTATGACTTCGGCATAGACGGTGTCCATAACGGGAGCCCGACAGCATGGATCCCCTTTGCAAGAGTTCCCATAGCCTTGCTTCCGAGGACCGTATGCCCGAAATCAGCCAGTTTCAGGACACCTCGCAACGCAGTCTTTACTCCGTGGAAATTGTCGGCGACAAACTCTCCTGTCCTGTTTGCCATACTGCCCATATTCTGTCTGCGGACCTCGTGAGTAAGGTCTCCGACATTTATACCCATAGGACACGACATCGAGCAAAGTCCGTCACCGGCACAGGTCTGCTCACCCAAATATGAATACTGCTTCTGAAGGGTCTTGAGAAGTACCGGGTTCTCTCCGCTTCTTCTAAGCCTTTCCATTTCCCTCTGCATCACTATCCTTGTCCTGGACGACAGAGTAAAGCCGCATGAAACGCAGTTCACCTCACAGAATCCGCATTCGATACATTTATTCAGTTTCTCATATGCCTTTACCGTCTCCTGCGGAGCGCTCTCAGCTGGCTTCAGAAGTGGCAGAGCCTTGAAATTCTTGAAACAGCACTCCGGATCGTCATTGAAGATCACTCCAGGATTGAGGATATTGTCAGGATCGAAGATATGCTTTATACGCTTCATGACATCGAAGGCCTTCGAGCCCCATTCATACTCAACATAAGGAGCCATATTGCGTCCTGTACCATGCTCCGCCTTGAGAGATCCGTCATATTTCTTCACAACGAGTTCTCCCACATCGTTGATCATATCCTTATACCGTTGTACTTGATTCTCAGAGTCGAACGACTGATTGATGATGAAGTGGAAGTTTCCTTCGAGAGCATGTCCATATATACATGAATCATCATAGCCATGCCTGTCCAGAAGATCGGAAAGATCGGTCACAGCTTCGGCAAGGTCCTCCACATGGAATGCCACATCTTCGATCAGGCAGGTAGTTCCCGGCTTTCTCATTCCACCCACAGTCGGGAAAATGCCGGAACGTATAGCCCAATATCCTGCAGATTCCTCCGGGTCAGTAGTGAATTCCACTTTTCCGTATGTATCGAATGACTTGAGGGTGTCGGTCAGCTCCTTGACCTTCTGTGCAAGTTCATGCTGGGACTGGGCTTCCACCTGGGTCAGTACAGCTGTAAGGCCCTCGATCTCACCGGCATTCACCGATGCCAGAGAACGCTTGTCAAGCATCTCCGCGGCTGAAACATTAAGACTCTTCATGGCTATGACCGCCCTTGCAGCCTCTGCCATATCCTTGAAATACACCATTGCATCAGCCTGAAGAGGTGCAATCTCAAGAGTTTTCATAGTGACCTCACTCAAGAATGCAAGAGTACCCTCAGACCCGACGAGAAGATGAAGGATGATATCAAACGGATCTGTAAAAGTAACGAGCGGAAGCAGATTCAGACCGGTCACATTCTTAATGGAATACTTATGCAGGATACGGTCAGTCAGTTCCTTATCAGAGAGAACATCATCCCTGAGTTTCTCTATCCTGCTGATAATCTCAGGATGCGAAGCCTTGAAGGCCTCCCTGCTGTCACTGTCAGCGGTATCGAGCACTGTTCCGTCAGCAAAGATGATTCTTCCGGAAACAATCATCCTGTCACTGTTCGCCCAGGTGCCGCAACTCATTCCCGAAGCATTGTTCATGACAATACCACCCACCATAGCGCTCTTTATCGATGCGGGATCGGGACCGAATTTCCTGCCAAAGCGTTTCAGATACTCGTTGACCTTTGCGCCCACAACGCCCGGCTGAAGTCTCACAGTCTGTCCGTTATCCGGAGTAGATATTTCCTCCCAGTTCTTTCCCGCGACTACAAGCACGGAATCGCTTACAGCCTGACCTGACAGACTGGTACCGGCAGCCCTGAAAGTAACAGGAATACCGAGTACGGATGCTTGTCTGAGAAGGGTTGTAACCTCTTCTTCCGATCTGGTCCGCACAACTATCTGCGGAGTCATCCTATAGAATCCCGCATCCGTTCCCCATGCAAAACGACGCAACTCGTCCGTATATATCCTGTCCTTCGGGATGATCTTTCCGATCTCCGCCAAAAATTTATAATAATTCTCGCTCATAAGTGTGGTATACTGTGGTGCAAAGATACAATAATTTTCAATACGACACATATATCCGGCACAATCAGCGCGAGGTTAGCGTTTCGTACGACGTGGGACATCACCAGACGGAGTTCCTGCAGAATCCTCCTGTCACCTAATGCGCTGACACTCAGCGCATTGCAGAAAGGCGATTCCCCTGCAGCGGGGAATCGCCTTTCTATAAACTACTGAGAGTGAACGTTTTAGCTGGCAGGACACTCCGCGTTTTTCGGATGAAGTTTATTCATATTTATAGAACTCAAACTCCGAGAACAGTATCCAACCTTCATGGCACCATGTATCAAGCACCTTGACACGGATATATCGTACTGCAGGAAGTCCTTCAACTGGTATTTCAAACTCCTCACCTGCAAGCCAGCGATCGATATCTTCCTGTGTATTATCACCATTAGGTCTTCCCGATGGTTTTGTGGATTCACATGACACAAGTTTTGTCCATCCATCCCATGAATCCTCTACCGGTTTGTCAGCACGGCCATAAATCTCCCATGACTTGAGACTACCTCCGTCAAAAATTCTGTTTGCTGTAGGATTTCCGAAATGGACATATTTGCACAACTGACACTCCTGTCCTAAATCAAAAGTATACCAGAATGGGAATTCCTTAGGATTTGTGTTGTCACTGTGTGCAAAGTTAGATGCTGTCTTGTCTCCATCCCAACCTTTCCAAAGTGCACCTGCCCAAGCAGAGAGAGGGATATCACTATCAAAAATCAACTCAGAAAATCCTTCTTTTGCAACAAGTTTCACATTGATATCAGGGAAAGTGCCGGCTGTTTCAGCTGTGAATTCATCAATTGCAGATTCTTCCGGCTTATATGTTGTCGTAACCTTAAAACTGCCCTTTGATTTCCAGCTGGTCAATATCAAAGACGATTCGGTCACATCCACAGTAACCTCCTGATCTGAGGCATCTACATATGTAAACTTACTTGCAAGTGCACCTGCCGGATTTTCTCCGAATGTCACAACAACATTCTCTCCATCTATCGCACACGAAGCCACCGGACGAGCAACAAGAGCCGTCTCGTACTCGCTTCCGTAAGATTTACCTGTAACAATCACCGGATCCGAGCCGTTATCCTCTGCATCGTAAGTTATCACTGTAAACTCATAAGTTCCCTCTGCCAGATCAGGAATGATACAGCTGTATGGTTCGGCCTCTTCTACTCTGGTTACAGGGAATTCCTTAACACCATCTCCCGGGGTCCATGACACCACACATTTAGTTGTACTCATGCCATACTTGAACTCACCGGCAATCTGAACTCTTCCCTTTCCTCCATTCACAACAACATTCAGCAACTGCTCGCATTTCACCAGCTCAGGCTCGACAAAGACAAACGGAGAAACAACTCCACAATCATCAGACTCCTTGATTGAAAGAGCGAATGAAGCTGTGGCATTCACGAAATCAGCAGCTGGAACATCAACCAGTTTAACAATGTTGAATTGATCGTCAAAAGCAAGGTTTGCCTTTGTCAGTTCAATGACTGACTTGGTTGCACCCTTGGTCAACACTGTAGTATACAGAAGACTTACTTCTACGCTCTCATCTTCGATTCCTGACTTGACAGCTTTATACGCCGAAGCCGGAGCGATTACAAATTCCGCATTCAGACGCGCGCTCTCCGGTGTAGTATAAGGTATTCTGGCTACTCCATCCGAATATTCGGGAACATAAGTTATAGCTGTAATACCCAGAGATCCCTTATATCTAGGAAGTTTGACGACTGTAGCATCCTTATCTGCGAAAGTAATGGTAATACTGTCGGACTCGATCTTGATATCTGAGAAATAAGCATCACCGCCCGTACCATCTTCGCCCGGATCACCCTTTTCACCTTTTTCTCCCGGATCACCTTTTTCTCCCTGCTCACCAGTATCACCTTTTTCTCCTTTTTGACCAGGTGCTCCATTTTTGATAACAGCGGTCTTTCCGTCTGAAAAGTAAATAGTATATCCCTCAGCAGTTTCCTGAAGCATTGTCACAGTAACATTCTTCTGCAATTGGGCAACAATTTCAGCGATATTTGAAATTTTATTTTCAAGATCGTCGATTCTGGCAGCCTGTTCATCTACAAGCTCGGTAACATCAGACATCTTAGCACAACCTGATGCAAGAAGTGCCAAGCCGATTGAGATAGTTAAAATAAATCTTTTCATAGTGAAATTGTATTAATGTGGTTTGATTTGAATAGTTATGTTCACATATCAGAAATCTTTATCAAGGACTGTCCTTGAGTAAAATTTCTATATGATACCGGTGACATACCTGTCTTGTTCTTGAAGGCTACATGGAAATAGGACGGTGTCTCAAAACCTGACACGAATCCGATCTGCTGGCAGCTCATATTCGTATTGGTCAAAAGTTCCTTGGCCTTTGCTATCCTTAACTCCATAATGAACTGACTCGGAGAGAACCCTGTATAGTTCTTAAACGCCTTTCTGAACTTTGAATATCCCACGCCTATGGTTTTCGCAATTTCCTCACCGGTTATCCGGCTGTCAAACCTCTCCTGCATATATAGTTTTGCCTTATTCACCATATCATCTTCCTGTCTGTCCCGAAAAGAGAACTGCCTGTCCTTACTATACGAATAAGCAAGAAGAAGATTTACTATTCCTGAGAGGACCAGCTGGTATCCGGACTCCTGGTTTGTCGCTGCTTCCACAGCCTTTTTATACAGGTTGAATACATCTTCAAGTATCCCTATATGGAAAATCGGCTTATTCTTCTGAAAAAATCCATTTTTCACTTTCTCATCGATATCCTTACCCGTAAAACCAATCCAGGCCTCATGCCACCCGGTCTCCTGATCCGGGCGGTAATTATGCCATTCCCCCGGAAAGAGGAGGAACATGTCTCCTTCATTGATTTCAACCTTCTTATGAGAGGCTGAAACAAAGCGTCCATGCCCTTTAGTTATATATACCAGCTGATACTCATTCAACACTCTTCCATTCTGCGCAGAAAAACGATATCTCATAGGATGATTTGTCGACGGGTACTCACTATGAGGCGGGATATATTGATACCCAGCCGTAGTGGTAACCAATCCCCACGAAATATCCTGTTCATTAGCCTTTAGATATTTCACATGAACTTCCTTAATCGCACTTTCCATTTATTTGGCGTATTAGTTTGACTTCTTCCTCAGAAAATGGTGTTCCATCCACCCTTATGATATCATGGAACCACACATCTGGTTCCTGATAGGACTCCGCACCTCCCCAAGGGTATATAGTATTTGTCTTGCCAGCCACAAAGCCCCAATTGACAGCCGCAACATTATTTTCCTTCAGAAGAGGCATGACACTTTGGAACGAACAGCCGAAAGGCCTTGCCATATACTCAGTACACATGACCGGGCGTCCATAAGTCTTCAAGGTATCTATGGCATGCTTCACAAGTTCGGGAGCACTGTATGTATGCAGACAGACAATATCAGAATTCTCAAGCTGGATCTTGTTAAGGTCTCCAAAATCCTGACATGTGACTGCGGCTGTCAAAGGCTGGGTCGGACGGGCTGCCCTTGCCCATTCGAACGACTTTTTCAACAAAGGAATCGAGGCATTCAGATGCTGACTGTTTCCCGGCTCATTATAAACATCCCACATAAGTATTCTCTTATCCTTCCTGAAAGTACCGATTATATCTTTCATATATGCTTCCAATACAGGATACAGGCTAAGAGTATCTCTGCGCCTTTCAACACTCGGGTCCTGCACCCATCCTGAATTGTGAATTCCAGGTCTTGGTTCTCTCTGCTTTCCATAATGAGAGACCGGATCCCAGCAATCATCAAAGAATACGAAGAACGGGCGAATTCCATGATCAGTACATATCTGCAGGAACACTTCCATCCTATCTTTCAAGCCTTCCGGATCATTTTCCCACACCAGACTGCTGAGGAATACCCTCATTGTATTGAATCCGAGGTCCTCACCCCATCCCAACTCCCTGTCAATCGTTTCCGGATCAAATGTATCAGCGCTCCACATTTCAATCTGATTTATTGCAGTAGATGTAGTATAATTACAACCGGAAAGCCATCCCTGCTGTGCATACCACTTGTTAGCCTTCTCTTCCGACCATCGCTTTGAAGGTGCATTACAACATGTAAGCGACAAGATAACCGATATGGTCATCAATAATTTGACTGTGTTTTTCATTCGTACTTATAAAATTCAAATTCTGAAAATAAAATCCATCCTTCACCACTCCAGGTATCAAGGACCTTGATTCGTATATACCTTACGGTAGGAACACCTTTTACCGGAATCTCAAACTCTTCACCAGCAAACCATTTATTCCTGTCTTCCTGAGTGTTCTGACCGTTTGGCTGTCCGGAAGGTTTCATAGACTCACACGAAGCGAGTTTGATCCAGCCATCCCACGTGTCGGCTTCAGGTTTATCCGCTCGTCCATAAATTTCCCATTTCCTCAGACTGCCTCCATCAAATATTCTATTTTCCGTAGGATTACCCCAATGGATGTATTTACACAACTGGCACTCCTGTCCAAGATCAAACGTATACCAGAACGGAAGTTCTTTCATTGACGTATTATCGCTATGCGCAAAATTAGTGGCACTCTTATCCCCGTCCCAGCCTTTATACAGGGCTCCTGCCCAAGCATTAAGCCGGATGTCGCTGTCAAGGATCAATTCCTTGTAGCCACGCTTATTGACAAGTACCACCTGTTTGGTCACAGGCTCTTCCGGAAACATTCCTTTCTCTGAGACCGTAAACTCATCAATCGCATCAGCCTCAGGGGAATAAAAGGTCTGAACCATATACTCACCCTCCGGCATCCAGCTTGTAAGAACGATTTCGTCGGTTGTCTTCGGTACAATCACCTCACATCTTGAGCCATCCTTATCATAATATGTAAACAAGGTTTGAATTGCATCCTGGCTCTCTACTGCGAAGGTAACTGTCAGAGAAGAGCCCTCAGGCTCACACATTGCAACAGAACGGGTTCTCAATGTTGACAGATACCTTTTTCCATATGCTTTCCCAGAAACCGAGGTCGGAATGGATTCGTGTCCTCCCCTGTCGGTTGTAGTAATCTGGAAATCATATGTTCCTTCATCAAGATTGTTGATATAATAACTGAACTGATCCTCCTCTTCTATTCTTTCAACCGGAACGACTGCCCTTCCGTTCCCGGGCATCCAGGTAACAGTACATGATTCCGTATCCATTCCATATTTCAACACACCGGATATCTTGATTCTATTCAAGCCGGCCAGCACCTTTACATCGTCGATTTTGGCTGCATATATCTTTTCGCCGGAATCCACCATTTCCTGAATGTCCTTGTTGGGAGATAAAGGACTCTCACATGATATGACCAATATCAATGCGAATAATATGTATGATATTCTAGTCGCTTTCATATTTCGTACGATTAAACAGGATTTCCCCAGAAAGTAAACTCGGTAAAGTGAATGAAGTCATTGCCACCCCAGGTCTCATAGACCTTGAAACGGATATATCTGACTGCAGGAGCCTCTGCCGGGAACTCGAAGTCTTCTCCGTTCTGTATATATTCCCAGTCCTCTGCCGTATGCTCTCCGACAGGAAGACCGGAAGGCTTGTATGAATTGCATTCCATCAATTTTGTCCAACCGTCCCAACTTCCATCCGGAGAAGGTGTTTCAGCTGTTCCCCACACCTCCCAATGCTTAAGATTACCACGCATGAAAGCGTATTGCTCCATGAAGAGAGGATAGAATTTATATCTGCTTAATTTCGCAGTCACACCCATATCGAATGTAAACCACATAGGGAACGTATCTCCTCCCGGACTATGGACAAAGAGAGCGGGTGTAAAGTCTTCATTCCATGCATATGCAAGATTTCCGGCCCATGCATTACACTCAATATCACCAGGAAGAATATATGGGTTGAATTTCTCTTTGCTCAGACGTGTTTCCTGAAATGGAGTAAAACTCACTGACAAAGTATCTGATGAATTTCCCCAACGGTCCAGAAGATATAGATGGAACTGCCTGAGTTCACTTTCAAAGCCTCTGACATAGAAAGTTCCGTCTGCCGCCTGAGTATATTGAGCATGAGCCTCATATAACTGATTCATCTCATCCGTCGTTTCCACATGGAATGACAGACTCGCTTTGTCCGGATTCTGAAAACTCACATATATACCTCCGAAGGTGGCATCCATTCTGACAGATTCAAAGACGGTCTTCACCGGAGGAGTAAGCGGAACTATCTCGACCTCTACCGGTTTACCCTCATTTTCCGTTCTGTCAACGCATGAAATAGCCACTTTATGAGGATTGGTGTCACCAAACCCCTCAACTGTAAGGGAGTTAGAATAGATAGATGCCCTCGCTTCTTTCTTTTCACCTTTTCCTACATGATAGGTGGCTTTGACATACATCAGATCGGTATTATCAGGAAGTTTATATCTTAATATTGCACCACCTGGAATACTTTCAGTCCTGACGTCTGATACAGTTCCAGGAAGAGAAGTATCGTTGTCCGGTCCGTATGGACGAATCGGATTCTCCTCTTTGCAGGCCACCGCCAACAAAAGGACAGCAAGGCCTGCCAACTTATTAATATACTTCATCATTTTAATATCTTCTACCAATTTGGATTCTGGATAAGTTTAGGATTTACAATACAGTCATACTCCTTCAACGGCCATAGATTGTCACGTCTGTTGTATTGTCGGGTATAATACGTTGTCAATTTATAGTATTCGCTTGTTGCTGACTGATTGACATCCCATCCTTTCATATCTACATTAAAGTACTTATCGGTGAGATTCCACCTTCTTATATCCCAGAAACGCTGCCCTTCCAAGGCGAGCTCAATCATCCTCTCCTGCCTGACTATCTCCCTGAACCCTTCGCAAGTGTTTGGTTTATCAGGATTGACCGAATGTTTTCTCCACGAGTCCCTGACACCGGCAAGTCCAGCTCTTGAACGTACCAGATCGATATAAGTATAACATTCATCCGGCACTGAACCGCTCTCGTATTCAGCCTCGTTCAGACATTCCGCATATAGCAGGTACAGATCCGCAAGTCTGATTATAGGGAACGGATAAGATTCAATGATAATACTGGTAGGAAGCATAGTATTCTGATATCTGACCAGTTTCTTTGCGAAATATCCGGTAATGGAATATAATGCGCCTCGTTTTCCGGACACCTGGCCTGCCTTCGCCTGCAGATACCATGTATTCTCATCGTCGAGCTTTCCGATACCATACCAACTTGATCCATCAAAACCGAGTGTAGAGTAAAAACGGGGTTCCCTGTCAAAATGTAGGGCCGCTGTAGTATAGCCAGGTGAAATATAATACCTGTCTTCCTCTGCCGCCACTCTGGTAGAGTACCTGTTCTCGTAGTCATAATCCGGATCCTCGTTGATAGGCACTCCGTTTTTAGAATAGAATGTCTCTGCTACGGCCAACGTAGGGGCGAATGTTCCATTAAACGCATTATAATACCTGCCATCCGCCGAATAATCAAGTTCAAGCCAAGGCTGACAGATAATCTGCAGATTGACTATACCTGAATTACCACATCCCCATATCAATTCTCTGTTCCATCTGTCAGTCACCTTACATCTGTTGGTCAAGGACAGGATTGTCTCATCACTCAAAGAGAATGCGGATTGATTAATGAATTCATATAATCCATGTCCCGCCTCTTCAGCACATTCGATAGCTGCCTTACAGGCATCTGAAGCCTTTTTCCACTTCCCGGCATCAAATGTCTGATTAAAGAAATGATTCCCCTCCTCATTGACGAAATTGGCATAATCCGTATTACCGTTAAAGAACGGACTGGCTGCGGTGGCCAGTATCTTTGCCTTTATCGCCAACGCTGCCGGTCTGGTTATTCTTCCCATATCCGAAGCTTCCGCCTGAATGTTCATAGGAAGATATTCGACAGCATCATCAATAAGCTTCACGCAATAATCGACGACATCATCGATCGGTTCCCTTACAACCCGGACCTCATCCTCATCTGCCGAAACAGGAATGTTGGTCCTGATGACAGGTATCGGTCCATACATTCTCATAAGCCAGAAGTGGTAAAATGCTTTTAGCACCATGACTTCAGACTTCCACTGCGCCTTCTCATATGCTGTGAGATCCGGAACTCTATCCACATTTTCTATGAAAGTATTGCAATCGCGAAGTGCAACAAACATAGACTTACCCCAATTGGCTCCATTCCAATAGTCCACCAATGGGGAATTTGTATTCTGCATTCCCTTTGCAATCCAAAAAGTAGTCTGGTTTGAGAATTCGGATGAGATATCATTGAAATACCAGACCTCATCTCCACAGTCCATGCCCGGATCGGTTCCGTTCTTACCATGTTCAGGTACAAAAGAATAGCAGGTAAACAAGTATTTTTCTGCTGAACTCTTGGTGTTGAATACCATTTCAAGAGTAGCAAGATTGTCAGGAACGACATCAAGATAGCTGCATCCTGTCAAAAATCCTGCAACCAATATCATTATAAATAATCTGTACGCCTTCATCTTGAATGTCATTAAAAATCAACTTGAACACCGAAATTGAATACTCTCTGGTTAGGATAACCGACGCCGTTACCTCCCATTTCAGGATCCCATAGCTTGAATGAGCTGAATGTCAGCAAATTCGTACCACTGACATAAAATCTCAACATACTGATTCTGACCTTATCCAGAGCTTTCTTAGGAAGGGTGTATCCGAACTCCAGAGATTTAAGCCTCATGAAGGAACCATTCCTCATCCACCATGTACTTACCTGCGAGTTATTATCAATGCTTGAAGTGGACAGACGAGGCCAAAAAGCATAGATATTCCTATCATCCTCCGACCAATGGCTTTCAGCAATCTGCGACAACAATGCTGTCTTTCTGATCATAGAGCCGCTGACTGATGTTGAAAACGGATTGAGATCATTGTAATTGATAAAGAAACTGCTGCGACCGGAACCCTGGAAGAAACATGACAGGTCAAAACCCTTGTAACCTAAAGAAACACCGAAACCATATGTGATTTCCGGAACCAGAGGCAGACCGATCGGGACCTGGTCAGCTTCAGTAATCTTTCCATCGTCGTTGATATCCTTATACTTGATATCGCCCGGCATGACTGTTCCGAATGCCTGTTCCGGAGAATTGGCTATATCAGCCTCGTCCACAAACAGACGTTCTGCTATATAACCCCATTGCTGATTAAGGCTATATCCTATCCTTGAGCGCCATGGTAGTCCCGCACTGGCATAATCCGGTTCATCTGCTACCTTGAATTCGCTTGTCGCATAAGTAAAATTGCCGTAACCCTGGACCCAGAATCCGTTACTGAACCACTTGTTGAAATTTGCAGACAGGTCCACGCCATGAGAAGCCGCCTCACCTACATTGGCATTCACACTCGCCTCCAATCCCATAGTACTTGGAATGAATGTACGGGACATAAGGATATTGGAACGATACTCCCTGAAATAATCAAACTGCAACTCGATACACTTGAATATGCTTGTCTCAAGGCCGACATTCATTTTTCTTGCTACTTCCCAGGTAACGAACTCATTCGGATAACGTACAGCTGAGATTCCCGACTTATAATTTCCCCAGTTCGTTCCAAACACCTGTCCTCGTCCTTCACTGTTCATATTCATGTTGGACAGGTAGAAGAATCTCTCCTCGTCGCTTCCGATTGCATCATTACCGACAAGGCCGTAGGTGGCCTTCAATTTCAGTTTATCCACCACCTTGGCAACCGGTGACCAGAACTGTTCATTAGAGATGAGCCATGCTCCACCGATTGAAGGGAAGAAGCCATATCTTTCCTTTCTGGCAAAGCGTTCAGAACCATTGAATCCGAAATTGAACTCCATGAAATACCTGGTATCATAACCATATGAGAAACGGCCGGAAACTCCTTGGTTCCTTCGTGGCAATGACTTGATCACGCTTCCTGAGTTTCCATTCAATTCCTGCTTCAACTGATATACCACCAAAGCACCGACTTCATGTTTACCGAATACCCTGGAATAATTTACCTTTCCCTGGATATATATCTGAGAATACACATCCTTCGGACCTTCAGAATAACCCAGATACTCTGTTCCGCTATCTGCATTGAGGGCAGTCAATGTATATGTATCATTGTCCTGATCATAGAAACCCACCTTATAATAGAAAGGCGAGTATGCTCTGGAAACATCGAAGTAAGACCTTCTCGTTGTACTGAAAAGAGCTTCAACATTCAAACCCTTGGTAATGAAATCAAGATCCTGCGCCAGTTCTGCCTGAGCAGCGATGTTTGTCCTGCTATAGTTCTTGTATCCCCGCACCATCATAGCATAAGGATTGATGTACGAAGCACCATCGACATTACCGAATAAAGGGTGTTCCACACTTTTGTTCTGCAGATCCGGAGCAAAATACTTTGGAAAATCAACAGGACTGGAATGTATCGCATAGTCGAACATCGCAGTACCTCCGTCAATCGGACCGCTATAATCATCAAAGTCAGTCTGAAGCCTCACCTTCATTGTTGTCGACTTTGTGATCTTGACATTGAAAGTAGCCAGCAGGTTATACTTTTTCAAGTCTATATTAGAATTGAAATTGTTCTTTCCTTCATTTTGAAGAATACCTGTATCCTTACTGAATGTTCCTGCGATATAATAAGTCGCAATGGATCCACCTCCCCGTATATTCAGATTATATCTTTGATTATAGGCATAATTCTTAAAAAGCTCGGACATCCAGTCTACAGCAGGATACACATATTCGTTCCTTCCGCTTCTCAAAGTGTTTGCGATCTTGGTCTCTGTATAAGGGACTGCACCATTAGGATTTCTGGTAAGAACCGCCTCGTTATTCATCCGCATATACGTAATCGGATCGGCAAGTGCAACCATCTGGGTAGGCGATGCCAGCGAGTTCTCAAGACGTACGGACACCTGCGCCTTACCTTCTCGTCCTTCCTTCGTTGAAATCAGAATCACTCCATTTGCTCCCTTGGCTCCATACAAAGCTGTTGAAGTAGCATCCTTCAGAACAGAAAAACTTGCTATATCGTCAGGCTGGACTCTGGCGAGATCGTCTGCAGTTATCTCGACATTATCAAGCAATATCAGAGGGTCTGTCTTATAGCCGAAGGTCGTGACTCCACGAATGAAGAAATTGGCATTATCCTTACCAGGTTCGCCGCTTCTCTGATATGCAATCACTCCTGACATCCTACCCGCCAATGTGGTGGTCAAGTTACTCGTAGGGCCCTTGAGTACATCCGGATTGACTGTCTCAATCGATCCTATCACACTTTCTTTCTTCTGTTTGCCGAAAGCCACGACTACCGCCTCGTCAAGATTGTCCTTCATCTGTTTCAGCACAACGGTAATTGATTGACGTCCGTTGACAGGTATATTCTCTTCTTTCATTCCGATATACGAGACAACGAGCACATCATCATCTTTAGCATTGATGGAGAATTTTCCATCAATATCGGTTATTACTCCACCCGACTTGTTTTCAATCATCACAGCCACACCCACCAATGGGGTCCCGTCCTCATCTACAACCACACCCTGCACTTGATGTGTGTCTTGTGCAAATGATGTCGAAACCGAGCAGAAGACACATATCACTGCAGTAAAAACAAGCTTAAGCCATATACTTTTCTTCAGTGAAATGTTCATGATTGACATTAATTATCAGTTTTGAATCCGTGCTTTGTGTGATTTCCATCCTTACCCTTACCCAATGCCTCGGCAAGTGCATCAAGCATTCCATACCCGAACCGGTTGTCCGGAAGCAGATAATGTCCTTCTGTCCATTCATTGAAACACGCGATCGTAATAATCGGAGGTACTTCCTTATGGGTGTTGAGATATGCGAATGATGCCTTTACGAGTGCGCCAAAGGCTGCCGGGCTCTCATTATCCAGAATAACACAACCAGGCCACTTCCCCCTATCAGGACTGCCGTCATTATACGGAGGCATTATATATCTCGGAGTAGAATCCCAACCAGGCGAAAGAGAAGGAAGATATGGTATCTCGAATTCTTCATTATGTTTCGGCCATAACTTGAACGCCACATCAGCAGCTGCGATGCCATAGTCCGGGAGTTCAACATCCTTAGGCTGGAATGTATCTGCAACCCAAGTGAACGGATTATATGATCCTGCTGTAGAGAATCCTGTTTCCTTCTCATTCGGAGAATAGAATCCTGAGGAATGGAAATGGAGGCCCTTATGTCCGAGCATCCTGGCAAACTCATTCAGATCAGCCAACAGTTTCTTCGTACCTTCCACGCCGAATGACCGTTCAAGACGGTTCGGATCCCAGATACAGATCACAGGCTTGCCATCTATCCTCCAGTAGTTGTCCAGATGACAGTACCTTGAAATAATATACGTGATGCTGCGCCAACATTCTTCAAGAGAGAAATCCGGAGCACGATAACTTGGCGGGTAAGCCCTATATCCGTTAGCAAGCTGGGTAGGATAAAGCACATACCAGTCGTGATTTGTCCACATGCAGGCAAACTTCACATCCTCGCAGTTTTCCGAACGGAGAAAGCCGTTCTCCAGTGCCTCATGAAGACAAGGTTCGCCATCATACCAATACCAGTCCCATATAAGGACATCTATTCCACTCTGCTTGCATAACTCATTATATTTCTCCCATGTCGAAGGAAGGCTTTCGTCCAGTTCGCCAAGCAGAGGTCCACGAGGTTGGGCATGACCTTCAAACCAAGGTCGCGCACTGCGGACAAGATTATACTCAGTCCAGCCTTCACCATACAGCTTATCGTGTAAAGCTGATGAATGATAATTAGGGAAAGTATAACAAGCGACTGTCAGATTTTCGGGTTTCTGCAACAGAGCAGGATCCTTGACCAGTTCATTCAGATCATCAGGAAGACGTTGAGCACCAGTTTTATTTACCGTTGGGTATTCTCCTCGAGGTGACATCGATGTCATCACCACACATGACAACACAAGTATTATGATTGCCATCATATTCGAAACAAATGTCTTCATCACTCAGCTCCTCCATGTTTTGTATGAGGGTTATCCTTCCCCACTGCCTCTGCCAATGCATCAAGCATTCCATATCCGAATCTGTTATCCGGCAACAGATAATGTCCCTCGCTCCACTCATTGAAACAAGCAATTGTCATGAATCTCGGCACATCAGGATGACGGTTGAGATACCAGAATGTTGCCTGGACAAATGCTTTGAAAGCTGCCGGATTTTCATTGGCAAGAATATTGACTCCTGGCCACTCGTTTCTGTTCGGTTTCTCGCCTTTCTTTCCTGTACAGATATACCTCGGGGTAGAATCCCAGCCTACGCCTACAGCCGGAACAAAAGGAGTTCCATGACGCTTGTATTCCTCATCCCAGACCTTAAAGGCTACATCAGCCGCAACCTCTCCATAATCCGGGAACAGTTCGTCTGCCGGAAAATCTCTTCCCGCAATCCAGTTCATCGGATTATATGAGCCAGACGTGTCATAACCAGCCTCCACATTGTGTGCAGAAGTAAATCCCACAATGTGGAAATGAATACCCGGATATCCGAGTTTCTGGGCAAATCCTCTCAACTCTCCAAAAAGTTTCTGAACACCAGAGAGTCCAAGCTTATTCTCCAGACGGGCAGCATCCCAAACGCATAAAACCGGTTTACCATCCAATTTCCAGTAATTAGGCTGATGGAAATAACGGGTTATGATATATGACATACTTCTGAATGCCTCTTCATAAGAAAGATCCGGCGCTACAAAACTCGGCGCTCCCGCCACTTTCCCGTCAGTCTTCAATGTAGGATAGAGGACATACCAGTCATGATTTGTCCACATACAGGCAAACTTCACATCGTTTCTGTTTGAAGATTCCAGGAATCCGTTTTCCAAAGCCTCATGGAGGCATGGTTTGCCATCATACCAATACCAGTCCCATATAAGGACATCCACTCCACTCTGCTTGCAAAGTCTATTATATATCTCCCATGTTGATGGCAGGCTTTCATCCAATTCTCCAAGGAGAGGATGTCGTGGCTGGGCGTGACCTTCAAACCAAGGTCTTGCTCCTCGCACCAAGCCATATTCCGTCCATCCCGGACCATAAATCTTATTATGAAGAGCTGAAGGACAGTAATTCGGAAAAACATAAGAGGCAACCTCAAGTCCGTCAGGTTTCTGTAGCAGAGCAGGATCCTTGGCCAAAGCCTCAAGGTCCTCCGGGAGGCGCATCCTTTTCGATGCAGCCGCTTTCTTCTGTGCCATTGTAGTAACCGGCACACTAAGAGCCACGACACAAATGGTCATGAGCACCACATTTTTGAAGTTGTTTTTCATTTTACTATATTCATTGGAAGGTTAAACAAGAAAGCCACTTTCTGTAATTTGCCTGCGAGGTGACCGACTCCGATTGCACAGTGATGAGAAGGACCGCACTTCGACCATTGACTGATAAAGCTCTTCACCCCACAATTGAAACGGTATCTGCTGTTTGTATTGCCAATATTCAGGACAGGACCTTCAACAGACTCACCTTCAGCGACAAGCAAGCTGATACCATTATTGTACTCACAGACAGACAGCAACGTAACAGGGCCATGCTTTACAGACATCTGAATTGACAGCCCTTTACCGGGCTTGCCATGATAAACAGGCAACGGAACAAGGGACACATCTCCTTCTGCAATCTGAAAATGTGCAGGACCATCGTGTCCTAAAAGTACCACTTCGTCATCAAAATCCATAGCATAAAACTCCGCGAACGAGCCACCTGCCCCAAGAAGTGACATCATCTTCATTGCCTGAACATTCTTCACTTCACACTCACCGGCAACAGGAATACCTTTTCCGATAAGAAGGGTATTACCAGCAATGACGGATGTCGAAATATCCTGCATATCCCCTTCTCCTTCATAATAATAAGCCATGGAACCAAGTCTATGCTCTTGAATCAGGCGATCGAGCGCAACCGAAGTTCTGGCGGCCCTGCGCAACTCATATTCATCACAATCCGGGCTTACGATGAAGGCGCTGTGAAATTCAGCTATCTTATCATTGACATCCTGGTCCGAAACTGCATCCCTATACTTCTTCAGTTCACACATCTCCAGAATTTCCATGTGAGTTCCAAAGACCGCACTTTGGAGTGTAATATCAGTATAGACATCAAGCATTCCGCAATAATAATGTCCCAGGATACCCAATCTGTTTTCCCGCATTCCTTTATATACACGAGCAGCCTCGACCCATTCTTTGAGGTCATTAATAGCCTCCTCATCATGAAGATGCCCGGAAACGATTTCATATCTCAATCCTGAACGGTTGAATACATTTGCAATTTCCGGGATAGAGCAGGCCTGACAATTCTCCAGCCACATTCCTGTCATCTTTCCCTTGTCATTCAAGGCATTTATTGATTTATAATCAATTGCACTATCAGGCTGAAGATTCAACAAGATTACCGGGCATTTAAGTCTTTGAGCAATCGGCAGCACAGTAGAGGACAGACAATAGGTTGCCACATACAAGAAGACCATTTCAATATGTTCCTCATTGAAATACCTTGCAGCTGCCAGAGCCTTTTCCGGAGAATCAACCATACCGGCATCGACACACTCGACATCATCACCGCAGCTATTGATACAATCCACAATAGTTCTACGATAGACATCCAGATTATCCCGCAACCCGTCAAATTGCCCCCAATATGTATCAAGGCCCGTAGCAAATAATCCAATTTTTAACATATCATCAGTATTTGAGTGGTAATACTGCGAAGATAAACGCTTATTAAAACTATATATTTCAATATTTGATTCTTCGATTCAAATATTTGATACGCCCAAAAACAATTATCACTTGCAAACAATCTGAATCACCAAAGATGATTTCAAAAATGCTGCAAGTGATTATATATACTATAGACCCAATATTGGCAGCCAACTTTCTGTAGAAGTTGCAGAAACCGGACTGAGCGAATCTTCTGATGTTGAACTGTTATCAGAATCCTTGAGAGAGAAATTTGACAAGATCTGGCCTGAATCAATATGTACAGATTCCTTAGGTATAGAGAACTCTGCAATATATCCGTTATCTGTATCTGAGCCATCATTCAACGTTCCATCATATCTAGCATGATACTTAACCGACAACGGTTTCTTCTTCCAATATCCTGAAAATATGCCGGATTCCAATAGTCCTTCAGCATTACCTCTGATACGTATTGATTTTTCTGTCAAAGAGGTTGACCCGGATGGAGAAAGGAAAACCTGAAAATAATCTCCAGATGAGAGATTCCTATCCGGAACTTCAACAACGAAATATATTCTTTCGTCATCCTGGGCCACCCGCATCGACGCCGACACCGGACCCTTTGAACAGAGTACAAATGAGTCCTTATTCTCTTCCCAATCACTGCTATGTCCGTCAAGAGTAATATCAGATGCTTTTGCCTCAATTGCATGATTCAAATAGAACTGTCCTATCTGAAGTACATTGTTCGCGCCGCCGACACACGCCACCAATATATGGTCTGAGACACGTGCAGCCGATCCCCAATAACCCTTACTCTCACTATCTGCCTCAAAGACAAGCTTCTCTTCACCAAAATTCCTAGCATTCTCATCTCCTATTCTCATAAAGAAACAGTCCGAATTATATGTAAGTACTGTTTCTCCTGACGGGAATGTAACCAAGAAAGGAGCAGAGCCTTTGAAGACCATATTTGACCTGTCGGCCGGAGCATCGCCTGAATCCATATCACTACCCCAGGAATCAGCTGTTTCCGAATAGGCAAAGGATATATGAAAATCACTCCTGCCCTTAGCGATTCCTGCATCAGACTCCATTGCTGCAGCAAGCCTACTGCCATCATTGAGGACTACGACAGCCGGCATCTGATCTGTATATAGATGATAATTACTCTTATAATCAATCTCCTGCCTGATAACATGCAGATGACTCTGATTGCCCGGGATCCACGTTTTTCCCCCATCATCAGAATATATCATAGCAATACCGGACCCTCCATAAGCTCCCGGTCCAGTCCAGATATCGGTAATAACATGATTGCAGTCCGTATAATATATCTGAATCCTTCCGGTTGGGAGTTCCACTGCGAATGGTTCCCAATTAGTTCCGACATTGATCCGCTGATCTCCTGTCCATGTCAAGCCATTATCCGAGCTGAATCTCAAAACTATTCCATTATCATCAAATGTATAATGATAGTCACCGGTAGTTCTCCTATAGGCAGCTGCAGCCATGATCCTGCCATCTGATAATCTGAGAAGGTGGGCGCCGGCATAGAAAGGCTTACCTCCTGAACATTGATAGAGATACTCGGCAGCAGACCAGTCAATCAGATCCTTGCTTTTCATCATCAATACCTCATTACCGGCTGATGCGCCCCCATCTCCATAATGAAAGGTCAAAAGCCAGGTTCCGTCATCTGCTCTCACAAGTCGCGGATACAACGGTATGGAGAATTTAGTCAAACGAGAATCAACAGTATTGAAAGTACCATAAATAGGGGTAAAGCGGGAACGTTCTATGACACCCTTATGCGAATTTATCTTCTGAGTTCGGTTCAATTGATCAAATGATGTCAGGATAAGTTCAGAGGATTCACTGACAGATGTATTATCAAGAGAAACAGTAGTATCAACTGGGTTATCCGGGAGCTGTGGCAGCTGGACAGGAGGGATATCTTCACTTTCACAGGAGAGAAAAAGTGAAAAAAGTGAAAGAATCACCAAAAAATATAATTTATACTGTCTGATCATATTGCAGCAAAAATAATATGAAAATGAATAAAAAGTATTATCAATATGATATAAAAATTATCAGATTTGATAATCGACACACCAGACAGTGATTTCGCACGACCTCCCCTCCTGTCACCTAATTCGCTGACTCTCAGCGCATTGCCGAAAGGCGATTCCCCGTTTCAGGGGAATCGTGTTTCTGGTTATCATTGATAATCAGCGTGTTAGGCGGCAGGATGATTGGAATGGCGGACAAGAGAACGGACAAGAAGAAGGACAAGAAGAAGGACAAGAGAACGGACAAGGGAACAGACAAGAGAAAGGACAAGGGAACGGACAAGAACAAGGACCGCCGGTAACATAACGGCAAGCTGAGACTCAATTACACAAAAAAAGCTCCGAGACAATCGTCTCGAAGCTTCTTGTAAGAGCGTGGCAGCTACCTACTCTCCCACCTGGTGGGGCAGTACCATCGGCGATGGTGAGCTTAACTTCTCTGTTCGGAATGGGAAGAGGTGGATCCTCACCGCTATAA
>SUYR01000010.1 GCA_015060335.1 Bacteroidales bacterium | reverse complement strand
ACTTCCAGGTGCCAATGGAGGTGCGTCCTGAAAGAAAGATCTCTCTCTCTATGAAGAACATGATCAATTTCGCTCGTAAGCGTTCAGGCCACACAATGGCAGAAAAGCTCTGTGCTGAGATCATCGCAGCATATAACTGCGAGGGTGCAGCATTCAAGAGAAAAGAAGACATGCACAGAATGGCAGAGGCCAACAAGGCGTTTGCTCACTTCAGATTCTAGTCCAACACTATTTAAGACTTACAGAAAATGGCAAGAGATCTTAAATACACCAGAAATATCGGTATCATGGCTCACATCGATGCCGGTAAGACCACTACTTCAGAGCGTATCCTGTATTATACAGGTAAGACTCACAAGATCGGTGAGGTTCATGAGGGTGGTGCAACTATGGACTGGATGGTACAGGAGCAGGAGCGTGGTATCACCATCACTTCTGCTGCTACAACCGCATTCTGGAACTACAATGGAAACCAGTATCAGATCAACCTGATCGACACTCCGGGCCACGTTGACTTTACCGTTGAGGTAGAGCGTTCACTCCGTGTGCTCGACGGAACAGTCGCTACCTTCTGTGCGGTAGGACGTGTTCAGCCACAGTCAGAGACTGTATGGCGTCAGGCTGACAAGTACGGTGTTCCGAAGATTGCTTATATCAACAAGATGGACCGTGTCGGTGCTGACTTCTTCGCTGTAATCGACGAGATGAAGGAGAAGCTTGGTGCACGTGCCGTTCCAATCTGTATTCCTATCGGAGCAGAGGATAAGTTTGATGGTATCATCGACCTTATCGCTATGAAGGCTATGATTTACGACCACAATTCAGATGCTCTCGTAAACTATCAGATTACTGATATTCCTGAGAAGTATGTGGACGAGGCAAATGCATGGAGAGAGAAGCTCGTTGAGGCTGCTGCCGAGTATGACGAGTCGCTTATGGAAAAGTTCTTCGAGGATCCTGACTCAATTTCTGAGGATGAGGTGATCGCAGCTCTCCGTAAGGCAACTATCGACATGGCTATCGTGCCTGCATGCTGTGGTTCATCATTCAAGAACAAAGGTGTTCAGTTCCTTCTCAATGCAATCATGCGTTACCTTCCTTCTCCACTTGATAAGGGTGCGGTCAAAGGTATCAACCCTAAGACCGGAGACGAGGTTGAGCGTAAGCCTGATGCTAAGGAGCCGTTCGCTGCTCTCGTGTTCAAGATTGCAACTGACCCATTCGTAGGTCGTCTTGCTTTCCTCCGCGCATATTCAGGAAAACTTGACGCAGGTTCATATGTACTCAACACCCGTTCAGACAAGAAGGAGCGTGTTGCACGTCTCTATCAGATGCACTCGAACAAGCAGAATCCTATCGAGTGTGTTGAAGCAGGTGACATCTGTGCTGCAGTAGGTTTCAAGGACCTCCGCACTGGAGACACTATCTGCTTCGAGCAGGCTCCTATCACTCTCGAGTCTATGGAGTTCCCTGATCCGGTTATCGGACTTGCTGTTGAGCCAAAGACTCAGAAGGATCTTGACAAGCTCGGTATCGCACTTGCTAAGCTCGCTGAGGAGGACCCTACATTTACTGTCAAGACAGATCACGAGACAGGTCAGACTGTCATCAGCGGTATGGGTGAGCTTCACCTTGACATCATCGTTGACCGTCTCCGTCGTGAGTTCGGAGTAGATATCAACCAGGGTGCACCTCAGGTTAACTACAAGGAGACCATCACAGCAACAGTTCAGCATCGTGAGGTATTCAAGAAGCAGACTGGTGGTCGTGGTAAGTTCGCGGATATCATCGTTGAGATCGGACCTGCAGACGAAGGTGTTACAGGTCTTCAGTTCATCGACGAGGTCAAGGGTGGTAACGTTCCTAAGGAGTTCATACCATCTGTGGAGAAGGGCTTCAAGTCAGCAATGTCAAACGGTGTTCTCGCAGGTTACGAGGTGCCATCACTCAAGGTTACACTCAAGGATGGTTCATTCCACCCGGTTGACTCTGACCAGCTCTCATTCGAGATTTGCGCACGCCAGGCATTCCGTCACGCTTGTCCTAAGGCTAAGCCGGTTCTCCTTGAGCCTATCATGAGCCTCGAAGTTGTTACTCCGGAGGATTACATGGGAGACATCGTAGGTGACCTCAATCGTCGTCGTGGACAGATCAACGCAATGGACTCGACTCTCGGAGCACGTATCGTAAAGGCATACGTTCCACTTGCAGAGCAGTTCGGTTACGTGACTATCCTCCGTACCATTTCTTCAGGACGTGCAACCAGCACAATGTCATTCCACCACTATGCTGAAGTTCCAGCTGGACTTGCAAAAGAGGTAATCGAGAAGAGTGGCTACAAGGCTGAAGATGACGAATAATTGTTTAACAGAATTCAACGAAATTTGATATGAGCCAAGTAATTAGAATAAAACTCAAATCATTCGATCATATGCTTGTTGACAAGTCGGCAAAGAAGATCGTTGATACAGTGTCTGCAACAGGCGCTCGCGTGAACGGACCTATTCCGCTTCCGACCAACAAGAAGATCTTCACTGTTAACCGCTCGACTTTCGTAAACAAGAAGTCACGTGAGCAGTTCGAGCTCAACTCATACTGCCGTCTTCTTGACATTTACGATTCAACTCCAAAGACAGTTGATGCTCTCATGAAGCTTGAACTTTCTTCTGGTGTTGAGGTTGAAATCAAGCTCAACTAATCGAAGTTTTCAAAAAAAGTATTATATTTGCAATGTGGTTCGGTACCCACTCCGAACCACAGTAAATATTTTGAAGTTTATTTTGAAATAATCGACATTGGCAGCCTGCAAGGGAGATGGTCGTTTCGAATGACCGCCAATGTTATTGAAAATGTTTGTTCTGGTCAAGCCAGTTATAAGATTTTGGCTTGGTTTTGAGGAATTTCAAGGCGGACGAGCGACGGAGGAAGGAGCTACCTTTCGGTAGTGACTGACAGAGGATGCGAAGTCCAGCGAAGAAATTACCAAAAGCAAACAAAATATTGGTCCTATAGCTCAGTTGGTTAGTAGCACCTGACTCATAATCAGGGGGTCCCAGGTTCAAGCCCTGGTGGGACCACAAAGGCATCTGCAGATTGCAGGTGCCCTTTTTTATATATGATAACGTCACAAATCTGCACTATATAGTCCGGAATCCATACAAAAAGTTCGATTATCATGTGTAAATTCGTAAATTATAATAATATACAATAACACAACTGACATATCGAATGAAAATAAAAATCATTTCCCTTGTGCTGATGTTTTCGATTGGCATCTCGTCTTATGCGCAGAAGGTGGTTACGGCTCAGAGTCCGGATGGACAGACAAATGTGTGCGTTACGCTTTCGGATGCAATCTATTATGATGTGGTAAGTCACGGTGAGACCTTGCTCGCCAGGAGCATCATCGGCATGCAGCTCAGTGATAGGGTCTTGGGTGAGAAACCTGTTCTTAAGAAGAAGAGTCTGAAGAGGGTGGAAGAGACTGTGACTCCGATTTTCCCATTGAAATACAGTCAGGTGGAGAACAATTATACTCTGCTTACACTTGACATGAAGGGCGGATACTCGGTCGATTTCCGTATATATGATGACGGAGTTGCATTCCGTATGAGGACATCGATTCCTGACCAGATCGAGATCATGCAGGAAAATACAGTATTCCAGCTCGCTGATGAATGTGATCTGGTACTTCAGCAGCCGGGCGGCTTCAAGACAGGATGTGAGGAAAATTACTCTCTTGTGAAAAGCAGTCAGTGGAAGAAGACAGACAGGATGACAGAGCTTCCAGTGCTCATCATGGGCAAGAATCAGAAGATTCTCCTGAGTGAGTTCGACCTGGTAAGCTATCCCGGACTTTTCCTTAAGGGAAATTCGGACAACAGCCTTTCTGCAATCCAGCCGAAGGTGCCGCTTGAGTATGAGGACGATGGCGACCGTCGTCAGCGTATTCTCAAGGAAGCGGATTATATTGCGAAGACAGAGGGTACACGTACTTTTCCATGGCGCTATATGCTTATAACTCAGGAGGATGGTCGTCTTGCTGAGAATACCATGCCTATGCGTCTGGCTCAGAAATGCCAGTTGGAAGACGTGAGCTGGATCAAACCTGGCCAGGCTTGCTGGGACTGGCTCAACGGCATCCCTTACGGACCGGACGTGACATTTGAGGGCGGTATAAACCTCGAAACTTACAAATACTTCGTGGATTTCGCTTCCCGTAACGGCGTCCCTTACATAATCATGGATGAGGGCTGGGCTCTTAGCACCCGTGACCCATACAAGACAAATCCGAAAGTTAATCTTCCTGAACTCATAAGCTATGCAAAATCGAAGAATGTAGGTATCTTTGTATGGCTGCCTTGGCTTACCGTCGAGCATAATATGGATCTCTTCGAGAAGTTTGAGGAGTGGGGAATCGTAGGTACGAAGATCGACTTCATGGACCGTCAGGACCAGTGGATGGTGGATTATTATGACAGAGTGGCAAAGGAAGCTGCCGAGCATCATATCATGATTGACTTCCATGGAGCATTCCATCCGAGCGGTCTGGAATACAGATATCCTAACGTCCTGACTTATGAGGGAGTACGCGGAATGGAGTTCAACGGGGGATGTACTCCAAAGAACAGCATCTGGTTCCCGTTCATCCGTAATGCCGTGGGCCCTATGGACTATACTCCAGGAGCCATGATATGCTACCAGCCGAAATATCATCACGGCAATCGTCCTTTCTGCTCAGGTGTGGGTACAAAGGTATATCATCTGGCGGCATTTGTCCTCTTTGAGAGCCACCTGCAGATGCTGATGGACAACCCTTGCCGCTATGATGCATGGCCTGACTGCCGAGACTTCATTGCCAGCGTTCCGGTGAACTGGGACGATACCCGCGTGCTTGCAGCAGAGGCCGGACAATATATCGTAATGGCTAAGCGCAGGGGCCAGAAATGGTTCATCGGCGGAATAACCAACGATAAGGGTCGTGAGATTGATGTGACTCTGGATTTTCTCCCTGAAGGAAAGGATATGCAGATGACATCTTTTGTGGATGGCGTAAATGCAGCCAAGATGGCAATGGACTACCGCCAGGAGAAATCTACAGTGAACAAGGATACAAAACTCCATATCAGAATGGTCTGCAACGGAGGTTTTGCTGCGACAATAGAATAATGATAACCAAATAATAGTGTAATTATGATCAAGAAACACATTTCCCTTGCTCTTGCAGTCACAGTAATGACACTTGCTTTCACAGGCTGTGCAAACCGCGGAACTGAAGAGAAACAGCAGGAACAGACAATGGCGAAAGTGGACACAGAGGCAATGGGAAAAGCCTGGGATGACCATACAAAAGACCGCAGACCTGCTCCGGAAGACAGAAACTTTACATCTGAAGCAGTGGAAAAGAAGATACAGGAAATAGCAGCTCTCCTTACAAATGAGAAACTACGCTGGATGTTCATCAACTGCTTCCCTAATACACTCGACACCACTGTTTACTACCGTGACGACGAGGACGGACAGGAAGACACATTCGTATATACAGGCGATATCCATGCAATGTGGCTAAGAGACTCAGGAGCTCAGGTCTGGCCATATGTTCAGCTTGCAAACGAGGATGAGCATCTCAGAAAGATGATTGCAGGTGTCATCCGCCGTCAGTTCAAGTGCATTGCAATCGATCCGTATGCTAATGCGTTCCTTGATCCGACAGACCCCAATCCAGACCACAAATGGATGTCAGACAATACTGACATGAAGGAAGAACTCCACGAACGCAAATATGAGATCGACTCTCACTGCTATCCTATCCGTCTTGCATATGAGTATTGGAAGACCACAGGAGACACATCAATCTTCGACGAACACTGGCTCAAATCGATCGAGGCGACTCTCAAGACATTCGTAGAGCAGCAGCGCAAGGACGGTCATGGACCATATTCGTTCACACGCCGCACTACAAAGCTTCATGATACAGTTTCCAACAAGGGATATGGTCATCCTGTGAATCCTGTGGGCCTTATCGCTTCAGTATTCCGTCCGTCAGACGACTCGACCATCTATCTTTTCCTTGTTCCGTCAAACTTCTTTGCTGTGACCTCGCTTCGTAAGGCAGCAGAAATCCTGACTACTGTAAACGGAAAGCCTGAGATGGCTAAGCGTTGCACAGACCTTGCTGACGAAGTAGAGGCTGCCCTCAAGAAATATGCAGTTTACAATCATCCTGAATTCGGAAAGATTTATGCATTCGAGGTGGACGGCTTCGGTAACTATCTCCTTATGGATGATGCCAATGTTCCGAGCCTTCTTGCAATGCCATATCTGGGTGATGTTGACGTAAATGACCCTATCTACCAGAATACCCGCAGGTTCGTATGGAGCGAGTCAAATCCATACTTCTTCAAGGGTGAGGCAGGAGAAGGAATCGGCGGACCTCATATCGGCTTTGACATGGTATGGCTAATGTCCATCATGATGAAGGCATTCACATCGACAGACAACGCAGAGATCAAGGCGTGCATGGAAATGATTATGAATACAGATGCAGGTACAGGCTTCATCCATGAGTCATTCCACAAGGATGATCCTACAAAATACACCCGTCCTTGGTTTGCTTGGCAGAACACCCTCTTCGGAGAGCTTGTCATCAAGCTTGTGAATGAAGGCAGACTTGATGTGCTCAATTCAATCAAATAATCTTCGATGAAAAGAACATCAAAATATTTTCTTACACTTCTTATGTTCCCGTTCTTACTTTCTTCTTGTGAGACAGAGGAGACGGGAACAAAAACACCTGCAGGAGAAGACGGGGATCAAGTAAAGGAACTGGCGGTTTCAATCTTTACCTCAGACGACATCTACAGACCATCTTGGGAAAAAGGGGAGAGCATAGTTGTGAACGGCCAGGTTTCCGAGCCGTTGCAGAATACCCCATCCGGCAGAGCCACATTTACCTTTGAGCAGCCCTTGACATCCCCTTATGCCATAGTTTCCCCAGTAGAGGCATATAAGGGGAAAGGAAGTATCTTTCTTCCATCTGATCAGTCCTATGTGGTTTGTACATCATACGGATGGTATTTCCCTACATTGAAGCCGATCACCGGAGCCTTGAAGATACCGACAACAGGAAATATGTCGCAAGCCTATCTGAAAGATGAGCCTACAAAAGTCCGTGTAAAGGGAAATGCGGGAGAACAGCTCCACGGCACGTTCTCATACGACATGAAGCTCGGACTCTTCTCGTCAGCATCCGAAGCGGACTCGGACAAGATCATGGAGGTTGATATCGAGTCCGACGAGGTGATTGTACATATGCCTGCCGGCAATTATGCAGAAGGTGTTACGGTTACATTCATCGACAAGTCCGGCAATACATATGACTTCGTTCTGCCGGGACCCGTGAAGATCAAGCCTGGAATATACACCGACACTCCGGAATTCCTGTCAGGGGCACTCGAGAACGGCGAATCCAAGACCGAGGTCGTGCAGGTACGCAGCAACAGCATGGACAAGAATGTTCCTGTGACAGTCATCACGCCTAAGACATATCTGGCGGGCAGCGAATTCCCTGTAGTATATCTTCTTCACGGCTATAGCGACAACTACCAGTCGTGGAGCAAGGATGGCCATATAGAAGCCTTGGCAAACAAGCACAATGTCATAGTAGTGATGCCGGACGGCGGTTACAGCAGCTGGTACTTCGACAGTCCTCTGGATCCGACATATAGATACGAGACATTTGTTTCCAGCGAACTGATAACTTATATCGACAAGAACTACAAGACAATTCCAAGACGTACCGCCAGAGCCATCACAGGCAACTCGATGGGCGGTCATGGTGCCCTCTATCTTACCATAAGACATCAGAACGTCTTCGGAATCGTCGGTTCCCTGTCCGGTGGGGTAGATATCCGTCCTTTCCCTGGCAATTGGGAGATAGCTAAGCGTCTTGGAGAGAAGAATCAGTATCCGGAGAACTGGGAGGCAAACACAGTCATAAATCTTACTGGTCAGATCAAGCCTGACAATCTGGATATCATCATCCATTGCGGAACCAGCGACTTCTTCTATGATGTCAACTGCAATCTGCACGATAAGCTTAATTCAGAAGGCATCAAGCATGAGTTCCAAACCCATGCAGGAGAAGGTCACTCTTGGTCATATTGGTTCAATGTTGTGAGGGATCAGTTCCAGTTCTTCAGCACAAAATTCAGATAGATAGAGGATAACTTCCTATAGTATTTGGCTTTCGCATTGGAATAAATGAGAAAAATCCCTAATATTGTAGGATTTTAGATGGGGCAGTTGTCCTATTTCGACAGACGACTATCATTTTAGAAAAAGAAAAACAATGAGTTTTATTTCAAGTTTCAAGTCATTCTATGGTGTATCGGCACCGTCTGAAGTGACAGTTCCTGTAGAGAAACAGGAAAAAATGTTCAGGAGACTGGGCTTTCAGTCTTTTCTTGCAGGAACGATAGGTTACAGCCTCTATTATGTGTGCCGTACTACCTTGAACGTAGTGAAGAAGCCGATACTCGACAACGGCATTCTTGATGCCACACAGCTCGGTCTCATCGGCTCTACACTTCTTTTTGCCTATGCGATAGGTAAATTCGTCAACGGCTTCCTTGCAGACCACTCCAACATCAAGCGTTTCATGGCTACAGGTCTTCTTGTATCTGCCGTTGCAAACCTCATAATGGGTATTCTCGGCTTTGCAAGCGTAGCTATCCCGACTATGGCATTCTTCATTCTGTTTGCCATCATGTGGGGAATCAACGGATGGTCGCAGTCAATGGGCTCGCCGTCTGCAATCATTGCCCTGTCGAGGTGGTATCCGCTTGACAAGAGAGGTACATACTACGGCTTCTTCAGTCTCAGCCATAATCTCGGAGAGTTCCTTTCATTCCTCTTTGTAGGTCTGGTAGTCTCGACATTCGGCTGGCAGTGGGGTTTCCTGGGCTCGTCAATAGCAGGAGCACTCGGAGTCGTAGTCATCATCTTCCTTCTTCATGACAATCCTCAGAGCAAGGGACTTCCTGCAGTCGAGGATATGGCACACGAGGAGAAGACAGACGAGGATGTATCTACCGGAGAACTCCAGAAACAGGTGCTCAAGACCCCTGCAGTATGGATTCTGGCAGCAGCAAGTGCATTCATGTATATTGCGAGATATGCAATCAACGGCTGGGGAGTGCTTTTCCTTCAGGAATCAAAGGGCTTCTCTCTGGCAGAGGCGACCAGCATCATCTCCATCAACGCCCTTCTCGGTATCTTCGGTACCGTACTTTCAGGATGGTTCTCTGATGTGGTGTTCAAGGGTGACAGATACAAACCGGCATTCATTTTCGGTGCTCTCAACAGCGTCTCTCTCGTCCTCTTCCTTTTCGGTGGCAATGCGGCGTGGATCAATATCCTTGCAATGGTGCTCTTCGGTATCTCGATAGGAGTGCTCATCTGCTTCCTCGGAGGACTTATGGCGGTAGATATCGTACCACGTAAGGCAACAGGAGCAGCCCTTGGAGTTGTGGGCTGTGCAAGCTACATCGCAGCAGGTATCCAGGACGTAGCCAGCGGATGGCTCATCGACAACAACACACAGATTCTCGCAGACGGGTCAAAGGTCTATGACTTCGCTCCTGTAGCAGTATTCTGGGTTGCAGCCTCTGTAATCTCCTTCCTTCTCCCACTTCTGAACAGCAGAAAGAAGAACGCAACGAAATAACGTCGTTTTGCCCTGGCGGCTAAACCGCTGACAGACAGCGCGTTATGAAAAGGCGATTCCCCCGCGCGGGGGAATCGCCTTTTTGCAATCTTCTGGGAATCAGCGCCTTAGCTGCCAGCCAAAGACCGTCATCTGAAGCCAAAGACCGTCATCTGAAGCCAAAGACCGTCATCCGAAAGTCAAAGACCGTCATCTGAAGGCAAAACCGTCAGCGCCACTGGCCTTACATCTTCCCGATGGCGCTGTCCAGCCAGTTGAACTTCTGATTGTAGCCCTGGATCATCCTTTCGACGGCACTGTCAAATGACAGGTTGATGTCCTTGTTGACGTTAGATGTTACCGGCCACATAGCATAGTTGAATGATTCTGACGAGCGTATTTCGTCCGCCTTCTGCTGAATGAAGTCAGGAAGCGTCCTGAAGTTCTCCTTATATTGGCTCCAGCGCTGCTTCACTACTGAAACGAAATACGGATCCTGAAGCAATCTTTCGTAGTACAGAGCAGTGCTGATTCTGTACTGGCTGGCGTAAGAAGGCATATATGTCTCCCAATCAAAATCCCATACAGGTCCCATGACGAGCTTACCGCCCGAATTCTTATGCATGTATGAACTCTTAGGATGGTTAGGCTCCCAGATTCCTGTGAGTTCCATAACAAGCCACCAGTCCACAAACGACTCTACATCCATATAGTTGCGGTACTCTCCCGCTGCAAAACGTTCATCATCATACAGGGCCGCCTCAAGAGTGTTCACATAATTCTGAACGAATTCAAACTGAGCATCAGTGATATCCTCATCCGGATCCTTGAACATATATGGCAGTTTGCGGACAGAAGACTTGAATTTGAAAGCCTCATCGTAATATGAATCAAGCTCGAACAGATATCCTCCATCTACAACGTCCGGGTCATGCTCGTCAACATTCACCCTGTTCTTGTCCACCTTGATCTGTTCGCAGAGGAAATAGTTTCCGTTATGCTCTCCGTTGATGAACACTTCCACGAATTGACCGCGTGGGGTATATACTAATCCCGACCTTGAAGCCAGCTCAAAAGAACAGCAGTTTCTCAGAAGAGTCCTGTCCAGCCAGTTGGCAAGCAGCACCCATCTCTTGTGCTTAGGCATGCCGAGAATCTCTGCCTTGGAATCCAGCTTTATCGCATAAGGCTTCTTAGGATAGCTCCAGGTGCTGTTTCCACGGCCTCTGATGCCCATGTCTCCCTCATATGCGAGAGTCCAGTCCGAATTATATATCTTGAGCTTGGATCCGGAAAGCCAGTCGGAATGCTTGTCAGGAATTGCCGCCCCTCCTGCTGTCTCGATGAATACCATAGGAAGGCCTGAGTGACGTACCCTTACAGTAAATGAATCTCCGTTTTTAAGTGTATATTTCACAGGCTGCGAGAAATCATTTACCGTCACTCCGCTTATCTGCTTGACTCCATTCACGAAAATATCTCCTTCCACATCAAAGGAAGCAATAAGCTCTGAGCTCGTAATCTTAGGAGACTTGATGAAGGTCTCCTGACCGATAGCGACATCAGCCGAGAGGTCCTCATTTATAGCCGTGGCATTATGCTTCTCCAGGAACTTGATTACAGAAGGCACCTTCTGGATATTTGTGAAAGTGATTGCTTTCGATGAGGTTTTCACCCATTTACCCTGAGGATTCTGGCAGAGAATTCTCAAAACCAGCTTTTCTGCATATCTCTCTTTACCCTCAAGATCCCTGACAGTGGCACGGTACAGACCTTTCTCTTTGGAAATCTGTTTTACGTCATTCAACTCGACATGTTGAGGAGCAGCTACAGAGATCGTCTCAAGAGCGATATCAGCCTTCTTTGAAAGGTCGAAATTGAATCTGGCGTCTGCAGGCAATACCTCAAACTCAAAAAATACAAGTTTTCCCTCTTCAATATATACCTCATCCTCTATCATGACGTTTATCTTTTCCGGTACATTGAAGAATTCAACCTCTTTCTGGCAGGAGGTCATAGCCATTGTAATCAGACTGATAAGTAGAATCAAACGGTTCTTCATTCCTTTTATTATTTAAGATTGTTAATCATATCATTATGCACCTGCTCTCTGTATTCCCTCGGAGTCATTCCATATATCTCCTTGAAATTCCTGTGGAATGTGCTTCTGTTGTCATAGCCCACCTTGTACATGATCTCGTCGATGGTGTGCTTTGAAGATGCGAGCAGTGACACTGCCATATTCATCCTTGTCTCCCTCAGTATCTGGTGCAGCTTCTTATCCGTGATGCTTTCCAGTTTTCTGTACATCACGCGTGTACTTGTACCCAGCAGCTCTGCAATCATAGGAGCTGTGAGGTCAGGGTTGGATATATTATCATTGATAGTCTTTAACACCTTGTCAAAGAACTCCTTGTCCTCAAGATGTATATATTTGCCGTCGTTGATTGTATATGTACTGATTGGAGAGCGGTAATATTCGGCGGTGCTCTTCTGTTTCTGGATCCTCTGTTCCAGAGTCTCCCTCAGATAGTTCATATTGAACGGGAACGAGATACAGAGGTCGGCTCCGAGCTTGATGTATTCTTCGCGTTCCGTAATCTGGAGCGACGAGGTAAGCACTACGGTTATCACCTGCCCGAGCCTTCTGTCCTCCTTCATCCTTTCCAGGAATCCGCCAAGGGTATTATGCATTGAGGAAACATCATATATTACAGCAATAGGCTGCATCTGCTCCATCTTTTCAAAGGCTGCATCACTGTCTGTATATGAACGTATGCTGTAGCTGTCTGAAAGGAAATATCCAAGGAAAGAAGATATATCCCTGTTCTTGCTTATGATGCAGATATAATCCGGATGTGCGTCACTCTTGAAGTTCTTGGGAAGCTCAATCGAAATATTTGTATTGTATGTGTTGATGCTTTCTGAAGAAGGATTATACTCCGGATTCTTACCGTTCTCGATTTTTGAGGATGGCAGGAGGACTGTCACTGATATGTTTCCGGTCTCTTCGTTAAATCCCAGGATCATCTTTCCGTTCATCTTTGCAATAAGCTGATGGCAGAGGACTATGTCATATTCCTTCTCGAAGTTTACATCTGTGCCGGTCTGAATGCTTGAGGAGATCTTGTCGTAGTGTTTTCTGTTTGAAGAGAAGTTTATCCGGATTGCAAGATCTCCGTTACCCTCTCTTCCGACCTTGACAACAACTTTCTTTTCATCGGAAGTCGTGGATATGACTTTATAGATCAATGAATAGAGCATAGTCAGGAAAGCCTCCTTGTTGATGGCTATGGTGATATCATCCTCTATGTAATAGTTCATAGTCACACCTCTGAGCTTGGTGTTGCTGCCCATGAGTTCCAGAATGCCTGTAATGGTCTGGCTTACAGGAACCAGCGTTATCTGTCCTGCGCTGATAAGAGCTTCGGTTATATCCTTATATTCGTTGAATATATGTAGCGTCTTGTTTATCTTGGCAATATTATATTCCACAAGATTCACCTTGTTTGCCACATGAGGATTATTCTGCGTAGCTTGGCGTATCTGCTGACAAAGTCCTATGATGAATGTCAGCTGCACGGACAGTTCTTCATTGATTGCATTTGTAGTCTCTGACGTGGTCTTTATAATTTCGTCAGAATACTTCCTGCGTATCCTCTCCTGCATTGCTGCGTATTTCTGCATATACAACTTGATTGTCAGGAAAATAGTCAGACCTATGAACAGGGCATAGAGGCAGTAAGCCCACCAGGACCTGTAGAGAGGTGGCATTATATGGATAGGGAGGATGCGCACAGCGCTCTCATACTGGGTTGCGTGATTTACGTATTTTATCTTCAATTCATATCTCCCGGGATTCAGAGAGGGCAGATACACTATATCATTATCGTTTGCAATCCAGTCGGAACTATAACCTTCTATAGAATACATGAATCTATAGTCTGAAAGATGAAGGTGGTCCACCACAGAGAACTTTATTCCGAATATTGACTTGGAATAAGGTACTTTCAGTTTCCCGTTCTTCATCATCGGCCCGATAGGCAGATGTTTGCCGTTCTGGATGAAATCCGTGATATTTATATCAGGAACATAACCGGAATCCTGTACGGTATTTATGCTGCTGTCGATTATCGTCAGACCGTTGATGCCGCCGAAAAGAATCTTGTCGGAGCTCTCGTCATAATAGCATGCCCCGTCGGCATATTCGAGCACATCGAGTCCGGAAAACCTGTCAAACGACAGGCGGTAATTATACGCACTGTCAAGAGAAATTATACCTGAATTAGTGCTGACCCAGATATTTTTGTCCTTGTCGCATACGATGCCGTGCGTAGCCTTTTGAGGCACGAATTCAGATCTGTGAAATACTCCATTGTCAGGGGCATAAGCCACAAGTCCGTTTCCGGTGGCAATCAGTATATGCTTGGATTTCGTGATATAGAACGTTTCGTTGATGGCATATCCGTTATCGACAGGGAACTGGAGCACTCTGGACTTTCCTGTATTTATATTATATGTCAGTACGCCCGTTCCTCGGCTTCCGAACCATATGGTAGAGTCGTTTTCCATTGTCATGGAGAATATGCTGGTCCTGTCGTTGAACGGTTCGCTGAATTTCACCTGCTGAAGATCTGTCATATGGGGCACTCCGTTCTTCATTTCGTAGGTACATCTGTATGTTCCCCAGCCGTCTGTAGCAACCCACAGCGTAGATTCATCCTGCTCGATGATAGAATGCACCATACGGATATTCTCGCTACCAGGCACCTTCCTTATCTGCTGGGAGGATTGCAACCATACATTCAGTCCATAGCCTTCTGTTCCTATCCACATCATATCATGCCTGCTGGCAGTCAGTGAGAAAATAGAGTTGTTGTTCAGCCGGCTGTTGTCCGTGCTGAACATCTGGCAGTCACTGTATCTGAGTTCCTTGTCTGTCCCGAAGTCATTTATCCTCAGCAGTCCGTCTCCCTTCGTTCCAAGCCATAGAGCCCTATCCTTGTCCACCAGAATGCTTCGAATAGGCATCTTGATTACATACGGAAGTTCGTCATACGTCAGACATGAGATTTTCTTGCTCTCCATTCCGTACTTTATCAGGCCGTTGCCGTCGGTTCCTATCCATACTATCGGCTGCCTCTTGTCCGGAATCATTGAGAAGATACCACACTTCACATCCGTTTCTTTCAGCATGTTATCACCTTTCGGAAGAAAAAACAGTCCGTGTTGCCAGAAACTCAGGTAGTATCCGTCTTCGACAGGAAGTACGCCGCTTATATGGCTTGGCGGCAGGTTCCTGATTTCTGTCAGCTCAGTCAGGGTGCATTTGTCGTTGTTGAATATGTACAGCTTGTAATCAGGAGTAACGACGTAATGATTTGTACCGTCATAACTTGGAGAGGCATGCCTGCAACTTATGCCCAGATTGGAAATCTCCGATATGGAGCCGTCTGTCTGTTCAATCCCTGCAAGAGAAATGATATAGATGTCCTTATTGGTGAATACACACAGTCTGCCGTCTTTGCACAATGTCATTCTGCGACAGTATTCTCTTTCAGAGAGGAATGCGTTCTTGACCTGCGAGAGTTTTCGTGTCTTTACATCAAAGAAGTGTATGGAGTTGTTTCTGTCCATTGCCACGATATTACCATTCCCGGTGATCACAAGTCTGGGAAAGAAGGCGAGTTCTTCATAGAAATCGATCTCATCGGTCTTTATGTCCAACCTTGCCACTCCATAGTTTGTCTGCAGATATAGAATATCGTCTCCGAACGGAAATATATGTCGTATCATATTTCCGAAGAAATAGTTGCGGCCATCAGCCGCCTGGAATGTCTTAATGGACACCCCGTCCCAAATGTTCAGTCCGTCAGCTGTTCCGATATAAATATGGCCCAGTTTGTCCTGATGCAGACACAGAAGGGCGTTGTTGGACAATCCGTCGGCTGATGATATCGTCTGATATTGAGCTGCCCGCCCCTCTAAGCTAAGAATAACAGACAGGGCAAGAGATAGACAGAGTGTGGTTATTTTATGTAGTGTTGTCATCAGATGTGTGGTTTTGTGAACAAATTTATACAAAAACACTTATGATGTTGCGCTTTGTGTCTATGTTGGCGCTCTGCGACATAATCTTGGCACAAAAGGATACATCTTAAATGTGGAATAGTAACTTTGATGTGTTGATGATTCAGTTTTGTCGCAATTTGCGTGAAATGTGCGCGCGAATATGGATAATTTCGCTGTCGGAATTGAATTAATAACACTAGGCAAAATGAAACGTCTTTTTTTGACTGTATTGCTCTTGGCATCAGTCCTCTCTTTACATGCTCAGTCATGGTTCAACGTTGGCTCCTACAACGTCAGATATGACAGCTCTTCCGACAAGGCAAGAGGCGATGGCTGGGATTCCCGTTCACAGAAAATCTTCGACCTGGTCAACTATGAGCGTTGGGAAATCTTTGGCGCACAGGAACTTCTTCATAATCAGCTTGAGGATCTGCTCGCCGGTCTGGATAACTACGATTACATAGGAGTAGGCAGAAATGACGGAGATAAGAAAGGCGAATACGCTCCGATATTCTACAGAAAGGATAGGATACGCTGCCTTGACAAAGGCTGGTTCTGGATTTCGGAAACTCCTGACGTGGTGGCTTCAAAAGGCTGGGATGCAAACCAGTGCCGCATATGCACATGGGGAAAGTTCGAGGACAAGAGCACAAAGTGGAAATTCTGGCTTTTCAATGTTCACCTTGACCACAGAGGAGTTGTAGCACGAAGAGAAGGCTGCAAACTGATTCTTTCCAAAATCAAGGAGATGTGCGGTGACGAGCCGTATATCCTTACCGGAGACTTCAATGTAGACCAGAACAACGAGATATTCGACATCCTCACTTCCTCAGGAATGCTTGTGGATACATATACTGCGGCAAAGCATCGCATGTGTCACAACGGTACAATCAACCGTTTCCTTGCAGACTTCGGCACAGAAAGCCGCATCGACCATATCTTTGTGTCGCCGCAATTCAGAACTCATGAATACGGCGTCCTCACTCACAATTACTGGACTCCTGTCGAAATCACGCCCGAAATGCAGGCCCGCATCGACGCAGGTGCCGAGGACGTGGTCTGCTACAAGGCAAGGATGATCTCAGACCACTATCCCGTAGTGGCAAGAGTTGAACTTCCTCGTCTGAGAGCGCCGCAGGACTGGGCACAGTACGGACGCTATGAGCAGAAGAACAAGGAAGTGACAAAGAAGCCTAAGGCTGTATTCATGGGTGACTCCATTACTGACAACTGGTATCGCTTCGATCAGGATTTCTTCACTGACAACAACTACCTTGGACGTGGCATCAGCGGTCAGGTCACAGCCCAGATGCTTGCCCGCTTCCGTACAGACGTCATCAATCACAAGCCGGAGTATGTTGTCATTCTCGCGGGAACCAATGACATCGCCATGAATCAGGGATACGTTTCCCTCGACCATATCTTTGAAAACATCGTGTCCATGGCAGAGTTGGCAAAGGCAAACAAGATAAAGGTTGTCCTGGGATCCATTCTTCCTGCAGACAGATACAGCTGGTCTTGGGAAATCAGCAGCGAAAGGGCTGTGGAGTCTATCCGTGAGATCAACGACAGGCTTCAGGCATATGCCAAGGCAAACGGACACAGATATGCTGACTACTTCTCTGTAATGGACGACGGCAACCGTGCCATGAAGGTGGAGTATCAGAAAGACCCGGTGCACCCTAACCTCGAGGGCTACAAGGTAATGGAAGAAGTAATACAGAAAATACTCAAATAACTTATTCTATATGAAGACAAGATTTTTATCATTAGTACTGCTTGCAGCATCGGTATTCAGTGCCAATGCTCAGAAGTTTGTGACTTTCAAGGAAGCGGCCGATCCGGTACCGGTTTCTCAGAGAAGTCAGGCTGCCTGGAACACTGTCGGAAAGGTACAGGCTCAGTGGGTTTCCGCTGACTCATTGTATTCACGCAGTGAAGTTCCCGTAAAGAGTGCAAACACATGCGCAATCAGCGGTTGGAAAGGTGAGACTGTCTCTGCTCAGCTTCTCCTCTGGAGCGGCACGGGTCTCAACGGTATCAGATGTACAGTGAAAGACTTCGTTTCTGCAGGCTCAAAAATGAGTGCAGATATCGCACAGACTCGTTTTGTGCGTTATACCATAGCGGACGAGGGCGGTGACAACTGCCGTTGCGAAAGAGGTCCCAAGCATCCTGCAATCCTTGCTCCGGACATGCTCGATACTCTCAAGGTATTCAACATGGATCCTAAGACTGTCCGTCCGGTTTGGCTCACAGTCAACATTCCTGCTGATGCGAAGCCGGGAGTATATAAGTCTTCAGTAGAGATCAGCGCAAAAGGCGCAAAGGTTTCCCTCCCGTTCGAAGTTGAGGTAGTCGGTCAGACCCTTCATCCTGTAGATCAGTGGACATATCATCTCGACTTGTGGCAGCATCCTTCGGCTGTGGCACGTATCCGTAACCTTGAAATGTGGAGCGACGAGCACTTTGAAGCGCTCAAGGAAGAATTCGCTCTTCTGGCAAATGCCGGTCAGAAAGTAATCACCACTACACTCAACCGTGACCCTTGGGGCTCCCAGACATTCGATGACTATGAAAGCATGATCATCTGGACTCACAAGAAAGACGGCAGCTGGGAGTATGACTACACGGTATTCGACAGGTATGTGGAACTCATGATGAGCCTTGGAGTGAAGAAGCAGATCAACTGCTACTCGATGCTTGCTTGGAACAACATGATCTGCTGGTATGAAGAGAAGAACGGTGTATATGTAGAGAAATCTCGTGGACCAAGACATAAGGACTATGAGAGCCTTTGGGGACCGTTCCTTCAGGATTTCACAAAGCACCTCAGGGAGAAGGGCTGGCTTGAAATCACCAACATCGCAGCGGATGAGAGAAATCCGGAAGAAATGGAGATTGTCATCGGTATCATGAAGAAATACGCTCCGGAGCTCGGCTTTGCAATGGCGGACAACCATGCATCATACCGCAGGATTCCTAACGTAAGAGACTGCTGTGTGGCTCAGAGACAGCTCTACCTGACTCAGGAAGAGATTGATGAGCGTCGTGCAAAAGGATTTGTGACCACATTCTATGTATGCTGCAGCACATTCTTCCCTAACACATGGACATTCTCTCACCCTTGGGAGTCAGAGCTTCTCAGCTGGCATGCCATCTCCAAAGACTATGACGGTCAGCTCAGATGGGCATACAACTCATGGCCGGCACGTCCGGAGTATGACTCACGTTTCCGCAGATGGGGTTCAGGCGACACCTTCCAGGTATATCCTTATGCGCGTTCTACAATGCGTTTCGAGCGTTTCAGAGACGGTATCGAGGCCTTTGAGAAAGTTCACATCCTCCGCAAGAAGTATCCGAACAATCCTGCGCTCAAGCCGTTGGAAGACCATCTCGACAAGATGGCGGGTCTCAGGCTTACTGACACAAGGCTTCCATGGGATGAAATGATGCATGAGGCAATCGAACTTCTTGACACAATTTCAAAGCAGCTTGCCGAGTAGTCTATGAGAAAGGCGCTTCTTTCAGCAATATCGGCTTTCGTATTCTGTATCGTGACCTCTGCTTTCAGCCAGACAGAGGTCATGGTCAGAAGCGAAAGCATGAATAAGGACGTTCCTGTAACTGTCATCACACCCGACAGTTACAGCGAAGGTCTTTCTTTTCCGGTTGTCTATCTCCTGCACGGATTCAGCGACGACCATCGCAAATGGGCAGCAGACGGTCATGTGGGCAGACTTTCAGACCAGCATGACGTAATCGTTGTCATGCCGGACGGCGGTTACAGCAGCTGGTACTTCGACAGTCCCGTGATGCCGGAATACAAGTATGAAACCTTCGTATCCGAAGAGCTTATTTCATACATCGACGGCAACTACAGGACCATTCCTGACAGAAAGGCAAGAGCGGTGACCGGCAACTCCATGGGAGGGCACGGAGCCTTGTATCTTGCAATCAGACATCAGGACATATTCGGCTCTGCCGGAGCCATGTCGGGCGGTGTGGATATCAGACCGTTTCCGAAAAACTGGCATATATCAAAGAGACTCGGTACCATAGAGGAACATCCCGAATACTGGGAAGAGAACACGGTCATCAACATGACGCATCTCCTCTCTCCGGGCTCGCTCAACATAATCTTCGACTGCGGCACAGACGACTTCTTCTATGAGGTCAACTGTAACCTCCACAAGAAGCTTCTGCAGGAGAAGATTCCGCACGATTTCACCTCCCGTCCCGGAAGGCACAACTGGCCGTATTGGTTCAATTCCATCAAGTTCCAGTTCCTGTTCTTCTGTGAAACGGCTTTTTCCAGCTTGTAAAAAATCTGGGCGCGATTTTACTCTACTATGGCGTGATTTCATACATCGCGATATGGTAACTTGTCTAAATTCGCCGTCAAGACACTATTTATAACCAAAACTAACAAATTTATGAGTGCAAATCAAACATCTAAACATTGGCTGTTGTCAGCCTTACTATGTTTAGTCTGCTTCATGGGGGGCAATACTCTCTGATGTAGCAGCTCAGAATGGCTCATCAAAGACAGTACAGGGTGTTGTCAGGGATGCAGCTACGAATGAACCGGTTGCAGGTGCTCAGGTTTGGATCAAGGATTCGTCCTATGGTACAATTTCTGACTCAGATGGCCGTTATTCAATTACCTATTCTGGCAAGTATGCCACTCTCAGCGTTTCGTTCTTCGGATATGAGGACGCTTCAGTGGACCTTACCGGAAAGAATCAGAAAGCAGATGTTCTTCTGAAAGAAGGTTCTCTCGCGATCGAGGAGACAGTCGTTGTCGGTTACGGTACACAGAAGAAAGCCAGTGTCATCGGTGCCGTTACAACTGTGACTCCTAAGACTCTCGCAGCCCCTGTTTCCAAGATCTCAAGCGTTCTCGGTGGACAGGTTGCCGGTGTGGTTGCTTACCAGAACAGCGGTGAGCCTGGCTCGGGCTCTACATTCTGGATCCGCGGTGTATCCTCCTTCAGCGGTAACAACTATCCTCTCTGCCTCGTTGACGGCGTAGAGCGTTCTATGGACCATGTTGACCCTAACGACATCAAGGAGTTCTCAGTCCTCAAGGATGCTTCTGCAACAGCTATCTACGGTGTGCGTGGTGCGAACGGTGTGATCCTCATCACTACTCACTCAGGTACAGAGTCAAAGGCTAAGATTACCGCAAGATACGAGGTTGGTCTCGTTTCTCCTACAAGAGTTCCTGAAACCCTCGATGCAGTTCAGTTTGCAGAAGTTTACAATGATGCAGCAAGAGCAGCAGGTCAGGAATCAACATGCTATACTCCTGAGCAGATCGAGCTCTATCGCAGCGGTGCAGACCCGGATATGTATCCTAATGTAAACTGGATGGACGAGGTGTTCAAGAAGGTGACTACCAGCCATCGTGGAAACGTTCAGATCTCCGGAGGTAACAGTATCGTCAAGTATTACATCGGTGCCGGTGTATATACAGAGAACGGTCTTTATCATGAGGACAAGACTCTTCCATACAGCACTGACCTCAAATACTCAAAGTATAACTTCCGTGCCAATGTGGACCTCAAGGTAGAGAAGAACACCACCCTCAACCTCAACCTCGCTACAATCTTCGAGGAAACAAATAGCCCTGGTCAGGGTTCAGGAACAATCTTCGAATACGCCCTTACAACTCCTGCCAATACTTTCCCTGTGAAATATGTCATTGACGGAGAGACTTATGTAGCAGGTCCTGGTACTGACGTCAGCCACAACCCTTGGGCTCTGGCAACTCAGACAGGTTACCGTCAGCAGTATTGGAACAACGCTCAGTCACTCGTGGGACTTACCCATGACTTCCAGTGGCTTCTCAAGGGTTTGAAGGCAAATGCGAAGTTCTCATTTGACGCATCGAACTCTCACTCACTCAACCGTACACGTACTCCTGACCATTACACTCTGCTTGTTGACGAAGAAGGCAACCGCACTCTCCATGCAAACAAGATAGGAGACCAGACCCTCAACTTCGGTCATGGTACAAGCGGTAGCCGCCGTGTATATCTCGAGGCTTCCCTCAACTATGCCAACTCTTTCGGCAAGCATAATGTGACAGGTCTCTTCCTTTTCCAGCAGTCAAGTAGAATCGACCTTACAGGTGGATCTTCTCAGGCGACTATCCCTTACAGAAACCAGGGTATAGCAGGTCGTGTAACTTATGACTATGACAACCGCTACTTTATAGAGTTGAATGCCGGTTACAACGGATCGGAGAACTTCTCTCCAGGACGTCGTTTCGGTCTCTTCCCTTCAGTAGCCCTCGGTTACCTCATCTCTGAGGAGCCTTGGTGGGGCCGCCTCAAGAACGTTGTGGACATGCTCAAGATCCGCGGATCATGGGGTCTTGTAGGTAACGACCAGATCGGTGGCGGACGCCGTTTCATCTACCTCGCTACCATCAATACTGACGCAGGTGACACCTGGATGGGTACTTCTAATACGAAATATAATGGTATAGCCCTCGGAGATATCGCTAACCCTAACGTAGGTTGGGAGCAGGCTGAGAAGATGGACGTCGGTATCGACCTCTCACTCTTCGGCAAGCTCAAGGTACAGGCAGACCTCTTCTACGAGGAGCGTACGGGTATCTTCCTCCAGCGTAAGTCAGTTCCTGACTTCATGGGTATAACCAAGGACCCATGGGTGAACATCGGTGCCATGAATAACTCCGGTGTTGACCTCACAGCTGACTACCGTCAGACTTTCGGAGACTTCACCGTTACTGCAAAGGGTACATTCACTTACGCAAGAAACGTGATTGTAAATCAGGATGAGGCTCTGAATGAGTGGTCTTATCTCAATGGTACAGGTCAGGCACGCTTCCAGAATTGGGGCTACATCTCCGACGGACTTTTCCAGAGCTGGGAAGACATCGAGACTCATGCAGACCAGTCATACTTCGGTCAGATCCAGCCGGGTGACATCAAGTATGTAGATATCAACGCCGATGGTAAGATTGACGAGAATGACCGCAAGCCGATCGGTTGGAGAAATATTCCTGAGATAGTTTACGGTTTCGGAGTATCTTTGGCTTACAAGGGCTTTGACCTCTCTCTCTTCTTCCAGGGCAATGAGCGCGTATCTATGGATATGGCAAGCGTCGGCGGACACTTCATTCATGGTATTTCTTCTCCTTCAGGAAAGATCCACAGATCTAATGTAATGGCTGATATCTATCAGAACTACTGGACTCCGGAAAGACCTGATGCAAAATATCCACGTCTTTCTTACCTGACAACAGTAAATAACAACAGCCAGTTATCAGACTTCTGGCTTCAGGACACAAGTTATATCCGTCTCCAGAATGCAGAGCTCGGTTATACTCTTCCTAAGAAGTGGACTTCAAAGATGCGTATGAGCGGATTCCGTATCTATCTCCAGGGTCAGAATCTCTTCACAATCAGCGACTTCAAGCTTTGGGACCCTAACCTCAATGGAGCAGGATCTGGATCAAACAGTGTTTACCGCTATCCGACAACACGTGTATTAAGCTTCGGAGTAAGTGCAAGCTTCTAAAGATTATCAGATATGAAAAAATCAATTATACTATTATTAATTTCATCGCTTTTCCTTGCTGGTTGCGAGAGCTATCTCGACAGACAGCCTGATGACATGCTTACATCAGATACCATCTGGGAGAAGCAATCGACCGCAGTGGCATATCTGTGGAACGTCTATAGCTTCATGTATGAAGAGTCTTATCTTGCAGGTCAATTTGTACAGCAGTACATGAGTGATGAGGCTGCAGGATCCTTCCCTCAGACATGGACAAAATACTTCAATACAAATACCTATAATCCAGGTAATGCTTGCGCTGGTGATATCTATACCAAACCGTATCAGGGTATCTATGAGGCAAGTATATTCATCGAGAATATCCACAAATGTCCGGAGCTCTCTGAAGTAGAGATCAAGTCATACAGAGCAGAGGCAAGATTCCTTCGTGCCTGCTACTATTTCATGCTTATGAGATTCTATGGCCCTGTATTCTTCAACGGATACACTTCGTACGAGGCTCTCGAAGCAAACCTTTACACAGTGGACAGAGCTCCTTGGCAGACTCTCGTTGACTTCGTTACTTCTGAGTTGGACGAAGCTTACAAGGACCTCCGTGAGGATTACGAGCTTACCAAAGAGTATGGTCGTATCACTAAGGGTGCAGCCCTTGCAGTGAAGGAGATGATGCTTCTCTATAGTGCTCGTCCTCTCTTCAACGGTCAGAACGGTACTCATATCTACGACAACATCAAGAACAACAAGGGTGAGCAGCTTTTCAACATCACTTATGATGAAAACCGCTGGAAACTTGCTGCTGATGCTGCAAGAGATATGATTGACTATGCAGAAGCAGGTCACTATGAACTTATGAACAGCTCTACCAATCCAGACCCACTTCATCGCGGTCTTGAGAACCTGCATAAGCTTTTCGTAGAGGATCACGCTCCAAAGGAATATATCCTTACCACTCAGAAGGTCGGACAGCACTTCCGTCAGAGTACTTTCCCTCAGAATATTGTGGCGCAGGTTGACGGTTGGGCATCACTTTCTCCAACCTACAAGCTTGTTGATGCCTTCGCTATGGCAAACGGTGTATATCCTGTGACTACAGAGCATTGGAACTCAGAGGCTTATGCTCTCGGTAAGAATGTGGATGATGAGAATCCTGCACAGGTTGATCCAAGAGCAGTTAAAGCCGGTTACAGCGAGACAGGTTCTGTAAAGATGAAGAATCCTCTTCTTGCAGCTATTGCAATCAACCAGGACCAGTTCCCTGTTCTTGAGAAAGATACTCCTAACCGTCTTGCAGGCCGTGAGGCTCGTTTCTACCGTAACATTGCATGGAGCGGTATGCAGTTCATGGCGGGTGATGCTAAAATCGAGTCAGACATCGAATTCTACTATAACGGTAAGAATGGTATTGCGAACGCTAACAACGTACCCCCTTGCGGCTTCCTTGCTCTCAAACTTTATGACCCTACACTCAACGTAAAGACTACAGGTTGGGGTACATACTCTTGGCCTAAGATTCGTCTTGCAGGTGTTTATCTGGATTATATCGAGGCTCTCAATGAGTACGATCCTACAAATGCTGACATCCTCAAGTACTGGAATAAGATACGTAACCGTGCCGGTGTACCTAACATCGAGGAAGTATATCCTGACATCGTGGGTGACAAGGAGCTTCAGAGAGAGTATATCAGACGTGAGAGAATGGTAGAGCTCTGCTTCGAGAACCACCGTTTCAACGACTGCCGTATGTGGATGATTTCTGAGAAGACATCTAACGGTTATACTATCGGATGTAACCAGAAGGCACCAAATGACGATATCGATGGAGATTACTGGTTGCGTTGTGAAATCGGAATGGATCAGTATGCATTCGGAGAGCATAAGCAGATGGGTCCACGTGTATTCAAGCAGAGATCTTATCTCCTTCCATTCCCTACATCAGAGGTGAACAAGGTTCCGGCATTGAGAAACTCACAGAATCTTGGTTGGTAATTTAAAATTTATGAAAATGAAAAACGTATATTATATAGTTTCATTCATGATGGCATTGGCCGTATTCTTCGGCTGTATTCCTGATACAAGAGATGCCAACATGCCGGATTCTGCAGTGTATTTCGTTGACAATGCATGGAGAAACGGTATTCAGGAGGTGACTATGTATGATGTGCAGGATAAGGTAGAGCTCCCTGTACATGTATATAGCGCCGGTCTTAAGGAGGAATCTCCTGTAGTTACAGCAAAGGCAGACGAGAGCTATATCGAGTACTACAATGTAGTAAACGAAAAGTCACTCAAGGCTCTTCCATCTGACTGCTGGACTATCACTAAGAATTCTGCAACAGTTGCCAACAGAAAGGCTTCTTTCAATGTAGAGTTTGATGCTGTCAAGATCTTCGAGTTCGCTCAGACCAACAAACTTTCGTTTGACGACATGAAGAGCTATGTCGCTTCACTCAAGCTTGAGTCAGATCTTAAGATAGCAACATATAAGGACACCGCTTCACTTGGTTACTACATGGTTGCTCCTGATATGAGAGCTGCTGCAGCACGCGTTTCTGCAACTTCTCTTGTAGAAGGCTCAATGGTACTTACTGTGGAGCTTCCTTTCGACAACCAGTGGGACTTCGAATATGAGGTTGAGTTCTTCAAGACCGATGTTGAGGATGCCTTTACTACAGCCGGCAACTCGATCCCTGCAAAATATGTATTCGCTTCTAAGCCAGCTGATGCAACGATTGAGAACGAGGACGTGAAGACAATGGCTCCGGGCACAAGTTCTGTTTCGTACACTATCAACATTCCTTCGGCTACGGAGTGGAAGAAGGGCACAAGTACTAACTATGCTTTCAAGGTTCATAACGCAGTACTTAATGGTAAGCAGATCAATGTTGAGAATGGTACAGTTGCAGTTGTTAGAAATAATAATAAATCAGTCTATAAGGACATACCTGATGCTAACTATCAGAATACGGATCTTCCTGCTGACTATTTCATGAAGACGCTCACAGGCTTCGGACTTGAACCATATACTCGAGATCAGCATCTTGGCTTTATATGGGCAGCAGAGTCAGTGCAGACGAGTGAAGGCGCTGTTACTGGACCGTTTGATGGAAAGGGTCAGTATTGGCATTCTCTTTATAACAATCGAGGATATGGTGCTCTGAACGCAATACCTTGTAGAGTTATTGTTGATCTCAAAGAAGAGCTTAGTCTGAATGGATTTGAGGTGTGGCGTAGGCACAACAATAAAGTGCCTCGTGAAATAGAGTTCTATGCATTGGAGGACGCATCATATGTTGTCAGCACAGCTGTCCTTGATTATAAAGACGAAGATCTTACATATCTGGGTAAACTTGAACTTGACAAGGATGTGTCGGAGGTGTGTGCTACAACGGTAGATCCAATCAGCACGCGCTATCTTCTCGTGAAGTTTACTAAGTCAGATAATAAAGTAGTACACTGTACAGAATTCGTAGTCTGGAACTAATCCACTACCGGTTTTAATGTTGTTAACACAGGGTCGGACCACAAATCCGGCCCTTTTTATATTTTTTCCATACAATCTGCTGCGTGTAACCTGCCTTCCGCTCCCGCCGGTCCTTCGATTTGCGGAAATCAATTCTCGTTACGACCATGCTACATGTATGTCACACATTGTTACATGTTTGCATAAAAATCGTCGCAATATCATACATATATAGCCGACATAAAAGGTATATTTGCAATTATCGACAGCTCAAAACCATTAAATTATCATATACTATGAGGAAATTACTTTTTACCATTGCCGCAATTCTTATGGTTGTTGCCTCGAGTGCGGCTCCGAAGGTGGAGACTTCAGTAAAACACAAGATCAAGGACGGACGTGTAATCCTTCAGACGCCTAAACGTCAGCCGGGCCAGGAATCCGCTCTGCTGATGACCTGCGATCCTATCGAAAACGTACGCGTGGGCTTTATCGGACTTGGTATGAGGGGTAAGGGTGCCGTATATCGTTTCACATACATCGAGGGTACAGAGACAGTTGCTCTCTGCGACCTTGAACAGTCGTATGTTGACAGAGCGCAGAAGACTCTGGTGTCCAAGGGAAAGGCTAAGGCTGCCGAGTACGTAGGCGAGGATGCATGGAAGGAGTTGTGCCAGAGAGACGATATAGACCTTGTGTATATCTGCACACCTTGGCAGGTACACGTGGAGATGGCAGTATATGCGATGGAGCATGGCAAGCATGTGGCGTTGGAAGTTCCTGCAGCGATGAGCATTGCGGAGTGCTGGCAGCTCGTGGATACATCCGAAAGGACAAGACGTCACTGCATGATGCTCGAGAACTGCTGCTATGACTTCTTCGAGATGACTACTCTGAACATGGCTCAGCACGGCCTCTTCGGCGAGATCGTTCACGTAGAAGGCGGTTATATCCACAATCTGGATCCGTTCTGGAAGCAGTATCACAATAACTGGAGACTTGAGTACAATCAGGCTCACAGGGGTGATGTGTATCCTACTCACGGCATCGGCCCTGTATGTCAGATCCTGAATATCCACAGAGGAGACAAGATGGATTTCCTCGTATCGATGGATACAGATTCGTTCCACGGAAAAGAGGTTGCAAAGGCGCAGCTCGGCACCGACGAGTTTGCCAACGGCGACCACACAGTGACTCTGATCCGCACAGCCAAGGGCAAGCAGATTGAGATCCAGCACAACGTATATACAAGACGTCCATACGACCGACTCTTCGAGATCACAGGCGTGGACGGTTATGCATGCAAATATCCGGTCGAAGGCTTCGCCCTCAAGACAGAGAATCTTGCACAGGAGTCTATGGACTACCAGAATCTTGACGGAGAGAAGTTTGTATCAGGCCAGATCAAATCTGAGCTGATGAAGAAGTATCGCCATCCTATAGTAGCCGAAATCGAAGCTCAGGCACGTAAGGTGGGCGGTCACGGCGGAATGGACTATATCATGGATTACCGTCTGATCTACTGTCTGCGTAACGGTCTTCCACTCGATCAGGACGTTTACGATGCAGCAGAATGGTCATGTCTGACCGAACTCAGCGGCATTTCCATCCTTTATGGCTCTATGCCTGTGGAGGTCCCTGATTTCACCCGCGGAGAATGGGACAAGGTGAAAGGCTATAAGCACGCTGTGAAATAGTGTAAAGAACAAAAACTGATAACCGATTATAATGAAGAAGTTGTTATTTACAGTCCTGTTGGCTCTTATTGGTCTGCAGGTAGATGCACAATATGCTTTGCCGCAGGAGAAAGTCACAGTTGACAAGGCGCTTTTCATGTTTGGCGACAACATGGATTGGGCAGATCCGGATATGGACGATTCCTCTTGGAATGAGGTTGATGCAACACGTTATTGGAACGAGCAGGGATTTCCTGTTGTTGAAAAATCTTTCGCATGGTACCGTATTCGTGTAAACATTCCGAAGAGCCTGTTGAATGGCGCAGATCAGAAGAATGTCCTCATATTGAATATCCCAAAGGTAGATGATGTCGATGAATGTTTCCTGAACGGCAAGCTGATCGGCGCAAGCGGTCGTATGCCGTCAAACGAGTCCGGTTATTTCAGCGCCCACAAGGACGCTCGTAACTATGTTGTCGATGTCAAGAAGGACGGAATCCGTTGGGGAGAAGATAATGTGATAGCCGTACGTGTTTACAACAGAAGAGGTTCAGGCGGATTGTACGGTAACCCTTTGAATGTGTTCTGTCCGCAAGCTGCTGAAGGCCTTTCTATGCGCATTACCGACACAAATGTCGGAGATTATCATTGTGATGTGGAGGTCAATAACGGATTCGCGACATCTACCAGCGGAAAGCTGGAAGTGACCGTTACTGACCGCGAGACTGGAGAAGTTGTGTCATCTGTTACAAAAAGGCTCAATATCAAGCGCAACAAGCCTGTAAGCATATCTGTTCCGTACAGCATGGATAAGATGTGTCAGTTGTCAGCCACCTATACAGATGGTAAGACAGGAAAGGTACTCGTCGAAAACAAACAGCTGAAATACGCTTTGACTCCTTCTGCTCCGGCAGCACCCCGCTTCAATGGTGCTCCTGTATTCGGCGTAAGCCCTGGTGCTCCTGTCATCTATCGTTTTCCTGTATCAGGCGAGCGTCCGATGAAGTTTACATGCAATGACCTTCCTGAGGGCCTGCATCTGACAGAAAGCGACGGAGTGTTGAGCGGAAATATTGATAAGGCGGCCAATCTTACTTTCACAGTGACAGCAGAGAATGCAAAGGGTAAGGCCTCACAGGAGTTTACTCTGAAGGTGGGCAAGAACATGATCGGTCAGACCCCTCCAATGGGTTGGAACTCATGGAACTGCTGGGGATTGAGCGTCACTCAGGAGAAGGTGATGGCATCGACTCAGGCTCTTATCGACAAAGGTCTGGCAGATTTCGGCTATGGCTATATCAATATCGATGATGGTTGGGAAGCGGCAGAACGTAACCCTGACGGTACAATTGAGGCAAATGAAAAGTTCCCTTCAATGAAAGGACTTGTGGACTGGCTCCACGAGCGCGGACTGAAGTTCGGTATATACAGCTCTCCGGGACCGACAACCTGTGGCAGCTATCTCGGTAGCCTCGGACACGAGAAGCAGGATGCAGAGGTATATAACAAGTGGGGTGTGGACTATCTGAAATATGACTGGTGCAGCTATGAGAGAATCAGAGAGAAGGAAAATGACTGGGGATTCTCAAGCTGTCTGCGTCCATATCTGCTGATGCAGAAGTATCTTCGCCAGCAGCCTCGTGACATCTTCTACAGCCTTGGTCCTCTTGGCGGTACGCAGGTGCATCTGTGGGGAATCTATTGTGACGGAAACAGCTGGCGTACAGCTCCGGATATCGCAGATACATGGAGTTCTATATATCATGTCGGCTTCCGCCTTCAGGAAGGAAAATCTCAGTATTCTTCTGTAGGCCACTGGAATGACCCTGATATGCTGGTCGTCGGCAAGGTAGGTTGGGGAAGCAATCTCCGCGAGACACGTCTGACACCGGACGAGCAATATACACATATCACATTGTGGACGCTTCTGGCTTCCAATATGCTCATTGGCTGTGACATTGCACAGATGGATGACTTCACCCTGAATCTGCTTTGCAACAACGAGGTGAACGCAATCAACCAGGATATGTTGGGCAAGCAGGCTGACCTGGTCAGAAAAGACGGCGACATCGAGATCTGGAGCCGTCCGTTGGCTGACGGAAGCATCGCTGTCGGTATCTTCAACGTGGGCGAGGAGGATCATAAGGTGGACATGAAGTCTCTTATCCCGGCTGATAAGCCTGTAAAGGTAGTACGTGACGTATGGCGTCAGAAGGATCTCTCTCCTGAGGAACTCGACTGTGTGATTCCATTGCATGGCTGCAGGTACCTCAAAGTGAGCTTTTGATATTTCGTTGAATAACAAACCATATAACTATGATTAAGAACAGAATTTTATCGATTTTATTTGCTGCTGCATGCCTTTTCTGTACGCATGCTCTGAATGCGCAGACTAAGCAGAGCGTTGCTTCACCGGACGGAAACATCAAGGTGGATGTGACTCTTGCTGGCGGTATCACTTACGATGTATATTGTGGAGACGAGCTTGTTCTTGACCGTTGCCGTCTTTCAATGGACATTTCAGGCAATGTGCTTGGCTCTACTCCGAAGCTTCAGAAGGCGACCCGCAGGAGTGTGAATGAGGTGAAGAAGCCTTTCCTCAGACTCAAATATGCAGAAGTGCCTAATAATTTCAACGAGCTTACCCTCAAGTTCAAAGGCGGATATTCCCTGATTTTCCGTGCTTATGATGACGGTATGGCTTACAGGTGGGTGACTGAGTTTCCTGGCCAGATTGAAGTGAATCATGAGGATATCACCGTATTCTTCCCGGCAGAAACCCAGCTTGTACTCCAGCAGTCTGAGCGTTTCAGGACAGCATATGAGGAGTTCTATACAAATGTCAAGGCATCTGACTGGAAGAACTATCACAAGATGGCTCATTATCCTATCCTTGCCACAACTCCTAAGGGTACAAAGGTCCTGATGAGCGAATCTGACCTCTGCGACTATCCGGCTCCTTTCTTCAGAGGAAACGAGGCAAACGGAATGCAGTCTGTATTCCCTCCTGTGACCGCTGTGGAGAAGCCACGTAGCGACAAGTCGAACAATGTCTTCCTTCGTGAGAGATATATCGCAAAGACCGACGGTACAAGAAGCTTCCCTTGGAGATATTTCGTGATTACTGATGATGCAGGTCTTATCGAAAACACAATGACATGCCGTCTTGCACAGGACAGCAAGATCGAGGATACATCGTGGATCGTTCCGGGACAGGCAAGCTGGGAGTGGTGGAATGCCGCCATCCCTTATGGAACTGATGTGGACTTCAAGGCTGGTCTCAACGAGGAGACTTACAAATATTACATGGACTTCGCTTCAAAATATGGCGTGAAGTACATCGTTATGGATGAAGGCTGGGCGAAGGACAATATGGATCCTTATACTCCTAATCCTGAGTGTGACCTCTTCGATATCATCGCTCATGGAAAGAAGGTGGGAGTGGATGTGATCCTCTGGCTTACATGGCGTTGTGTGGAGGAAAATCCCGGACTTTTCGCCAAGTTCGAAGAGTGGGGAGTGAAGGGTGTGAAGATCGACTTCATGGACAGAAGCGACCAGTGGATGGTCAATTTCTACGAAAGGACTGTAAAGGCTGCTGCCGAGCATCATATCTTCGTGAACTATCATGGTGCATTCAAGCCTGCAGGACTCGAGTATATGTACCCTAACCTCCTTTCATACGAGGGTGTGCGCGGTCTTGAGCAGATGGGTAACTGCCCTCCTTCAAACAGCGTATATCATCCGTTCATCCGCAATGCTGTGGGACCTATGGAATATACTCCTGGTGCAATGAACAGCATGCAGCCGAATGTGTATAATGCACGTCGTCCAAACTCTGCCGGAGTGGGAACAAGAGCACATCAGATGGCTCATTTCGTACTCTTCGAGTCTGGCCTCCAGATGCTTGCAGATAACCCTACGCTTTATTACAGGAACGATGACTGTACAAGATTCATGTCTTCTGTACCTGTTCTCTGGGATGATACGAAGGTACTTGCGGCGAAGCTTGGTGAGTATGCCCTTGTGGCTAAGCGCAACGGAGAAGACTGGTATCTCGGAGGTATCACAGGGGAGCGTGAGAATCCTCTGGAGCTCGAGGTTACTCTCGACTTCCTTCCTGAAGGAAAGACATTCACTCTCGTTTCGTTCGAAGACGGTATCAATGCTGACAGACAGGCTATGCATTATGTGAAGAAGGAGCGTCAGGTGAGCAAGGGTGATGTAGTGAAAATCAAGATGATGCGTAATGGCGGATACGCAGCATACGTAAAATAATGGTGTTTTAATTGGTTGGAAAGACTGACTGGAGAGGCGGTGATAGTTATTGCTGCTTTCCAGTCAGTCTTGAAGTATTGAATATATCTGGTATGAAAGTATTACGTACGATTGTTTTCCTGGCAGTCTTGATGCTGGGCACAGGACTTCATGCGCAGAAGATAGCTCTGAAATAATCACTTAACTTTTAATAACATGAAAAGATTGACATTCCTTTTGATTATGACTTTTGCTGCGTCTGCGATGAATCTCTCGGCAGAGGTCCACATGTCACCTCTGTTTACAGACAATATGGTGATGCAGCAGAAATCGGATGCTCCGGTATGGGGTACAGCGACGCCTGGGGCTTCTGTAACGGTGGTCCCGTCCTGGAATAAGGTAAAATATTCTGCTACTGTTGCTGAGGACGGAAAATGGATGGTGAAGGTGCGTACTCCTAAGGCTGGTGGCCCATATTCGATGACCGTTGCCGAAGAGGGCTGTGAGCCTGTGAAGATAGACAATATCCTTATGGGAGAAGTATGGTTGTGTTCTGGCCAGTCCAATATGCAGATGCCTCTCAAGGGAGGATGGGCAAATGTTCTCAATTGCGATCAGGAGATTGAGGATGCAGCAAAATATAAGAATATAAGGCTTATCAGCGTGCAGAGAATGACTAGCTCGAAGCCTGAAACTGACTTCCCGACATATGGAGACGGATGGCAGGTTTGCTCGCCTGAAACAGTCCGTGACTTTTCCGCTACTGCATATTTCTTCGGAAGAGAGATTCATCTGAAGAGAAATGTGCCGGTGGGTCTGATCCATTCGTCTTGGGGCGGAACTACTATCGAGGCGTGGATGAGCAAGGATGCGCTTGCGGGTGTGAAGAGCCTTGGATCACAGGCTGAGGATGTATCAAAGTGGCCGGCAGATAGAGAAATGCGCCGCATCAAGACTCAGGAAGCCATGAGTGCGTGGAACAAGATATTTGCCGCATATGATGAATTATATGCTGCTTCAACTGACTTTGCTCGAACTGGTTTTGATGACAGCGGCTGGGATGATATGAAGTTGCCGGGCAATATTGAGAGCGTATATCCTAATTATAACGGTCATGTGCTTGTTCGTGCCCGTGTACGGATTCCCGCATCGTGGGAAGGAAAGGAGATAGTCTTGCATATGGACGGAGTCGATGATAATGATGTTACATATTTCGATGGTGTGCAGGTGGGACGTACAGAGGGCTGGAAAAAAGTCAGAGAATACAAAGTGCCGGCTAAGACTGTAAAAGAAGGCGAGACTGTGATTACAATCCGCATCATTGATACTGGAAGTGCTGGTGGAGTTGTTGGAGATGACGCTTCTTTCTACCTTAAGGGACCGGATGGAGAGAGACTCTCTCTTGCCGGCATGTGGAAATCAAGGATTGATGAGCGTGATGTGCCGATGCCGAAGAAGCCTGTGAATATGTATGACGAGCCATATTGGTCAACGGTTCTCTATAATGCAATGATTGCTCCTCTGGTTCCATATGCTATCAAAGGTGCGATCTGGTACCAGGGCTGCTCTAATGACGACAGGGCATATCAGTACCGCGACCTGCAGAAGCTTCTGATTGCAGACTGGAGACAGCAGTGGGGCTATGATTTTCCATTCTACATTACCCAGCTTGCGAATTTTACCCGTCTTCAGACATCTCCATGTGAGTCTTCCTGGGCAGAACTCAGAGAGGCACAGCTGATGGCGACAAAGACAGTCCCTAACACTGGTATGGCAGTGACAATAGATATAGGAGATGCGGGGGACATACATCCGAAGAACAAGCAGGATGTGGGCAAGCGTCTTGCCCTTCAGGCTCTCAACAAGACATATGGCATGCCTGTGGAGTGCTCCGGTCCTGTTTATGAGGGTTATGAGGTGGACGGAGATGTCATCAGGATCCGTTTCTCGTCTCTTGGAGGCGGCCTCGTGGCTAAGGGCGGCGAGCTCGAAGGCTTTACGATTGCCGGAGCGGACCGCAAATTCTACTGGGCGGATGCAAGGATTGTCGGAAACTGTATCGAAGTTTCATGCAAGGATGTTCCTCGTCCTCTTGCAGTAAGATATGCATGGGCACATAACCCTGTCTGCAACCTCTACAACAAGGCTAGTCTCCCGGCAAGTCCTTTCAGGACGGATGACTGGCCCGGTATTACCGTGAGCAAGACATCCCGCTATTAGATCAATCCGCGTCCGAGAGAGTCTGGAATGCTTTGTCCTGAGCTCTCTGACGGTATTCTTTCGGAGTCATTCCCTTTGCTTCCTTGAAGTTTCTGTGGAATGTACTCCGATTTTCATATCCCACCTTGAACATGATTTCGTCGATGGTCAGCTTCGATGAGGTAAGAAGCTTGGCGGCAAGCTCGATTCTGGCCTCCTTGATGATCTGGTGCAGCGTCTTGTCTGTGGCGTCTTCAAATCTTCGGTATATGCCTCTCTCGCTGATTCCCATCGTCTGGGACATCATCGTTATGTTCAGATTTGGGTTTGAGAGATTTTCTTCGATGAACTTCAGTATCTTGTTGATGAAGTCCTGCTCGTCACGGTGCAGTATCTTGCCCTCGTTCATCACATATGCGCTTACTGCCGAGTTGTAGTATTCCGCCGTGCTCGCCCTCTTGTTCAGCATGCGTTCAAGGGCGGACATGAGATAATCCATCTTGAACGGGAATGAGATGCATAGGTCGGCTCCCTGTTTTATGCATTCCTCGCGTTCGGTTATCTGCAGGGATGATGTCAGGGTGAGGACAGGTATCTGTCCGGTAAACTTGTTCTGACGGATACGCGTGATGAATTCCGAGAATTCTCCCCTTATTGACGTTATGTCATAGATGACGGCGGCCGGTATACTGCTTTTTATTTCGGCAAAGGCGGTCTGGTTGTCAGAAATGCCGCAGACATTATATTTGTCAGAGAGGAAGTATTCCAGGAATGAGGATGTTTCCTTGTTGATGCTTATTACATAGATCTTCTGAAGGTGCCCTCTGCCGTTTCCCTTTTCCGGAAGTATGGTGTTGATATCTTCCGAAATTGATGAGATGGCAGGTCTTAGGGACTGTCCTTCCATTTCGTGTTGAGGCAGACTTATATGGATCCGCAGCTCCTTGGATTCTCCTGTGTAGCCATATGCCATGGTGCCGTTCATCTCATTGATCAGTTTTCTGCACAGGACAAACTCCAGATTACTTATATCCTCGTCGTTTTCTGTCCTTTCCAAAAGGAAATCGTTTTCCATCATCATCATGGTCTCACGATATATTTCCTCTTCTACAGTGGCGGTGATGGATATGCAGATGCCCTCTCCATTGTTCTTCTTGTACAGGTCAAGGTGCATCTCCTTTCTACCGTCGCAGATTGATATGATTTTTTGAGTAAGCGTATTGAATATGGTGTAGAAAGCCTGCTTGTTGACGGGAAGTATGATGTCCATGTCTATCTTATGGAATATTGTCACCTTTCTCGCCTTTGCGCCCGGTTTCATTATCTCCAGCAGTTCATTGGCGATATGACCTACATGGACAAGCGCCACTTCGCCTGAAGACTCGGCAGTTATGCCTTTATATTCATTCAGGATATGAAGGATCTTGTTGATTTTCGTGATATTGTATTCAAGCAGATTCACCTTGCCTTCCACCTCTGGCCTGTTGGCTGTCTGGGTACGTATCTGCTGGCATAGTCCCAACATGAACGTGGTCTGTGTGGAAAGTTCCTCGGTAACGGAATCGATTGTGTCGTTCTTTACCTTCAGGATTTCCTTCTTGTACTGTTTGCGGAGCTTTTCCTGCATTGCGGCATATCTGTCGCGCGACTGTTTTATGATCCTGTATATGACGAAGAGTCCCAGCAGGATGTATATGACTATCGCCCACCAGCGTCTATGTACGGGCGGGACTATGTATATAGGCAGGCATTCTTCCTCGCTTTCATATCCTGTGGCAAGGTTGAGGTACTTTATCCTGAGGGTGTAGTTTCCCGGAGCCAGAAGAGGGAAGTAGATTATATTGTTCTGATTTTCAGTCCAATCCTTATCATATCCGTCTATCTTGTACAGAAATCTGTAATCCGGATAATTCAGATTATCGACAATCGAGAACTCGATGCCGAATACTGATTGCGAGTAAGGTATCTTCAGCTTCCCGTTCTTCATCTTCAGTCCGATGTGTGAGGCGGTGTTGTTCTGGATGAAGTTGGTTATATTGAGTTCCGGATTGAATATTACCCTGTCATGGACATTGTCCTTTATGACAGTAAAACCGTTGATGCCTCCGAAGAATATGGTATTGCTTGGGAAATCGTAGAAGCATGCTCCGTCTGAATATTCTATTACTTCCATACCGGAAAATCTGTTGAAGGATGCACGGTAGTTGAAGTCCTCGTCCAGAGATATGATGCCGGAATTGGTTGTTATCCATATGTGTCCGTTTCTGTCCGGAAGGATTGCGTGAGTGGCCTTCTTAGGGACATAATCGAGTAAAAATACAGAGTCTTTCTCGTGAGAATAGGCAGCTACACCGTTACCTGTGGCAAACAGCATGTCCTCCGCCTTGGTCACATAGAATGTTTCGTTGGCCGCCAGTCCGTCAGTGGTAGGGAACTGTACCACAAGCGATTTCTCTGTGTTTATGTTGTACGCCAGAACTCCGTTTCTTCGGCTTCCGAACCATAGGATGGAATCATTCTGCTGAGCAATCGAATATACGGAGCTCTTGTGGTTGAATGGCTCTGTAAAATCCAGCTTTTTGATTTCTGTGATTACCGGCACTCCGTTTTCCGATGTGAAACGGCATCTGTAGCAGCCCTGGCCGTCTGTTGATACCCACAATGTCTCTCCGTCCTGTTCAAGTACGCAGTGGATGTTTGAGAGCCCGATGCTCCCTTTTGCAATTCCAAGCCGGCCGCTCTTATATGAATAGTAATTAAGGCCGTCTCCGTCGCTTCCGATCCATATCCACGGGTGATTGCTTTCCGTAATGGTGTAGATGCTGTTATGTACAAGATTGCTGTTCTCTTCGCAGAACTTGTCGATGTCAAATTCGCCCTTCTCCCTGAAATCTCGGATCCTGAACAGACCGTCTCCCTTTGTTCCGAACCACAGGTCCCCGTCGTTGTCGAGATATATGCTCCTGACAGGCGTGTTTATGGAATATGGAAGGTCATCATATGTGATGCATGTAATGTCTGTGGCACTGCTGCTCCATCGGATAAGACCATTGCAGTCAGTACCTATCCATATTATGGGCTGCTTCTTGTCTGGAATCATGCTCAGAACACGGCAGTCGATGTCCGTATCCAGAAGATGTTTCTGCCCCTTTTCCAATATCTTTACGCCACTTTCTCTGAATCCTATCAGATATGTGCTGTCTGTCGGAATTATTCCGGTGACATCATCGTTTCCCGGAAACGGTGAGTCTATTTCCGCCTTCGTTTCCAAGGTGCCGTCTTCTATATTGAACGAGCACAGCCGTCTGTCAGCAGTGATGAGCAGATAGTTGCTGTCGTCATATCTGGGAGCGACATACAGGCATGGGATCGCCAGGCTTTCTACTTTTCGTATTGCTGGAGAGAGAGCGTTGTCAAATGATATGAGATAGGTGCTGTTACTGGTCATGATGCAAAGTCTACCATCCTTCATCATGAACATTCTGCGACACTCTTCATTTTCTTCTATTACAGGGCCTGGAAAGGTTCTCAATTCAGAGGTCTTTGTGTCCAGATACTGCAGCTTGTTATAGTTGTTTACAGAAAATATGTTTCCGTCTTCTGTCACAGTCATGATGTCGCTGAACGCCATGTTCTCAAAGAATGCGACGTTTCGGGTCTGGATGTCCAGTACGGCAAGTCCGTAGGTGGTGAGCAGGTACAGTTTCTCATCACTTCCCGGTATTATATGTCTTATCTTGTTGCCGAAGAATATGTTTTTCCCGTCTGCTGAGGAGAATATCTCAATGGTGTTTCCGTTCCATATGTTCAGTCCGTCCATTGTTCCGAGATACAGGTGCCCCTTGTTGTCCTGATGCATGGACAGTATGGCGTTGTTCGACAGTCCTTCTCTGGAAGATATTGTCTTGAACTGTTTTGCCTCGGAATTCAACGACAGAATCATCAGGCAGAGCGCGGCAACGGCTTTCAGTTTCTTCATGGTTGTGTTGTAATTATGTGACATGCGAAGATAGTCTTTTATTTCATTTCCCGACAAGGGTGGCGCGAAACAGGATATCATTGTCGGGAAATGATACTTTCTTTATTCTGTCACGGAACTCGCTGATAATGATCATGTTGTGGATATGCGATTCCCCTGCGCGGGGGAATCGCGTTTCTGCAAAGCGCTGTTGGTCAGCGGTTTGGCTGCCAGGCTGGAGGATGGGGTGCCGGCTTTACAGAAATCGTCCTTCACGGCTGTCCGGACTGCAAATTTTACTATATTTGCTCCCTGTTATGAAAAGAGCAAACACATATCCGGCCCTTGTGCTACTGCTGTTGTTCTGCTGTTACTACTCCGGTATCAGCATGTTCTCGCATGCGCATATAGTGAACGGGTCATCTGTGTTTCACTCACATCTGGGAGGAGGTTCAGACCATGAGCACAGCGATTCTCAATATACTGTAATCGACCTTCTGTCGCAGTTTCAGTCTGAGAGCGCTTCGGAAATCATTTTCTCTTTCACTCCTTTCTTTGTGTTATCTGAATTGTTTTCCGGTTATGAAACACCTGCGCTTACAGGTGGAGCATTTCCGGTAATGACATTGCGTGGTCCACCATCTGTGGATTGAACCATTATCCGCAATTATCAATTCAAATAACAATTTAACTCCAAGATGAAAAGAATATTTTCCGCTTTGGCGGCAGCATTGTGTATTGTGCTGTCTGCCGGAGCAAACAATACTGATACGCATATATACGGCCATGTGATTGACAGTCAGACAGGTGAGCACCTTCCATATATCGTGGTCGTTCTTAAAGGCACAACAATCGGTGTGGCCACAGATAATTCCGGCCATTATGTAATAAGGCATGTTCCTGAGGGTGATTTTGTGATTGAGGTCTCGGCGGTCGGCTACAAGACACAGACCCATGAGATCAATATCAGGAAAGGACGCAATTATGAGGTCAACTTTGTTCTTGAGGAAGATCTTGTACAGATTGAGGGCGTCATAGTTTCAGCCACAAGAAGCGAGACCACAAGAAGGATGTCTCCTACTCTTGTGAATGTGGTAGGCACCGATATATATGACAAGACAAACAGTACGACAGTGGCTCAGGGACTTTCATTCCAGCCTGGAGTGCGTGTGGAGAACAACTGTCAGAACTGCGGATTCCAGCAGGTCAGGATAAATGGTCTGGACGGACAATATACCCAGATTCTCATAGATTCCAGACCGGTATTCAGCGCTTTGGCTGGAGTTTACGGCATCGAGCAGCTTCCTGCGAATATGATCGACAGGGTAGAGGTCATGAGGGGAGGCGGGTCTGCTCTGTTCGGCTCGTCCGCCATAGCCGGCACCATCAATATCATCACAAAGGAACCTGTGAGGAATTCTGCTGCTATATCTCATACAATGACATCCATTGCCGGAACAGGTGCATTCCATAATACCACGGACATAAACGCTTCCATAGTGTCGGAGGACAACAAGCTTGGCATTGCCGTCTTCGGCCAGAATACTTCAAAGGATCCCTGGGATGCCAACGGAGACGGATTTACGGAACTTTCGAGAATTTCCGGTCAGACCATTGGTTTCAGGGGTTATGTAAAGACAGGTCTATATTCCAAGATAACTGCAGAGTATCACCATCTTCAGGAGTTCCGCAGGGGTGGAGATCAGCTGGACCTGCCGCCTCATGAAGTCATGATTGCCGAGCAGACAAAGCACGGGATCAATACAGGTGGCCTGAAGTTCGACTGGTTTTCAAAGAATCAGAAGCACAGGCTTAATGCATTCGCATCCATGCAGCATATTGACAGGGACAGTTATTATGGGGCGGGTATGGATCCGGATGCATATGGCAAGACCCTTGACCTTACCTGGGTGGCGGGTGCCCAATATATATTCAAGGCGGAAAAATGCCTGTTCATGCCTTCCGACATGACAGTGGGTATTGAGTATAATGAGGACTACCTGAAGGACAACATGTGGGGATACGACAGGATTACTGACCAGACCGTCAGGATTGCCAGCCTTTATGCTCAGAATGAGTGGAAGAATGCGCATTGGGGTATTCTCATCGGAGGTCGTCTGGACAAGCACAATCTTATTGACGGACTTATTTTCAGTCCACGTGCCAATCTGAGATACAATCCTGCCAAGAATATAAATCTGAGGGCAAGCTACTCCTATGGCTTTCGTGCACCTCAGGCTTTTGATGAGGACCTTCATATAGACAATGTCGGCGGTACGGTGTCCATGATCAGGCTTGCCGATGATCTTTCTGTCGAGAAATCCCAGAGCGTCAGTCTGTCAGCCGACGTGTATCACAGCTGGGGTAACTGGCAGGCAAACGTGCTTCTGGAAGGCTTCTTCACAGACCTTGATGACGTGTTTGCCTTGAAGGAGCTTGGTGAAGAAGACGGGATACTCATAAAGGAAAGGCATAACGAGTCCGGAGCAAGGGTCTTCGGCGGAAATCTTGAGGGAAAGCTTGCATGGAAGAATATTTTTCAGATCCAGATGGGAGTCACGCTTCAGGATTCGAAATATAAGGAAGCCAGATCATGGAGCGATGATGTAGAGGCTACACGCAGGATGTTCAGAACTCCCGACCTGTATGGTTATTTCACCGCTTCATACAATCCGTTGAAGCAGCTCACTCTGGCGCTTTCTGGTACATATACCGGAAAGATGCTGGTGGAGCACCATAAGGGCATGATAGAGAAGAATATCACAGTGGAGACCCCTTCATTCTGGGACATGGGATTCAAGGCGGCATACGATTTCAGGCTGTACCGCAGTTTCTCTCTCCAGCTTAATGCCGGCATGCAGAACATCCTGAATTCTTTCCAGAAGGATTTCGACTCAGGAGCAGACCGGGATTCCGGCTACATGTACGGCCCGACCCTCCCGAGGACATTCTTTTTCGGAGTCAAGCTCACGTATTGATGACAGGATTACTTCAGGTCTATCATTTTCCTGACCTTATACCAGCGGTATGCCTCGATACCAAAGATAGCGGCAATCAAAAGGACGAACACACTGGTCCACTTCATTTCATTTGCAAAAACTTCCATGATGCCGAAGGTCGCGAGAATACCGAGAAAGCCTTCGATGATTATGTCCGAAGATTTCTGCGTCCTCTTTTTGAGAAGGTCGATACGGTGAGTCAGCTTCATGAATCTGTCATTCATGCTACGTTGTTTCCTGCCTTCGTTGACGATGTCCTGTTCGCTCTGGTATTGGAAAATATTTTCCAGATATTTCAAGTCAAGAACGGTCTCACATTGCTGGATCACTTTGGTTATATTCAGCCGGAATCTATTGTTCAAGATGTCTGTAATGAGTGTTTCGCATTCAGTCAGAGCAATACCGTTGAATGCTAATGCAGTACTTGGGATCAGAAGGTAGGGAGAGATAGATACTCTCTTCAGTGCTTTGCTGTCATCCTCATCCATGTCTTCAATCTTGAATATATGACCTCTGCTGAGGATGATAGCGGAATTATTGCTCTTTACTACCGGGCGGAACGTGTCTTCCACTTCTGCACAATTCATCCGGTCGTAGTCGAATATGCCTAGAATAAGTCCGCAGATAATCTTGCTGAAGAGGTCTGCCTTGATGTCTCCGGATACCATAGATTTAAGGAATAGCTCCTTATCGAATTTTGGCTGCCCGTCGTAAGGCCTGATGCTGTTGATGTCAAACTGGCTTGCTCCCTCTTCGATATTGACAATCTTTCCCTCTTCCCTTATCTCGAGCAGAGACATCAGGAGCTGTTCCCTATTCATCAGCTTTCCTTTGATTTCGAAATATATGTCAGAGTCAGGAATATAGTTTTCCTGTCTGCTTCCGAAAGGGGTAATAAGTCTGATGATGTCGAGCTCACTGAATGATGAGTCGGAAGACGGTCTGACAGACAGATGTGCGATAGGATTTACGTTGTCCATATCAGGGGGACATGATATACTTACCGATATATCTGCCAGAAGTTTTTTTGCCCGTGTCTTGTAATAATGGGTTACTCCTTCTGACGTGTATTTATAGAAGGACGGCATTACGAGTTGTATATCAGTCAGAAGTTTTACGAACTTGGTTTTGAAAGGACGGTTTTTCTGGTTGACATAGTTCATCAGGTCGCACTCGTATGAGTTGAAATCAATGCATGTCTCGGGCAAGTTGATGCCGATCCTGTCCTTTATCAGATAGTGAGATGTTATGACTGCGTCTGAGATATAAGATCTTGGAGATTCTGTCAGATTTTCAAGTGTGATCCAGCCGTCTCTTGAAATCATGTCAATATCCTCAATCATTTTCGTGAGAGAACCGTTGTTTTCAGAGTTAAGTCCTTTGTAGAATGCTTCAAGAAAATTTTTGAGGTCTTCTGACAGAATAGTATTGTTCCGGTCGTCATCTGAAACGGCAAGACGCATCAACATCATATGGCTTACAGGAGTCTTGCCGGCACTGAGTGAAGGTTGGGTATAATTGATTGGTATTCTTTTGGCGCCCCATTTTTCCCACACTGATATACGCTCGACAGAGTCTATGACCTCATCTGAGAGAGTGTCTGCATGTTTCTGTTCAGGAATATCAACTTCAATGAAAATATGCTTTATGCTCCTGTCTTCTTTATGTACAGTTTCTTTGATCCTGTTTATTGAAAAGTCCAGAAGGGAACGTCCGATTCCTTTCCGGCGTTCGTCCTGACTTACTGCTATGTATATGATTTCCAGCGATTCGCAGTCACCGTACCAGTCGGCAATCAAACCACCGATTACATGACCGTCTATATCATCAAGCGCGAGTATGCAATATGTGCGTGGCCCGTCTTTGACGCTGTCTGTCATACGGGGGATGATGTCGTCAGCAAGAGATTCTCTTTCATTCGGGTCCGGGAATGCCGGGATGAATATGTTTTGATCGAAAATCTGCAGCTGTGTGCTGAAGTCATCGATGTTGTTTTTGTTAACGAATATGAACATGCTGTCAGTTGCTCTTCCTGTGATGATGCCTGATCTTCTTTCTGTATGTTTTCTTAGTGTATTTGTAGATTACGGCCAGAATCAGTCCGCCAAGGACGAGAACTATAAGGATGTATGTCCATACGGATGCATTGGAGCCTTTCACGCGTGACCACATTTTCAGGAGATCTTCTGTGCCGGTGTCGTGCATCATTCCGCATCGCTTGATGATGGACTTGTCGGGGTACAGTATAGGGTTGATGGCCACACTGTCAGCTTCTTCTCCGAAAAAGTAGCTGACATCTATCGGCTCATATTCTTCCTCGTCAGTCATGCTTTCGAGTATTTCCGGACTCCCTATCGTGCTGACATATCCGATGACATCCATGTTTCTAAGGGCATTTTCCGGTTTGCACATGAAGTTGATGAAATATCGGGCAGCATTTATATTCTTTGCATATTTCGGAATGACCCATCCGTCAAACCAGACGATACTGCCGGTCATGGGAACAGAGTATTCCAGTTCTACGCCGATTTCAGCAGCCTCATCAATCGCCCATTGTGCATCTCCGCTCCATGACAGATTGATCCATGCGAGCCCCTTTGTCATCTGCTCTTTTCCGAAATCTGCTTCCCATCCGGCAAGCGATTCCTTGAAAGAGTTGAGATAGTCTTCAACCATGGCGATGGATTCTGCGGAAGCATCAAAGGAAACTGTCTTTATGTCTTTTATACCGGCATCAATCTCATCTTTGTTGAGCGCAATGAGAAGCGATGTGTAAACATCCCTGAAAGCATCCTTCATGAGGATCTTTCCCTTATATTCGGGATTCTGAAGGACGGCCCAATCATGTACTTCTTCGGGATTGACGAATAACGGATTGTAGATTATACCGACCGTGCCCCACATGTAGCCGACCGAGTAGTCGTTGGCGTTCTTTCCGTGCCCTTCAATCTGATTGAATTTCTCGATAATGTATGGGGATACATTGCCTATGTAGTCCGGTGTCTCTCCGAAATCCCTGTCAATCGGCAGGAGAAGATCATTCATCAGCATGCGCTCAATGATATATTCCGACGGACATACCACGTCGTAGTCTTCATGTCCGAGTTCTATCTTGGAAAGCATGGTCTCGTTGATGTCGAATGTCTGGTAGATAATCTCCACAGTTTCACCGGTCTGCTCGAAATACCATTTCTCAAACTCGTCGAGCAGATCCTCGTCGATGTAGTCTGCCCAGTTATATACCTTCAGAATGCTGCTGCGGTCTTCCGCGCAACCCCATAAAGTCATAGCCATGACGGCTGCAAGCAATATCTTCTTCATCTTGAAAATTCTAAGGATTATTTCGCGGCCTTTTCAGCGGCACGTGCCTTTCTGAGATTGATGACAATCAGCAGAGCCAATATGCCGAGGAACAGAATCGTGATCATAGGACGGAGCTCCGGAGTAAGTCCTCCCTTGCGGGCGTCGGTATAGATGTATGTCGAGAGAGTATCCAGACCGATGGTTCCTCTTGTGAAGAACGTGACTGCGAAATCGTCCAGTGACATGGTGAATGCAAGTATGAAACCCGAGATCATACCCGGCTTAAGCAGCGGCAGAAGCACCTTTCTGAGTGCCTGGAACGGAGTCGCTCCAAGGTCCAGGGCTGCTTCATATATGTTCGGATTCATCTGCGTCAGCTTCGGAAGCACGCTCAGCACCACATATGGGGTACAGAAGGTGATATGTGCCAGAATGACCGTTGTATATCCCTGACTGACATGCAGGAAGACAAAGAGCAGGAACAGAGATACACCGGTGATGATGTCCGGATTGAGCATCGGGATGTTGTTGAGGAAGGTCACCGCCTGCTTGCCGCGACCTTTCATGTTATGTATGCCGATTGCTGCGATTGTTCCCAGAAGTGTCGATACGGAAGCTGCCACGAGAGCGATGAGAAGCGTATTCTGGATGGCCGACATCAGCGATCCTGATCCCTGCATGTCTCCTGTGAACAGGTTTGCGTACAGCTTTGTAGAGAAGCCGGTCCAGTTGCCGAGAACCTTGCTTTCAGTGAACGAAAAGACTGCAATGAACGCGATAGGAGCGTAGAGCACTATCAGGAGCAGCCAGATGTAGCATTGTGCAAAAAATCTCTTCATACCTTACACCCTCCCTTCGTTAAGTTCCTTCTTGTCGTCCTGAAGCAGGCTTGTGATACCGATGATGATGAGCATCACCAGAGAGAGTGCCGCACCGTAGTTCCACATTCCGGAATTGATGTTTTCCTGGATGATGGTACCGAAAAGCTTTATCTTGTTGTTGGTCAGGAATTCAGATATTGCGAATGTGCTTACGGTCGGCATGAACACCATCATGATTCCGCTCACGACTCCTGGCATCGAAAGAGGTACCTGTACTTTCCAGAAAACCTGCCAAGGTGTTGCTCCCAGATCAGAGGCGGCCTCTGCATATGACTTGTCCATCTTTTCCAGGATATTATAAATAGGATATATCATGAATGGCAGATAGTCATATACCATACCCACGATCAGAGTTCCCTTGCCGAGTTGGAATCCAAGCATATGGAACAGCTCCGCAGTGGCAAGCGTCCTCATGAGGGCGTTTATCCACATCGGCATGATGAAGAGCACTATTGTGACAGCACTTTTGTTCAGCTTTTTGTTTGCAAGGATCCAGGCAGCAGGGTATCCGAGCAAAATGCAGAGAGCGGTGTTCTCGATAGCCACTTCCAACGACAATGCGAATGTTTCTATAGCATCCTTGTCTGTGAAGAATTTGGTGAAGTTGGCCAACGTGAAGTGTCCGCTTCCGTCCCTGAATGCATAGAACATGATCAGCAGAAGCGGTAGCGCTACAAACAGCACCAGAAATATTGCATAGGGCAGTGCCCAGGTACTTCTTTTAGTCATTGCACTTGATGATCTTAATGTCCTTAGGGGCTATGTTAACACCTACAAGGTCTCCCTTGTCCCATATGTCGTTCGTGTCGATCCAGATATATTCCCTGTGCTCGGTCCTGACAGTCAGATGGTAGTGGTCTCCCTTGTAAAGGAGGAAATATACCTCTCCTTCGATATTTCCGTCTTCAGGATGGTCTATCAGATCGACTTTGGAGAAGTTGACCTCCACCTTCACCTTGTCTCCTGCCTCCAGACCGCTCTGAGGTTCGCATTTCCATTCTGCGCCGAGGAATTTTACGCTGTCTTCCGAGACCATTTCTCCCTCGAAGGTGTTCATGCTTCTTTCCTTGTGCATGACCTGGATGTCGGCAGGACGTATGATGAGTCCTACTTCGGATTCCGGTTCGAATGCGTTATAGTCCTGGATCATCAGTTCATAACCCTTGTCGGTGTCCACGAACATTTCATAATGCACGCCCTTGAAGGTGCACGATTTCACTTTGGCTGAAAATTGTGCGCTTTCCAGCTTGTTGGTGATGTATATGTCCTCTGGGCGAACGACAACGTCCACATCCACATTTTCGCCGAATCCTTCATCCACACACTCGAACTCATGTCCGGCAAATTCCACAAGACGGTCCTTTATCATCTTTCCGTTGAGGATATTGGACTCCCCGATGAAATCTGCCACAAATGCGTTCTGAGGCTCGTTGTATATGTCTGTCGGTGTACCTATCTGACGGATATTACCGTCGTCAAGCACAACTATAGTGTCTGAAAGAGTCAGAGCTTCTTCCTGGTCGTGAGTCACGTAGATGAATGTGATGCCGAGTTTCTTATGCATTTCCTTGAGCTCGATCTGCATATCCTTGCGCATCTTCAGGTCAAGTGCCGACAGTGGCTCGTCCAGAAGAAGTACCTTAGGCTGGTTCACGATAGCCCTGGCAATGGCTACGCGCTGCTGCTGGCCTCCTGAAAGAGATTCCACGTCCCTGTCCTCATAGTCGGTCATGCTCACCATCTTCAGTACTCTGCGTACTCTCTTGTCGATCTCTGCCTCAGGTACCTTCTGCAGCTTCAGTCCGAAGGCAATGTTCTCGTACACGTCAAGATGTGGGAAGAGGGCGTATCTCTGGAATACGGTATTCACCGGACGCTCATGAGGCGGCATGTCAGTGATATCAGTCCCGTTGATAAGGATTTCTCCTGAATCCGGAGACCCGAACCCCGCTATCATACGCAGCAGAGTGGTCTTTCCGCATCCTGAAGGGCCCAGAAGAGTAAGGAACTCTCCTTGCTTTACAGATATGCTGACGTTGTTGAGTATGCATTTCTCGCCGAAGCTCTTCGTTACATTCTTTATTTCTATGATGTTGTCGCTCTTTTTCATGATCCTGATATTTATAGTTCTTTGCATCCGAACATGCGTTTGATAATGGATGTCGCGTCTATCTTCCAGCGCAGACCGATATTCAGAATATTGTCGCCGTAGTTGTTGAGCGCCCAGAACGCATGCAGTCTTATATCGCGGTTTTCCTTGAAAGGAAAGTATTCTACACCTCCACCGTAATAAAGATAATCTCCACCCTTGTATTCTTCATATGCAAGGTCGTAAGGAAGGTCGGCTGCAGTACGTTCCCAACCGAATTTTCCGAATATCCTCACCCATTCTCCGAACGAGTATGACGGTGCAAGGATAAGGTTGAAATCATCCTTGCCGAAACGTTTCATATCTGTTGCCCTGACCATATACTCCAGATCGCATGAGAATCCTCCGAAATTGAGACGGTTTCCCAGATTCAGACCTTTCATATATCTTCCGGCATCGTGCTGCCAGAGATTGACAGACCAATATGGCATATAGTGCTCCCATTCGCCACGCCATGAAAGATTGTAGGCAAACTGGTTACTTCCCGTAGCAAGCGGAGAATTCGTGAACTGGAATGCCACAGAATGAGAGTCGCTATGATTCCATGTAGCCTGAAGTCCCCACTGGTAGCAGTCCAGCATGTTATAAACCATCGAGTTCAGGTCAAAATATGCATCAAGCACATCCGCATCATACTCGAAGTTACCCATGTTTGTGGACAACTTTCCGGCAGTAAGGTCGAAACTTCCGATAGAATAAGTGAGATTCAGCCATTGTGTGGCATCAAAACCGACGGCGTCAAGATAATTCGCGGCGATTATATGATTGAAGCTGTATGACAGCCTCGGACTGATTTTACCGTTTATGTCCAGATAAAGTCCCGTCGCACCGAACTCGCCGGCTCCATCTGCCAGACTGCAGGCATAACCGGAGCGTGTGTCCAAAATGATGTCCGGGATATAATCTGCTATATCCGTTTCATTTGCATCCCCCCAGGATGACTTCTGCAATGGCGCTGTACTATCAACTTCCTGCGCACTGACTGCAGAGCCGACTGTCATCATGACAATCCCCAAAAAGACAAACAGTTTCCTCATTTACTGATAAGCGGTAAAATCCATAAAAGGTGTTTGAAGTTAGACTTTTATATCATGAAAAGCGGTCATAAGTCGCTCTCGACTCACAATCGCTTTTGCATATCAGGGACAAAAATAAAATTTCTTTTTGAAAAATTGACCCCTTTGCCGGAAATATTGCTAAAAATCTGCAAACATTAATGTTTCCCGATAGCATAATAAATATGTTTCAAATTTTGTTTTCACCACATTTTTGCAAAAAACGTTGTAAAAACATAAAAAAAAGAAAAAATCGTCATCGCCCCTATATGATTGCTCTTGATTTTTTCGCAAATTTGCGATGCAAGGGGAGAAAACAATCGGAAGCATAACTTTTTAATTGGTAGCCGTATTCGGCTTTTGTTTAACTTCTTAAATTAAAAATTATGCGTTACGATTTCAAGTATGCGGATTTATTGAATGACGAGGTGTTCAAACTGGTGTTTGGGCAGGAGTCCAGCAAGGATGTGATGATTGAATTTCTGAATCAGGTCATCCCGGACAGACACATCGTGGATCTGGATTTTATGGATAAGGAGATGAGGTCTCTGGAGCCGGGAAGAAAGAATTCTGTCTATGACATGTTCTGTAAGACTGATGATGGTTCCAGAATTGTAGTGGAGGTTCAGAGACGAAAACAGCCGGCCTATGTGGAGAGGTCGATTTATTATTCGACATTTCAGATAAGAAATCAGGTTGATGCCGGAAGTGCAGAGTATGCGTTTTGGCCGGTATATGTCATAAGCATTCTTGATTTTAATATCGAGGAAAATGCTGGCAATCCTGAGGTGAAGACAGTTTATCGTCTGTATGAAGAGAGTACCCATACGCTTTTGACAGACCGTCTTACTTTTATATACATAGAACTGGACAAGTTCACTAAGGGCATTGATGAACTTGATGGAAATGTATTGGAAGGAATGTACTTCTGTCTTAGGAATATGTCCAGGCTGAGTGAGTGTCCGGAAAAGTTGAACCATGGTGTCTTTCAGAAGATGTTTCATATATCTGAACTTAGAAATATGGATGAACAGACACGTTCTAAAGTGATAGAAAAGATGACAACAGAAAGAGATTTAAGGAATCAGATGGCATACGCGAGGAAAATTGCTATCGAAGAAGGCCTTGCCGAAGGTCGTGCAAAAGGTATCGAAGAAGGCCTTGCAGAAGGCCTTGCAAAAGGTATCGCCGAGGGCCGCGCAGAGACAATAAGGCAACTTCTCGAATCCGGCATGTCCTTGGATGTGATTGCCGGGGCATTGCACCTTTCTCCGGAAGAAGTGGAAGTCTTCAAGGATAAATAGGCTTATATGACTGAATGACAGTGGCTGTTTCTCTGTGCCTTTGGTGGATTACCATCGGTATGGAGGGACAGCTGTGTAATACTACAGATATTTCTCCGGAATCGGCAGCACCGGAGGATCCTTCCAGAAGATAGCGAAATAGAATACCTGGAAATCTCCCGCTTCCCATATCTGTACAAGTTCCTCTGTGAGTTTGTCCTCTCCTTCCGGGTCATATGGCTTCTTGAGGTCTGTGCCGAATATCTTGGCGATTCCCTGCCAGAATCCTGCGGCCATCCCGTTCTTATAGTCCTTTATTATATTGAAGGAAGACTTTCCGACCTCCCTATCTATCAGTTTCATCAGCAGAGCTCCCTGACTCACTGTCATATTTCTCATCTGACTCTCGAACACATCGAACAGCTCCTTCTGCACCTTGTTTACATACTGGTCCCTCTTCACTCTCTTCAGATTGTCGGCCGCAATCGTACTGTCCGCCTCCTGCACGAGCTTTCTTGCCACAAGGGCATAAGGATAAGCTTTGCTGAAATTATGCACGAGTCTATAATACTTCCTCCATTCGCGCCCCTTCTGTCTCGGCAGCCTCGAATACACCTTCGAAGGAGTGATATTGTCCACATATATGGTATCCTTCCCCTCTACAATATACCTGAGAGCATTATCTTCGTTTTCCGGCATTTCTCCCCACACCGCAGTCGCCCCCACCTTCACCGGTGCCTTCTTCCCCGCCTTCTGGGCATGACACGTCCCTCCTGCCGCCCATCCGAGCACCAGCACAGCCGCAAATATTCTCCAGAAGTTCTTCATCTTCGTATATTATTCTGCAAATTTAATGAAAATCGTATATTTGCCGCACCATAATGAAAAAGAGAAATGGATGAAAAATTGCTCATCAGTCAGATAAAGTCTGGTTGCGAAAAGAGTTTCAGGCATCTGTATGAATTATACGTTAATGATTTATATAGGTTTGTCTTTCAATATGTCAAATCGGAAGATACCACGGATGAAATCATACAGGATGCTTTTATCCGTCTGTGGATGAACAGGGAACGTCTCGATGAATCAAAATCCGTAAAGTCTTATCTGTTTACAATATCATACAGACAGATGTTGAAAGAGTTGAGACGACAGGTGAAGAATCCTCTTATGAGGGATTATGTGGAATTTGTTGATTCTCTGTCGGTTGAGAGCCGTCAGACATGCGACTATGATCTGTACGTCAGGACTTTGAAACTGGCAAAGGAGGACCTCCCACCTCGGCAGAGGGAGATCTGGCAGCTCAGCCGGGAGGACGGCTTGTCTTCATCGGAGATTGCCCAGATGCTCTCCATTTCAGATCAGGTAGTGCGTAATCAATTGTCGGCAGCAACGCGTAAAATCAGAGAAAAACTCTTGAGCCTGTTATAAAAGTCAAAAAAAATATGTTACAAAATCCGGTTTCGGGGATATTATAATAAGAAGTATGAGTACATTATTGGAAAAATACAGACAAGGCAGGATTACTGCTGAAGAATTGGACTTGTTGTCTAGGGAAATGGAACAGATTTCTGACAACGAGCTTGGTGCGTTGCTGGAGCAGGAATGGAGCGAGTTTTCTTCACCGTATCCGTTGACAAAGTCAAAGAAAGATGCGCTTTACCCTATAATCAGGACAGAGAAAAAGCCGTCCCGCATACATGTGTACATGGGGATTGCTGCATCTGTACTGATGTTCATATGTGTTGGACTCGGCTTGTATGTAGCAGACATTCATAAGGAGATGAAGCTTATGTCTTCCTCTGAAGTAAGATTTGAATCCGGTAACGAAGGTACTTCTGTTGTCAGTCTTCCTGACGGTTCGACGGTAAAACTTAATGCGAGGTCATATCTTAGTTACGGTTCCGATTTCGGTGTCTCTGATAGAGTCGTGAAAATAGAAGGAGAAGCTTTTTTTGATGTAGCCAAGGATTCAGAAAAGCAGTTCGTTGTCAAGGCTCAGGGGATGGAAGTCATTGTTCATGGTACTAAATTCAATGTCTATGCTTATCCGGACTCTGATTTTTCCGAAATGTCTCTGGTGGAGGGTAGCGTGAGTCTTCGCAGTGGAGATTCCATCCTGAAAGTTTCTCCTAATGAGAAGGTATGCATTGATCGTTGCACCGGCAGAATGAATCTGATGATGACGGATAATGAAGTGGAGACGGCGTGGCTGAAGAAGACCATGGTATTCATGCATGAGCCTCTTTACCGGGTGATAGACAAACTTGAAAGACGTTTCGGTGTGCAGATAGAGTGTACAGACGGCATATCTCTGTCTGACATATATACAGGTACCTTCAAGGACAGAAATATTACAGATATTCTTGATGTCTTGAAGATGCACTATGGTTTTGACTATCAGATAGACGACAACCAAATAAAAATAACACATAATAACTAACCTGAAATATGAAAAGAATCAGCATTTCAGTACGCTGCACCGTATTGATGCTTGTCTTTTCTCTGTTGTTCTCTCTAAGTGCGTCCGCACAACAGGGAAAGGTCAACGTCGATGTGAAGAATGTGTCTTTGAAAGAGTTCTTCAATGTCATTGAGCAGCAGACAGATTATCGTTTTTCTTACAGGGATTCGGAATTGGAGGGTAAACCTTCTGTTACGGTGAAGGTGACCAATGCCGACCTTGCATCTTTGCTTGTCTCTGAGCTTTCCAAGGCAGATCTCCGTTACACTTTGGTAAACGACAAGATTGTCGTGACGCCTCAACCGAAGGAAAGTCCTGAAGTTACAGTATCGGGAAAGATAGTTGACCGTACTGGTGAGCCTATCATCGGTGCGTCTGCTCTTGTCAAAGGGACATCTCGTGGAGTCATTGCTGACGCGGACGGAAAGTTTACGATGACAGTACGAAAGGATGATGTAGTTGTATTCTCATGCCTTGGCTATTCTGACCAGGAACTCAGAATCGGGGGGGGCAGCAACCGTAATATAGAGATCGTCCTTGAAGACGATTTTGAAATGCTTAACGAGGCTGTGGCAGTCGGATATGGTACCACACTTCGTAAAAACCTTACAACTTCGGTCGCAACCATCAAGGCCGAAAGTGTTTCCAAGGCGGCAAACAGCAACATGTCCCAGCTTCTTATGGGTAAGGCTGCTGGTCTCAGGGCCAATATCAGCAGTACACAGCCGGGCGGAAACGTAAGCATATCCATCCGTGGTGGCGGCACTCCAATCTATATCGTGGATGGTGTCATGATGCCTTCCGGATCGTTGGAAGTCGGGAATGGTACCATCGAGACTCCTAATTCGATCAACCGAGCAGGTCTTGCCGGTCTTAACCCTGGCGACATAGAGTCCATTGAGGTCCTTAAGGATGCTTCAGCTGCAATTTATGGTATCAATGCTGCAAACGGAGTCATTCTCATCACAACCAAGAAAGGAACAGAAGGCGCTCCAAGGGTAACATTGGAGTCAAGCTACTCGTTTGTCAGAAACTACAAGTACCTCGAGCCTCTCACTTCCAAAGAGTATATGAACTTTGCCAATATTTTCAGCAAAGAGAACTACCTGCTCAATCATGAAATGCAACCATATGGCGTAAATGAGTATGATGAGGGCTGGTCACCTGTGTTCTATCCTGACCAGATCGAGTCGGCTACAAACACCAATTGGCTTGATTATATCCTCCGTCCGGGACATATAAACAACCACTCCCTGTCCATCACCGGAGGTACTAAATATGTAAAATATTATATAGGAGGTAACTTCTATGATCAGATGGGAACAGTGATCAACTCAGGTATGCGCAGATATACACTGAGAACCAATCTCACTGCTCAGGTCTTCCCTTTTATGAAGATTACCACTGTCCTCAATATCAACTCCAATGATTTCGTCAACTCCAATGCTGATGGTGGTGGAGCCGGTGGAGTTGGAAAGGATGCTCTCCAGTCTGCGCTGATGTTCCCGCCAAACTACTCGGTTTACGATGCAGAGGGTAATTACATGAGATATCGCTCTACGGCCAATCCTGCGGAGATGTCGATGTTCAACGATAATACGAAATCAACAGGTTGGTACACAAATATCGTAGCTGATATCAATCTTTATAAGGATATCCTTACATTGAGGGGCGTCTATGGTATGAACCGGGAGTCGGCGAAGAGATCCCTTTATATTCCTACCACAATGCTCTGGTATGAGGTTGCCGGTGTTTCCAGAGGTCATATCGGTGACGCATCCCGTGACGACCAGACAATAGAAGGAATGCTTATGTATAAGCAGAATTTTGCGGATATCGTGAATATTGATGCAGTACTCGGTATGGGTGTTTACGATCAGTCCGGAGAGGGACTTGAGGTCGATTATAAGAATGCGAACGACAATATAGGACCGGACAATATCTCTGCTGCTGAAGGACCTTTCACTCCGACATCATCAAGATGGGAGAATCAGAAGAGGTCTCAGTTCGCAAGAGTAGCTGTAGATGTGCTCGACCGCTATGTCATTTCAGGAACGGTACGTCGTGATGGAACGGATAAATTCTTCCCAGGAAAGAAATACGCATGGTTCCCGTCCGTTTCGGCAGCATGGAAGATTTCCAATGAGCCGTTCCTTAAGAACGTAAAATGGATCAATCTCCTCAAGATACGCGCAAGTTATGGTGTGACAGGACGAGATAACCTTGGTACATCTCTTTATGGTCTTTATAGAAATGCTCCAAGTTATGTCAAGTTTGACAACAACCAGATCAATTATATACCTTATATAAAGTCTGGTGCGGATTATCCGGACGTTACATGGGAGAAGACAATAATGAAGAATATCGGTCTGGACTTCCACCTCCTTAACAACAGGATCTGGGGTAGCATAGACTTCTTCAGGAATGACGTGACAGAGCTTCTCGGAGAAGCTCCGGGAGAGCCTTTGAGCATGGTCGGTACCCGTCCTGTAAACTATGGACATTATTTCCGTTCCGGATTTGATGCGACATTGAATACGGTCAATGTGAAGGCCGGAGGCTTCACTTGGTCTTCTATGCTTACTCTGACTCATTACAACATGTATTGGCTCGAGAGAACGGAGAATTATGATTATCAGGAGTATCAGATCAAGGACAAGGAGCCGATGAATGCAAACTATTATTATCATGTGATAGGTATCATCAATGAGGACAGGTCGAACATGCCTGATTCGCAGCTCAGTCTCGGCGCCAACTCTCAGACGCCAGGCTACCCTATAATCGAGGACAGGAACAAGGACGGTATCATAGGTATCGAGGATATCTATATGGACGACACCCTTCCTAAGATCAGCATAGGTTTCGGTAACACATTTACCTACAAGAACTTCGATCTCGACATCTTCCTTTATGGCCAATTCGGCTCTACAAGATACAATTATGCTTTTGCCTGGGCGAATGCCGGCACACTCTCATACGGCCCGCCTCAGAACTCCAATCAGTTTGCATATACCCTCTGGAACTCGCAGACCAACACAAATGGTACGCTTCCGGGTATAGCGACCACAAAGAGCGATGCTCTTCCAGGCAATGCCGGTTGGGATCTCGGACGTCAGGATGCTTCATTCGTCAGAGTCAGAAACATAACTTTCGGATATAATCTTCAAGGAAAATATCTCGGTAAGGTGCTGTCAAAGAGAATCGACGGAATCAGGCTGTATGTAGATTTCCAGAATCCTTTCACATTCACGACGTTCTCTGGTGTCGATCCTGAAATCTACATTGGAAACAGTTCATCGCCAGCAGGTTATCCGATGACAAGAAGCTATTCGTTGGGAGCAAAGTTTAATTTCAAATAGTCCGGGGCAATGAAAAAGATATTATATATGGCAGCCATATCAATGATGCTTGTATTAAGCTCTGGCTGTGAAAAGAATTTTGATCCAAAGATTTATGGAGTGCTTACAGAACAGAACTTCCCAGTGTCGGAAGACGATTTTGAAGCGCTGATGATGTCTTGCTATATTCCGTTCGTGAACACATGGACGTATTCACTCTTCGCTTCAAGCGGTAACCAACATCCTTGGTATATCCCGGCTGGAGGCGTGTTGAAGATGTTCGATGCAACATCTGACGTTGAGGCTCCGTGGGTGACGGGAGTGTGGGACAGAAACTACAGAAACTACTCCGAGGCAAATTTCAGCCAGTGTGTGTATGCGAGCCGTGGAACTCTTTCAGACAGTCAGCCTAATCACTATCCTAAGACACGTGAAGTGACACGTTTCACGGATGTGATAGGAGCTATACAGGCAGCACCGGCTTCAAATATTTCAGAAACGAGAAAGTTGGAGATTCTTGCTGAAGCTCGTCTGTGCCGAGGTCTTCATATGTATAATCTGCTTCATGTCTATGGACCGGTGCCTGTGATTGTGAACCCTTCTGATGTAGAGAACCCGGAGGCGTTGAACAATGCTGTCCGCCCTACACTGACTGACATGGCTCAGTGGATATATGATGATTTCCTGTTTGCCGCTCAGAATGCCCCTGAGACTCAGGCTGACAAAGGACGTTTTACCCGTGACTTCGCGAGGGTGTGTCTGATGCGTCATTGCTTGAACGAAGGTTATCATATGGATGGCTGGTATCAGAAGGCTCTGGATATGTATGCCGAACTCAATACTGGTAAATACAGACTTTTCAAGGCTGGGGAAAATCCATATAAGGAGATGTTCCGGGAGGTTAATGATTTCAACTGCGAAATCATTGCAGCTATCAGTTGTGATCCGTCTTCGACTGGAAATCCTAAGGAAGGCAGCATGAATCCGTTTGCCATGCTTGCCATGCCTAACAATTGTGCCAAGAAGGATGATATCGGCAATCCGACTCCATTTTCAGTCGTAGGACCTGGATGGGGAATGACCTTCAATCTGTCACCAAAGTTCTATGATACCTTTGATGAGGGCGATCTCAGAAGAGAAAGCATCATCACCACTTATTACACCGCAAGCGGCGAATGGTGGGGGCCGGCAGATATAGGCAAGAGGTCAGAGTGGGATGGTTTTGTCCCTTACAAATATCCGGCGGAGACATCTACTGCGCCAAACTTCGGTAACGATTTCCCTCTTGCTCGCTGGGCTGATGTGCTCCTTATGTTTGCCGAGGCGGAAGTCAGAAAGACTAATGCTGCGCCATCTGAAGCTGCTGTAGCGGCAGTCAATGAGGTTCGCTCACGTGCAGGTCTGGGTTCTCTTCCTACTTCATACACTGCATCTGCAGATGCTTTCCTCGACGCTCTGCTGGTAGAACGAGGCCATGAATTATGGTTTGAGGGACTTCGTAAGATCGATCTTATCAGATTCAATAAGTTCGCTCAGAACAACAAGGCTATAAAAGGCAAGGTGCCGACTCATCAGTATATTCCTCTTCCGAATTATGCTATCGATGAAGCCACTGAGATCGGAAAGGAACTGGTACAGACTTATGCCCGTGAGGGATGGGAGGCGGATCTTGCAGCAGCAAAGTAATAACTGTTAAAAGGGGATAATATCATGAGAAGAATATTCTTTAATATTTTGGCAATAGTCGCCTTGCTTTCCGCTGTTTCTTGTGCAGAGAAGGTGGATAAGAATGTCACATGGCCGGAGTGGGCTTCCCGTCCTATCCTCTCGGACATGATGGTAGTGGCGTCTTCCGGAGAGAAAGCCATAATAGCAGGAGAGACAGTTGTCTTCTCTGCCAATGTAAAAGATGAATATAATGAACTGACAAGCTATACGCTGGAAGTAAAGTATGAGGACAATGTAGTCTGGAGCCTTACAGAGAATCTTACTGGAAACGAGGCTTTTATTTCTAAGGAATTCGTAATGCCTTTCGCAGCATATCTTTCCGCAGGGGAATCATATCCTGAGGTCTCGTTGAGTGTGTCCAATGTCAAGAATGGAAATGCTACCCAGCGTGTCTCAAAGGAGAACAACATCACATTGTCTCGTCCGGATTCTCCGGAAAAACTGTATGTGATAGACAATAAGGGCCAGACATTTGAACTTCAGAAGGGAGAAGGAGAATTCTCTTATGTGACGGCTGATGGGGTGGATCTTTCTCAGTTGGGCTCATCGTTCCATATTGCAGCGAAGCTTTCCGGTAATGCTCCTGATTATTCAGATCTGGTGTGGGGGTACGAGAACGATAAGATATCTGTCCTCAATGCGGCAGGTCAGGCAATCACAGCTCCGGAGTCAGGTGGAAAGGGCTTCAAGAAGCTTGGTTTTGATTTATATACATTCAAGTTTGACAAGCTTGTCAATCATGTAGTAACCTTAGATAAGGAATCGCTTGCTGCATTGGAGCAGGGCGGGGTCAAGTATCTTGCGATGGAGCGCGTTACACTTATCAAGGACTGTGAAATCGTATTCAACGGATTCGGTGACCTTAAGTCCATGCTCCAGCCGGACAGGTTTGAAATTCTCAGCGATAATTCCGCGAAGTTTACAGGTCACACAGCTCAGTGGAGCATTTACTATGATACGGCAGATAACTGGATGATAGTCAATTATGCTGATTTCCATGCACCGTCGCAGATATGGGTTACAGGTACAAAGGCTTGCTTCCCTCTTGGCAATGATGACACAGAAAATGAATTCAAGTATCTGGACGGTGACGGTAAGAGCAGGTTTGCTACGCTTTCAGCAATCAAGGACGATGGCGGGAATTACAGACTTCTGGTTTACCTTAAGGACAACTTTGTGATCCAGCTCTTTACAAGAGTGAAATGGAGTACTCAGATTGCCATGCGTTCGCTTACAGAGGATTATGGAGTAATTACCGACGATGGATTCTTCATCAATCCGGGAAAGGAGTTTGTCCCTGGTGTATATGAACTTGTGTTTACAGTAACCACTCCGGACAATAATAATGGTGACGGAGCGGCTGTAGATGTTTCTTTAATCCCTTTTGAATTATGATAAAGTTTCTTAGCATACTGGCAGGAATCATTGCAGCATCGCTGGTGTTCAGCTGTGATTCCTCTTTATCTCCGGAAGAACAGCCAGGCCCCGGAACACCCGGCCAGCAGGCTCCAGGTGAATTCATCATCCTGTCCTGGTCTGACATCATAAATGCAGATGCGGAGTGGAAACTTGAAAAGATGAAGGAAGCCGGCTTCAATGCCTATCTGGGATGGTTTGACACATTTGCAGAAGTTGATGCGATATTGACGTCTGCTGACAAGCTTGAGATGAAGATCATAACATCTTGTCCGGAACTTGAGACCGATACAAAGAATATAGTTGAAGCAATGTCGGCTCATCCTTCTTTGTATGGCTATCATATTGAAGATGAGCCCGAGGTCTCTGAGTTTTCCATGCTTTCCGGTCGGATCAAGGACATTCGTAAATACGATCAGGAACGTCCTTGTTACGTTAATGTCTATCCGAACTGGGCCTGGGGAGGTGAGGATTCGTATCTTCCGAAGCTGCGCTCTTTCCTCAAGACTGTACCGGTATCGTTCCTTTCGTTTGACAACTATCCGATAAAGATGATAGGTGGAGAGAGAAAGGTGAGGGATGACTGGTATCATAACCTTGAGGATATCCGTACTGCGGCAAATGAGAAGAAGCTGCCGTTCTGGGGGTTTGCATTGGCTTTGGCTCACAATACATCCGAGGCGTCTTACCCGGTTCCAACAATCGGCGATCTCCGTCTGCAGCAGTTCAGCAACCTTGTCTATGGAGCTGTCGCTTTCCAGTATTTCACTACATGGGGTATTATTCAGGACAGTAATGTAACGGGAGTCTATGCGGATGTAAAAAGGGTAAATGAAGAGTTGAAACAGCTCGAAAAGATATTCCTTGGTGCAGAAATAAAGAATATATGGCATACCGGCAAAGTGATTCCAAGCGGAACAAAGAAGTTGAATGCCTATCCTTCGGGTATAAATTCAATATCAACGGGGGATGAAGGTGCTGTGGTTTCATATTTCACCAACAACGGCAAGAAGTATATGGCTTTTGTCAATAAGAGCTGTACGGGTGGTCTGGATGTGAAGATCGAGTTCAAGACTGAGGCTGCAAGAGTAGCAAAAGATGGTGCAGAGAGTCCTGTTGAAGATTCTTATCGTATTCCTGCCGGAGATATAATAATATTCACCTGGAAATAATGTATTCATTATGAAGAGGCTATTTTACATCACGGCTCTGATCAGTGTGATCTGTGGATGTCGTCCAGCGAATGAGCCGGCAGGGACAATCCCTATCCTCACTTGGGCAGGCATGCCTTCGGATAAGGCAGAAGAATGTTTCCCCATAGCAAAAGAGTGCGGCATTGATTGGCATCTGGGACTATATGGTAATCAGCAGCAGGCTCTTCATGCAATGGATGTTGCCGCAGAAGTGGGAATAGGTGTAATACCTGGTTTCCCCGAAATCAAGGACTCTACGGAATCTGCGGTGGCAGCACTGAAGGACCATCCTGCCTTGATTGCATATCATCTCAAGGACGAGCCGGAGACATGGGATGTTCATTGGTTGAAGGCACTTCACGACAAGGTCCAGTCCTTGGACAGCACACATCCATGTTATATCAATCTCTATCCGAATTGGGCATGGAATGAAGAGAGCTATGCAGACAATATCGAACTGTATGCATCAGAAATCAATACTCAATTCTATTCTTTTGACCAGTATCCGGTGACGGAAGACGAGGGTGTCATTTCTGTTCGTCCGACCTGGTATAGGAATCTTGAGGAATTTTCTGCTATGGCACGTAGGCACGGGAAACCGTTCTGGGCATTTGCAATGGCGAAATCTCATCATCTGGGACCTCCATCTCCTCCTGCATTCTATCCAGTACCGACCCTCGGACACCTTCGTCTGCAGGTATTCAGTGACCTGCTTTATGGTGCACAGGTCATCCAATATTTCACATTCGGAGGAATATATGACTGCAAGGCAGGAAAGAAGACACCTGCATTTGACGTTTTTCGTCAGGTCAATTCTGAGATAAAGGCATATTCTCCTGTATTTCTTGGCTGTACTGTCAAAGGTGTCTGGCATACCGGTGATCTCGTCCCATCACATACAAGACGCCTAAAGGATATGCCTCATGATAAAGTGAAATCTCTGGATGTCAGCGGTCAGGGTGCCGTTGTATCATTGATCGAAAACAAAGGCAGGACTTATCTGGCGGTCCAGAACAGGGATTGTGTCAATGAAGCTACCTTGGAGATTGAGTTTGATGGCAGGGTAAGAGAGTTCTCAGTAGAAGGCCCTGTCCGTTTTGACGACGGGTCAACAACTCTTGAGCCGGGAAATATGAAAATATTCATACTTAATTAACAACATAAAACTATTATTATGCGTTACCTAAAATCATTAATTCTGATGGCTACAGTCCTTTTTGCGGCATCATGCAACGAAAAGGAGCCAGTTGAAGTACCGAAGGAACCGGAAGCTCCGGTAATCGTATCGGCTTCATTGAGAGGAACTGACGGTGAGACAGAGATTCTTGCTGGCAACCCAGTGAAATTCAGAGCTGAAGTTTCTGTCAAGAACAGTGAACTCAGTACTTTCTCTCTTGAAATCAAGAAGGATGGAGCAGTTATCGGTTCTGCATCCGGCGAACTTTCAGGAGCAGAATCAATCATTGAAACAGAACTTGACCTTACAGTAAGTCTTGCTACACTCGAGGCTCCGTTCTATCCGGCAGTAACATTGAAGGTTACCAATACTGACGAAATGTTCGTGGAGAAGACGCTTACAGAGGAAGAGAATGTAAAGATCACCACGATGGAACTTATGGATGCTCTCTGGCTTGTTGACAATCTCGGTTTCGCATACCAGATGTCACCTACTGCTCAGAAAGGAAAATATCGCACTACTGCAGATCTTGAAGTTCTCGGCACATCATTCCAGATTGTCTCAAAGGTTACAGAAGATGGCGCAGTTGATCCTACAGGTGAAAACTACGGTACATTCGATACTCCGGAATCAGGCGAGCATGGATTATATTGGGTAGGTTATGACGTGTTCTCAGGCGAACTCAGCAAGTGTCTGGACTATACATGTGTCTTAGACTATACAAAGATGGCTACTGACGGAGAAGCGAAGGTTTTCTGGAGCTATGCACTGCTTCAGGACTGCCGTGTGGTATTCCTCAACTATCCTGAAGGATTGAAACTTCAGGCAGACCGTTGGGCTGATGTGGAGGGTAATACTGCGAGATATACCGGTCACGATAATGAAAAGTATGAGGTTTACTATCTGCCTCAGACTGATTGGCTTGTACTGAAAGAGCAGTGGTCTAATCCTGTATCTCTTTGGGTTACAGGTGAAAATGCATCTCTGCCTATGTCACCATACTGTGGCGACTTTGCTTTCTGCTGGTTCGGTGGATCTGCAAACTGGAATTTCAGCTGGGACCGTGCTACTGCTGTCAAGAAATCAGACTCTGATTGGGAAGTTCTTCTTTATCTGAAACAGAACTTTGCTCTTAAACTTTATTATACTGCTGCAGCATGGGGCTCAGAGTGTGCTTGGACTTCAACTACTCCTGAAACTCTCGTGATTTCTCCACTTGAGGCAGATCCTGAAACCGGCAAGGTGGATGGAAACTATGGTAACGCGGGTCCTTCATTTACTGAAGGTCTGTGGGTTCTTAAATACAATACCTCTACAGAGGAAGTCTCTCTTGAACCATATCTTGGAGCAGTTCTCGGTGGAGTTGGCGCCGGTGACAAGGATCCGGATGCACCGGAGCAGCCAGAGATTCCAGACGTACCGGAGCCGGAGGTGGCATCGCTCTATCTCGTTGACAACAACGGCAATGCATGGGCGATGTCTGTTCTGAAGGATACTCATTTCATAACAGATGAAACTACAGAAAACATAGGAACTTCTTTCAGATTTGCAGCGAAGTATGCAGACGGCAAGATTGATGAATCAGGCTATGTGTCAGAAGAGTTTACATTAGACGAGGCATACGGTCTTCATGGTGGCAAAAAGCCGTGGAAGATAGGTTTCGACAAGAACACCGGAAAGGTCATCTACCGCGTAGGTATATGGAGAGGTGGCGAAGGCGCTGACGGCGAAGGTGCTGCAATCATCGAATGGGTGACAAGACTTCCTCAGAACAGCGAAGTATTCTTCTTCGATTTCGACAAGCCGGTTTCTCAGATAGTGAACACTGCAATCTTTACCGATATCGACGATGCAGCATGTTCAGCACGCTACATCGGTATCTCCGATGCATTCGAGACATGGTACAGACCTGAGCAGGGATGGCTTGTGTTCAATAACAACGATGCATTGAGCATCGGCAAGCAGAACAACCATGTCATCATCGGAAGAGGTGCGTCCTTCCCACAGAGTCCATACACCGATTTCCCTATCACAGGAGACCTCTCTGGCGCAAAGACAGCCAAGACCATTCCTCTCTTCAAGATTTCAGAATCGGTCTACAGGACTGATGTATATCTGTCAAAGGATTTTGAAATCCAGTTCTATTCAAATTACAACTGGGGAAGCATGTTGACAGACTGGACATCAGACGATGTGGAGAAGAAGACTGATGGAGTTACCTGGATGCAGGCAAAAGACAGAGCAGCATTCGTAGAGGGTATCTACACAATCGAATATGATTCCTCAGCAAAGACCGTGAACCTTACACTTGTCAAGGCTATGGGTCAGGAACCTGACCCCGAGACCCCACCTGCAAGCCTCATCCTCAAGGACAACAACGAAAAGCAGTGGACTATGTCTCTTGTCAGCGGATCGCACTATGTGACAGATGGGGAGACTGGCGAAATAGGTACATCATTCAAAGTAATGGACCCTTCCGGCAAGGAGTATGGTGAATATCAACTCGACGAGGCCTATAGCCTCCATGGCGGCAAAAAGCCTTGGAAGATAGGTTATGACCTGAGCAAAAAGGAAGTCGTGTACCGCGTAGGTATATGGAGAGGCGGCGAAGTTGCTGACGGCGAAGGTGCTGCAATCATCGAATGGGTGACAAGACTCCCTCAGAACAGCGAAGTGTTCTTCTTCGATTTCGACAAGCCGGTTTCTCAGATAGTGAACACTGCAATCTTTACCGATATCGACGATGCAGCATGTTCAGCACGCTACATCGGTATCTCCGATGCATTCGAGACATGGTACAGACCTGAGCAGGGATGGCTTGTGTTCAATAACAACGACGCATTGAGCATCGGCAAGCAGAACAACCATGTCATCATCGGAAGAGGTGCATCCTTCCCACAGAGTCCATACACCGATTTCCCTATCGCAGGAGACCTCTCTGGTGCAAAGACTGCCAAGACCATTCCTCTCTTCAAGATTTCAGAATCGGTCTACAGGACTGATGTATATCTGTCAAAGGATTTTGAAATCCAGATGTATGCCAACTACAGATGGGCAGATAACATTACTGACTGGACTTCAGACGATGTCGAGAAGAAGTCCGAGAATGTCACCTGGATGCAGGCAAAAGACAGAGCAGCATTCGTAGAGGGAATCTACACAATCGAATATGACTCTTCTGCAAAGACTGTAAAACTGATCAAGAAGTAATGTTCAAGACATTAAGATCTATATATGTATATCTCGCAGCCGTCATCCTTGTGGTGGCGGCTTGTGAGAAAAACGCAGGAGATGGGACTACTTCTGGAGGATGGGAATCTCCTTACGACCTGACGGGGCTTACCGTTGATGGAGGTTTCCCGATTGTCGCATGGACCGGAATAACAGCCTCCGACAGCGGCACCTGGCTCAAGGAAATGAAGGGCTGCGGCATCAATGTCTATCTTGGATGGTATGATACCATAGATGAAGTCATGACCGTTCTGGATAACGCTGAAACGGCTGGGGTCAAGGCTATATTGAACTGCGATGAATTGTTTTCCGACACAGGAAACATTGTCACCAGAATGAAAGATCATCCCGCCCTCTTTGCCTATCACATAGCAGATGAACCATCGACCAGTGATTTTCCGATGCTGAAGGAGGCGGTCAATAAGATTCTTTCATTCGACAGCACTCATCCATGTTATATCAATCTTTATCCGAATTGGGCCTGGGGCGATATTGATGACTACCTGCAGAAGGTAAATGCCTTCCTGACGACGGTCCCTCAGCGATTTGTCTCGTTCGACCAGTATCCGATAATGGAGGTAGATGGAGTCAGCAGCTTCAGACCGGAATGGTATAAGAATCTTGAGGATATCCGTAGGGTTGCCAGAGCAAAGAAACTGCCTATGTGGGCGTTCGCCTTGTCGCTTGCTCATTACCTCGAGGATGTGACATATCCGGTTCCGACCCTTGAGGAACTCCGGCTTCAACATTTCAGTAATCTCGTCTATGGTGCTCAGGGCTTCCAGTATTTTACTTTCCATGGAATATACAGGAATACTCCGACACAGGTGTATGACAGGGTGAAGAATGTAAATGCGTCCCTACAGGCTCTCGCGAAGATTTTTCTTGGTGCCGAAGTGGTGGACGTATGGCATACTGGAGCCACTCTGCCATACGGTACAAAGGCTCTTTCTACCCTTCCTGCCGGAATTTCGTCTTTGAAGACAAGCGAAGCCGGTGCGGTCGTGTCCAAAGTTGTCAAGGACGGCAATACGTATATAGCAATAGTCAACAAGGACTACAAGAAAGACATGACGCTGGATATAGCTTTCGACAGAAAGGTCACTAAGATAGACAATATGGGCTATAAGGCTAAGGCTCAGTCGGAAACCATCGCACTTTCGCCGGGAAATATCATAATATATCAGATACACTAATTATAATGAAAAAGATAGCGATTATACTTTCTATAGCTCTTCTTGCCGTATTTTCGTGCAGACCGCAGACCGGTCAGAGATGGCCGGAGGAGAGGGCTGCAAAATGGTATGAAGACCATGGCTGGGTTGCTGGATGTAACTTTATGCCGAGCAACTCAATCAATCAGTTGGAAATGTGGCAGGAAGAAACATTCGATCCTGAGACTATAGACAGGGAGCTCGGTTGGGCGGAAGATCTCGGTTTCAACTGCATGCGAGTATTCCTGCATCATGTGGCATGGGAACAGGATAAGGATGGTTTCAAGAGCAGGATCAACAAATATCTTGAGATTGCCGACTCACATGACATTTCCACTATGTTCGTATTCCTGGATGACTGCTGGAACGAGTCCTATGCACCGGGCAAGCAGCCTGAACCGACAAAAGGCGAGCATAACTCCGGTTGGCTTAAGGATCCCGGCATACTTTACTTCGGTCCTTGCGGCAGCGGGTGCGAATATGCAGAAGACACAACTGCAATAGCAGCCCTTCTGGAAGAGTATGTGAAGGATATAATGACCACATTCAAGGATGATGAGCGTATTTTCGCTTGGGATCTTTATAATGAGCCGGGTGGCGGACAGGATCCTCACAGATATTATAGACGTTCATTCCCTCTGCTCAAGAGTATCTTCGGATGGGCACGTGAAGTCAATCCTTCTCAACCTATTACGGCCGGTATATGGCATCCGAGTCTTGGCGAGATGAATGTATGGCAGATAGAGAACTCAGATATCATCACATATCACACATATGAGCCTCTGGATTCTCACCAGCATCTGGTAGATACTCTCAAGAAGTACAACAGACCGATGGTTTGTACCGAGTATATGGCAAGAACTCAGAACAGTACTTTCCAGACCATTATGCCGATGTTGAGGAAGGAAAATGTAGGTGCAATCAACTGGGGTTTTGTTGCCGGTAAGATTCAGACATACTTCTCATGGGAGACCATCACGGAGCCATGCCCTACGGAAGAACCGGAGCTATGGTTCCACGATATTCTTCGCAAGGACGGAACACCATACTGTGAGGAAGAAGTACTTTGTATCAGGACTGTTACAGGAGTTGAATGATGAATACACTTTACAGATATGCCATTGCGGCTTTGACCATGCTGCTTTTGTCAGCGTGTGCGGACAAGGTCGAAAGCCTTGGTATTGTACCTTATCCCGAAAATGTGGAAATCGGATGCGGCAGCTTTGATGCATTCGGTGCAAAAGTGATTGCTGAAGGACTAACAGCGGAAGAAGAAGATCTTGTACAAGGACTTGGAACACTGATAACAGCAGGTTCGGATGGAAAGGTGCGTTCTTCAAAGATTGTATTCTCTCATATAGATGGAATGGATCCTGAAGAGTATGCCATAGAAATCGGCTCAAGACGTATCGAAGTGTATTCTTCTGCATATAACGGCACCTTGTACGCCATCGCAACCCTCAAGCAGCTAATGCCGGTGGAAGTCTATACGGGTGTGTACAATCCCGATGCAGACTGGAATATTCCGTGTGCCGTCATCAAGGATAAGCCTCGTTTTGCTCACAGAGGTATGCTTCTGGACTGTTCCCGTCATTTCTTTGAAATAGATGAGGTCAAGAAGATACTGGACATTATGTCCGTATATAAGCTGAACAGATTCCATTGGCATCTCACGGATGATCATGGCTGGAGAATGGAGATAAAGAAATATCCTCTGCTTACAGAAGTGGGAGGTTGGAGAAATGGCACCATGATAGGCTGGGATGCAAAATCCAATGACGGCATAAGATATGGTGGCTATTATACTCAGGAACAGCTCCGTGATGTTGTCGCTTATGCAGCACAAAGGGGTATCGAGATAGTTCCGGAGATTGACCTGCCTGCACACATGGTTTCCGCTCTTACAGCCTACCCTCATCTGGGATGTACAGGTGGTCCGTATTCACTTATGACAGTCTGGGACATAGCGAAAGATGTACTTTGTGTCGGAAAGGATTCTTCGTTTGAGTTTATTGAGGATGTGCTCACAGAGGTTTGTGAAGTGTTTCCTTATGAATACATTCATATCGGCGGGGATGAATGTCCGAAGATCAGATGGGAGAAGTGTCCTCATTGTCAGGCTCGGATCAAGGAACTTGGCCTGAAGGACAGCGGTAAATGGACGGCAGAGCATTATCTTCAGAATTATGTGACGGCAAGAGTTCAGAAATTCCTTGCTTCAAAGGGCAGGAAGGTAATCGGATGGGACGAAATTCTCGAGGGAGACCTTCAGCCGGGAGCGACTATTATGTCCTGGAGGGGTGTTCAGGGAGGAATTGAGGCCGCAAACAACGGATTTGACGCCATAATGACCCCATGCGAATACTGCTATCTCAACTATTGTCAGTCAGATAAGCCGGAGCTCGAGCCAGTCGGATTTCATGAATATGTGCCTGTGGAGAAATGTTACGGTTACGAACCGCTTGACGGTATTCCTGAGGATGCGCACCATCATATACTTGGCGTCCAGTGCAATGTGTGGACAGAGTTTATCGGAACACCTGCACATGTGCAGTATATGCTGCTCCCGAGAATGCTGGCAATAAGTGAAGTTCAGTGGTCAGCTCCGGAGGACAAGGATTATGACCGTTTCCGTGCTGATGTGATGGATCATCAGTTCGAGATACTTAAATCCATGGGATATACCTACTGCAAGGAAATAGAATATTAGTCTCCTTCCTTTTATCAGAATCACCTTATCGCTCAGCCCGGTAAGGTGATTCTTGCTTGTGTAATCATAAATTTTTTAATAACTTGCAGGTCTGATCATAACTACTTTAATAATGAAATCACTGTTTAAGCTGATCGTCCTGATATTGATGCTGTCAGGATGTGCATCTGCCGGTGAGCAGCATTGGCAGATGAAGGGTCTGATTCTTCATGTTGATGACCTTAATACCATGGATTGGCCGGAACTGGCGCACAAACATGGTATCAATACCATTGGAACGCATATGCATCCGGGACAGGTGCTGGAGTTCATTCAGTCTGAGAACGGAAAGGCGTTTCTGGAAGGCTGCCGCAAGTATGGTATTAATGTGGAACACCAGATTCACGCCATGTCCGAGCTTCTGCCTCGCGAGCTGTTCGAGCAGGACCCGGATATGTTCAGGATGAACAAGGAGGGAGTGAGGTCACAGGATTGCAACTGCTGTGTCCATTCGGAGAAGGCTTTGGATCTGATTGCTGCCAAGGCTGCCGAGTTTGCTGCATTGCTGCCGTCTGACAATCACAGATATTATTTCTGGCTTGATGACGGAAAGGAGACATGCTATTGCCCGAAATGCAAGGAATATTCTGTCAGCGAGCAGGCTCTTATCATAGAGAACAGGATGATCGAGGCTATCCGTAAGGTGGATCCGCAGGCAAAGCTTGCTCATCTGTGTTATTCAAACTCCATGTCTGCTCCGGTCAAGGTAAAGCCGGCAGAGGGAATCTTCCTGGAGTTTGCTCCGATTGACCGTACATGGGACCGCCCTCTGTCTGACAAAGAGGCTCCTGCACTTCTGAACGGATCTGTCACCCATGGTGAAATCGTCAAGTATCTTGAAGATAATCTCAAGGTGTTCCCGGCAGAGGATGCCGTAGTGCTGGAGTACTGGCTTGACGTGTCTCTTTTCAGCAGGTGGAAGAAGCCTGCCGTACAGCTCCCATGGAACCGTGAGGTGTTTGAGGCAGATATTGATACCTATGCCGGATACGGCATCAGGAATGTGACTTCATTTGCTGTGTATATGGACTCGACATATTTCAGAAAGTATCCGGATACCGGCTGTCTGCAGGAATATATTGACGGACTGTCTGCTGAGAAGTAGTTATTAAATAAAAATGATTACTTTTGTGGGATTTTTAGGAAATAACTCAGCAATATATGTATAGAACACACACCTGCGGAGAACTCCGCATTGAAAATGTAGGCCAGAGCGTGACTTTGGCGGGATGGGTACAGAAGTCAAGAAAACTTGGCGGTATGACATTCGTTGACCTCAGAGACCGTTATGGCATCACTCAGCTTGTAGTGGATGCTCATGCGGCTGCAGAGCTGGTGGAGACAGCTTCAAGTCTTGGACGCGAATGGGTGCTCCAGGTAACAGGAGAGGTAGTCGAGCGTCAGAGCAAGAACCCTAAGATGCCTACTGGAGACATCGAGATCGTGCTCAGCGAGATCAAGGTGCTCAACAAGGCAAACACTCCTCCTTTCACCATAGAGGACGAGAGTGACGGAGGAGAAGAACTCCGTGCAAAGTACCGTTACCTCGACCTTCGCAGAAATCCGCTTCAGAAGGCTCTCAAGATCCGTCATCAGATCGCTCACGAGGTGCGCAACTACCTCGACTCTCAGAACTTCCTCGAGATCGAGACTCCTTACCTGATCAAATCGACTCCTGAGGGAGCACGTGACTTCGTGGTGCCTTCACGCATGAATCCGGGTCAGTTCTATGCACTCCCTCAGTCACCGCAGACTTTCAAGCAGCTCCTTATGGTGGCAGGCTACGACCGTTACTTCCAGATCGTACGCTGCTTCCGTGACGAGGACCTCCGTGCAGACCGCCAGCCTGAGTTCACACAGATCGACTGCGAGATGTCGTTCGTTGAGCAGGAGGATGTTCTGAACACATTCGAGGGCATGATGAGAACCCTCTTCAAGAACGTCCTGAACGTTGAGATTGCAGAGCGTATTCCTCGCATGAGCTGGTATGACGCAATGGACTTCTATGGAAGCGACAAGCCGGACATCCGATTCGACATGAAGATCCATGAGATCACCGACCTTGTGAAAGGTTATGGTTTCTCTGTCTTTGACGGGGTGGACTATATCGGTGCAATCAACGTTGAGGGAACTGCAGGCTATACGCGTAAGCAGATCGATGAGATTACAGAGTGGGTAAAGAGACCTCAGGTAGGAGCAAAGGGCCTCGTTTACATCAAGATTAACGAAGACGGTAGCATCAAGTCCTCGATCGACAAGTTCTATACTCCTGAGCAGCTGCAGGCTGTTGCAGACCGTCTCGGTGCTAAGAAGGGAGACATGATGCTAGTCCTTTGCGGCGCAAAGAGAAAGACCCAGACAATGCTCGGAGTACTCCGTATAGAGATGGGTAACCGTCTCGGTCTCAGGGATCCGTTCAACTTTGCACCTCTTTGGGTGGTAGATTTCCCTCTTGTGGAGTGGGACGACGAGACTCAGCGTTTCTATGCAATGCATCATCCGTTCACAGCTCCTAAGCCTGAACATCTCGAACTCTTCTACAGCGACAAGAAGGAAGATCTTGAGAAGGTATGTGCAAACGCATACGACTTCGTTCTCAACGGCACAGAGCTCGGTGGAGGATCTATCCGTATTCACGAAGCTGCAATGCAGGAGCGTATGTTCGAGGTACTCGGCATCAGCAAGGAAGACGCTGAATACAAGTTCGGCTTCATCATCAACGCCTTCAAGTTCGGTGCTCCACCTCACGGAGGACTTGCATTCGGTTTCGACCGAGTATGCTCGCTCTTCGGCGGTCAGGAAACAATCCGCGACTACATCGCATTCCCTAAGAACAACCAGGGACGCGACGTGATGATCGACTCTCCGTCATATATAGATCAGGAACAGATGGACGAGCTCTTCCTCGAATCAAAGGCAGAGCATAAGGAGTAGTCTATGGGCTTCAGGAAACTGACAGCCGAATCCCTCAAGGCCCTGCTCAAATAATAGCATTCCCGGCCTGCCGCCTAATCCGCTGATTCTCAGCGTTTTCTGAATATGCGATTCCCCTCCGCGGGGGAATCGCGTTTTTGTAATGCGCTGATGGTGAGCGTTTTAGCCGCCAGGGAGCAAGGCGCGTTTTCGGCAGCGAGTCCGCCAGAAATCAGGGGCAACGGGCCGTTTCCGGGCACGATGGGTGGATTGTAGCCAGAACTGAACCGAAAAATGTCTATATTTGTGCAAAGTACGCATGCATATGGACCATAAGGATACCCTGACATTACAGGATGCAGTCAGAATTACCGGCCCGCAGGCTTTCAATATAATGATAAAGCCTGCCGGGTCGCTCTGTAATCTGAGGTGCAGATACTGTTATTATCTGGATAAGGCGGACATATATGGTGGAAAGGAACCACGTATGACGTATGAAATGCTGGAGACGTTCATTCGGGAATACATCGCGGCGAATGATGTTCCTGAAGTTCTTTTCAACTGGCATGGCGGAGAGCCTCTTCTGATGGGTCTGGATTTCTATAGAAAGGCAATACAGCTGCAGGAGAAATATGCTTCCGGCAAGAGAATCCGCAACGCTCTTCAGACAAACGCCACTCTTGTTACGGCAGAATGGGCAGCTTTCTTTCGGGAGAACGGTTTCCTGATAGGAGTCTCTCTTGACGGACCGAGAGATGTCCACGACTGCTATCGTGCGGGCAAGGGAGGCGGCTCGACATCCGAAAGGGTCGTGAAGGGAATTGCGGAACTGTACAAGGCTGGGGTAGATTATAATATCATGGCTACGGTCAACCACAAGAGTGAGGGACGAGGACTGGAGATATATCAGTTCCTCAAGAGGGCCGGCACGAGATTCATCCAGTTCATGCCCGTACTCGAGCATGTAAAGGACGGGCGTATTGTCAGCCCGGACGAGGAAGGCTCACAGATCGCTCCGTGGTCGGTAAGCGCAGAGGGCTTCGGCAGGTTTCTCTGTGATATCTTTGATTATTGGGTGCGCCACGATGTCGGCAGTGTGTTCATCAATCAGTTCGATTCAACTCTGGCGATGTGGTGCGGTGAACAGCCCGGCACTTGTACCTTCGCCCAGACATGCGGAGGCAATTCTGTCATAGAACATAACGGAGACCTGTATCCTTGCGATCATTTCGTATATGAAGACTACAGGATCGGCAATGTCCTCGAGACAGACCTGCGTACTCTGATGGCATCCGAAAAACAGATACGCTTCGGTATTGACAAGCGTAACGGCCTGCCAAAAAAATGCGTGACATGCAGATGGTATTTTGCATGTCACGGTGAATGTCCAAAGCATCGGTTCAACAGAACTGACTCCGGAGAGCCCGGTCTGAATGCCCTCTGTGATGGTTATAATATGTTCTTCTCCCATGTGGCACCCTATATGGAACGGATGAAGCAGCTCCTGTCCGAGGGCCGTCCTCCTGCCGATATCATGAGCGAGCTATGAGAGCATCTGCTTTACGAGAGTAGAGATCAGTCTGCCCTCAGCAAGTCCTGCGAGACGTTTTGTAGCTACGCCCATCACCTTACCCATATCTGACGGCTTTGATGCTCCTACTTCAGAAATTATCTTTTCGAGTTCTGCCTTTACTTCCTCTTCGGATAGCTGCTTAGGGAGATATACCTCCATTTCAGCAGCCTCAGCAAGCTCGTTTGCCGCAAGTTCAGGACGACCTGCATCCGTGTACTGCTGTGCGCTTTCCTTGCGCTGCTTCACCAGTTTCTGGATTATCTTTACGATTTCCTGGTCAGTGACCTCTCCGTTTCCGCCCTCTGCAGTCTTTGCAAGGAGGATGGCTGCCTTGATGGCTCTGAGCGATGCGAGTCTTACCGCATTCTTCTCTTTCATTGCCGACACCATGTCGGTCTGTATTCGTTTTTCCATATCTTATCTGTATTTTTCAAATTCAGGCATTGCTATCTGTGAGATGAAGTCCTTGAACTTCTTGTCGTCTTTAGGGCATATCAGAAGCACGTCCTCCGTATCGACCACGATATAGTCTTCAAGTCCCTTGATTGCGATGAGCTTCTTCTTTTCCGGTGATATGACCATCGTGTCCTTTGAATCTTCCGCAAGTACTTTCCCTGCGCTGAATGCATTCTTGGCTTCGTCTCTGTCGGTGAGGTAGTTGTATAATGACTCCCATGTGCCGACATCCTGCCAGTCGAACTGCACCGGATATATCCATGCCATGTCTGTCTTTTCCATCACTCCATAGGCAAGCGACACATTCATACAGTCTGCAAAGGCCTTTCTGACAAACTCTTCCTCTACACCTGTCCCGAGAGCATGCTCCCATCCCTTGAACAGCCCCGTCACCTGTGGAAGGTGCTTTTCCATCTCCTTGCGGATGGTCTCTGCCTTCCAAAGGAACATACCGGCATTCCATAGGAATTCACCTGAGCCGAGGAATATCTTTGCCAATGCCTTGTCGGGTTTCTCGGTAAATGTCTTGACCTTTACAGGCTCGTTGCTCATAAGGGCATCCCTTCCTCCGCATACCTGTGCATATCCATAATTGGTGTCCGGCCTCGTAGGGACAACTCCGAATGTAAGGAGAACGTCGTTCTTCTCAACATATTCGAACGCATCCTTTACTGTATTCGCAAACATTTCTTCGTTTTCGATGATATAGTCGGACGGCATCACCATGAAATGTGCGTCAGGATTCCTTTTGAGAAGGGTATATGTGGCATATATGGTACTTGGAGCAGTGTTTTTTGCATATGGCTCGAGCAGGAGATTGTGACTTTCCAGCTCAGGGATCTGCTCCATGACAAGGTCGCGGTATCTGCCCGCTGTCACGATGAGGATATTGTCCTTCGGGATGATCTTCAACATTCTGTCGTATGTGTGCCTTATGAAAGTCTTTCCAGTTTCGGCAACATCGAGAAACTGTTTCGGCCTTGCCACTCTGCTGACAGGCCAGAAACGAGTTCCTGCTCCACCCGCCATGATGACGCAATAGCAATTGTTTGTATTCATCAGTTATCAGTTTTTATTGTTTTCATTTTAGATGTCTCGACTGCACTCGACATGACAATCAGACCATGCTCGGCATGACAGTCGGTTATGTCACATGGCAGTCGTTGACACTATATATATAAAGGAGTAAACGCTTGCGGTATCCACTCCACATGATATCCGTCCGCCTCGAAAGTCACAGCCACCACATCAAAAAAGCACTCCATATCCCTGCGTGGCAATCCGCTCTTTGTGTTGAGATACTTCAGGGCAGCTCTGGCTATCCTTTTCTGCTTTACAGCTCCCACATTGTCCTGCGGCGGGGCCTGGATACTGCTCTTGCGGGCCTTTACCTCTACAAAATGTATTCCATCCGAGCTTACTGAAATTATGTCAATCTCAAGATGTCCGCCCCTCCAGTTTCTCTCCAGTATCGTGTGCCCGATGCCTTCCAGATAGCTGCAGGCAATATCTTCTCCCAGCCTGCCTATTGTCTGTCTGTGATTATTGACTTTATTTTCCATTCTCCCTCCTCATTTCCTACGACTGCGATTTCTTCCTTACCTTCATATGACGGATTCGCCAGTTTGTAGAATACATTCCTGTTGTCTCCGTCTTTCTGTATGTCAGTGATCTCTACCTCTGTTTCTGACAATATGTCAGCGATGATGGCGGTAATGGTGCTGTCCTGCTGTTCCCATACGTTGCGGACTTCTTCTATATGTCCCGTCATATATATGGTGTCGCACAGGCTTGCCGCCTTGCCAAAATCGCCGGAGCAGATTGCCTTATAATATTCCTGGACAACTTCTCCAGGGCCAAGCTCTGTACTCTTCCCTCCGAAACATCCGGCCAGAATCATGGCGACGACCGCTAAAATAAACGTGTTTTTCATAATCATTCAAATGTAACTACGGTTACTCCGCTTCCACCGAGCTGGATATGCTCGTCCTTTGCAGATGCCACTCCCGGCACCGTCCTGAGCAGTTTCTGTATCTCGTCACGAAGCACTCCTGTGCCCTTGCCGTGAATGATACGCACACTGCCCACTCCAAGCATTATGGCATCGTCCACATATCTGTTCACCTGGTCGAGTGCGTCACTCAGACGTGCTCCACGTATGTCTATTTCCGTCTTGAAATTGAGTTTTCTCTCAGTGATTGCAGAATCTATCCTGATGGAAGACACCGGCCTTGAAGTCTCCTTGACAGCTGCCTTGTATTCGTTGGATGTGATCCTTTCTATCTTGTCAAGCGGCATCTTGCTGCTGATATTGCCGATGATCACTACAGCGGCCTTGGCTGAGACCTTGGTTACCTCTCCCACCATACCGTTCTCTTTGACACGCACCTTTTCACCTACTTTCAGCGGTGCGGACTTGAACGCCTCGAGTCTCTGCTGCTCCGCCAGTATCTCAAGTGCCTCCTGAGCCGCCTTTTGGTCAGCTTTCTGTGCCTTTCTCTGCCTCTGCCTTTCCTTTCTGGCATCGAGCTGCTTGATCTTCTTCTCTATATAGTCGTCCTTCTCCTTCTGTTCCTTCTCCTTCCTTGCAGCCAGCAGCGACATGAATCCGCTCAGCTCCTTTCGTGCCTCCTGGGTGGTCTCCTTCTCTGCCTGGGACTCCTTGATGGTCCTGATAGTGTTCTCTACCTGGCGGTTTGCACTCCTGATTATCTCCTCCGCCTCCTTCTTTGCCTGGTCGAGTATCTCCTTCTTTGTCTGCTTTATCTGCTGAAGTTCCTTCTGGTACTTGTCAGTTATGTTCTCAAGTGTCTTGTCGGTATGCTTTATCCTTTCGAGTTTCTCGTCCAGAGCCTTTCTGTTGCGGGCAATCTTGCGCAGGTTCCTTTCGATACCCACGAACTCTTCTCCTGCGCGTGCTTCTGCATCCTTTATCACCGCTTCCGGCATTCCCATCTTGCGTGCAAGCTCAAATGCAAATGAATTGCCCGGCAGGCCCATCTCCAGTTTGAACATCGGTGCGATATTCTTCACATCGAACATCATCGCCCCGTTCATCACCCCGGTGTCTGCAGAGGCATACAGCTTCAGGTTGGTGTAGTGAGTGGTGATCACTCCATATATGCCACGTTTGTCGAACTCGCTCAATATGGCCTCTGCAATGGCTCCTCCGGCAGCCGGCTCGGTACCGCTTCCGAACTCATCGATAAGCACAAGCGTACGCGAATCTGCTGCAGCCAGCATTGTCTTCATATCCACAAGGAACGAACTGTATGTACTCAGGTCATTATCAATGGACTGGTCATCTCCTATGCTCACCATTATCCTGTCGAACACGGGAAGCTCAGAGGCTTCCGAAGTCGGTATGAGCATTCCCCATTGGAACATATATTGAAGCAGTCCTACAGTCTTCAGGCATACGGATTTTCCTCCTGCGTTAGGACCGGATATGAGCAGAATGTGCTTTTGAGGAGTCAGAGTGACAGTAAGAGGTACGATTGTCTTCTTCTCCTTTCGCAGAGTTCTTTCCAGAAGCGGATGTCTTGCCTTGCGCAGATTCAGCTCCCCGTTATCGGATATAACCGGCATTCCCGCAATGAAATCCAGGGCTACCTGTGCCTTTGCCATTATGAAGTCTATCTCTCCGAGATATCTCGCTCCGCTCAGAAGGTCCGGAATATAAGGACGGAGAAAATCCGTAAACTCAAGCAGGATGCGCAGAATCTCCCTCTGCTCGGAAAAACGCAGTTCCTTGATCTGGTTATCCAGCTCCACTACCTCGGCGGGCTCGATGAATGCGGTCTTTCCTGTAGCTGACTCGTCATATATGAATCCCGCGATCTTTTTCTTGTTCGCTGCACTTACCGGGATGAGCATCTTTCCGTCACGAACGGATACGCCGGCATCGCTGTCAACGATACCTTCCTCCTGAGCTCTCTTCAAGATGGCGCTCATACGGCGTGATATGGCCCCCTCCTTCTCGTGCAGAGACTTTCGTATCTCATAAAGAGCATCCGAAGCCGTATCCTTTACGTCTCCATATCTGTCCACAATCACATCGATCCTTCTCTGCACCTCAGGGAAGTTCATCACATGGGCAGACATCCTCTTGAGGTTCGGGTATATCCCTTCCTTGATGCCTTCAAAAAAGTTGGTAACCTTTCTCAGTGTGTCCAGCATGGTGCGGAGCTTGCGCAGCGACACAAGATCGATAGCCGAAGACGGATTCTCCAGCGGCTTGAGGAAATCGATGCAGTCTATGAATCCCCCTGAGGGAAAACTGTCCTCAAACATCATTATGAGTCTCATCTCGTCTGTCAGAAGCAGACGTTTGCGGATCTGTCCCTCCTTGGTGGAGAATGTCTCGGTTGCCGTCCTCTCGGCGGCATATGAAGTAGAGCATCTGTCAGATATGATCTTCCTGATACGGTCAAATCCTATCTTCTGCTCCAATCGAGTATCTATAACTGTTCTTCTTTCTTCCAATTCTTACCCTCCTTATTCTCCGAAAGATGTGTTCAAAAGCAATTTCAATTCGTTGATATTGTTTATAGGCGTCACCTCGCCACTTTTGACGAACGAGATGTTTCCTGTTTCTTCAGAAACAACAATAGCATCTGCGTCAGTCTCTTCTGTAATACCGATAGCCGCTTTGTGCCTCATTCCGAATTTTGCGGGAATGTTCTTCTTTTCCGTGATAGGCAGAGTGCATCTCGCAGCCACGATCCTTCCTCCTGAAATGACCACTGCACCGTCATGCAGAGGCGAATTCTTGAAGAACAGATTCATAATAAGCCTTCTGTGTATCTTCGCGTCAAGTCGGTCTCCCGTACTGATTATATCGTCCAGAGGAGTGTTGTGTGCTATGACTATCAGTGCTCCGGTCTTGTCTTCAGACATCCTTCTGCATGCTTCGGTGAGATCGTTGACCTCTTCGCTTGAGGACTTTGCCGTCTTACCGCCTCCAAGGATTCTATTGAGGAGTTTCTGTCCACGGGCGCTGCTCATGTATTTGTTTCCGAGTCTTATGAGGAACTTTCGTATCTCCGGCTGGAAAATCACAATCAGCGCCAGTACTCCCACGTCCAGCACCATGTCCATTATGGCAGTCATCAGTCTCATGTTGAACGCACCGACCACCACTCTGATCAGATAAAGCGACACGATGGCGATGAAGATACTCATGGCCGATGTCCCCCTGATCCATTTGAACAGGAAGAAGATAATCAGACCAAGCAGTATAATATCCAGAATGTCTGCAATGGACAGTTCGAGAAATCCTAAAAATGCAAGCAGCGTCATACCTTATATCTATATCCGCGCAAAGATAACAATTTAATACGAAACTGCTTTCCATGTTGCCGATTGTTGTTACTTTTATTTAGATTTGCACGAAACATTATGTGATTTTATGAAACGTATCTGTCTTATCCTTTTCTTCCTGGCAGCCTCTGCTGCTGCCTTCGCTTCAGAGCCTAAGCTTATTTCTATTGAAACATCTGAAACTCAGATGCTTCTGTATGTTCAGGAAAATGGTGAGGTTTCATTCTATCATTATGGAAAGAAATTCGACCGTCCTGAGCAGATTTCCGGTTACAGGAGTTACAGGCGTTGGGATTATGGAACGGAACCGCCTGCTTATCCTGCACGCGGAGGACGATACTTCAATCAGGCTGCCCTGGCAGTGAAATATTCTACAGGTGAATTGAATACGGAGCTGCTCTATGAGGGCCATTCAGTAAGAAACGTTTCAGATGCAGCAGTGCGTACGGTTGTCAGTCTGAAGGACAGCAAGACGGACCTGTCTGTGGACCTGTATTATGATGCCTATCAGAAAGAGGATGTGATTGTGACTCATGCGGAAATCACTAACGGAGGCAGAAAGCCGGTAGTTCTGGAGTCATATGCATCTTCGGCAATCAATATCCATGCATCCAGATATCTTCTCACTCACTTCTACGGTTCATGGGCGAGGGAGATGCAGGTGAAGCGAGAGCTGCTCACACCAGGTATCAAATCCATCCGCAGCATCAAGGGAGTCCGCACCACACATACGGAAAACCCTTCGTTCATGTTGAGTCTGGATGCTGCTGAGTTCAATGAGAATTATGGAGAGGTCATTGCGGGAGCGTTAGCATGGTCCGGTAACTATAGCATTGATTTTCAGATAGATGAAACGGAGATGCTCTCTGTTGTTTCAGGTGCAGGTACTCCGGGAGCAGATTATCAGCTTAAGCCGGGAAAGACCTTTCAGACTCCGGATATGATATATACATTCAGTGCGGAAGGTGCCGGAAAGGCGTCAAGAAATCTTCACTCATGGGCGCGCCGTCATTATCTTTACGATTCCTCGATGATGTGTCCGACATTGCTGAACAACTGGGAAGGCACATATTTCAAATTCAACGAACAGATACTTAAGGGTATCATTGATAATGTCGCTTCCATGGGACTTGAGATGTTCGTTCTCGATGATGGCTGGTTCGGCGGAAAGGATTATCCTCGCAACGGCTCCAATCAGGGGCTCGGCGACTGGCAGATAGTGGAGGAGAAGCTTCCGAACGGAGTCGCTGCAATTGCGGATTATGCCCATTCCAAGGGATTGAAGTTCGGAATATGGATAGAGCCTGAAATGGTCAATCCGAAAAGCCGCCTTGCGCAGGAACATCCGGAGTGGATAGTTGGAGAGAAAGGGCGTGAACTGACCACTATCCGCACCCAGTGGCTTCTGGATATGACGAACCCCGAAGTTCAGGATTTTGTCTTCGGAGTATTTGATTCCACAATGCAGCTGGCAGAGGGTATAGATTACATCAAATGGGACTGTAACCGTCATATGGAGAATGTCGGTTCGGAACATCTGGGCGAAAATCAGAGCCATTTCTGGTGGGATTACAATCAGGGACTGTATTCCGTTTACAGACGCATCCGTGAGAAATATCCGGATGTCATCATCCAGAGCTGTTCAAGTGGCGGCGGAAGGCTGGATTACGGTGCCCTGCACTATTGCAATGAGGCGTGGACTTCAGACAATACAGAGGCCCTGTCAAGGGTGTTCATACAGTATGGAACCAATCTCATATATCCGGCAATAGCATGCGGCAGCCATGTCAGTGCCGTGCCTAACCATCAGACCCAGAATGTGACTCCTTTGAAATTCCGTTTTGATGTGGCATGTTCAGAGCGACTCGGAATGGAACTGCAGCCTTCGGATATGACCGGTCAGGAGAAGGATTTTGCCAGAAAGGCGATTGCCTCGTTCAAGCAGTACCGTGATCTCGTATATTACGGTGACCTATACAGGCTTTGCAGCCCATATGACGGGGATTACTATGCCCTCATGTATGTCAGTGAGGACAAGAAGAGGGCAGTGGTCTTCACATACACCATAAGGTATCAGGGAAGGACTCTGAAGCCGTCATTCAAGCTGGAAGGTCTCTCTGACGATATGGAATATTCAATCCGCGAACTCAATGTGGACAAATCCTGTTTCTGGGGAGACGGGAAGACCTTCAGCGGGTCTTATCTGAAGAACTTCGGAATAAATCCGGAAATCCCTAAACTTTACTCAAGTGCTGTATTCTACCTGGAAGCCAGATAATGTGTTGTTTTGTGACGGCAGATAATACGAAAATGGCGCAAATTGTCATATGGCTCATATGAGGATAGGGTATCTTTATGCTCTGAATCAAAATCCATGATATGAAGACTGTATTCAAAGCATTTTCAATTTTAACTGCAGCTGTCCTGCTGGTTGCTTGCGCTGACAAGGATGAACCGGTAAAGGCTCCGGCCGGCAGCGGTGATAAAGAGACGACAACGACGCCGTCGCAGAACGAGTTCAAGATCAAGGCGATATCTTTTAATATCAAGTATCCTTCATCGTCTGATACCGGGGTTAAGGCTTGGGACAACAGAAAGAAGGGAATCATTGAAATGCTCAAGACAAAGAATCCGGATATCGTAGGCCTGCAGGAGTGCTACATAAGCCAGAGGAATTACATAGTTGAAAATCTTCCTCAGTACGAGACTTACGGACTTGTAAGGAATAACGGCAAGACAGAAGGTTCCGGAGAGACCATGTCTGTGCTATGGAACAAGGAAAGATTCGAAATGCTGGACTGCGGTACTTTCTGGCTTTCGGAGACCCCTGATACTCCGTCCAAAGGATGGGGAGCGGCCAACTACAGGGACTGCACATGGGTGCTTCTTAAAGAAAAGATATCAGGAAAGAGATTCTTCCACTTCAATACCCATCTCGACCATCAGGTGGCGAAAGCCAAGACAGAAGGCGCAAAGCTTATCCGAAGCAGGATGAAGAGCATCAACGGGTTCAAATATCCTGTCATCCTTACGGGAGATATGAATGCAGAGCAGGAAAGCGATGTGTGCGCTCTTTTTGAAATGTCTAATGCAAGGACATCTACACGTGATACAGACAGTGGCATCACCTGTCATGGCTATGGCTCAAAGACTCAGGTCATAGATCACATTTTCTTTGAGGGTCTTACCATAAAGAGCTTCCGTACAGTCACAGGGCCGTGGGCTACATATCAGTACATCTCGGACCATAATCCGGTGCTGGCTCTGTTCTATTACAAGTGGTAGCAGTTCGTACATCAATACTTAAACATATGAAAGACGTGGTCAGGCATTTTGCCTTAACGGCATCTCTGATGTTTCTGGTCTTTACGGCGTGTGGTAAAGGATATCTGGACTCTTCTCAACAGGGAGGCGACCAGACTTCCGGGCAGAACCGCAATAGTCATGCTTGACTATGCATGTGACAGCGAAACCGGCGGTGATGCACTTGTAAATGCCATCGTCAACCAGAATGTCCGCTATAGGCAGGCAGTAAGGTAAGTAATCTGTAATAGGTTGATAGTTAATGTTTTACGTCTGATGCCTGCGTACTTTGGGGAGCAGGCATCAGACGTAAATGCTTAAGGGGTAGCGCGTTACGTGTTGGCGTTGCGTGCTCCTACCTCGTTAGGAAAACGAAAAGTTATCAACAAAAATTTGCCGTAAAGTGTTGAAAATTAAAATAATAATCGTATCTTTGCAGCCCGCAAAAATGTGTTGCGGAGTATAAAGTATTTATAATCAATTAATTAAACAAACCAATGCCTGGATTAATTGGAAAGAAAATCGGAATGACTTCCGTTTTCGGTGCCGATGGAAGAAATATTCCATGCACCGTTATTGAGGCTGGTCCATGTGTAGTTACGCAGATTCGTACAGTAGAGAAAGATGGTTATGCCGCTGTACAGCTTGCCTATGACGAAATTTCGGAAAAGCATGCCAGCAAGGCTCTTAAGGGCCATTTTGAAAAGGCAGGAACCACACCAAAGCGCAAGCTCGTAGAGTTTAAGGCTAACTTTGCTCAGGAGCTTAAGCTTGGCGACACTCTCACTGTAGCAGACATCTTCGACGGTGTAGCTTATGTGGACGTTGTCGGAACATCAAAAGGTAAGGGATTCCAGGGCGTAGTTAAGCGTCACGGATTTGCCGGTGTAGGTGGCCAGACTCACGGTCAGCACAACCGTCTCCGTCACCCTGGTTCACTCGGTGCTTGTGCATGGCCTTCACGCGTATTCAAGGGAACTCGCATGGCAGGTCACATGGGTAACGCTCGCGTAACCGTATTCAACCTCGAGGTTATCAAGGTTATGCCGGAGAACAACCTTATCGTAGTTAAAGGCTCTGTACCAGGAGCTAAGGGTTCATATGTAATTGTGGAGGATTAAGCTATGGAGTTGTCAGTTTACAAAATTGACGGATCAGAGTCCGGAAAGAAGGTTGTCCTCAACGAGGAGATCTTCGGCATTACGCCAAACGATCACGCTATCTACCTCGACGTTAAGCAGTATCTTGCTAACCAGCGTCAGGGAACAGCTAAGTCAAAGGATCGCAGCGAGATTTCTTACAGCACCAAGAAGCTTATTCGTCAGAAGGGTTCTGGTGGCGCTCGTCACGGTTCTCTCAAGGCAGGTATCTATGTAGGTGGTGGACGCGTATTCGGTCCTCAGCCACGTTGCTACCGCAAGAAACTCAACAAGAAGCTCAAGCAGCTTGCAAGATTCTCAGCTCTTACTTACAAGGCTCAGGAGAATGCAATCGTAATGGTTGAGCCATTCGCAATGGAAGCACCTAAGACTAAGGAGTTCCTCCAGATTCTTGCTAACATCAAGGCTGGCACAAGAAAGGTACTCTTCGTACTTCCAGAGAACTCTTCTAATATTTATCTTTCGTCTCGCAACCTTCCTGAGGTTAAGGTTATCACTGTAGATGAGCTCAACACTTATGCTATCATGAATTCAAATTCAATGGTACTTGTTGACGGCGTACAGGAGATCCTTGAGTCAAGAATCAGACGATAAACATCTTTGAGAAATGGGAATTTTAATTAAGCCAATAGTAACTGAGAAAATGACGATTCAGGGCGAAAAGTTGAATCGTTACGGTTTCATTGTTGACCGTGAGGCCAACAAGCTTCAGATCAAGGCTGCAGTAGAGCAGATGTACAACGTGACAGTTGCAGAGGTTAACACCATGAACTATCACGGCAAGAGAAAGTCTCGCTATACTAAGGCTGGTATGCTTACAGGCCGCGCAAATCACTATAAGAAAGCTATCGTGACTGTTGCCGGTGAGGATAAGATTGATTTTTACGCAAACATTTAAGGTAATTGAGCAATGGCAGTAAGAAAATTCAAACCGGTAACTCCCGGACAGAGAAATAAGGTAATTAGTGCTTTTGACGATATTACCGCAAAGAGACCTGAGAAGTCACTCCTTGAGCCACTCAAGAAGTCAGGTGGACGTAACAATCAGGGTAAGATGACCATGCGCTACATCGGTGGTGGTCACAAGAGAATGTACCGTGTGATCGACTTCCTTCGTTCGAAGGATGAGTGCACTGCAACAGTACTTACAATCGAGTACGATCCAAACCGCAGCGCACGTATCGCACTCGTACAGTACACAGATGGTGAGAAGAGATACATCATCGCTCCTAACGGACTGAAGGTAGGACAGGAAATCGCTTCAGGTGCAGGCGTTGCTCCTGAGGTAGGTAACACACTCTTCCTCTCTGAGATTCCGCTTGGTACACTTGTTCACAACATTGAGCTTCGTCCTGGTCAGGGTGCTGCTATGGCACGTTCTGCAGGTACATACGCTCAGCTTGCAGCTCGTGAGGGCAACCACGCAATCCTTCGTCTCCCTTCAGGTGAGACAAGAATGGTTCTCGTAACTTGCCGCGCAACTGTTGGAACAGTATCAAATCCAGATCACAACCTGGAGTCACATGGAAAGGCTGGACGTAGAAGATGGCTTGGTCGCAGACCTCGCAACCGTGGTGTTGTTATGAACCCGGTAGATCACCCAATGGGTGGTGGTGAAGGACGCGCATCAGGAGGACATCCACGTTCACGTAAGGGTCTGCCAGCTAAGGGCTACAAGACTCGTAATCCAAAGGCGACTTCAAACAAGTTCATCATTGAAAGAAGGAAAAAATAACGGAATAAATTAAGAGATTATGAGTCGTTCATTAAGAAAAGGTCCTTATATTCAGGAAGCCCTTGAAAAAAGAATTCTTGCT
>SUYR01000035.1 GCA_015060335.1 Bacteroidales bacterium | reverse complement strand
GGTACAGATGCTAATGGCAATGAGACTGGTACAGTGACATTCGACAAGGGTGCTGACGGTGCCACTTGGAACTACAAGCTTCTTGACAACTCAAAGACACCAAACCCTGAGTATGATGGAACAGAAATGTATTGCATCTTCTCAATCGAAGGCACTACTACTTATGTGTACGATGCAACTGCAGGTACAGTAACTCTCTCAACTGACGGCAGAGAGTATGTTGTAGATTTCCTCGTTCCTGGTACTTACAAATATTCTGGTCTTGATGTGACAGTCCCTACAGCTGCCGCTTTCGGATTCCACCTCGACCTTGGATATACTGAGGCACGAGTAGCAGGTTACTCTACTACATCAAACGGTTTCGCTCGCCACTATGTATGGGCACGTCATCATGTATTCTGCTTCGACAAGGAGTAGTATTCATGTGAACTAATAAAGAAAAGCCGCGTTATCGGAGTACCGGTAATGCGGCTTTTTAACTATATTTGACGAAATTTAATCTCGTATCAGTATGAAACGCTTAGTTCTGTTATTGGCTGCTCTGGTCATTGTCCTGCCTTCTATGGCAAGGAACTACAAGTATGATAAGGAAATTCTGTATAGAGGCACTCCTGATGCATACACGGAAAAGATGTGCCGTCTTGATGTGGCATATGAGGAAGGTGCAAAGGACCGCCCGGTGATAGTCTGGTTCCATGGAGGCGGACTTACAGGAGGCTGGAGACATATCCCTGAGGAGCTTCTTCGTGATGGAGCTGTCGTGGTCGGCGTGGGTTATCGTTTTGTGACTGAAGTCTCTCTTCCCGAGACCATTGATGATGCTGCGGCTTCAGTTGACTGGGTGCTGAAGAATATCTCTAAATATGGCGGAGACCTGTCGAAGGTCTATCTTGCAGGCCATTCTGCCGGAGGATATCTTGTGAGCATGCTCGGACTCAATAAAGAGTATCTTGCAAAGTATGGAATCGATCCGGACAAACAGATAAAGACACTTGTGCCGTATAGCGGTCAGGTAATCACTCATTTTGCCCAGAGACAGAAACAGGGTATCGCAAACCTCACTCCGACCATAGATCAGTTTGCTCCGCTTTACTTCGTGCGAGGTGATGCGGCTCCGATGCTGATAATCTCAGGAGACCGTGAACTGGAGCTCTTCGGACGTTATGAGGAGAACGCCTACTTCGTGCGCATGCTTCGCCTCAACGGCCACAAGAGTGTGACCTTCCTTGAAGTTGACGGATTCGATCATGGCGACATGGCGGCTCCTGCTCATCTTCTTCTGCTGAAATATATAAGAAACAGCAAATAAGCCTGATATCAAAAGCGAAGTGACAGTCTGTCACTTCGCTTTTATGTTACTTTTGTGCGCGTCTGATCTCCAACTCTCCCTGGATCTCTTTCATCCTCTTGGTAGTAAGAGGATATAGTGATACAAAGAAGAGAGACATTGCGGCAACCACTGCAGGAACAAAACTCATAAGGGCCCGTACCCATACCAGAGCAGACTCGGTCTGGACAGCAGTAGTCTCAGTGCTGAATCCCACAGCAGCAAGAATTGCTGTTACAGCTGAACCACCGATGGCTCCTCCGAACTTCTGAGCCATTGATGATGACGAGAATATCAGTCCGGTTGAAGAAGTGTTGAACTTGAGCTCAGCATAGTCTGCAATGTCGGCATACATACTCCATACGAGAGGAGAAATGATACCTGTAAGAATGTTTATCACCACCTGGAGCAGCATCATGAGCCAGTAACCTCCGGTTGTCAGAGGTACGAAGAAGAACAGGCAGCTCAGAACAATCAGCAGGACAAGAGAGTACATGAACGTACTCTTCTTTCCCAGCTTTGAGGTAATGAACGGAGTCATCGACACGCCTACCATGTTTGATATTTCACCTACCGCGAAGAAGATTCCGGCGTAGAACAGGAACTCGGTAGAGAATATCTTCAATTGGGCTCCGTCTCCGATTACACTCGCAAAGAAGAATGGACCGGCAGTGTAGCGGGCAGCACTGAACAGGTTGAAGAAAAGTACGCCTCCAAGAAGGATCCACCAAGGTGCATTCCTGAATAGAGTCTTGAGGTCAGATCCCACAGAACTTTCCTTCGGCATGCTCTTGACGGTCTCTCTTGTCATCTTGAAGCAGAGCAGGAAGAGCAGCAGACAGCAGGTAGAGACCACTATCATTGCATATTGCCATGATGAAGGATCGTTTACCGAACTCTCTATACCTTGAAGCCTGTTGAACATCTTGCAGAGAGGTTCCCATCCTGCAAGGACCACGAAACTTCCGGCATAAGCGAAGAACATACGGAATGAAGAGAATACCGTCTTCTCGTCTGAGTCCGCTGTCATCACTCCGAGCATGGCTCCGTAAGGGACGTTGATAGCCGTATAGACCGTCATCATAAGGATGTATGTTACATACGCCCATATGCGTTTTCCGGTATATCCGAGCTCTGGAGTCGTGAAGAGCAGGACGCCGGTGACTGCAAACGGAAGGGCTATCCACAGAAGATAAGGCCTGTACTTGCCCCACTTGGTCTGAGTCCTGTCCGCGATGATACCCATCATCGGATCGGATACAGCATCCCAGACGCGGGTAACCAGCATCAGGAAAGTAGCATCAACGAGACTTAGCCCAAAAATTGTGGAATAGAAGAATGGCAGGTAGGCGGTGAATATCTTCCAGAACATGGAAGAAGACATGTCACCGAAACCGTAACCTATCTTTCGGCTTAGCGGCGCCTTAAGCGCCGCTGTTGTTTTAGTGTCTGTCATTATTATGTGGCTTATTTCAAGTTCATGTCGATAAGTCGATTCAGGCGTTTCACGCTCTCTCCGGTGGTGAGGGCATCCGGCTCTGTATTCATGCAGTAGTCAACCAGACGGTCAACGGTCGATGTCGCCACGTGCATGCGTGTGTCGCTTGATGCATAATATATGAATACCTTGCCGTCCTCGTCTGCAATCCATCCGTTTGTAAAGAGAACATTCATCACATCGCCGATATACTCCTCTCCTTCAGGTACCATGAAGAAACCAGCCGGGTCTGCAATCATCTTTGTAGGGTCCTCAAGTGAAGTCATATACATATAGAGGACGTAGCGGAGGCCCGAAGCACATCCGCGCACTCCGTGAGCCAGATGCAGCCAGCCCTTGTCGGTCTTGATAGGATGAGGACCTTCTCCGTTCTTGACTTCCTTGATAGTGTGGTAGAATCTCTGGTTGATGATCTTTTCCTCAGTGATCACAGCTTTTTCCATGCTGTCAACAAGTGCCCAGCCGATTCCTCCACCGCTTCCTGCGTCGATGAATCCGTCCTGCGGACGAGTATAGAGGGCGTACTTGCCATCTACGAACTCAGGATGGAGAACTACATTGCGCTGCTGGGACTTGGACTCGAGGTCCGGAAGACGCTCCCATTTCACGAGGTCTTTTGTACGTGCGATACCGGCTGCTGCGACGGCAGAAGAAAGATCGCCTGCCGGAGCATCAGGGTCCTTGCGCTCGACACAGAAGATACCATAAATCCAGCCGTCCTCATGTGCTGTAAGTCGCATGTCATATATGTTGGTAGCCGGCTCCCCATACTCAGGCATGGTGATCGGACGGTCCCAGAAACGGAAATTGTCCACACCGTTAGGACTCTCGGCTACGGCAAAGAAAGACTTGCGGTCAGCTCCTTCCACACGCACTACAAGGACATATTTACCATTCCATTTGATAGCTCCCGAATTGAGTGCGGCGTGAATGCCGTAACGTTCCATGAGATAAGGATTAGTCTCCTTATTCAGGTCATATCTCCAGAAAAGAGGGGAGTGGTCTCCTGTAAGGATAGGGTTGGTGTAACGCTCGTAAACGCCGTTACCTTCTATAGGCTCATTCTTCTTAGTGATGAGGGCCTCGTGCTCTGCCTTAAGCCAAGCAAGTCTTTGCTCAAAATTCATATGCTTAATAGTTAGTTGTTTATTCTAAAAACAATATCTGTTCTTCTGCGGCAAATGCCTTGAAGTCTTCTGCTGATTCATGCTCCGGGTGAGGACCGTAGAAATGATGCTGCATGTGTCCGTCGCAGGCGTTTCTCCATAGCAGCACATAGGAAACAGGAAAATCCTTGATTGCCGGATACAGGACTTCTGTCCACCATCTTTCATATTTCACCCCTTCAAATCCTGCCTCTGTGAAAGCCATCAGCTTGCCGTGTTCTTTCGCGAAAGCCTCTGTCAGGGAAAGACAGTGTCTGGTCCTTTCTATGTAGTCCTCGTTCGTGTCGAACTGGTAGAAATCGATTCCCACCATATCGACGATGTCGTCACCCGGATATTTCTCTCCGAAGTTGTCGTCTGTAAGACCCCCTGCATCCGGGGAATATGACCAGACAAGGTTGTCCAGACCTCTTTTATCGGTCATATAGTCATATGTCATCCTCCATAGGGCGATATATTGCTCTTTGGTGCAGAGATTCTGTCCCCACCAGAACCAGTCCCGTGTGTGTTCATGCCATGGACGGAAAATGATAGGAATCGCCTTCCCGTCAGGTGCCTTGAACGAAGCCAGATAATCTGCTGCCTTTCCAAGCCATTCCATGAACTTTCCGTGATTCTCTCCGCCCGGAAGTATGGATGCTACGACCTCTGATGACTGGTTGTCCCAGGTGTCTCCTCCGGTAAGAGGGTTGCGTGGATGCCAGGAAAAGGTGATGATTCCTCCTCTGAGGTGGTGTGCTATGGCTGACTCCCTCATATGGTTGAAATCGTTGTTATCTATATTGTATTGTGAATCCAGTTCGATTCCTCCCAGGTCCATTCCATAAATGGCAGGATATCGTCCGCAGACATCGTGAATGTCGGACCTGCAGAACTCAGACACATCTTTCTCCACCTTCCATGAGTGTCCGTACAGATAGCTGTCCTGATGTCCGAACAAGATTTGTCCCTGGCTCACATGATAGTTCAGGCGCTCGATAAGAGATTCTGCCGGGGTCTGTCCCTGTTGCTCTCCGCAGGATGTAAATGCAATCGCTGTAGCAATCATAGTCATAAGCTTTAGAGTTTTCATGCCCCGGTTTATCCAATTTATATCATTGCAAATTTAGTGGTTGGTGTATTGTTTTGCAAATACATATCAGTCCTATTGTTTTGCTTTTTTGACATATGCGTTCTTTAGGCTACTTTGGCGCTTTCCGGCATGTTATTATCCGATCTATTTTCCATATATTTGTACAAACTCTAATACTATGATCACTACTGAAGCAACAGCTGTCGAGCTGCTGGCGGCAAAGGGACTTGCAGCAGAAATGAAGAAGGAACTTACGGATAATATCTTGCCGTATTGGATTGGAAAGATGTGCAGTCCGGATGGAAGATTCTACGGAAGAATCAGCGGAAATGAGGTCTTGGATCCGACGGCACCGGTCGGCGGTATCATGACTGCCCGTATTTTATGGACATTTTCGTCTGCGTACAGGATACTTGGAAATCCGGAATATCTGGAAATGGCGCTGAAGGCAAAGAATATCCTTATAAATCATTTCTATGACTCACAGTTCGGGGGTACCTATTGGTCATTGAACGCAGATTATACCCCGCTGGATACAAAAAAGCAGATCTACGCTATTGCATTTGCTATCTACGGACTTGCTGAGCTGAACAGGGCGACCGGCGATGGCGAGGCTCTGGAATATGCAATCAGACTCTTCCATTCGATCGAGGAACATAGCTATGATCATCAGAAGGATGGATATTTCGAGGCTTTCACCCGTGATTGGGAGCCGATAGAAGATATGCGCCTGAGCGAGAAGGATGCCAATGAGAGCAAGACAATGAATACTCATCTGCATGTGATCGAGGCATATACCTGCCTGTTCCGTGTGTGGAAGGACCCTCTGCTGGAGAAACGTCTTCGCGGACTGATTGACATCTTTGATAAATATATCCTTGCAGAGGATGGTCATCTCAAACTCTTCTTTGACGATGATTGGAACTGCGGCTATGACATATTCTCATACGGACACGACATCGAGGCTTCCTGGCTTCTTCACGAAGCGGCTTTGGTGCTCGGAGACAAGGATGTGCTTGCTAAAGTGGAATCAAGGCTTCCTTCGGTAGTTGCTGCTGCGACAGAGGGCTTCACTCCGGAAGGCGGAATGATTTACGAGAAGGTGGCAGAGGAAATCGACGGAGACCGTCATTGGTGGGTACAGGCTGAGGCCGCTGTCGGCTATTTCAATCTTTGGGAACATTTCGGGGCACAGGATGGATTGGAGAATGCCCTGCACTGCTGGGAATACATCAAGAAGGAGATCATCGATACTGAAAACGGTGAATGGTTCTGGAGTATCCGTCCGGACGGTACCATCAACCGGGATGAGGACAAGGCCGGTTTCTGGAAATGCCCATATCATAACGGCCGCATGTGTCTGGAAATCATCGAGCGCACAGCCTTATAGAGTCACTCCTACACTGAATTCGAGGCAGTACGACCGGTCCAGATAATGAGCCCTCATGTCGAATCCGACAAACATCTGCCCCGTCTTGAATGGCGGAAGATGATAGCGGGCTCCTATACGCTGGAAGCATCTTCCCATGTCTTCGGCCAGACCGGTCTTCTTGAAAGTATATACTCCCCATGCGAAATGGAGGGAGAGGTTGTCATAATGCAGATTCTGCACGAGGTGTACTGAAGTGTATATTGAAGAATAGCCGCGCGGATCTTCCTTTCCTTTGATTGCCAGGTCATTTTCACGATATGTGTTGCCGGCATAGTTTCCTTCAATACCGATACCTGTCGAAAGGAGTCTGTGGTATCTCCAGGCCACATCCGCGCCAAGAATAGCCCTGAGTCGAGGTTTTACGGGATATGCCTCAGGACCCTTTGCCTGTAGCTCCATATCACAGCTGTGTACACCGTACGCTGTGTATATGTTCCACTTCAGACCCTTTGGAAACGCAGGCTTCTCGAGTTGTATTCTCTTGTCAGTCTGCTGTGGAGTCAGGTAATATTTCAGTTTGGCACCCACTGCCGCCTGATTTGTTCCCCAGTTGGGTACGCGGGTCATTCCGTTGGAATGGTGGACAAGATATCCGGTCAGTGCGAATTCCCATTGAGGAAGGAAACGCACCTTTGCCTCGAGTCCGCCGGCAAGGTTGGCAAGCAGAGTCGATCCCACGAATTTGTTAGGGAGATTGTATGGCGGATTATATCTGTCTGTACAGAATGACGCTCCCACCTCTATCACAGGTCCCACAGAGAAGATGCCGGCCCGGAAGAAATCAAATCCCATGGCGAGATACAGGTTGTAGAAGTCTCCCAGATGCGTACCCGGCTTGGTTTTCAAAGAGCCGGTATTATCATACGAGAATCCCAACGAAAGACTTGGATAATTATATGCATTCGCCCACCAGCTGCTGTCCGATACGTGCGTATTGAAACCCACCTGTACGCCTGCAAGTGCGGATCCGTAACTGTCAGCCACGTCCCTGTACATATTATGACCGTCCAGCATATGCTGATAGCGGCCATGTACAGACACGTTCATATGTTCCTTGTTGAATATGGATGACTTCCGGGGACCGGCGTAGGCAGTAAATGCTGCGAGAACAAGCAGAACAATCAGCGCAGACTTTCTCATTTCAGATTCTTTATTGCATTATACAGCTTCATAAGAGCCCATACAATCATCAGCACATAGGCTCCGAGTATAAGTTTGGCGTTTCCTCCGGCAATGCCTTTTGTGATGTGGATTATCATAAACACTGTCAGGCATACGGTAAGCAGCCCTATAAATGCCGCGTATGCGATTTTCATTATCTTGTTTCCCATAATCTAATAGATTGACGGGCACAAATATACAAATTTTGTGGGCAAAAAATAAACCGGCAGACAGTTGCCGGTTTATTTTGATATATGTAATCCTGAGATTATCTGTACTGTGCGAACTCGATGTCCTTCTCAGCGCGAGCAGCAAGCTTCTCACACTTCTTTGCAGTCTCGAGGTTCTTCTTCACGAGGTCAGCGTTGCCGTTACGTGCAGCAGCGATTGCGCGGAGATAAGCAGCACCTGGGCACTCGCACTTGAGGGCAGCTGCAGGAGCGGTGTCACCGTTAAGGAGAGCGATGAGAGCAGCGTTGAATCCCTTCTCACCTGCAACCTTGGCAGCAGCAGCCTTGTAGTCACCGTTGAGAACATCTACGATAGCAAGGTTAGCCTTGTTGTCTGCAGCCTTGAAGAGCTTTGCAGCCTCAGCGTTGTTACCCTCGAGGAGAGCGATAACACCCTTAGCGTTCTTGACGTCAGCATCGTCAGCGCACTTAGCAAGAGCAGCCTTAGCGTCAGCGAGCTTGTCCATCTTGATGTAAGTTACAGCAAGGTTGTACTGACCGTTAGCGCTTGCGAACTTCTCAATAGCCTTCTTGTAGAGAGCAACCTTCTGGTTGTTATCCTTAACGAGTGTAGCGGCGCGAAGAAGAGCAGTCTCGTCAAGAACGTCGATGTTCTCGTCGATAAGCTTGAGGAGCTCCTCGTTAGAGTAGTTGGTGTACTCTACGTTAGCGATGAAGCGTGCACGACGGAGTTCAGGAAGAACGTTGTTTGCGAGAGTCTTGTAAACAGCAGACATGTTCTTGATCTCCTGCTCGCGAACTGCAGGGTCGCTGTACATAGAAAGAACGCGGATGATAAGGTCCTTATCCTCGATGTCTGAAGCGGCAACGAGCTCCTGGAAGCCTTCCCAGTCCTCACCAACGCTTGTTACGTTAACTGGAACGCCGAAAGGATTCTTCTTGGTGATCTTGTTGAATGCCTTCTCAGCAGACTTTGAACGGTTGTCAGAAAGCTTTGCGTTCTGATCCTCTTTTCCGTCTGGTGAAGCATATGCTACAACGTCAGTGCTTACGAGAGTCTTGCGCTCGTGAGCCTTGACAGCCTCAACAGCAGCAAGGAAATCCTTAACTGACTGAGACTTTGTCTCGCTGTTTCTTACAACTGAGCTGTTGATCTGATAAAGTACCTGACCTTCCTCAGTCTGCTTGATGATCTCCTGGTAGTTGTCAGCCTTGAGAGGGAGGTTAGCCTTCTTGCAGATAAGCATGTAAGTAGTGTTTGCACCGTCAGCAACCTTCTTTGTAGGGAGGTCGATCTGATCCTTCTTGTGGCTTACTACACCGCGGAGCTCGAGGTAGCAGTTCTCCATACCTGGAACATACTCGAACTTAACGCTCTTTGTAACAGTTGAACCAGCTGAAGGAACTACCTGGTAGTTGTCCTCAACCTTCTCGCCCTGGAACATGTAAGGCTCCATCTTGACCTCGCCACCTTCGTAAACGATGACAGGAGTTACAGCGAGGATAGCCTTTGGATGGAAGTAATCCTCAGGATAAGTTACAGATACGGTAGCGTTGATTTCTCCACCGATAACCTCAAGAACAGCAGGCTCGCACTTTACAGTCACGTTCTCTGCCATCTCAGCCATCTTCTCAGGTGAGCTACATGCGATTGCAGCGATACCGAGGACAGCGGCAGCCATGAAATTGATAAGTTTTCTCATTGTAAATTGAATATTAATTGGTTTATGTTTTTTACATACTTTTCCCAAAGTCGCCTAATCTGCGCAAAGATAGCATAATTTTTATATTTTTTACATAAGTGAGTGCATAATTTGACGGCTTTTCGTAACTTTGCACCGTTATGACAAGTCAGGAATTACAGAGTCTTAAGAATAAATACGATATTATCGGTAACGATCCGGCACTCAACAGGGCGCTGGAGATTGCCGTGAAGGTGGCTCCTGTCGATATGACTGTGCTGGTTTCAGGAGAGAGTGGAGTCGGTAAGGAGAATATTCCCAGGATCATACATCAGAACAGCCCGAGAAGGCGTGCAAAGTATTTTGCAATCAACTGCGGAGCCATTCCGGAGGGTACTGTGGACTCTGAACTTTTCGGTCATGAGAAAGGTGCCTTCACCGGAGCCAACGAGATGAGGAAAGGCTATTTCGAGGAGGCTGACGGCGGCACATTGTTCCTTGACGAGGTGGCTGAACTGCCCCTTGCTTCGCAGGCAAAGCTGTTGAGAGTGCTGCAAGACGGAGAATTCATCAGAGTAGGCTCTTCAAAGGTGCTCAAGACTGATGTCAGAGTGATTGCAGCGACCAATGTCAACCTGCTGAATGCAGTATCCAAGGGTAAGTTCAGGGCGGATCTCTATTACCGTCTGGAGACAGTGACCATAAATATGCCGGCTCTCAGGGAACGTCCGGCAGATATCAATCTGCTGTTCCGGAAGTTCGCTTCGGATTTCTCTTCAAAATATGGCATCTGCAAGGTGTCTCTCACTGAGGATGCTTCTATCTTGCTGAAAAAATACAGGTGGCCGGGCAATATCCGCCAGCTGAAGAATGTTGCGGAAAAGATTTCGGCGCTCGAGTCCGTGAAATTGTCGTCGGGATCGGATAAATGCATCATCGATGCGGAGGTACTGATGAAGTATATCCCTCGGGAGGAACCAAATATGCTTCCGGCTACGGTTCAGACACAGGAGAAGTTCGAGGCATCGGAAAAAGAGGCTATCGTGCGCATGCTTCTCCAGCTCAAGCAGGAGGTGGATTATCTGAAGGATGTGCTTGCAGAGGCCGGACTTACAGGGGCTGCTTCTTCCCGCCATGTGCCCGCAATACCTCAGGATCTGAGCGGAGAAGCCGTGCAGTATGATACTCGGCAGGAAGATCCGGAGGAGCAGGAGCTGGAAGACAGGACCCCGGAGGATCTGTCTCTCAAGGCTTTGGGCCAGGAACTGATCGAGAAAGTCCTCCGCAAACATGGCGGCAACAGAAAAGCTGCAGCAGCGGAACTTGGAATTTCAGAAAGAACATTATATAGAAAATTGAAGAAATGACATTAAGGAATAATATAATCGCATCTGTCTGTGTGGTGGCGGCTCTTGCCGTTACTGCTTTCCTTGTGCAGTCATGCGGCATATATTCGTTTACAGGAACATCCATTCAGCCGGATGTGAAGACCATAACCATCAATTACTTTGAATATAAGGCACTCAAGGTTAATCCGTCCCTGAGCAACCAGATCACGGAGGCTCTCAAGGATAAGTTTCTCAGGCTCACGAAACTCGAGCAGGTGGATATGGACGGAGACCTGGAAATCATAGGTGAAGTTACCGGTTATGATGTGAAGGCTACGGCCATCACTGCAAACGAACAGGCTGCCCAGAACCGTCTTACTGTAAATGTCAAGATTGCCTTTGTGGACAGGAAATATCCGGAAAACAGTTTTGAGAACAAGTCGTTTTCCGCTTATGCGGATTTTGATGCGATGCAGCAGCTTGATGCTGTGGAGTCATCTCTCTGCGAGGAGATTGTGGAGAAGCTTTGCGAGGATATATTTAACGGAACAGTAGCCAACTGGTAGTGATGGAAGGTTATATCGACATAAGGAAACTCAATCTTGATGAGCTTGTGGCTGTCGTCAGCCTGTATCCGTGGTTCGGAGCGGCAAGAATGGAACTATGCTCCCGTATGGCGGCAATGGGTGAGGAACTTATGAGCGAAGATCAGTTTGCCGATGCTGCCATGTATCTGCCATCCAGAAGAAAGATTGCGGACAAGATCCGGGATGCGCGTGCAAGTGTTCTTACTGACGATGCCGTTGAAGATATAATCAAGTCATATGTGGCTCAGAAGGAGGCGGAGACCGCGAAGAAACCTAAACGCAGGGTATATGCCGGAGCTGGAGATTATTTCTCGCAGGAGGAATATGACCAGGCCAGACATGATGAGGACAATGTGTTCTCTAAATATGCCGCTAAGGCAAGAAAAGAGAGACCGACAAGGTTGGAAACTGAGCCTTCCTTTGAGTTTTTTACAGAAACTCTTGCTCAGATTTATGTGGAGCAGGGTTATTATGAGCATGCAAAGGAGATTTACTCGAAACTAATTTTGGCATATCCAGAAAAAAATGCTTACTTTGCAGCCCTTATTGAAAAATTAGACGAATTAAATTAGTTTTGATATGAACGCACTTTTTACCGTTTTGACTATTCTTGTGCTGATTGCCAGCGTTCTGATCACTCTTATCGTTCTTCTTCAGAACGGAAAGGGCGGCGGACTTGCAAGCAACTTTGTAGCAGGTAACCAGACTTTCGGAGTACGCCAGACTACTGACATCCTCGAGAAGATCACTTGGGGTCTTGTGGCTTTCATCTTTATTGTGTCAATCGTGACCACATTCACACTCAACAACGGAGCCAAGGACGTTGACCTTACAGAGAAGATCGAAATGGAAGCACCGGCTCCAGAGTTCCCTGCAGCACTCCCTGAGGCAGGCGCACCAGAGGCAACAGAGACACCGGCAAATTAATCAGCCTGCTGACATTTTGTCAGTCTGAGGCGTTTGGAATACAATTTGACCTTTAGCCGTCAGTTCAATGAGCTGACGGCTATTGTTGCGTTGTGCCGTCAGAAGATACAGGAGGAATGAATTATGGCAGAAAACAAGTTTGAAAATTTAAGCAGGTTCGCTGTCAATCTCAACGAGAGGGCAGCGCAGGGAAAACTCGATCCTGTGATCGGCAGGGACGAGGAGATCAGAAGAGTATTGCAGATCCTCAGCAGAAGGACGAAGAATAATCCAATCCTTGTCGGAGAGCCGGGTGTCGGCAAGACTGCAATTTCGGAGGGGATAGCTCAGAAGATAGTAGATGGTGATGTCCCTGAGAATCTGAAAAGCAGGAAGATATATTCACTCGATCTGGGTGCGCTTATCGCAGGTGCAAAATACCAGGGAGAGTTCGAGGAACGCCTCAAGGGAGTAGTCAAGGAAGTGGTTGACAGTGACGGAGGTGTTATTCTGTTCATTGATGAGATTCATACTCTGGTAGGTGCAGGCCGCACGTCCGGAGCTATGGATGCTTCCAATATTCTGAAGCCGGCATTGGCTCGAGGTGAACTCCGTACAATAGGATCCACTACTCTTGATGAGTATCAGAAATATTTCGAGGCGGACAAGGCTCTGGAGAGGCGCTTCCAGATGGTGATGGTGGATGAACCGTCTCCGGCAGCGTCCATATCCATAATGAGAGGTCTTAAGGAGCGTTATGAGAACCATCACAAGGTGCGTATTGAAGATGATGCGCTGATTGCGGCGGTCGAGCTTTCGCATAGGTATATCACAAACAGATTCCTTCCAGACAAGGCGATAGATCTTGTGGATGAGGCAGCTTCGAAGCTCCGTCTGGAGATGAATTCTGTGCCGGAGCCGATTGCCGAGCTGGACAGCCGCATCCGTCAGCTCGAGATAGAAAAGGAAGCTGTAAAACGCGAAGGAACGTCTTTGAAGACTGACAGGATAAAGGCTGAACTGAAGGAACTGAGTACTGAAAGGGATGCACTTAGAAAGCGCTGGGAAGAGGAAAAAGGCATATTGTCGGAGCTTCAGGCTGCTCGTCAGAAGATCGAGGACTACAGGATTGAGGCTCATAATGCCGAGAGGGTTGGAGACTACGGTAAGGTGGCGGAAATAAGGTACGGCAAGATGGCAGAAGCCCAGAATCGTATTGAGGAACTCTCTGCTCGGCAGGCTGCTGTCAAGGACCCTATCATAACGGAGGCGGTGACTCCGGAAGATATTGCCGAAGTAGTGGCCAAATGGACAGGTATTCCAGTGAAAAGAATGCTTGAGAGCGAGAGGGAGAAGCTTCTGAGAATGGAGGCCGAACTGCACAAGAGGGTAGTAGGCCAGAATTCTGCGATAGAGGCGGTCGCTGATGCGGTGCGCCGTTCACGAGCGGGTCTTCAGAACGAAAAAAGACCGATAGGCTCGTTCCTGTTCATGGGTACCACGGGTGTCGGAAAGACCGAGCTTGCCAAGGCTCTTGCCGAGTTCCTTTTCAATGACGAGAACATGATGACAAGAATCGATATGAGTGAATATCAGGAGCGTCATTCTGTCAGCCGTCTTGTGGGTGCGCCTCCGGGATATGTAGGGTATGATGAGGGAGGTCAGTTGACTGAGGCGGTCAGACGCAAGCCTTACTCTGTGGTGCTTCTTGATGAGATAGAGAAGGCTCATCCTGATGTGTTCAATATCCTGCTTCAGGTGCTGGATGACGGACGTCTTACCGACAACAAGGGCCGCACTGTGGATTTCAAGAATACTATACTTATAATGACTTCAAATGTGGGTGCGGATATCATTCAGGGGTTCATGGAACATCTGCCGGTCGATGGCGTAGAACGTCAGAAAATGCTTGCGGACTGCAGGGGTGAGGTGCTCGAAGTGCTCAAGCGTACAGTCCGTCCGGAGTTCCTCAACAGGATCGATGAGGTCATAATGTTTGAGCCTCTTTCTCAGACGGATGTACGTGATATTCTCCGCATGCAGATGAAGGATCTTCAGGAGAAGCTTATGGAAAACGGAGTGACCATATCCTTTACCCGGGAGTTTGAGGATTATATGAGTACGAAGGGTTATGAGCCGGCATATGGCGCCCGTCCGATCAAGCGTCTGATGCAGAAGGAGCTTGTCAATCTGCTGGCAAAGAATATCCTTGACGGTCATGTGCAGAGGAATTCCGATATCCTGATCGATATCAGGGATGGAGAAATCTTTATTACGGAAGGTAAATAATTCTTGTAAGATTTCGTAATTGAGGGTATCTTTGTCAATTCTGAAAACAGACCATGATAGCTACACTTATAATATTACTTGTTTCGGCCATATTGTTCGTCAGCGGCAGGATCCGCTCCGACCTTGTGGCCATTTGTGCACTTCTCGCGCTTCTTCTCTGTCAGGTGCTGACTCCTGCTGAAGGCCTGTCCGGCTTTTCTAATACTACGGTCATTATGATGATAGGCCTGTTCGTGGTAGGCGGCGGTATTTTACAGACAGGTCTTGCCAAGATGATCGGAAGCAAGGTTATGTCGCTCTCCGGCAACAGCGAGACCAAAATGTTTCTTCTGGTCATGCTTGTCACAGGAGCAATAGGTGCATTTGTAAGTAATACCGGTACCGTGGCTCTCATGCTCCCGATCATTGTCAGCATGGCTGCCGGGGCAGGAAAATCCCCTCGAAGATTCCTCATGCCTCTAGCATTTGCAAGCAGTATGGGAGGTATGATGACACTCATAGGTACTCCACCCAACCTTATTGTAAGCGACACGCTTCAGAATTCAGGATATACACCTCTTTCATTCTTTTCCTTCCTGCCGGTCGGTCTTATAGTGCTGGCGGTCGGAATCGTATATCTGCTGCCTGCTACAAAGATGCTTGCACCGAAGGAAAAGCAGACAAAGAAAAAGACCGGCAAGTCTCTCAAGGAACTGGTGAACGAATACGGAATATCCTCTACGTTGTTCAGGGTACATGTCAAGGATGCATCTTCGGGAGTCATCGGCAAGACTGTAGCCGGTCTGAACGTATATCGTGAATATGGAATAAACGTGCTGGAGGTGCGTCGCAGCAGTGGCCAGAACCGTTTTGTCCGCACCGTCAACCAGCAGCTCGCCTCTCCGGACATGGTCATCGGCCAGGGCGACGTCCTGTATATATCAGGCGAGCCGGAAATGGTGAGCAGATTCGCTACGGATTATTCTCTAAGGCTTCTGGATATACATACGGATGAGATAGAGGGTTCGTCAAACGCATCGATGGACTTCTTTGATATCGGAGTGGCTGAGATACTTATAATGCCGACATCTTCTATGATAGGGCGCAAGATCTCGGAAGCGGGATTCCGTAACAAGTTCAGTGTGAATGTGCTGGGTATCAGACGGAAGAATGACTATATACTTCGTGACCTTGGCGGAGTCAAGATACTTGAAGGTGACGTGCTGCTTGTGCAGGGAGCCTGGTCTGATATAGCCCGGATGAGAAACGAATCTGTCAACTGGGTCGTGCTCGGTGAGCCGCTCAAGGAGGCTGCGAAGGTAACACTTGACTACAAGGCACCGGTGGCGGCTGTCATCATGATTGCAATGATTGTGATGATGGTGGTGGACAAGATACCTGTGGCTCCGGTGACATCTGTGCTGCTGGCTGCTATCCTCATGGTGATCACAGGCTGTGTACGCAGTATGGAAGCGGCCTACAAGACCATCAACTGGCAGACGATTGTTCTGTTTGCTGCTATGCTTCCGATGTCCATAGCTCTTGAAAAGACAGGTGTATCGACAATGATTTCAGACAGCATAGTGGACGGACTGGGCGGCAGCGGTCCGCGTCTTCTTCTCGCAGGCATCTATGCGGTGACATCTCTGATGACCATATTTATAAGTAATACGGTTACGGCTGTCCTTATGGCTCCGATTGCCCTGCAATGTGCCGTTCAGATAGGTGTGAGTCCTGTGCCGTTCATGTTCGCTGTGACCGTGGCGGCCAGCATGTGCTTCGCTTCTCCGTTCTCCACACCACCTAATGCTCTCGTGATGTCAGCAGGACAGTACACATTCATGGATTATGTTAAGGTCGGACTCCCGCTCCAGATTCTTATGGGCGTGGTTATGGTGTTCGTGCTTCCGCTGTTGTTTCCGTTCTGATCGGAATCCCGTCATCTTATGCTTAGTTTCAGGAGGAACCTCAATTTGTTTGTCAAAATTCCCCTGGCGCCTAAGCTGCTGACTCATAGTGCTTTATAAAAACGCGATTCCCCTACGGCGGGGAATCGCGTTTCTGCAATGCGCTGATAGAGAGCGTTTTAAGTGGCAGGGGAGTGTGCTGGTTTGGATGAGGACGGTTGGCGATTAGTTCTGTGGAGGCATTCTCTTGCGTCGTGACATCTCCATGTAAACAGATAAATCGAAACCGCGGACTGAGCGCTCCCAGTACGCGGTTTCATAAAAGTAAATATTCTGGTTTACAGGTTCTCGATTGTCTCCACAGGCAGACCTGTAGCCTGCGAGATAATTTCCACCCCGACGCCAAGCTCCTTGAATCTTCTTGCATCTTCCAGTTTCGCTTCTGTACGTCCCTTTTCTATACCTTCTTCTCTCCCTTCTGCCCTTCCTTCTTCTCGTCCTCTTTTCTCCGCCAGTTCCGCGGTGCTTTCTATTATGTTGTAATAATCACTCATGTTTGTCAGGGAATTTAAGTATTGTTTCATTTCTTCGGCGGTGAAGTTACCTATTTCCGCCAAGATAAACAAGCGCCTGAACTCTGGAGTGTCAAATTCCTTCGGGATTCCCGTCATCTTATGCATGTTCTTCAGGAGGAACAGCCATTTGTCGAAATTGCTCTCAAGTTCTCCGATGCTTTTTCTGAACCTTCCCAATTCGAGGAATACATACCTCACGACCTCAGTCATCACTTCGCCCGTGAAGTCTTCCCTGAGCCGGTAGGATGAATGGAAACGGTCTGCAGGCCAGTTCGCCGAATGGTCGAATTTGAAGTTGAGCAGGGCCACTACAATGATGGGCTTGAGGTTGTAGTCCCATCTGAAACTCTCACCGTCCTCTTTGCATCCGTGCTCCTTGGTGTACTTCTCCCTCGCAGCTCGTCCCTGGCTGTTGATCGGATAACTGGTATAGAAGACAGCTCTTTCCCTGAAATGCTTCTGATAGCCCTTCTGCATCTCGATGATAAGCGTCCTGCCGTCCGAACAAGTACATGAGATGTCGAATATGGCTTTCCTGTCCTCTTCTGTAAGTCCGAGGTTTTCGTTCGGGATGAAGTCAACATGTTCAATCTCTACATCCTGAAGGATCAGGTTCAGGAATCCGATCAGGACATCCTTGTTTTCCTCGCTTCCGAACAATCTCTTGAACATGAAATCGCAGAGAAGTTCCGCATAGGCCTTCTCCTCTTTAGTCTCTTGAATCTGCGTCTCTCTCATATCTTGAAATTTTGTTACGGCAAAGTTCGGAAGAGTTATCCGCGTAAAAAATTTGTAAATGGATAAATGTGAAAATCGCAGGCTGAGTATGTTCTGAGCACGATTTTTTGAGTGCGGAATTTCAAAAAAATCGATTTTTTTGAAAACGACTATGGAGAACGCTAAGAGAGATGGCTTTGCGAGAAGATTTGCTTAGAGGATTTGGTTGGCAGATTAGGAGAGCGGATACCGAGAGACGGACTTGATAAATTCCCTGGCGCCTAAGTGGCTGTAGCTGAGTGCGTTACTTAAACGCGATTCCCCGCCGCAGGGGAATCGCGTTTCTGTAGTACGCCCAGCATGGGCATGTTCTAACGGGTGAAAGTCCCTAATGCGCCCTAATGACGGGAAGCATATAGCCAAAGGCAAGGGTGTCTGTCGTGAGGTGGAATCCGAAGGAAGCCGGCGGCAA
>SUYR01000053.1 GCA_015060335.1 Bacteroidales bacterium | reverse complement strand
TGACTCCCCTGTTTTCGTACCCGTCTCTGAAATCAATCTCAGGATGACAATGGGACTCATTGCGAGGAATCAATACGACAATGGTCGTGATTTGGCAAGACAATTGCACGTATAGTCATATACACAACTATACAAGCCGATGAAGAAGCAAATGACTCTTTCAACTGACAGAAAGTCAGCATCCGAAGGAGAATATCTGGATATAAGATGGGAATGCAATGCCTGTCCGGATTCCCTGTACCTGTCAGTGGATTCCGGATATCAGCAATACAGCATAGCTGTCGCTGACAATGGCAGCACACGCCTTGCCATGGGCAGATCAAAGGGCAAGACTACCATATCCCTTACTGGAGTAATCTCCGGCAAGAAAGTCACTGAATCAGTCGAAATACGCATCAGGAACCGAAAGGAAAGCAGGAAGGCAAAAGCTCCGCTATCTACCAGGATGAAGACATTCGGAGAGAAGATGCAGGCGAAATGGTATGTTTTCAGAGCGCAGATGAAATACTGGTGGATCTCTCAGAAGAAATGGCAGAAAGCCTTATGGATTGTGCTGCTGGCCATCTGGCTTGGACTGATGTTCTCATCCATAGGAAGAAAAACTGAAGTGAAAGTGTCTTCTGATCAGGTCCAGACTGCACATCTGATGCAATAATTACGACTTCCGGTTTACCGGAGCATCAGAGTTTACTGCTTTAACATTAAAATGATTCGTGCTTTATGATAATAAGTATCCTAACCATTCTCCTTGTGATTGCACCGTACCTGTTCCCTAGAAGAATCCGGAAGAAAGTCATATAGAGATTGAAGAGGTTCAATTTGCGGACTAGCAAGAGACCGCAGGTATAGCGAGACTATTTAGAAATACGATATTCATAGTTAGTTTTTGTGTAGTGGTCCTGCTTCGATGAGAATCGAGAGCCGGACTTTTTATTTAACTTTGCATCAATGAAACGACAGGACACATATTCCCTCCCCGAAGAAATCCTTAACAGTGTCACTCACGGCCTGGGGCTTGTCATGAGCCTTGCCGTGTGCATATTCTTTCTGGTAAAAGGATCTGCCTCTGACTCCTGGATTGCCCCATTCAGCCTTGTGCTGTACCTTATCGGTGTGTGCAGTTCATATGCATCATCAACCATCTATCACTCAATACCGGCATCAAGAGAGTTGGCAAAGAAAACTGCACGAAAGTTCGACCATGCGGCGATTTATTGGCATATTGCCGGCAGTTACTCTCCTCTTACCCTTATAGCAATGCGTACCGGAGGTGAACAAGTGTGGGCATGGGCAATATTCGGATTCGTATGGCTATGCGCTCTGGTTGGTACTGGACTCAGCTTCCGCAAAATGAAGACTCAGAGCTATCTTGAGACAACCTGTTATGTTCTGATGGGACTTACCATCCTTGTGGCGTTCAAGCCGTTCTATGAGACTTGCGGACTCGCAGTAGTTCTTTGGGTAGTTGGTGAAGGTATTGCATACATCACTGGCGCAGTCCTATACAGCTTCAAGATGATTCCATATATCCACTCTGTATTCCATGTCTTCGTAATCCTCGGTGACATCTGCCATATGATTGCCACTTGGAAGGTATTACAAATGTTCGTGTTGTAGTAACAGAGTGCAACTTCTGATTTACAATTTGACAGAAAATTTGCCAACCGTCAAAAAATGACTAAATTTGACAGTTGTATAATAATCTGTCAATTTATGATACCTTTCGATAGAACCACTCCTTACAATTCTCTTCCAGGATTACCACCATCCGAAGATTCATACAATGGCATTGATGTCAGTCAGAAGCTGACCGAAGCCAGTAGAAAACTTGCTGAATTGAAGGGTATAGCTTCGATGCTTCCAAATCAAACTATCTTTGTCAACACCATAGCTCTCCGTGAAGCAAAAGCCAGTAGTGCAATCGAGAACATCTTCACTACCGATGATGAGCTATACAGAGCACTGTCATATCAGGAAGATGATTACGCACAAGGACCCGCCAAGGAGATTCTCCACTACAGGGAGGCGCTCTGGAAAGGATATGCAGAGATAAAGAACGAGGGCAAGTTGACAGTCGATGCAATCATTGAGATATACCGTCAGGTCAAACAGACGCATGACGGGATCCGTCCATACCAGGCTGAAATCGTCATCAAGAAACGCGGATGGGGATCTCTCATAGGTGAGACTGTCTATACTCCGCCGAGAGGAAAGGGGGTTGTGGAGAAGCTGCTCAATGACCTGGTAGAGTTCCTTAATGACGATAAGAAATACCCTGTCGACCCGCTTCTGAAGATGGCGATGGCTCATTATCAGTTCGAGGCAATCCACCCGTTCCGTGACGGCAATGGAAGAACGGGACGAATCATATGCCTGCTGTACCTGATTCAGAAAGGGCTCCTTGATCTTCCTATATTATACATAAGTGCCTACATTCTTCAAAACAAAGACAGATACTACTTCGATCTCAGCAACGTCACCGGTACACAGAACTGGAAGGGATGGCTGCTGTTCATGATGGATGCGGTAATACAGACTTCTGAATACACCATATTCAAGATCAACAGGATACGCGAGCTTATAGCAAAAACCGAGAATATCATCCGAGAAAAGAAACCGTCCATCTCAAAGATTGATATTCCGAAGCTGTTCGAGCAACCTTATATCCGTCCAAAGAACCTGCTCTCGGAAAAGATCAAGAGTATAAATACTGCAAAGAAGTATCTCACGGACCTTGAGGATCTTGGACTACTGACCAAGTCGAAGATCGGAAAGGAATTCGTATGGTTCAATACAGAACTCATGGACATTCTGTCTGCTGAGAATTGATTTCCTGAATATTGGCAATACTATCGGTTGTTTTTGCTGTATTTTACACTCAACTTTTGTGGCTGCAACACCCTGCACTAAGAAAGGCAGCTCGGACCACCAGTCCGGGCTGCCTTGGGAGATAGAGGTTCACGTCATCACGACGCTCCTCAGTGCCGATCGGCAAGCAAGTCCGGCAGAACCGCCGGAGAGGTCTTGCGACCCGGCTATTCCTCAGCCAGGTCGCGTATCTTGTTCACGACAATCTCGATGTCCTGATGCTCGGCACCGTCCTTGTCGGTCCAGGTGTTCGGGTGAAGCTTTCCGGTGAGGAGGACTTCCTGACCCTTCTTGAGAAGGTCCCAAG
>SUYR01000009.1 GCA_015060335.1 Bacteroidales bacterium | reverse complement strand
AGTATCAACAATCACTTGAGAATATGGGCGACTACGACAACATCATCAACACGGCAAAAGAAGAGGCCGAGAAAATAGGCTGGGCACTCGGCCACGAACAAGGACTTGCGAAGGGACTTACTGAAGGACGTGCAGAAGGTCGTGCAGAAGGTCGTACAGAAGGTCGTGCAAAAGCGTTTGTAGAAATGGCCCAGAAGATGCTTGCTGCCGAGCTGCCGGTAGAGCAGATCAGTCAGCTGACCGGATTGAGTGCTGAGGAGATCAAGGCTCTGTAGTCGTATCCTGCGGGATGGTAAGCATCCGACGAAATGCATATTGTTAGTAGAAATAGGTAGATTTACGGCAGCAGAATTGCAACAGTATCAACAATCACTTGAGAATATGGGCGACTACGACAACATCATCAACACGGCAAAAGAAGAGGCCGAGAAAATAGGCTGGGCACTCGGCCACGAACAAGGACTTGCGAAGGGACGTGCAGAAGGACGTGCAGAAGGTCGTGCAGAAGGACGTGCAGAAGGTCGTGCAAAAGCGGTTGTAGAAATGGCCCAGAAGATGCTTGCTGCCGGGCTGCCGGTAGAGCAGATCAGTCAGCTGACCGGATTGAGTGCTGAGGAGATCAAGGCTCTGTAGTCGTATCCTGACGGACAATTAAAACACCAACAACACCCAGAATACGATAGAAAAATCGATTCCCCTATAATGAGGAATCGATTTTTCTGTCTGACGCCCGCAATAAAAAGCAAACGCTAGAGTGTTTTACTATTTGCCAAGCATTTTCACTCAAAATGCTTCCTATTGATTGTCAATAGTTTGGACAGAAAATGCGACGCATTATTTGCTTATTTGCTTCATTGTTCTGCGGTTGACTTTTTAGTACATTTCACTTCTATTTTGTCGATGATAATGTAATGCGTTAAATCTGAGCTTGCATTTATATACTGATAATCTTTATTATATCCTGATAGACCAATATTAGTAACAATCTTATAATCTGCTAAATTAAATGTTATGGATGATCTACCAGCACCACTCCATTGCTGCCAGCCAACAGCAGCGTCTGCACTATAATCCATGCCAGGGAGTTGCATTGTTTCAGCAGATCCCAGTACAGGGTAAGACTCTTTTGAAGTAGGTAGTCCTATTTCGCTATCAACAAAGCGAGCATAAACGTCATAAGTATCCTCACCTGCAGCACCCGTTCTTCCCGATGCCACAAAATTATCTCCGGAATAATGAATCTTGACTTTAGTTATTTCATAATCATTTTTATATGCATCGGCAAGTGAAATTGTGAAAGAGTTACCACTGTATATATCAAGCTCGTCATGTTCAAGTCCGCTATGGATTTCAATATCTACATCAGCGGTATTATCATTCCAGCCGCCTCCAACAGCATCTTCATAGTAATAATTCGAGACATTAATATTCACTTTACATGTGACTTGAACTTTAGAATTCAAGAAACCGGAATAACTTTCTGTATAGGTAGGTTCTCCATAAGAATAGATACAATTTGGATAATCATTTTGAGCTTTTTGCTTTGCACGGTCATATGCTTGATTTTTTGCTGTCTCCATGTTCCAAGTATTTTGTTTGTCTGAAATCCCATCGAATTCTTTATTTATATCAACTGGATTAGATGGGTCCAAACAAACTCTCTTATAAGTAGGTACATCCCAATATCTTGTAGTTGTCTTTGTCTGACTACCTTCCTGATGAATTGAATAACGGTATTTAGGTTGATTTTTGGCATTCATGCCAGAATCAAAAACTATATTTAATTTTTCATCCAACTTATCAAGTGTTGTAAGATATTTCTCTATTTGGTTTCTTTTTTTTGCAACTTCTACTTTTACTTCAGTCCTCAAAGTCTCGTTGGGTTTATACGCTTCTGCAGTTAACTGTTTGTCAAGTTTGTATTTTGACAATCCAGGGAAGGTAGCCAAAGTAGTATAATATCCTGTTGAAATACCTGCGGTCAAATTTTCCTCCCAACTAGACTTGTCAGCAGGATTCTCAGAAAAACCATTTACGGTTGTACCATCAGCTTTCTTAAGTCCTATAAGATATCCAAAGTCATTTCCTGGTTTACTAAATGTGGGCCAAAGATAACTAGCATTTTCATAACCATAACTTCCCTCTGTATCAGTATTTGAAATAAGTTGGTCTAACATATAATTATAATGTCCAGCCTGATTAGCATCATGCGCTTTCATAACAAAAGAGTAATTACCTCCTATGCCATCTGGCGTACGGTCAGCCATATCATTTTTATCCAAAGAGATAGCTTTCTCAGAATAAAAACAACGAATTCTGTTTTGAGTAGTGCGTGGAACATCCTTGATGTTAGACTTTAATACAGCTCTTGCATTTTCAGGAACTTCGTATGCAAATCCTGCTAATTCGCCTAAAAGGCTCATTTTATAGGATGGTTGAGATGACCAATAATGAGCATCTGACTTAAAGTCAATATCTATATTATCGGTCTTACCCAATACTTCCTGAAGTTCATAAACATCAGGTAAGTACCAATGTATGTTCATTGTCACGTTACCATCCTCATCAACTGTAAATTTGTTTTTACTTAAACAATACTGATACGCATTTGTAGGCATTGTTGCTAAATCATGATGCTTTATAGAATTTTTCTCTGCAGCACGATTCGTAAACACAAGACCTGTCTCACCAGTAAAATTCTGAGTGCGCTCGACATATCTTCCGTCGATAACTTCCCACGAATAATAAGTATTATCAGTCGGTTGGTCATTTTTATGGTAGAAATCGTACCTATAATCGCCCGCCAAAGTTGTGCTATTAGCAGCTCCAACTACAATTGTTCCTGAATAAATATCACCTACTTTAGTGTCCCACGCCAAACCCTGCTGAGTGTAGTCGATCGGATTAGTTTCGAGTGAATATTTGTCTGCGGAATCATATGTATGTAGATATTCTTCGTAAGACTCAAGCTTATAGCCTTCAATCGAATGGAGTCCACACTGTTTAATGATATATTTAGTGGTTTTCGTGTTTCCTCCTGACACAGGATAAAATTCCAGCTCGATTTCAGCCTCTCTTTGAGTTGTGGAACTGTTTTCGTCAAAATATATCCATGCACACTCTCCATTAAACAGATATACATATTTCCTGCCGCTATTTTCATCCTCCCGGACACCAAATTCTCCATCCTTGTTCTGTAATTCCGAGATCAAAGATGTCGTGAAATATTTTCTCTTTCCGATGCTTTTACCATTCTTGTAACAGTATGTCGTGCTCTCTTTGTTATTTTCTCCTGTAAACCTCTCTATTCCTATCCAATTCACCAGCGATCCGTCTGTTTCTGTTGGCAGATAGACACGAACTCCATCATATGCTCCTTCAGGCCAGCTCACCCTCAGTGGCCTCACCTCGATATGTGAGTCAATCAACGTCTCACGAGTGATAGCGACATGACCGGATGGATCGTTCGTCGAGACATTCACTCGATGATCGATCCAGACATGCTGGTCCGATGTGATGTTACCCTCATCATCGCGGTCAATGTAGCTGTCGTTATTCCTGATGCCCTTGATGGTGATGTAGTTGGTGTATTCGGAGTTGCGATCTACGTGGAAGTTCTGGGCGTTGTCTTTGCCGAGGTAAACGGTGTAATCTACATTCCATGATGTGCCGCGATAGTCAACATATGTTCCGTTAAGAAGTACGTAGGATGCCAGGCCGGCAGCGGGCTCTCCGGTTGATACGTTTGCAAGTTTGGGTTTATATTGCTGGATAAGGTCGTCGTAGAAAGACTTCACGCCGTTCTTGACTTGACCATCTTCTGTGTCATCAGTTGTCAGCCAATCGTCAGACGGATAGATTCCTTTAAGGTCGCTGTTGTGATTGTAGCGGCTTTCTGCGATGTAGAAGGTAAATGTTATTGGCTGTCCTGACACGTTCGTCGTTCCTGTTTTGCTCCCTGTAACTCCGGATTCTGTATAATCTGAAGAATCAGTTGCTCCGTCATTCTCAGCCTTGTCATCTTCATTCATGATCTCCCCAAGAAAATCGCTGACCGGCTCTCCTTTTTCTGTCGGAATTGCCATTCCTGTCTTTTTTGCCACATTATGAACGGAATATCCATTCAGGGTGAACTGCATGCCTGTACCTGTATTCTCCGTACCATTAGCTACGGATATGGAGAAATTGATCTTTGCATAGAGGATCTTGAGCGGAACACTTATGGCATTCTGCGACTCTTTTGTTGCGGATAAGTTCACATTTTTGACACCTCCGATCATCGGGAAGCCAGTAAAATTGTCTGATATACTGGTGATTACAGGATTTGCAGAGAAGTCAAAGGTGCAGTTTTCCATACCTTCGAGAGTCAGATCGAGCTTGTTGTCTTTTATCTCCTGGAATGTTTTGCCATTTCCATCCGTGATTTTATCAAGACCAACATTAGCTATCATCACGATAGTTGCCGCAGTCACATCCTGACCGGGCGCGTCAAGCATAGATTTATTGAGCACAATAGAGGATAGGTTACTTGGCTGTTGAATATGCACAAGCTGCCCATTATTATTGAACACGAGCACTGTAAGACTTGAGATCTGGGTCTCATCTGTTGTATATCCAGCCTTGGTAATATATTGATTGGTAAAGCTCTTGACACGGGGGACAAGAACAGTCGGAGTGTCCGACACATGTACCGGATTGGGATCGTCCAGTTCCTTGATGCATGATACTGTACAAATGACAGAAATCAGTGAAAGCAGTATATGTCTGAAATATCTTCTCATGGTCTTTAATCGATCAGTTGAATGTATCGTTTACCGATGGAATTTCCACCCATCCTTCAGTAGCAACAACTGGGTTGACATCAACTTTTGAATCGGTGAAATTTATCTGTACAAGATGTTTATTACCTTCAATCAGCTGTGTTACAAGTGCTTGAGATACAAATGTGTCTTCATATCCATCGTATCCATTTACAGGTATGCGGATATAATGTATCTCAACATTTACAGTTATATTCTCGGTCTGAGGGATGAGGATCAACTTGTCTGATATTACGAGTTCGTCAGATAATGCCAACTGTGATTCTTCGTCACTTAACGTAAAATCGAGATCTGCAGATATAGATGGATTTTCAGCAGTTTTACTTACTTCTGAGCCATCAAGAGGAATTACAATTTCTTTATATTTGATGCCAGAAATATGAAATATAATCTCGTCTAAAATAATCCCTCCATCTGATGAATTCCTGACCTTCAGTCCGAGACATGACAGACGATGGGAGAAGTTGAATGTAACGTCTTGAGATGTCACGCCCGAGTCACTTCCATCCAGATCCTTCTGTGGGGAGGCTGTCATGAGATCAACCATTGAGGCCTTCAGGTCTGCAGGAGTCATCGTATATTTGATCGATGGTGCACCTGGAGTATATGTGGTACCGCTCAGGTTGACGAGACTTACATAATTATTGCTAACTGAGTTCGGGTAATATGCGAAGAATGAATATTTCTTGGTGTTTGACCAGCCTTGGAGTGGAGAATACTCTGCAGCTATTGTACTTGCATTGGTACCATCTCTATCACATGTGAGTGTCTCTACCGGTATATTGGCTGTGCCGGCATCATTATAGAATACATTCGGAACAGCATTCGCTTTTTCTGCGCTCCACTCTGATGATTTGTCGTATTCAAAACCGATTACAGCAAACTCCTTTCCTGCCATGTCTGCTGCACTGTTGATCAGTGACGCCTTGGTATCGATGCCCTGCGAGAAGAATATATACCTGTCGTACTGCTCCTGTGAGGGGACAGTCTCCGACTTGTGGCAACCGGTCACAAGTACCAAGGCTGCTGTTATGAAATATATAATCGGTTTCATGACTATGTCTTTATATTATTTCTATTTCGTCGTTGTCCGTGTCTTCGTCCCCATCGGGAACAGGTGTTTCGGTCCATGGGACAACGCTTACATTAAATGAAATGGTTTCTTTCGGACCTATATTAATATTCCAATTGAACTTGGCATTGTTGCCATAATAAGTCTGATTCGTTCCGTTCGGGTTAAGTTCGACTTTATAATTTTTGTAAGAAACAGCAGTTTCTCCCTCTCCATATGTGTAGTCCAGATAGAGTTCAAAATCAGTAATATCCTGAGGAAGGATGTTTAATGTTACTGGCACTTTTAATGAGAGGGTCCTCTGAGAATTCTGTGCTATCTCGGACGTGCAACTCACATAAAGTCCGTTATTCTCATCGAATGAGATAATATAATTTGCTTCGGAATCAATGTTATGCAAACGAACTTCTGCTACAGAACCGGTTGTAACATTTCCATTCTCATCCTTAAATGTTACGGTAATATTGATCTGTGCAAAGAGGTGCCAAAACGTAAGTATTTGATGCTGTGGCTTTTGTGTGCCTACCGATGTTTCTGCTACGGCAGCCAGAAGGTCGAAGTCGTAGTCTGAATTTTCGTACTTCGTTTCCATGTTATATGAGAATGTCAAGGCGTCTTTAGAGTTTGGTGTGGAATGAGTGCTGGCAAGTCCTTCCTCATATGGTGCAATGGCGATGAAGTTGTATTTGTAGCCGGAGAGCCAGTAGGCGTTGCTTACCGGGACATATGTCTCGGCATCGGTTGATGATTGTTTGACTTGAGACAATCGGTTGTTATCCCAAAGGACGTATGGAGTATTGTTGCCTTCTTGTCTGGCTATTCCCCAGACGCCAAAGTCATTGTAGATGGTAGAAAGAGATGTGGTGGACTTCACCGCAGCGGATTGAGATACAGGACTGAATCCGATCAGGGTCTTCTGGTCGTCTGGGGTGGTGGGCTGAGGACGCTTCTGGCACGAGGTGAGGGCAAGGAGGAGAAAGAGCGCAAGAAGGAGCGTTCTTGGGGTGCCTTGGTGCCCGCCACACTCGGACAGGAGTGACGTCAGGGATATTGATATGTTCTGTATTCTCTTCATCTTTGGTTTCCTCTGTTTGAATTGGCTCCCAAAGCGAGACATTCAACTCGCTTTGGGAAAAGTATAATCCCTTAAGGGGTGGATTAGTTCTGGTCAGTAAGATTTGTAGACCCATCCCAAGTCTCGACACTAGGGTCGAATGTAATCTTATTCGGTGAAAGGTTAATTGTATAGATTACTACCTGATTAATTTTCCATTCTGCAAATGCTTCCTTACCTGGAGTAAGCACTGATTCTCCTTCTTTTACTTCCTGAACTGCTGGTCTAGTAAGAGCAAAAGTCTGCTGAAAACTTCTTACACCAGTTGCTGAAGTGATGTCGTATTCAATTGTGACTGTCTTTTCATCGATTGTTTGTGGCAGAACCAGCCAAGTGGCAAATTCCTGGTCATTCTTTGTTACGGTTTCACCTTCTGTTACAGGAGCCTTTAATTCAAGATTGCCTTCATAATCATCGGTGAAATCAGCAGGTGTGTCATGTCCTGTCCAAGTTAATTTTACAGGGACTCTACCATTTGATTCAACAAGGGAACCATTCTCTTCAACAGTCAATGTACCAGTTGTTTTCAAGTCTTTAACAATAAGGCTCTTTACTTCAATCTTGTCGCTTCCTGAATTTGTTGTAAATCTGAACTGAACTTTAGCAAGAGCATGTTTGAAATGAACACTTACCTTCTTCCCGTTCATGTCCTGATGCTGTCTTACAAATTCAGCGACCATCAGGTCATCATTTGGATCTGCATTATCCACACTATAACCGTTGACAGTCAGCTTTCTTCCCCCAATTGTTCCACCTTGACCTTCGATATCAACAGAAACACCTGAAACAGCTGGTGTAACAACATTACCATCTTCTGTTTCTTCAGGTTTAGCCCAAGTCTGTCCAGTCGAGACAGCGAAGAAATCTAAAGACTTGTTTGTTCCAGGCCAATAGTAATCCAATTGTGTTGTCCATCCTGATTCTTTATAAGTCACATCAAGATGTTCCATTTCATCATAAGGGGCACCAACTGTGACATTGTTAATATCATCAGCATAAGTGTAATATGCCCAGACTTTGAAGTCCTGAGCCTGAAGGTTAATTAAACCGTCAGATTCATCAGCATCTGATTCACCTACACTCTTTGTGAGCTTACTCATAGCTGTTGTGAATGTCAATGCTTCACCGGGAACCTGATTGATGATCTCTGTCTTCTGGCAGCTTGCTGCAAGAAGAGTAGCTGTAAAAGCTACGAATAAAATCCTTTTCATAATGTTTTAAAATTAAGTTGTTAGTATTATTGTTTTTATAAAATAATTTCAATATCTGTTGGATCATCCCAATCACCAACACCCGGCTGGAAGCCACCTGGAGGTCCCTTGATCTCAAGTTTCTCTTCTACGATGATTTCACCGCCTCGGGTCAAAGTCTTGATCTGGCTGGTCAGGTCCTTGAGTTTCATTGTTATCACATCACCGTTTATGAAGTAGAGGGTTATGGAGTTGACAACTGTTTCGTTCTGGTTAGGACCGAATGACCAGAATTCTCCATAGAGTTCTCCTTCACCTGTACGGTCATTTAAGTCGTAACGCGTGATGTCCATCTCAACTGTCTGGATACCTGCCTCATCCATTCGATGTTCCTCGTGTGTAAGGTATGCCGTAGTGTACATACCGGAGATGTTCATCTTCGCTGTATGGATATTCTGTAGCCCTTTTGCCTTGATGGTCAGGTAGTATTTGAAACTCTTCTGGACAAATTCCACTTCCACGACGTTATCTTCCTCAGCCTGAAATACGACAACATTCTCATGTAGTACTGAGAAAGTAGGGTCCGGCTCTACCATGTACATTTCTAGCACTCCAGCACGTGTATCTTCCAACGGGGTCTGACGTGTGTGTGTCTCGGCGGTCTCTTTCACGTCCATACCTCTGAAGAAGTTTGCATCGTACTCGTTGAAGTCAGTAGTATATACCAGCAGGTCATAGATGCCTTCCTGAGCATAGAGTCCACCTTCAAGTCCATCAAACGATCCTTTATACGCCACCTTCTGCGAATTCTTCTCGTAAAGGATGTATTTGGTCGATGCTGGCTCTCCCGGCTTTGCATATCTGCTCTTGTTCGACATGAGCTGCGAGAGGCCATGGTCGTCGAACTTTGCCTTGATATACAGGTTATGATGGTCGTGAGGCTCCAGAAGGTCCTTACGCTGACAGCCTGCAGAGGCCAGAAGGGCGGCGAGGGCAATGAGCAGAGTGACTATCCTATTCATTTCCCACCTCCTTTTTTGTTGATGTACAGGAGCCATACCAGTGAGACTTTAGCCTGTGTGGGTCCGAAGATGGATGTCTTCCAGACCTGCTGGCGAGGGGCGTCGAGGACGTAGTCGAAGTCGTCCCAATGGTACTTTCTGTATCGTGTCTGCATATATCCGAAACCGAGGGCGTACTCAAGGCGCACACGGTCGTTGCTACTGATCGAATGTGAATATCCTGCACTCAGACCTGCCATGATGTAGAATTCACCCTGGATGCCGGTGCGGGTGTTGTCGAGCATGAAGTCATAGTAGCCTCCGCCGACAGAGAGTCCTGCGAAGAAGCCTGTCATGATAGGCATGTCCTGTTTCTTCTTGCTGCCGAACCAGTATCGTCCTTCGGCGTTGATCATCATGAGCTGATAGTAAAGTCCTGTGGCGAAACTGCTGCTCCAAGGGGCGATGTAGTCTCCGCAGACTGACCAGTGTTCTCCTATCGGGTATTCGATGCCGAAGTTCGGAGCTCCGGCTACCCAGAAGAGGGCGTTGCTCTTGAGAGCGAACAGAAGGGTCTTCTTCTGCGTGTCAACAGGTTTCTCGAATCCCTGGTCAGCAGACTTGAATCTGAATACGAATCCTGCTGATATTGAAGGTCTTACATACTCAAAGTTCATGAAGTTGACCTTCGGTTCGATATATAGTCCGGCGTGAGAGCCGATATTGTAGATTGCCTGTACTGAGGTGTTGATACCGTAGAGGAACTTGTCTCCCGCGCCGAGATTCACTCCGGCCTTATAGAGGATATCGAATGTGTTGAGACGGTCGTGATGATTGGTGTGGTTGGTGATATTGAAGACATAGTTCGCTTCAAAACCGAAGTTCCTGATGATGGTGTTGTCGATGACAGGATCACCGAGGAAGTTCTTGCCCCAGTATCCGTATGGCATCATGCCGTAGCTGAGTGAAGCTTCCACGCCATGGAGCGGTGTCGCCCAGAATCCCATTCCCATACGGCTGCCGATTGCATAACCTGGGCTTTCAGGATGGTTGCCGAGCTGGTAGAGTCCTTCGATTCCTGTACCGGCATAAATATAGATACGCTCGCTGAATGTCCTTGGTGCGGAGAAGTTTATCTTTCTGTTCGCCCTGTCGATGTAACGGTAGCGGAGCATGTTCTCCTCTGCTGAAGGGGAATCCTGTTTCTGAGCAAAAGCAGAGACGACGCCAGCAAGGAATGCTGTCGCAACAACAATGGATTTGAGTATGTATGTCGTTCGTCTCACTTCGTCAGGTCGTAATGACTGTTGTCAGTTAATATTGTTGTGTTCCTTCTTCGGTCGGTCTTATCAATTCTATCACGTCCATAGCATCGCTGTCAAGTCTTGCTATTTCTTCAAGACTCGGATCCAGCATGAGTGCCATTTCGAGGCTGGTCATGGCTGTGAAGATGTCTTCTGCACGGTTTGCGCAGACTGCATGTACATACCAGAACTTGGCATTATGGCTAAACTCCGGAAGTGTCATAAGCTCGTTGCATTTACTCAATGCTGTGGCATTGCGCTCCATACAGAGCAATATGAGGATCTCATTAAGTCCACCACGCGAAGCCAACATCGGATATGCACCTTCAAAGTCTCCGGCAAGCGCGGCAGTAATGGATTTGAGATATGCCGTATTGTCGTTTGTAGGAAGAAGGCGTGCGAGTGAGTCCGCCATTGCCACTTCTCTCGAACCCAATGCCATCAAAGCCTGGTTGTATATGACTTCGTCAGGAGCGTTCTTGCCTAATGAAGGTTTCAGAAGGTCGAGATTGAGCGAATCCTGCTTGATCAGCTGTACCGCAAGGTCGTTGGCTACATATGTGAAGTTAGGATACTGCTCCAGACTTTCTGTTATAAGATTATAGCGTGTCAATGAGTCCGGCGCGGTATCTATAAGACGCCAATACTCATATCTGGATATTTCTTCTGTCTTTGCGTTGTAGCGGTCCCATATCTCGAAGTCCTTAAGTTTACGGAACTCGCTGTAATTCAAGGTATATTCCACCTTACGAAGGGTCGGCAGGATGTCCTTGAGAAGGAAACTGCGATATTTCTTGTGCTTCCTCATATGAGGAATGATATGGTCATGGGTGTCAGAATACTTATACACAAGATTGCTGATGTATTCTGAAAGTTCAGGATCTGAATCCTTGAGCATTTCGGCAACCTTACTCCAAGGCTCTACTACAGAGTTGGAAGTCAGGGTCACATATTTAGCTACAGAAGGGTCAAGGCTGGAAGCCAATTCCTTAAGGATCAGCTCAGTACGGTCATTTGCAAGGGAAAGATTCTGCTTATAGGTGCCCTCCGGTGATGCATATCCTACAATCTCGATAGACTTGAGGGTTGCAAATTCGTTGTTGACGATTGCCTGGATCTTCTCCTTTATGGTATTGATATTCTTTACTGATTCCGGATCTTTCTCATCTACCTTAGCCTTTCCCAGCACAAAGTTGATCTTTGATACTCCTGCATCCATAAGGAGCTTCATCTCCGGCTTAGGGATGAAATTAGTGTCTGTGAGTTCCTGAGGGTCAATGCGATATTCAAGAAAACGAAGAGGATTTACGGTACCCTTGGCTATTACCAATGTATCCGAGTAATCGGTCTTGCCCCCAAGTAAACTTGTTTCCTTGCGGAATAGTCCGTTAATGCCGATATAGCAGTCTGACCTGTAGTCATGATCCAGGTCGGTCGGTGCGACATATAACGAATCTTTGTATGAATAGATATTATCTGTGCTGCTTAGATCGTTCGTAACGACATAATCAGCGAGTCTGTCTTTGGAACTATCGAATGAGAAATAACGCTGCTGGTTGATATGATAGTTCTCTCCGTCGATGACTACCGGACGGAAGAAGCTTGTATCCTTGAGTGTCGCATTATATAATGTCGGCTGGAAGATGAAGCGGCTGTTAGGATCGAACTGTTTTTTAGGAATACGGACGGTGGTCTTCAGGACGAAATGATCTCCTACAATCTGCAGGTCTGAAGGCTCGACATATACTGTGGTGTTTCCGAAACTTGCAGTAACGACAGCCTCATTCAATTCAATTGTAAGTACCTGCATCTGAACGTTGATTACCTGACGGTTATCAACCTTAGTCTTTATCTCCTCGTACTGTCCGTGATAGAATATGAGCTCAGCGTCACGAGGGACTGTGCAGGAATAATTACCGTCGATGTCTGAATATGTGAGAACGTAACCATTCTCGATGATATTGACACCTGAAATAGCCTCACCGGACGAGATATCTGTAATCTTACCCTGTACGCGAATATTGTCCTGAGCATACGCAGAAAAGCCGATTATACTCAAGAAATAAAGAATTACAGAAAACAGAATATTTTTACGGGACATCATCAACTACCTCAACACATATTGTATGGTTACACCAAATCTTGTAAGAATCGGCTTAAATCCGAATGTTGCAGTAGCCTCGACTCCTTGTCCAGGCTTAATCATATGATCATGACCTTCATATGTCTTTCCATAAGCCACTCCAATACCGACACATGGTATCAGATTCAACCGTTTGCCGATGATGAATGAGTAGCCATATCCAATTCCAAGGCCGATATATTCATCTCTTGAGCCGGCTTTTCCAATCTGAACATCTGATGAAGAAGCCACGGCATCGACACCGATATAGTGAGCATATAGTGCCTGATTGAGCCAGTACTTATATCCGGCCCTGAAGGTCATCCTTTTGTTATGGAACTTTTGAGAGAGTGTATAAGGAGCGAAAGTGACGTCGAACGTAAGAGATTGTCTGTCAGCGACAATTACATCTATTCCGACATTAGGTGCGAGAAGCGCATCTTCAAGAAGATTGCTTGTCAAAGCTATCCTTTGAGCATTCGCCGATGTCCTGGTCGCCAATAAAAGAATTGCAACTACTATCAGCTTTATTTTTACAGACATCTTCACTTTGTTATTCTTCCTTTTATCGAAAATAATCTCCCAACAGTAAATAACTACACTATATATTTATAGTGGGCAGACAGCGAGAACTATCTGCCCACTGAATATCATCAATAAATTACTCGAGTACCTCTACTCTCTCGCAAGTCTCGTCAAGAATCTCGATATCGAGAGCCTCGTAATCCCACTGTGCGAGTGCCTCAGCGTAGTCTGCAAGTGACATGAGTGAGTTGTAAACATCAGTAAGCTTGAGGGTTTCGAATACCTTAGCTGTGATGTCGTTGTCAAGAAGCTTCTTAAGCTGGCCCCATGTACCGTTCTCAAGGTTAGCAACGATCTTGTCGTTTGCTGCATTGATTGTTGTAATGAGGTTAGAAACAGCCTTTGCCTTAGCCTCAGCCTGAGCTGTAGTCTTAGCAAGAGCCTCTGCTGAAGCATCTGCTGATATCTGAGCCTTCTCTTCTGCCTCAGAAACGATCTCTATGAGTTTAGCTCTGATCTTAGAGTAGTCAAGGATATTGTAGCCTGTGTACTTCTCGATTGTCTGCTGTGCCTTCTCTACAACATTGAATCCTGTGTCAATAACGTCATTGAGTGTAACATCTGCAAGACCATTGAGAGCTGCCTTTACAAGACTTCCTACGATTGGAAGTGATGTAGCATTCTGTACTACAGACGGGATATAGTCAGTTACAGGAGTCTCGAGTTTAGAAGCGACCTCAGGATAAGCAGTAGCCACTTTCTCAACAACCACCTTGAGATCCTCTACGCTGTCGATACCCTCTACATCTGGAAGAAGTGACTCAAGCATTCCGCTGTAAGAGTTCTCTACCTTAACCTTAGCCTCGCCCTCAGCTGAGAATACCTGATACTTCTTAACGAAGCCCGGTACACCACCAAGGTACTCGTAAGCTGCGAGAACGTTACCATCCTTAAGTGCAACTATTGCGTTCTTGATAAGCTCCATTGTATTTGGCTCATCCTTGAGAGCCTTAGCCCATGCAGCGATGTCAGATACTTCGAAAGCAACACGCTGAGCCTCAACCTGTGCCTTGGCAGTTGCCACATAGTAAGCAGCAATCTCCTGAACTCTAACCTTTACATATGCACGGCGAACTACGCATCCATCATTGTCAACCAGTTCTACCTTGATGATGTTGTCGGTACCTGCAGCAGCCTCAGTAGCTGTGACAACGCCGTCAGCGAAGTCAGCCTCACCCTCTACGAGAGTGTAGTTTACTGAAAGTGAATAATCTGCGAAGTCAACACCAAGAACCTCAACATGCTCTGCAACGTTGTGAGACTCACCTATCTTGATCTGTGCAGAAGCAGCATTATTCTGAGCATCGGCAAGTGTAGCATAAAGTGCTTCATTGTTGTTGTTTACGATGTCGATATCCTCAGCAGTAATCTGTGCGTCAATGATCTGAACATAGTCTGAGTAGATTTCGTTACCGTTGTATGTTGCAACGAGTGCGAACATGTTAGCCTCAGCAGCACCACGAACGAGCTCTACCTTAACCTTACCATTCTCGTTTACAATGCTCTTAACCTCAGCAACAACGTCAGCAGCCGCCTTAGTCACGAACTCAACGTTCTCTCCGACAACAGCATACTCAGCGTTTGCCACATTGAATGAAGATGGGTTGAAGTGATAGTAAGCGTAAGTTGGAAGGCCAACGAACTCAACGTTCTGAGCACCCTCTACTGAAGGAACCTCATCGCTGTCAGCAGCCATAGGAACGAATGTGAGTGACTTGAACTCTACAGCCTTAAGACCGTTAACCATAACCTGAGGAACGGCAACGATGCTCTTAAGCTCGCCTTCGATTGTCTCTACTCTATCCTCAAGTGCACCGAGAGCATTCTCAAGAGCCTGTACTCTTGTAGCAAGAGCATTATAAGCAGAAGATGTCTCGCTGAGGAGGCCATTGATTTCCTCAATTTCGCTTGAGAGGTCCTCAGGAATCTCAAGACCGTTCACGAGGTCCTGAAGAGCCTTGAGAGCGTCTTCAATCTCCTTATCCTTAGCTGCGAGGTCTGTGTCAGCAGTAGCGAGGGCGGTCAAGCTGTTATTGATGGTTGTAAGCTGATCACTTATTGATGTGAACTGCTCGTCGATATCACCAAATTTCTCGTCAAGCTCCTCTCCACGCTTATCAAAACCTTCCTTGATTGCCTCAAGTTCCTTGTCTACAGTCTCCTTGTATGAGTCAAGAGCCTTCTGAATCTCATCTACATCAGAAGTAAGTTCCTGAAGATCTTTCTGAAGAGTCTCGATGTTTCCGTCGATTGTCTCAAGCTTTGCGGTTACATCACCCTGGAGCTTCTCTACCTTCTCAACGAGAGCCTGAAGATTACCCTTAAGTGTCTCATTCTCAGAAGCAAGTCCTTCGAGAGCTGTCTTGAACTCACCCTTAGCTGTCTCAAGTGCAGTCTGAATATCGTTTACTGCCTTTTCAAGAGCTGTCTTGTCAGCCTTGTTGTCAAGAGCTGCTGTAAATGCATCCTGTGCATCCTTAAGGTCCTTCTTGACAGCCTCAACTGTAGCCTCTACCTTGGCTACATCTTCCTTGGTTGCATACTGATTGTTGAGAAGCTTCTTGAGATCTTCTACCTCAGCCTTGAGTACTGCAACTTCTGCCTTTGTTGCAGCAGTTGCCTCGAGATCCTCGAGTCTCTCGTTGACCTCACGGAGATCAGCTGAGAAATCAGAACAACCAACCAAAGCAACTGCTCCGCAGAGGAGAAGTGTGCTAAGCTTTGTGAAAATTGATTTCATAAAAGTTAAAAATTTAGTTAATATTTAATAATTATTCTACTCTAAACTATTGAGATACATTACCTTACAGTACAGATAATCACGCGGTTCATATCATTCTCAGCGAATGGCTGAACAGTGTCTCCTACGTGAGATGCGCTGATGCGCTCAGCAGGGACTCCGAGCTCAAGCATCTTCTTCTTGACAACCTCTGCACGTGCCTTGGACATATACATGTTTCTTGCTGGTGAACCTGTAGCCTTGTCTGCATATCCTACGAGTTCCACGCTATAGTCAGGGTTTGTATTAAGGAAGTTGATGAGTTTCTGAAGCTTGGCTTCCTCTGACTTACGGATTGTAAATGAGCCGATTGTAAAGAATATGTTATTTGACTGCTCAGCGCATATTCTTGCGCGATCGGCAGCAGCCTTCTCAGCAGCAGCCTTTGCTGCAGCCTCAGCCGCAAGTCTCTCTGCCTCTGCCTTCTCTCTTGCTATTCTTTCTGCTTCAGCTTTCTCCGCTGCGAGTCTTTCCGCCTCAGCCTTTGCAGCAGCCTCAGCAGCAAGTCTTGCAGCTTCCTCGGCAGCGACTTTGTCTGCATATGCCTTTGAAGGACGAGTATTGCCTCCGAAGCGGTATTTCACTCCGAACAATGCATTGAACTGGAAGTCAGGATTGAACTTTCCGTCGGCGCCCTTTGAGTTGAACTTGTCTCCGTAGATGTTTGTGTTGAGTTCAAGTCCAAGTGCAAGATTCTTTGCTACCCAGAAGTCGGTACCCAGACCGGCACGGACTACGAAGAGAGGTGTCAGACTCCAGTACTTAGACAGAACTGTCTTATACTCCGGAAGATAGCTTCCTGCCTGATTGTTGTTGAAAGCATATGCTCCACCGATACCGGCAAACACATATGGAGTCCAGATCCTGTCATGCTTGAATCCTCCGATAATGTTGGCAAGATCAAGTACATAGTCTGCACTGAACTGTACGAAGTTGAATTTGTAGATTTCATCAGTAACGACTACAGTACCCTTGCCTTCCCAGCCATTGAAACCGAAACGCACTCCCATGGCATGATGGAAATTGTAGGCAGCCATCAACTGAGCTGTCGGAGAGACAAGATCACCGAACTTGGCCTCTCCCATAGTGTATGATGCACCACCCTGCGCCTTCAAGCTCCAATGAGGACGAAATTCTACCTTTTCGTCACTCTTGCTCTGCTGTGCAGATGCAACGCCGCTCATCACGAGCAACGTCACTACACTCATAAGAAAATGTTTCATCATCAAGTTATGTTTACTTATTAATAATACGCACAACAATCTGCGCCCCAGCCGGGTGTACTTTTCCTAAAGCACTTAGTATTTACCCCCCCCCAGCAGACGCGCTGTCATTTTATAAAACCGCTTAACATTGCCCCACGTTCTACTTCTCAGCATTTTGCAGCAAATCTCCATTTATTCCGAGACATAACAAATCACACCTAAACCTTTCGCACTTACCCATGCTACTCCACACATAACGTTCGGATTTGCAAAAATAGTTAATTTTTTTAGATAATCACAACTTTTTCGTCATTTTTACCGTTTTTGCCCTGCAATTTATCTTATTCGTAACAATTCGTCTTTTTATTACAAAACTGTTTTATCAAAATTTATCAAGAAGGCAAAGATTGCATCCATTTTACATACAAAATGCAGTTGCCGTTCAACTTAAACTTCAAACCATGTACAGATTCAGAAGAGACGGAGTCTCCGTCATTGCTGTCATGGACAGCCGTCATGCCAAGAAGAACGGGCTTTATCCCGTAAAGACCGAAGTAGTCTTTCGCCGAAGGCAGAAATATTTTCCTACAGGAATTGATGTATCGAAAGAGGAATGGGAATCTCTATGGAATACCAGAAGAATGCCCGAGAAGGCAATATATATTGAAAAATCATTCAATCATGTACGAAGATTAGTCAACGAGCTCATCGATCAGGAGAGATTCTGCATAGATCTGCTTGAGAAAAGGCTGAGGCATACTCATATATCTGTCAATCAAGCAATTGCAAATAAGATGGAAGAAGCATTCAAGCTTGGAAAAATTAATACGTTCTATAGATACAGGAATACCCTTCATGCATTGGAGACATTTGCCGGAAAGCGGATCACATTCGATAGTGTAACCCCTATATGGCTCAGAAGATGTGAAAAGTTCTGGATGTCCGAGGGTAAATCTTCAACGACTGTAAATATATATATGAGGTCTCTCAGATGTGTGGTGAACGATGCCATTGGCGATGGCATCATAAGAACGGTGGATTCTCCGTTCGGGTCCGGAAAGTACAGGATTCCCGCAGCTACCAAACGAAGGATGGCATTGAGCAAGGATGATATCATTGCCATATGGAATTGGAAGGGAGACGGAAAGATGGAGTACTGGAGGGACATGTGGCTGTTTTCATACTTATGCAACGGCATAAATTTCAGGGATATGCTGTTTCTCAGACGCAGCAACATCGTCGATGGAGAAATTGTATTCACACGAAGCAAGACCAATACGCTGAGAAAAGAGCCGAAGCTGATCAGGGCGACATTGCTCAAGGAGATGGTGGATATTATTGAGAGATGTGGCAATGGAATAGAGGGCAGCAAGGACGGCATGCTGTTCATGCATGCAAATGGCAATGAAACGCCTCAGGAGACAATAAATATTGTGCGAAATGCTATCAGCAGCTGCAATGCGGCAATGAAAATAATTGCTGAAGATCTGGGAATCGAACATATTTCAACATATACCGCAAGACATTCATATGCTACTGTGCTCATGAAGAGCGGAGTAGATATCTCATTCATTTCAGAAAGTCTGGGCCATTCGAGCATCAGGATGACTGAAACATATCTTGGATTATACGATAAGGAGGAAAGAGCCGAACATTCAAGGAAATTGCTTGAGTTATGATCTCCATTTATTCTGTCTCGGAATAAATGGAGATTTATTACCAAATGTCAGGATAGAGAGTGGAGGCGAAGTTAGGCGATTTTGTAAATACAGCGCATCTGAAGGAGGGGTAAAGACTAAGTGCTTTATGTAAAGCATACCCGGCTGAGGCGCGATTATTTGTGCATATTATTAACAAGTAAACATAACTTGATGATGAAACAAATTCTTTTAAGTGTAGTGACGTTGCTCGTGATGAGCAGCGTTGCATCTGCACAACAGAGCAAGAGTGATGAGAAACTCGAATTCCGTCCTCATTGGAGTCTGAAAGCGCAGGGTGGTGCTTCCTACACAATAGGAGAAACAAAGTTCTTCGACCTTATTTCTCCTTCTGCCCAGCTGATGGCAGCCTACAATTTCCATCACGCGATGGGAATACGTTTCGGCTTCAACGGCTGGGAAGGAAAGGGTACTGTAGTCGTTACTGACGAAATCTACAAATTCAACTTTGTACAGTTCAGTGCAGACTATGTACTTGATCTTGCCAACATTATCGGAGGATTCAAGCATGACAGGATCTGGACTCCGTATGTGTTTGCCGGTATAGGTGGAGCATATGCTTTCAACAACAATCAGGCTGGAAGCTATCTTCCTGAGTATAAGACAGTCCTGTCTAAGTACTGGAGTCTGACACCTCTTTTCGTAGTCCGTGCAGGTCTGGGTACTGATTTCTGGGTAGCAAAGAATCTTGCGCTTGGACTTGAACTCAATACAAACATCTATGAGGACAAGTTCAATTCAAAGGACGCCGGCAGAAAGTTCAATCCTGATTTCCAGTTCAATGCATTGTTCGGAGTGAAATACCGCTTCGGAGGCAACACTCGTCCTTCAAAGGCATATGCAGACAAAGTCGCTGCCGAGGAAGCTGCAAGACTTGCTGCAGAAGCAGCGGCAAAGGCTGAGGCGGAAAGACTCGCAGCAGAGAAAGCTGAAGCAGAAAGAATAGCAAGAGAGAAGGCAGAGGCAGAGAGACTTGCGGCTGAGGCTGCAGCAAAGGCTGCCGCTGAGAAGGCTGCAGAGAAGGCCGCTGCCGAGATCGCCGCTGTCGAGGCGGCATTCGATGCTGCGAAGGTAAAAGACATCTACTTTGTCATCGGATCTGCACAGGTAAGAGCAATCCAGGATAAGAAACTGGTCGCCATTGCTGAGATTCTTAAGGAGCATCCTGAGGTTTCAGTTCAGTTTGTAGGATATGCCGACAACGCTACCGGTTCTCCACAGCGCAACATGGAACTGTCCAAGATGCGCGCCGACGCTGCAAAGGCTCGTCTGGTGGAACTCGGAATCAATCCTTCACGTATTTCTGTTGACCACAAGGGCTGCACAATCCAGCCTTACCAGAAGCCGGAGGAAAGTCGTGTTGCAATTTGTACATTGAGATAGAGAAACAATATAGTTTTTATTATTAACCAATTTTTTTAATTTTATGAAATCGTTTTTAACTAAACTTGGTGGACTTCTCCTTTGCGGAGTAATGTTCACAGCAGTTGGATGTCACGATTACGCTGAAGACATCAAGGATGTAAACGACAGACTTGACAAGATCGACGGAGTACTCAGCGGAGACTCTGAAGGTGTAGCCAAGGACCTCGCTGCCTTGAAGGCGACTGTAGCTGTTATTGACGCGAATTATGCTACAGAGGCAGAACTTGAGAAATCAGTAGGTGACCTCCAGACCGTACTTGAAGGCAAGATTTCAGCGGCTGTAAAGGAAGCAAACGACGCTGTCGCTGCTCTTCAGGCTGATGTTGCAAACAAGGCTGACAGGTCAGAATTGACTGCAAAGATCGGCGAACTCAATGCTGCAATGGAGGACGCAAAGACAAAAATGGAGACTGCGCTTGCGGGACTCGATGCAAAGTATGTTGCACTTGAGGTTTACCAAGATGCAATCTCTAAGATCAACTCAACACTCGAGGGTATTGATGACATTTACCTCACAAAGGAGGCATTCAACGATGCAAAGGCTACCCTTCAAACAGCAATGACCACCCTTCAGGATAAGGTTACTGCAGTAGAGGGAAGTATCGAGACACTTAAGGAGGCTCTTGAGTCAAAGGTAGAGATGGATGAAGTAAAGGCAGAAATCGAGTTGGCTGTCAAGGTGGTTGCTGATAAGGTTGCTGCTCTCAAGACTACAGTTGGCACAATCGAGACTTCACTCTCAGATGTCCAAAAGGATATCGAGGCTAACAAGACAGCAATTGAAGAGGTTAAGGAAAGCCTTACAACAGAGGTTAGTGAGCTTGAGGCTGCAATCGCACTTAAGGCAGACAAGACTGCTGTTGAGGCTATCAACTCTGATCTTTCTGCCCTCGCTTCTATAGTAAATGAACTTGCTGCAACAGTTGAGCTAAAGGCAAATCAGGCTGACCTCGAGACAGCAAAGACTGAACTTGAGGCTGCAATCGATGCAAAGGCAGATGCAAGCGTTGTTGAAGCACTTAAAGGTCGCGTAGAGACTATTGAGGGCAACATCGAGACTCTGACAGATGCTCTTGCTGATGCAAAGGAAGAACTTGAGGCTGCTATCGCACTTAAGGCAGACAAGACTGCTCTTGAAGAAGTACAGTCAACTCTTCAGGCAGCAATTGACTCAAAGGTAAGCCAGGAAGATTACGATGCAAAGGTAGAGGAACTGACTTCTGCCATTGCAGAGAAGGTAGCAAAGGTTGATTTTGACACAGCCATCTCTGGTCTCCAGAAATCAATCGACGCACTTGCTGAAGAGAACAAGGAAGCACACGAGAGTCTCCTTAATTATACTGCTGAAGTTAAGAAGGAAATGCGCGAGATGGTTGCTTCTTTCAATGAAGAGATAAAGAAACTTCACGAGCAGATTGACGCTCTGCAGGCTGAGTTCAAGAAGCTTTCTGAAACATCTTCTGTTTCTGCAGACGAGATCGCTCAACTCTTCGCTCGTATCCAGAGCGTGGTATTCAAGCCAGAGTATGCTGACGGTGATGCTCGCGTAGCATATGCTTCCATAGGAGTAAATAACGATGTCGTTCTCGAAGGTTATTCAGAAATCACTTACAAGGTATATCCTGTAAACTGCGCAAAGACAATCGCTGACGCAATCAACGCAAAGGAGAACCCTGTTCTTACAGCATCATTCGATGCTATCAAAGTCAAGAGCGAAAAGATTGACGCCTCACTCGACGTTATTTCCGCTAAAGCAGACGAGGACGGATGTCTTACTATTACTTTCGACGCCAACCTCGGAGAGGATTTCTACAAAGGAACACAGAGCTATGCTGCTGCCCTCGTACTCGCAGAGACTCGCGATGACAACCCACAGATCTTCTCAACTGAGTACACTACCTTCGTTAAGGCTGACCCTGTGATTTGGGAAATGGCTCTTTACGTTGGCGACACTCCATATGCTGAATACATCAAGGTAGCAGAAAACGAGGCTTATACTAATGTTACTTGGCCATTCGTTGCTGTCGGTAAAGAATATCAGAAGGAGATCCTCCCTGGCGTAACTCCTAAGTTCGTTGCAACAATCGACAATGAGACCGTAGTCAAGACTCCAGAGGAATTCGCTGCTCTCGGTTATGATGCTGCTTACACAGTTGCTACAACAGTTGAGTATCCAGACCATAGTCTTCCTGAACAGGTCATTTCAGTCGGTACCTATGAGGATGAGGCGATGGCATCGCTTGTACCTACTCTTGTAAACAAGGCAAATGTTGACGATCCTAATGCAAATGCAACTGTTAAGAAGACATTCGTTTGGACAGTTTCTGGAGAGGATGCTGTTGCTGAAGCAAATCTTGACGTTGTTGACTTTGACTACATTCTTAAGGTTAATTCACCTGCACACGAGAAAGTTTATGGTATTGAGTATACTGCTGTAAACGAGACTGTAGCAGTTCTTGGTGGCGAGGATGCAGTTGAATTGGTATTCGTAAACAAGAACGACAAGACTGATGTTGTTCCTGCCGAGGATATGGTTGCTGACTATCCGGTAATCGAGATTAAATCTAAGTATCGTTATTATCATGATTGGGAGTCATTCACCATCACTCCTGCTTCTGAGGATTATGCTTACCCAGTTTCTGTTAAACTTGCATCAGACGTATCATTCAAGAACGTTAGTGATGAAGTTCGTATCAATTACTGGTTCTACGCTCCTGTTCTTGGAGACGACGGTTCTGGTACTTCAGATACTAATGCTTCTGTTAAGATTAATCCTGAAACTCACGAATTCACTCTCACAGCAGACACAAGAAATTGGAACTACAGGGAGGATGCAACTGTTGACGCTGCTATCATGAACAAAGCACAGGATGGCAACAAGTACATCTACACCAACGAGGTTGCTGTTGCTGAAGGTGCAGAGACAGATGATATCAAACTCTCAGAACTTCTTGCTACTGCGAAATACTACTTCGGTGAAGTCAAGGAAGGTGCCGAGATTGAGGGAGTTAAATTCAGCAAGGCTGCTGATGCAGAAAATGTGAAGGTTGAGTTCACTGGATTCGCATGGGATAAGAAGTACAACATGATCGCTTATAGCGAACTTCCATCTGGTCAGAAGAAGACAGTTACAAATGAAGATGGTTCAACTACTGAAATTTCTATTCCAGCAGCAATCATATATGTTTACTTCGATCTTACTACTGTTGACCGCAACCGCGAGCCAGTTACATACACAGCAGAGAAGGCAGTTGAGATTCCATTCGCTAAGAACCTCAACATTGTGACTGAGGATTCTTACCCTCTTGATGGTCTTTATACAAATCTTGTAGAAGCAGGTAACCTCAATGCAGATGCTGAGGCACAGGCTGATTATCTTAAGAACCTTTCTATCGTTAACAACACGATCAAATTTGTAGAAGTTGGTACTGAGGTGGCATTCCTGAATGGTTCATTCCTCCACTCACACATCGTAACAGATGCTGAACTTCTTGCTGACAACTCTTATAAGGTTGCTTACAATGCTCTTGCTAACATAAGGAAGGGTAACGAACTCTTCAAGGATCTCGTTGACATCTTGGTTGCAAAGACATGGTATGGTCAGGAAATCAGAATCGAACAGAGTGTCAAGTTGCTTGATCCTAAGTACGACTTCGCTCCAGTACCACAGTATAGCAAAGAGGATGAGAAGGGTTACTATATTGATGTTCTCGCTGAGTACGGATATGATGCAGACAATATCATGAACTCATTCTCTACAAAGGGTGTTGAACTCAATGGTGCATTCGATGTTGTTGACGAGAATGGTACAGTAATCAACGACAAGATGGATGAACTTGGTCTCCATAGAGAGTACAAGATGATTGGTAATACTGATTCAGGTATCACATTCGCTGATGCTCCTGCAAACAGTGTAATTGCGTACAACGGTACGACTGACGCTGTAAACGTTAATGGTGTTCTCTACATCAAGAACGACAACGGTACAGTATATCCTATCACTGAGACAATCTTCTCTGGAGCATTCAAGTCATTCGAGGTTCGCAAGTACGACCCAATCGTATCTATGACTATCCTCCCTGGCAAGGCTGAGCAGGAGATTCCTATCTTGGAGGCTAAAGAGTATAACTTCGCAGTTCTTGACAACTACTCTCTCGTTGATCGTCTTGGAAATGAACTCATCAACTCTGAGAATGTTGCAGATGCCAAGAACGACTTCCTTTACAACTATGCAAAACCTGAGGTTTATGATCTTGAACCATCATACACTATGCAGGCATTCATCGGAGATAAAGAAGTTTCTGTTCTCCCTACAGGTATCACATTCGAAAATGGAATCATCACTGTAGATAACACTGCACTGATTCAGTTCGCTAATCCTGTTATTGTTAAGGTTACTGCAACGGTAGCTTACCCTCAGGGTGAACAGGTTGGTCAAACTGTAACATACACATTCAAGTAAAATTCTCTGAATTACTCAATAATTAGGAGAGGCTGACCCAAAAGGTCAGCTTCTCGTTTTATTGAGGCGGGGGCAAATTGTGCGTCGCATTATCTATCCAGATAGCTTATAATCAAGATGATGTATTTTGAGTGGGATAGCTGGTAAATGGTAAATGCGCTCTGGGATTGCTTCGGTGCCCTCTTCACGACAAATAATGCGTCGCACATTCCGTCCAAATCACTGAGAATCAATAAGATGCATTTTGAGTGGATATAATTGACCACGACGACAAAAGAAAATCCGTATCTGATAAGTGCAAGCAAATAGTGAAAACGAGTATTGGTATTCTCTCACGACAAATAATGCGTCGCACTATCTATCCAAATAAGTAATAATCAGCATGATACATTTTGAGTAGAATGCCTGAAAATAGTGAAAACGGTCTGCACACATTCGCATTAGCTACAGAAAGCAAATAGTGCGTCGCACTATCTGTGAATATTCCCGAAATGCAGAAGCCTCATAACTAAAAACTCCGTATCTGATACGTATAAGTAATCAGATACGGAGTATATCAGTGTACGGAATTGCCTACAGGCTCTCAATTACGTCGGAGGAGAGACCTGTTGCTTGATTTATAGTACTTGTGTCAACGCCGAGAGATTTGAACTTCTTTGCCAATTCAATCTTTTCTTCTTCACGTCCTTCTTCTCTTCCTTCCTCGCGTCCCCGTTCCAGCCCACGCTTCTCAGCTTCTTCCGCCGTAGTGTTGATTATGTTGTAGTAGTCGCCCATGCTTTCCAGTGATTTATAGTATTGCTCTCGTTCTTCCGGCGTAAAATTATTAATTTCTGCGAGCAAAAACAAGCGCCGGAACATCGGATCGGCAAATTCGGGCGGAATGTTCTTCATCTTGTGCATGTTTTTCATCAGATATATCCATTTCTCGAACTTGGTCCCCAGTTCCGAGATATTTTTCGTCATTCTCCCGAGTTCGACGAACACAAACCTCAGGGCGTCAGTCATCGGCTCATGTGTCAGGTCCTCTGTCAGGCGATACGACGAGTGATATTTGTCCTGCGGCCAGTCGTCTGCGTGCTTGAAGCGGAAGTTCAGGATGGCGACTACGATCACGGGCTGGAGATTGTAGTCCCAGTTGAATTTTTCGTGTGTCATTCCCTGGATACGTTCTTTCTCGTAGAGCTCGCGGGCTTCGCGTCCTTGTTTGTTGATCGGATACGTCGTATAGTACAGCGCCCTCTCACGGAAATACTTCTGATATCCCTTCTGCATCTCGATGATGAATTTCCTTCCGTCTTCACATTCGCAGGCGATGTCGAAGATCACGATCCTGTCCTCTTCGGTCATTCCGGGATGCTCTGTGGGGATGAATTTCACAGAATTGATGTTCAGATCCTTCAGCACCATGTTGAGGAACCAGATCAGCATGTCCTTGTTCGCCTCACTACCGAATACCCTCTTGAACATAAAGTCGCAGAGCATATTCGCATAATTCTTACTCTGAACATCCAGTTTCGTTTCAACATTATCAGTCATAACAATTCGTTTAATAGTTAACGCCAGCAAAGTTCCGAAGAGTTATCCGCGTAAAAAAATTGTAAATGGATAAATGTGAAAATCATAGATTGGAGTGCTTGTAGGGCACATTTTTGCGAACGATGCGGAAGAAAAAATCGATTTTTTTGAAAAACAGTCGGGCGAGATCAGAGAGAAGTTTGGGCGAGAAGATTCGGTGAGAGGAATTGGAACGCGAATTTCGAGAGAAGGACTTGGAAAATGTCCTGGCACTCAAGTGTCTGTACCAGAGTGCGTTGTGGATATACGATTCCCCGCTGCAGGGGAATCGTATATCCACAACGCGCTGAGAGCCAGCTGATTAGGTGGCAGGGAAAAGCGTGATGGGCTGCGGATGATATGTCACGATTCTGAGTTGCCGTACTGGGCTATCACAGCACCGCCGTCTTAGTGAACGATTTCCGGCAGCTACAGGTCGGATTGTCTACGGGAAGCTCGCCCGATGGGCTCTTCTCGACTACCGGCTGCTGCTGAGTGGAGAGGATAATATCGTGATGCGAACTCTAACTCGCACTCGGAAGCGTGCCCCGGGGTGCAACTTTAAGCACCTTTGGGTACGCGGTTTTTCTGTAAGCTGTTGGTATTGCGCCCGTTATGAGATTTCTCTGTGTCCCTGGCGCTCAAGTGCCTGTGCCAGAGTGCGTTATGCAAAAACGATTCCCCGCCGCAGGGGAATCGCATATCCACAACGCGCTGAGGGTCAGCGGATTGGGTGGCAGGAAAAATGCATATTGAGCCGTGGGCGACAAATGATGCGACGCACAATCTGTCTGAGATCTCTCTGTGCCCTGGGGTGTCAATTTAAGCACCCCGGGGCACGGACTGTATGCCCCTGGCGCTCAAGTGTCTGTGCCAGAGTGCGTTATGCAAAAACGATTCCCCGTCGCAGGGGAATCGCGTATCTGCAATACGCTGAGAGTCAGAGGATTAGATGGCAGGGAAAATGCATGATTGAGCCGTGGGCGACAAATGATGCGACGCACAATCTGTCTGAGATTTCTCTGTGCCCTGGGGTGTCGATTTCAGCACCCCGGGGCACGGACTGTATGCCCCTGGCGCTCAAGTGCCTGTGCCAGAGTGCGTTATGCAAAAACGATTCCCCGCCGCAGGGGAATCGCATATCCACAACGCGCTGAGGGTCAGCGGATTAGGTGGCAGGAAAAATGCATGATTGAGCCGTGGGCGACAAATGGGTGGCAGGGAAAATGCATGATTGAGCCGTGGGCGACAAATGATGCGACGCACAATCTGTCGTGCGACGCGATATCGAAGGCTATATGCAAGGATATGCTGAAGGGCGGGCAGAGGTTTTGGAGGAGATTGTAAGAAGGATACTATAAATGCAGATAGAGCAGATCAGTCGGATGACCGGATTGAGTGTTGAGAAAATCAAACACCTAAGTCGTTAATAATCTTTACTTTAACGCATTGAGGGTCGGTAAAATTACCGACCCTCAATGATATAAACGCCTCTAATTCAATATATTAAAGGACCGAACAAAATCCGGAAAGCGGATTAGCGGAGATTATCCTTGATTGTCTTTCGGAGTGATTTTTCATCTACAATCGAGCCGTCAACGAGTTCGCCGTTTGCAATGATGTAGATTGCAGGGAGGGCAGAGAGGTTGTAGGTACGGGCGTAGATTGAAGAGGCGCCCTGAGAGTCACACACTGAGATCCATGGAAGTGCCTGTTCTTTTACGACCTGTGCCCAAAGCCCCTTGTCCACGTCGAGGGATACCTGATAAATCTCAAATCCCTTAGAGTGAAACTCATTGTAAAGCGGCTTGAGGACTTCGAGGTTGAACATCTTCTGTTCTGTATCCGTTGCTGTCCAGAAGTGCAGAAGGACAACCTTCGAGTCTACGTCTGTGAGCTTGCATTTCTGTCCCTTGATGTCAGGGAGTTCGATGTCCGGATACGATATCGACTCTGCAGATGAAAGACGGGACTCGAGCTCGAGATAGCCGAATCTTCTGTCTGCCTCCTGTCGGAGTGCCTTCACGTATTTGGAATCAGGATATTCAAGAGCAAGAGAGTCTGCTGTATTTCTGTAATGGATGGCATCAGTCGCCTGAGCGAATACCGGAAGATCGGCCCCAAGTGTCTGATAGAATACAGGTACCACTGACAATGAGCGGCTGTTCTCCATTACGTATTTGATTCTGCTACGGTAGTAATCAAGGTATTCCTTGCCGAGCTGCTGACGGAGAGTGAGGGCATAGTCAGCGTTGACTGATTCCTCGATTCTACGTGCGATAGAGTTCATCTTCGCCAATACCTTGGCATAATCACGTTCTACTTCAGCAAGTTTTGTAGATTCCTCTGAGCCAAAAACCGTGTAGTTGCCCAGGGTGTCAGTTTCTATGGTAACCTTGTCTCCACTTTTGAGGATCATAGATGCGATCTTGGTATCACCATGGAACAGATACACGAACTCAGGCTGGCCTTTCTTTACATCCACCTTGTATGAGAAATGTCCTGTCTGATCGAGCGCAACGGTATCAAGCGTCTCAAATCTATTGATATCCAACAGTTTGACAATAACGTCAGAAGAAGGTGCGTCTGCTACTACCGCATCAATCTTTGCAGTACGGGCACAAGAAGCTGCCAGCAGAACTACTGCCGACAAGATGATTGATTTACTGAATCTTGACATATTCTTCATATATAGATGATGCGATCTGTACAAATTCTTCCTGAGAAAGCTCAAGCTTCGGCTTTCTGAAATCCATATCGGACTCGCTCTGGAGTGGAACGAGATGAATGTGGGTATGAGGTACTTCCATTCCGAGAACTGCCACCCCTACCCTCTTGCAAGGGAGGGCAGCTTTGATTGCCTGAGCTACTTTGCGTGCAAAGGTACAAAGACCCATATAGGTATTCTCATCCAGGTTGAAGATATAGTCATCCTCAACTTTCTTAGGGATCACGAGGGTGTGTCCCTTTGCCATTGGAGCGATATCAAGGAATGCGTAAAAGTCCTCGCTTTCAGCTACCTTGTATGACGGTATGTCTCCGTTGGCTATTTTAGTGAATATTGTTGACATATTACAATGTGATATCCAAGATTTCAAACTTGATTACGCCAGCAGGTACCTTAGCCTCAACTACTTCACCTACTCCGTGGCCCATGAGAGCCTGTCCGATAGGGGTCTTAGCTGCGAGTTTACCTGACATAAAATCTGCCTCCTGCTCGCTTACCAGAGTGAAGTTCATGATCTGGTTGGTATTGAGATTCTTCACCTTTACCTTGTTGAGCATCTGCACCTTGTCTGTACCGATCTGAGATTCATCGATCACACGCGCATTTGCAACGAGATTCTGGAGCTTTGCGATCTGGAGTTCAAGCAGGCCCTGTGCCTCTCTTGCTGCCTCATATTCTGCATTCTCTGAAAGGTCACCCTTATCTCTCGCTTCGGCAATTGCCGCAGAAATCACAGGACGCAGAGCGATAGCCTCCGCAAGTTCCTTCTTTAGTTTATCTAGACCCTCCTGGGTCATGTACTGAAGTGCCATAATTATTTGATTTTAACTTTAATATTCAATTCATGTGTCCTTCCACGGATTATTCTTCCTTATATTTCGGTTTCATTATTTCCGAATACAGGATCAATTTCTTTTTATCAATTTTTTCTTTCTCCTCTTCCTCCGGCTCTGCCAATATTACTGGTTTGGGCTGTACGACAGAGGGCTTAGCCTTCGGCGCGACAAGTCTGACGTCCGGAATAATCCTCTCCTCCTGCACAGGAAGTTCGGGTTCCTGAGGCATCTGCTGCGCTTCTATATGACGTCTGAGTACCTCCGCCCAGTCCTCTATCTGTTCCTGGTTGTCAGTCGACTGCGGGGCGTTCTGCTGCCCAGCCTGCTCCAGTTTCTTGCCGATGAGCTTGAATACTATCGGCAGGATGATGATCAGTATTGTAAATATCGTTTCCATACGTTATTGATTTTCTTCACAGCAGCGACAAACAAAGGTCCCTGTCTATTTCAAGCTGTCTGCGCAAGGCGTCCAGCGAATCAAATCTGATCTCATCACGTATCTTGGCAATAAAAGTCACATTCATGTCGAGTCCGTATATATCTTCATCAAATCCGAATATATTGGTCTCGATGGTACGGGCATTGCCTGATGCCACTGTCGGCCTGCAGCCAATATTACACATACCGAAAAGACTTCTGCCCAGAGTCTCTACCTTCACAAAATAAACTCCGTTGCCAGGCACCAGTTTCAAAGGCTCATAGACCTGCATATTCGCTGTAGGAAAGCCTATCGTCCTGCCCAGCCTGTTGCCGGCGATTACAACTCCATGCAGGGTATAATCATATCCCAACATGGCTGATGCAGCCTGCACATCTCCCGCCTCAAGCCGTTCACGTATCTTGGTGGAACTCACGGCATACCCAAGTTCCGAAGTAACCATATCTGTCCTGATGACCTCCAGTCCCAGAGATTCAGCAGTCCTGGCTACCTGATCCGCTCCGTCTGCGTTGCTCCCCATCCTGTTGTCATATCCGATGAGCACTGTCTTCACTCCGAATCTGTCCATAAGCATACGAAGATAGTCCTCCGTTGTCATGTCACTGAATTCGCGTGTAAACTGCATCACTTCGACATGGTCCACTCCAAGTCCGGAAAGGATATCCTTCTTTTCCTGAAGCGTAGTCAGCAATCTTAGAGAGCGCGCTTCTTTTTGCAGCACGTTGCGGGGATGTGGCCAGAAAGTCACGACCATGCTTTCATCCCCGCGTACTGCAGCAGCTTTTACAAGCTGTTCGATCACCAGACGGTGCCCGACGTGGACACCGTCGAAAAATCCGGTTGCTACAACCATCTTACAAGTTCGAAGTCCTGACGATGTGGAAGTTTGTCATTCTTGGCATATATACGTCCTGCGACCTGATAGAGTCCTGAGCGGTCAGGGTTGATTACAGCTACATATTTCGCTGTTCCGTCAACCGACTCTACAGGAGTGAACTCGTATCTCTCCTGGATGTGGAGCTTGCCCTTCTTGTCTGTTGTCGCAAAGAGTACCTCTACTCCGATTTCCTCAGCCTTGAGGTCACCGATATTGAGGACAACCTCTGCATTGAACTCGCCACCGAGAGCAACGTCGCTGTTGTTGCTGTCTGGAGCCACAACTGATACGACCTCTACGTTCTTCCACTCACGACGGAGATTCTTCTTCCAAGCTGCGATCTCACGAGCCATAGCGAAGTCATCTGCCACCATGCTGTCAACTCTTGCAGCCTGAGGTACATAGTACTGGTTGATATAGTCAGTGAGCATTCGGTTTGTTGTGAAGTTGCATGCCACCTGTGCTACACAGTTCTTGATGTACTCGATCCAGTCTGAAGAGCGTCCTGTAGAAAGGCTCTTGTTGTAGAATGTAGGAGCGATCTCATTCTCGATGATATTGTAGATTGTAGCGGCATCAAGCTCGTCCTGGTAGTTCTGGTCGTCGTATGTTCTCTCCATTGGAAGAGCCCAGCCGGCACCCTGCTTGTAGCCTTCAACCCACCATCCGTCAAGAACAGAGAAGTGCATTACACCGTTCATAGCAGCCTTCTCTCCGGATGTACCAGAAGCCTCGAGAGGACGAGTAGGGTTGTTCATCCATACGTCAACACCCTGTACGAGGTACTTGGCAACAGTGATATCGTAGTTAGGAACGAATACGATCTTACCGATGAAACGTGGCTGCTTAGATATCTCTACGATCATCTTGATGAGATCCTGACCTGCCTTATCTGCAGGGTGAGCCTTTCCTGCGAAGAGGAACTGTACAGGCTGCTTAGGATCGTTAACGATCTCTGCAAGTCTGTCAAGGTCACGGAAAAGGAGGTGTGCTCTCTTATATGTTGCGAAACGGCGTGCGAAACCGATTGTAAGAACGTCGTCACGAAGAGTCTCCTTGATTGTAACCACCTGCTTAGGAGAATAGTGGTTTGCAGCTGCAGGGTCAGAGAGTCTTCTCTTCACCTCTTCAATGAGTTTCTTGCGGAGTGAAGTGCGGATGCCCCATACCTCCTCATCAGATATCTTGTAGATGCCGTCGAAGCAAGACTTGTCGTAGTGATGAGTCTTGAACTCTTCGCCGAACACCTTAGCATGTACTTCCTTCCACTCAGGTGCTGTCCATGTAGGATAGTGAACACCGTTAGTCACATAGCTTACGTGAAGTTCCTCAGGAAGGTAACCTGGCCACATATGACCGAGGATATCACGGCTTACCTCGCCATGGAGCCATGATACTCCGTTCACCTCCTGTGAGATGTTTGCTGCGAGGATAGACATAGAGAACTTCTCGTTTACGTCTGCGCCATTGTTCTTTCCGAGTCCCATCATTGTCTCCCAGTCGATCTTCAGGCGCTGCGGATAATGTCCGATATATTTGCGGAGCATTCCTTCGTCGAATGCGTCGTGACCTGCAGGTACAGGAGTGTGAGTTGTGAAGAGCGATGATGACCTTACAACTTCGAGAGCCTCCTGGAACTCGAGGTTCTGCTCTGTGATGAGCTCACGCAGACGCTCCAGTCCGATGAATGCAGCATGTCCCTCGTTGCAGTGGTAAACCTGTGGTGTAAAGCCGAGCTTGCGGAGCGCACGGATACCGCCGACGCCGAGAAGGAGCTCCTGCTTGAGACGGTTCTCCCAGTCTCCACCATAGAGGTTGTAGGTGATTGACCTGTCTTCTGGAAGGTTCTCAGGAATATCTGTATCGAGGAGGTAGAGTTCTGTACGTCCAACATCCACTCTCCAAAGACGTGCATTGAGGTTGCGGCCAGGGAATGCAACGCTGATAGACACCCAGTTACCGTTCTCGTCACGTACAGGGCTTGCAGGAATCTTCATGAAGTCCTGTGCAACATCCTCAGCCACCTGCTCTCCCTGAGCTGTGAGCTTCTGGTTGAAATATCCGAATCTGTAGAGAAGACCGACAGCAACGAGGTTGGTATTCATGTCTGAAGTCTCCTTGATATAGTCACCGGCAAGGATACCGAGACCACCTGAATAGATCTTGAGCGAAGTGTCAAGACCGTACTCCATACAGAAATACGCTACTGAAGGGCTTGTACGCTCTGCCTTGAGAGCCATGTAAGTATTGAACTCATCCATTACTGTCTTGAGGTCAGCAAGGAACTTGGTGTCCTTCTCAAGTTTCTGATATCTCTTGAGACTCACCTTGTCAAGCATTGCGATAGGGTTCTGTCCTGATGCTTCCCATGCCTGAGGATCTACTGATGCAAAGAGGTTCTTTGCAGATTCGTTCCAGCACCACCAAAGGTTCTTGGAGAGTATTTCAAGGTCTTTAAGACTTTCTGGTAGATGACGCGACACGAACACGCTGTTCCATGTCGGCTGATTTACTTCAAATTTCTTGTATTGCATATTTTTGTCCTTCTTAGTGGCAGGATAACTTCCACCTGCCGCCATTAATTTTTCAAGTGATTTAGAATAAGCTTCCTTATAATATATGATATTGTTTTCCCAAAGGGCTATCTCAGATACTTCCTTCGCGTTCTGCATATATTTCTTTCTCGAATCCTTGCGGAGCGAAGCAATCTCCACGATGCGGTCCACAACACCAGCCACAACATCAAAATAGTTCGAGTCGTTTCTGTCAAGAACTGTGATACCAGGGTGTTTCTTTCCGTAATATGTACGTACCCAAAGGCCGAATCCAGCGAGAGTAGTGGTCAGAGTTGGGACTCTGAATGCAAGGCTCTCAAGCGGAGTATAGCCCCAAGGCTCGTAGTATGACGGGAACAATGTAAGGTCAAGTCCTGCGAGAAGGTCATAATATGGCATATTAAAGATACCGTCGTTGCCGTTGAGATACGATGGTACGAAATATACCTTGACCTTGTCGCCTATCGAATTGACAAGCTGTACATCGTTAAGGCGGCGTGTCACATTGTCATATTCAGGATTCATGAGATAATGCGACACTCTTGTCACATATCCTGTTTCCTGACCTTCGAGCTTTGCGACAAGCTGCTTGTCCGGTCCGTTATGTCCTGAAGGAATCATTATGAATGCATGGATTTCCTTACCCTTATAGTCAGAGCGGTTGAGAGAGTCCAGAGCGTCGATGAATACATCAATACCCTTGTTCTTCCACTCGTAACGTCCGCCTATGCCGACAAGGACAGCATTCTCGGCAATTTTCTCGCCAGACATGGCCTCAGCCACTTCCACGAGTCTGTTTCTTGCAGCCGAACGCTTGATCTCATACTCCTCATCGGTAGCAGGAGTGAAGCTCGGCTCGAATCCGTTAGGGGTTACTACATCTACTTTCCTTCCAAGGAACTGACGGCATTCCTGTGCCGTAATATCGCTGACTGTCGTGAAGATATCGCAGTACTCGGCTGCCTTCTTCTCGAGAGAATGCCTTGCGACCACATTGAAGTGACGTGCCTTTTCGTCTGCGTTATAGCCGAGAAGACCGTCATAGAGAGGGAGATTGTTTCCTGCTATGCATCTGCCGATTACCGTTGCATGAGTTGTGAATACTGTAGAGATCGGCACATTTGCTGACTTCAGATAAAGAAGTCCTGTACCTGTCATCCACTCGTGGAACTGTGCAACTACCTTGTCTGATGATTCGAGGTTATAATTGTAGAAACTCTCGATCACCTTGCCGGCAGCATAACCGAAGAGTGCCGATTCCCTGTAATCCCAGTTTCCTGTAAGGGAATCCACGCCGAAACGCTTCCAGAATTCCGTAAGAATTTCGTTCTGTCGTGTCAGATACTGCTTGAAATCAACGAGGATGGCAGTCGGCTTGCCAGGGACGTTCCAGCGTCCTATACGGACTCTGAGGCCTTCTGACGCAGCCTGAGATCTCCATGAACGATACAATGCTGGATCTTCGATAAAATCAGGATTGCTCACTTCGTCCATCCATACATCAGGACCGACCATGATGTGGTGCCTTTTGTATTCGCTCTTCAGATACAGCGACTTGGTGGCGATAACGGTATAGATTCCGCCCACCTTGTTGCAGACCTCCCAGCTGACTTCAAACAGATAATCCGGTTTGATAAGTTCTGTTTCCATTATTAGAATAAAATTATTTAGTGTCCCCGGTCAGAGCCTTGCGGTTCTGTCCGGGGATATTAAAATACTGACTGTGCGTCGCTATGTAGCAGACTCACTTATTTCTTAGCTGTCTTCTTTGCTGCAGGTTTCTTTGCCGCTGCCTTTGGAGCCGCCTTCTTTGCAGTCTTTGCTGCAGCCTTTGCGGTCTTCTTTGCAGGAGCCTTTACTTCCTTTGCGGCTGCAAAGTTAACATCTGAAACGGAAATTGCATCATCAACTCGCAAAATAAAATCGCTAAGAACGTTCATATAGTTGATAAACGCCTCATATGGAGTATCATACGGGTTGAAATATTTATGAACAGCTCCGTCAGAGAAGAACTTTGTACACATGTAATAGAAGTGGTCGCTCTCCTGAAGGTGTCCGAAATCTGACCAGAGAGCCTCGTCGTTGAGAAGAGCGAGCTTCTCAATCTGGTCGTTGAGCTTGTTGAATGCGTCGTTCTGGAGCTCGTTTCCAAGCCATGCAGTGACGTCGCGCTCCTCGTCTGCCCATGAAATAGGGTCGAATACGTCAAGCTCGCCTACAGGACGATGCTTCTTGGTTGCCTGTGATGGAGTAACGAACTCGAATTCGCCGTCTGCAAGCACAACCTCAGGAAGCGCTCTCATGAACTCGAAGATTCCGCTTGAAGCCTTCTGGTGCTCACCGAATGTCTCATAATCCATGAAAAGGTTGATGATGTCCTCATTCTGAGCTGCAGCCTTCATCCATGAGAGATACTTCTCGCCGGTAAGAGGCCAATCCTGCCATCCTCTGTCTGAGAATCGGAATGCGATATCGTCGCTGAGTGAAGAGTTCTTCAAAAGGAGCTTGAGACCAGGAGCGTTCACATTGCTGTAAACGAAGTTAGGACTCTTCCAACCGAGAACGTGCTTTGCTCCTTCTGTAAGCATGGTCTTGAATCCCATTTCATATACCATTTCACCGATAGCATCCGAATAGATGAGCTCTGTGTTACGGAAAGCCTTAGGAGTCACGCCGAAGTAGTGCTCGATAGCAGCCTTGTGCTTAGCCACCTGATGCTTGAACTCTGACTCTGATGCAAGTGATGCAAGAGAGTGATAGTAAGTCTCTGAAAGGAACTCTACGCAACCTGTCTGTGCAAGCTTGCGGAAGCTCTCGATCACCTCTGGTGCATATCTGTCGAACTGCTCGAGAACTGAACCTGAGATAGAGAATGCAACCTTGAATGCTCCCTTGTTAGCCTCGATAAGCTCGAGAAGGAGGGCGTTCATTGGAAGATAGCATTTCTGTGCTACCCTGCGGAGAATGGTCCTGTTGGCAAAGTCATCGTAATAGTGTGAATCCTTTCCGATGTCAAAGAATCTGTATAGTCTCAATCTGTTTGGCTGATGTACCTGAAAATACAGACAAATACTCTTTTTCATGATATTGTGTTTTATTTATTGTCAATAACTTCCTGATAAATTCCCTTGATTTTAGCGGCAACGTCGTTCCACTTGATGCTGTTCACTTCGTCATATCCGCAGCGTGCTGCAAGCTGCGCGATAGCCGGATACTGGAGCAGACCGTAGATCTGGTCAGCCATTGCATCCACATCCCAGAAGTCCACCTTGAGGGCGTACTTGAGGATCTCGGCACATCCTGACTGCTTGGAGATGATAGAAGGAACGTTTGTCTGCATAGCCTCGAGCGGTGAAATACCGAAAGGCTCTGAGATTGAAGGCATTACATACACGTCTGAAAGTGCAAACATCTTGTGCACCTCCATTCCGCGAAGGAAGCCAGTGAAGTGGAACCTGTCTGAAATACCCAGACGTGCGACATGGCGGATACATCTGTTGAGCATATCTCCGCTACCTGCCATCACGAAACGTACGTCCTTGCATCTCTTGAGCACCTTGGCTGCTGCCTCGATGAAATATTCAGGACCTTTCTGATAGGTAACACGACCGAGGAAGGTAACAACCTTCTCCTTTACGTTTCTTTCGACTTCGAGCTTCTCGCGTCCGCTGAAGTCAACTGCGTTATGTACTGCTACAACCTTTGACGGATCGATTCCGTAACGGTTGATGCAGATGTTTCTTGTAAGCTCAGATACGGCCATAACCTTGTCTGCAGCCATCATACCCTTTGTCTCGAGATCAACCACGCGTGTATCCACCTGGTCGTCACTTGCACGGTCGTATGATGTCGCATGCATATGTACTACGAGCGGCTTTCCTGTAAGCTGCTTTGCAGCGATACCTGCCAGATAGGTAAGCCAGTCATGTGCATGGATCACGTCGAACTGATCCTTGTACTGCATGGCAATCGTAGCACCTACCATTGCGTAACGTGCCACCTCTTCCATAAGGTTTGCACCGTATTTTCCTGAGAATTTGAATTTCTGGCCGTACTGTACACGGAAACCCTTGATCTGCCTCTTACGCTCCTCCTCGACAATTGTCTTGAAGTCCTGTGGATCCACGTAAGGGACCATATTGGTACCGATGTGTACGAACTGTACTTTTCCGAGGAATTCGTCAACTGTCGCACTTACTGTATCGACAGCTACATCACTTGCGTTGATGATCTTCACAGCGCTTTCGTCCTCGTCTCCTGAAGCCGACGGCATTACGAAAAGTACATCCACGTCATTGTAGGCAAGACCCTTGGTCATACCGTAGCAGGCTGTTCCGAGACCTCCTGCAATGTGAGGAGGAAACTCCCATCCGAACATTAAGACTCTCATTATCTGTCCTCCTTCTTATATTGATTCATAACATATTCTATATGCAGCAGGGCAGCTGTACTCATTGCTGAAGCGATTGCTCCGTGCGGCTCGTGCGGTGGATCTCCATCGTAAAGCTCTGAGAAGCATCCAACTCCATGCTTGCTGATATCTTCAAAGAATCCCTCAACAAGATATTTTGCTCTTCCGTAGAATACATCTCCCATCATCCTGAAGCATAGGTCAATGTACGGAGCGAGGAGTACAGGGAAAGTACAACCCTGGTGGTAAGCGAGGTCACGGTCGATCTGCGAGCCCTCATATACACCTCTGTATGCCTCGTTTCTTGGAGAGAGCGAGCGGAGTCCCCTCTTGGTAAGGAGTTCGTCGTTGATTGTCATCACGATCTCTGAGATCACCTCGTCATCCACCGGACAATACTCGAGGTATGCAGGGATGAGCATGTTAGGTCTTACTGCCTGGTCGAGCGGACCGTTTCCTACATAGTCAACAAGATATCCCCACTCCGGCTTCCAGAATGTAGCCTGGAAGTTCTCCTTCACGAGGTCTCTTACAGGCGTCCATCTTTCTACGAATGCGCTCTTCTTAGGACCGTATTTGTTCTCCATGTCGATTGCGAAGCAGAGAGCATTGTACCAGTAGGCGTTGGTCTCTACCTGATAACCTGCACGCTCTGTCACAGGACGACCGTAAACATACGCATTCATCCATGAAAGTGCAACTCCGTCCATCTCAGCCCAGAGGAGTCCGTTAGGATGCATTGCAATCTCCTTTCTGCATCCGGGAGCGTAACTCTCAATGATTGCCTTGAGCACTTCACCGTACTTCTTCCATATCTGTTTTTCCTTTCCGCTGAAACGGATATACTGCTGGATTGTGTCTGTAAGTCTCAATGGAGCCTCACACTGTGTGGTACGACGGTAGAGACGCTCCTGCTCATCAGAAATGAGGGTATCGAGGATGTTCTCGAAGTCCTCGCAACTTCCGTCCGCATAGAGTGTAAGACCTGGAAGAGAAGCCACTGTCTCGCGCAGAAGTCCTGTCTCAAGCCATGAGAAACCGGCGTTGATACGGGTTTTGCCACCCTTGCGGCATTTGAACATCTCTGCATTGTGTACGAGAAGGTCATGATATGTCTCGATCTCGTCCATCTTCTTGAGAGTATCTGTGAACTTTCTCTTGAGTCCCTTTGCATTCACTTCATTTACTGACGCCGAGAATACCACGCTGTCGCCTGGCTTCATCTCAAGAGAGAACACTCCAGGAACGAAGAGGTCTTCCTTGCAGTCAAATCCGCGGCGATACTCGTCCGAGTAAGTCACTCCGCTATACCAATATGGCTGATACTTGAAGGCAGGCTGTCCTGAAATCTGCATGTTGAGATATGGGAATCCGTTGTAAAGACGGAATGCCACACCGTTGTCGATCTGATCGTAACCGGTGTAAGCATCTGAGTTCTGCGATGTCAGACTGTGTACACTTCTGAAAGCAAGGAAAGGCTTCAGCATAAGGGTAAGCTTAGATGGAGCCTCAAGAAGTTCGTACTTGATGAGCACCTGATCGTTGTCAGGGACCATCATGATTGTCTTGGTGAACAGGATTCCTCCGACCTTGTAGGTCACGACAGGTACAGGATCAGTGTCGAAGTCCACGATATACTTATGCCCCTTAGGATCATAAGTGTCTCCATAGCAATGGATTCCGAGGTTGAATTGTTTACCTCTGAGGACCAGACTTTCATCCAGTGAAGAAAGCAGCATGTACTTTCCGCCACCCAGTTCATCAACAGGAACGGCGAGCAGGCCGTGGTAGCGTCTTGTATTACATGTCACGATAGACGTGTTGCAATACGCACCTGCCTCATTCGCAGCGATTATTTCACGCTTGAGCGAATACTCCAGGTTGACAAGCTCTGACTTGTTGAATTTAAGAAAAGCCATATAAAATGTATTGGTTATTAAAATATTACATATTCATTTAACATATGTCAATCCAGCTTTTTCAGCACTATTGCGGTGCGGTTCGGAAGATAGAGTGACAGGCTGTCGTCATATTTTCCATTTCCGTTCTCGCTCTTGGTTGGCATACTAAAATGCACTTCTCCAGTCTTAATTCTGGAGAAGCCGTCAAATTCGTTTTCATCTGTATTCAACACGACTTCATACTTTCCAGCCGGTGCGGCGAAGCCGTAATCGACGAATGAAGCAGTGGGGTTGAAATTGAGCGCAAAGATACAATTTTTTCTTCGGAAAATAAGAATCTTTTTTTCTTCATCCTGCACAAAAAGTTCCGGAGCCTCGTCCAGTATACCTTCCTGCTGTGCAAGATGTATCATAGCCTTGTCGAAATTGCGTAAGTAACGGTATCTCAGGTAGTCCGGTTCGGCAAGAGACCACTGACGTCTGGCATGTTTGTGGGACCATCCGTTGCCCTGACGAGGGAAATCTATCCACTCAGGGTGTCCGAATTCGTTACCCATGAATGTAAGATAACCGTTTCCGCAGGTAGCCATGGTCACAAGGCGTATCATCTTATGCAGAGCCATGCCTCTGTCCACTACCGGAGACTGTGATCCCTTGTTCATCGAGGTGTACATTTCCGCATCCATGAGACGGAACGCTATGGTCTTGTCACCCACCATCGCCTGGTCGTGACACTCCGCATAGCTTATGGTCTTCTCATCCGCACGTTTATTGGTAAGCTGCCACCACATTTCCCCCATGCTCCACTGATCATCGGTAAGTTCCTTTATCCACTTGATCCAGTTATCGGCTACTCCCATACTCATACGGAAATCAAAGCCAACTCCTCCAAGCTCGATAGGAGCGGCGAGACCAGCCATACCGCTGACGTCCTCCGCAATGGTGAACGCATCTTCATTTATATCGCGTACAAGCATGTTGGCAAGGGCAAGATACGCTATCGCATTGTCATCAACTCCCTGATTGAAGTAGTTTTCATACCCCACAAAATCCTTTTCCAGACCGTGATCCCAGTAAAGCATGCTTGTAACGCCATCAAAACGGAATCCGTCTATATGATATTCCTCCATCCAGTACTTGCAGTTGGACAGAAGGAAATATTTTGTCTCATCCTTTCCGTAATCGAAGCAACGTGAGCCCCATGCAGGATGTCTTCCCTGCCAGCCGTCATAGAAATAAAGGGTTTCCTTACCGTCAAAATTACCGAGTCCCTCCTCTTCGTTATCCACTGAATGCGAATGGACTATATCCATGACTACGGCTATTCCCAGACCGTGTGCATCATCAACAAGGGCCTTGAATTCCTCCGGAGTACCGAAACGCGAACTGAGGGCATAGAAGTTAGCCACCTGATAGCCGAACGATCCATAATAAGGATGTTCCTGAAGGGCCATTATCTGAAGGGTATCATATCCCAGTTCCGCCACTTTAGGGAGCACATTGACTCTGAATTCCTCGAATGTTCCTACTTTCTCTTCCTCTACAGCCATTCCTATATGGCATTCATAGATGAGCGGATGAGGACGTTTACCCGGCTTTGCATTCTTCCACTGGTATGGCTGCGGATCCCAGACCTGTGCGCAGAACTGCTTTGTGACAGGGTCCTGAACAGCACGTGTGGTATATGCAGGAAGCCTTTCCGCACCTCCGCCAGGCCATTCTATATACAACTTATACAGACTGCAATGCTCAAGGAACATTGCAGGAAGAACTATTTCCCAGTTACCTCCGCCAAGCGGTCTGAGAGCATAAGCCTCACTACGCTTCCAGTTGTTGAAATCTCCTATGAGATATATCTTGGTAGCATTCGGGGCCCACTCACGGAACACCCAGTTGCCCTTGTCGTCACGGTGCATGCCGTAGAACACATGGTTGTTCATTCCTTTCGACAAGGAACCATCCACCGAAAACCTCTCCTTGAGGTCCATGATCATCTTATGTCTTCTGTCGATGACGTCCTTATAAGGGAGCAGCCACTGGTCAAAGTCATAGATCATCTTCTTCTTAGTTTTCGCACACATAGTATATGATACTTTATGTTATTCGTCTTTTTCCAATATATCCCGCTGACCCCTCAGATAGGCTCTGCACGCTTCTATCAGGGTCTTTGAACGTTTCATATATTTGTCAATATCCCCCACTCCTGTAGTCGGATCCTCGACTTTTGTCGCAATGGATTCGAGTTCTTCTATCGCTTTGGCGTATTCAAATTTTTCTTTCATTTCGTTTTACCTTTTTACAGATCCTCACGTCGTCCTTCGGGCTTCTCAGGATGACAGGGAGCGGGTCTTGCATTCTTCAGAATGACGGCTGACCGAATCCACCGTACAGTCCAATATACCGTCAGCAAACATCATCGAGACCTTGTCTCCCTTTTCCTTTCCGCCAACACTTTTCATAACCACACCGTCTGCATCAAGTGCCAGGGCATAGCCTCTGTCAAGTATCCTGCGAGGATCAGCAGCCTCAATCCGTGTCTGGAGGACCTGCAGAGCAGACTCCATAGCTGCAAGCTTGAGCGAAAACCCTCCTTTTATCCGTGCTGCAAGAGAATCCAGAAGCGACTCTTCGCGGTAGAGACGGTTGGAAGCTGCAAGTCTTATCCTCGTCTGACATGAAGATATCCTTTCATCTTCACATTCATATATATCCAATATATAGTCAGCAAGCGCAGTCGGCGTCTTAAGATATTCATATGCGACCATGTCACATACATGGAAATCCTGGTCGTGACCGACTGCCGTGAGTACCGGCAGAGGATATTGGGCAATCACCGCCGCGAGGGAATAGTCGTCATAGCAAGCGAGATCCAGTTTCGCTCCGCCTCCGCGCAGGATCAGCACCGCATCCCATTGCTCTTCTTCCATAATTCTGTCCAATGCTGATATTATGGAAGATGGACAATCTGCACCTTGCATCAGAGCCGGAAACAGCACGGTTTCCACCTTGAAACCATATGGATTCTCACCTATATGGCGAATGAAATCACGGTAGCCAGCTGCATCTTCGGCAGAAATCACTGCAAGACGGTAAGGAAGCAGGGGCAGTTCCAGATCTTTCTGAAGTTCCATCAGTCCCTCCTGTCGCAGTCTCTCTATGGTCTTCTGTCTTTCCAGCTCCTTGACCCCGAGCGAAAACTCCGGATCTATATCACTGATTATCAATGACATACCATACAACTCACTATAGTTTACCTGTACCTCAACGAGGACAAGCATACCTTCCTGCAGCGGCGAGCCCGTCACGGACTCGAAATATGGTGATATAAAACGGTATTTGGAACTCCAGATGATGGCATTTGCCTTCGCAACGAGTCCTTCCGGGCTGCTCTGAGACAGCTCCATATAACAATGACCTCCGCTTCGGGCCTTGACGGCGCTCACTTCGGCCTTTATCCACAGACGTTTCGGAAAGAGCGATTCTACCCCCCTCTTCAGCATGTGCTGCAACTCAAGAAGGTCAATAAAATCTTTCTCCATACTCTTAATCATTCAACCGAGACAAAATTAATTAAATTTTCGACATGTCATATATTTTTTGACAGATATTCACAAAATCATAACAAAATGTCAGTTTACGCAACCTGAGGCGAAAGAGCGCAGCAATGGATGTTTCGTCTGCAGACTCAAACCGATTCGCCATACCCCTGTCACCCAACACGCTGATTATCAGGAGAATACAGATATGCGATTCCCCTGTACGGGGGAATCGTATATCCACAAAGCGCTGATCTTCAGCTATTTAGGCGTCAGGATGCATTCTACATCGAGATATAGGGATAAATCAAAAAGATTTTTTATCTTTGTCGGCTGATTATGAAAATTACAGAAGCACTATTTTCCGGCAGCAGCACAAGGATTTCAGAGAAACCGAAACAGAAGTATCCTGAGTTCGCTTTCATTGGCAGATCCAATGTGGGAAAATCATCCCTTATCAATATGCTGTGCAGGAATAAGAAGCTTGCCATGACCTCGAGCAAGCCAGGAAAGACAAGACTTGTAAACCATTTTCTCATAAACAGGGAATGGTATCTTGTTGATTTGCCGGGATACGGATATGCCAAGATGTCGGCCACTGGAAAGCAGAAGCTCGAGCAGGTGATACGCAACTATATAAACCTGTCGCAGGAAATGGTAATGCTCTTTGTGCTGATCGATTCGCGACATGAAATAGGTCAGATCGACATGGATTTTCTGATCGAACTGGGACAAAGCCAGATACCGTTTGCGATAATCTTCACCAAGGGAGACAAGCTGGGACCGAATGTCCTCGCAGCTCAGGTAGAGAAGAGCAAGCAGAAGATCCTGGAACTATGGGAGGAACTGCCTCCGATATTTGTCAGCTCTTCTGAGACCGGACAAGGACGCGAAGAGATTCTGAATTATATAGAATCGGTACTCGAGACAATGAAGAACAACTAAAAACCCTCATACAAAATGCACGACGAACACAAAATTAAGGTTTTCACCTGCAAAGCATCAAAGGACTTTGCTGAAAAGGTAGCCACAAAGCTCGGACTCAAGGTTGGAGAGTCTGACGTACTTACTTTCAGTGACGGAGAATTCCAGCCATGTTACAATGAAAGCGTCAGAGGAGCGACAGTATTTATAATACAGTCCACATTCCCTCCTACAGACAATCTTTTCGAACTTCTGCTCATGATCGATGCGGCAAAGAGAGCATCTGCCCATAAGGTCATCGCTGTAATGCCTTATTTCGGTTGGGCAAGACAGGACAGAAAGGACAGACCAAGAGTATCTATCGGAGCTAAGCTCGTGGCTAACATGCTTGGTGCAGCAGGATGCGACCGTGTGATGACATGCGACCTGCATGCAGACCAGATCCAGGGATTCTTTGACTTTCCGGTGGACCACATCTATGCAAGTGCAGTATTCCTTCCACACCTGAAGGCTATGAATATCGAGAATCTCGCTATCGCAGCTCCTGACATGGGTGGTGCGAAGAGAGCAAATGCATATGCACGTTATCTGCAGTGCCCTGTGATCATCTGCCACAAGTCTCGTGAGAAGGCAAATGTTGTAGGCTCAATCACTGCTATCGGTGAGGTAGAGGGCAAGAACGTTGTGATCGTTGATGATATGATCGACACTGCCGGTACACTTGCAAAAGCAGCCAATGTACTCAAGGATATGGGTGCAGCCAGCGTAAGAGCATGTGCGACTCACGCTGTATTCTCAGGTCCTGCATATGACAGAATAGCAGAATCAGCTCTCGAAGAGGTTATCGTTTCCGATACTATTCCTCTTGACAGCGACCCTGCAAAGGACAAGTCAAAGATCACAGTCCTTTCAATGACAGACATCTTCGCAAATATCATCAACAAGGTATATAACTACGAAGAAATCAGTTCAAGCTTCATCAACTAGGAACTGAAATTGATATATATTCCGCCGGAGAGTGACCCTTTCCGACGGAATATTGTTAATTAAAAGATGTATGGAATTATTTATAGCAGCTCTCGTCCTTGTAGCGCTTTGCGTATTCGGCATGTGTTTCAATATCATATTCAGGAAGGATGGAAAGTTTCCTGAGACTGAGATTGAGAACAACAGGGAAATGCGCAAGAGAGGCATCAAGTGCGCCAAGGAGGAAGAGATGAAACTATGGGGAAAGAAGGGAGCGGACGGCACTCCCGGATGTGATGATAGTGGCTGCGGAAGTTGCTCGTCACGAGAAATATGCCGTTGATACGGTCCCGGAGAGGGACGTGCAATTATCGCCGTGAGGCGGGATTTTAACAATTAAACTAATTCATTATGAGCTTATTAGCAATCGTCGGACGTCCTAATGTAGGTAAGTCCACACTTTTCAACCGCCTCGTAGGTATGAGGCAGGCAATCGTAGATGAGACAGCGGGCGTGACCCGTGACAGACACTACGGAAGATGTGAGTGGTGCGGAACGGAATTCTCCGTTGTCGATACCGGCGGATACACATCCAATTCTGACGACATATTCGAAGAGGAGATCCGCAAGCAGGTTGTTCTTGCCATTGAAGAGGCCCACGTGGTGCTCTTCCTTGTAGAGGCAGGTACAGGAATAACTGACTATGACGAGGAAATCGCTGACATCCTGCGCCGTAGCGGAAAGCCTGTCATCCTGGCTGTGAACAAGATTGACTCTGGCGAAAAGATGTACGATGCGTTCCAGTTCTATTCTCTCGGTCTGGGAGAAGTTTACAGCATATCAGCAGCTAACGGAGGCGGTACCGGAGACCTTCTGGATGCGATTATAAAGGAACTTCCTGCAGAAGATCCGGACACAGACGAGCACCCGGAGCTTCCTCACTTCACAATCGTAGGAAAGCCTAATGTGGGAAAATCGTCACTCACCAATGCACTCCTTGGCAAAGAGAGGAACATTGTCACTCCTATTGCAGGTACAACCCGTGATTCAATAGCTACCCTATACAACAAATTCGGTCACGAGTTCATGCTTGTGGACACTGCCGGCATGAGAAAGAAGACAAAGGTGCACGAAGACCTGGAGTTCTACTCTGTGATGAGATCGATACGCTCTATCGAGCATTCTGACGTATGTATCCTGATGGTAGACGCTCAGACAGGCATTGAGTCTCAGGACATGGCTATCTTCAACCTTATCCAGAGAAACAAGAAGGCATGCGTGGTGGTCGTGAACAAATGGGACACCATCGAGAAGGACAGCAACACCATGAAGGAATATACACAGGCAATCAAGGAGCGTCTTGCGCCTTTCAATGACCTGCCTATCATATTCACGTCCGTGATCAACAAGCAGAGAATCATGGATGTACTTGATGCAGCCGCCCATGTATATGAGAACTACTCACGAAAGATAAGCACATCAAAGCTCAATGAGGTGATGTTGCCGGAGATAGAGAACTATCCTCCGCCTGCATGGAAGGGAAAGTATATCAAGATCAAGTACGTGACACAACTCCCTACCCGCTCGCCTTCATTCGCATTCTTCTGCAACCTGCCGCAGTATATCCGCGAGCCTTACAGAAGATTCCTTGAAAACAAGCTTAGAAGTAATTTTGACTTCCTGGGATGCCCCGTGCAGGTGTTCCTTAGACAGAAATAAAGGGATGCTTGATGAGAAAACAATGCTGTCGAATATCTCCATGGGGGACGAAAGTGCCTTCAAGGAGATGTTCGTGCATTATTACCCTAAGGTAAAAGTCTTCCTCGGGCAGTTCATCGGGAATCAGGACGACGCAAAGGATGTCGCCCAGAATATATTTGTAAAGATATGGTTGCAAAGACGCCTGTTGCCTGAGTTGAGGTCGTTCAGTGCATTCCTGTACACGATGACACGGAATGCTGCCATTGATTACGGACGCATCCATAAGATTCGGATCCCTCTCGATGCTGTGGAAACTGCAAGTGAACGTGATTATGAAACGGAGAGCGGATTTTTCGCAAAGGAACTTCAGGTCCAGATCAGCCATGCCGTAGCGGAAATGCCGGAAAAAAGGAGAAAGGTCTTCATAATGTCCCGATTGGAAGGGAGGACAGGCAAGGAAATAGCCGAAACACTGGGAATCAGCAGAAAGACGGTAGAGAATCATATCAATCTGGCATTGAGAGAATTAAGAAAACTCACCAAGGTCATCATATTGTTCATGTAAATTACACGAACCGTTTAGGGAATCGGCCAGTTTCATTCGTCATATAACAGTACGCAAAATCTATGTTATCATATAAATTCAAAGATTGGGAGGATATCGACGGTTCATCCGTAGGAACAGATGAGGTGGAGGCTTCATTCGATACCGTCATGCAGCAGGCCAAGACAATCGAGAAGGAACAGACACTCATGCTTATGAAGAAGCGGAGTACACGCATAAGAAGAGCAGCAGTCGCAGCCGCAGTTGTCGTTCTCGCCGTGGTCTCGCCTCTTGCATGGCATATAGTCCGCAGCACACAGCCGGAAACTGCATTTGCAGAGATTACCGTCCCTGACGGGGAAATACAGGAAGTCACTCTTTCAGATGGCTCCATAGTCACCCTGAATGCAGGTTCCACACTGACATACCCTGAAAGATTCGGCAAGGAAAGAGCCGTAACACTTTCGGGAGAGGGATTTTTTCAGGTGACAGCAAGCAAAAGACATCCTTTTACGGTAAATACCGACAATATAACGGTAACGGCACATGGAACAGTATTCAACGTTCAGGACTACCCCACCGGTCCGACGGCATGTGCAACCTTGTGCAGCGGGAAAATCGATATCACCCCGTCTGGAAAGGACAAGTCCGGAACAGTCAGCCTTGAACCGGGGCAATATGCCGGTTATGACAAACATTCCGGCACGCTCACATCAGGCAGGACAAACGCAGAAGAAGCATGTGCATGGAAGGACGGAGACATCGTTATAAGGTCAATGCCTATTGCTCAAGTGTTTGCAATGCTCGAAAGGAGATTTGACATAGACATTCACATGACAGACGACCGATATGACAGCGCGGTACTGACAGCCAAATTCATAAACGACGAGACACTTGAACAGTTGCTGGATGCTATCTGCCGCCTTGTCCCCGGCATGACATATTCGCTTGAAGGCACTGACGTATATATCAGATAAATTCCGCAAAACCGACTCCGATGAGAAACCTGACTCTTTGCTTCTGCGTCCTGACAGCACTTCTCAGTCATTTAAGAGTTGACGCACAGCAGACTATCAACTTTCCGAAAGGCAGAATGGCCCTTCGGGAGGTTTTTGTCCTTATTGAAGAGCAGAGCGGACACACTATAGCATACAACGAAGAATTCCTGAACGCAGATAAGACAGTTGCTCCCCCCCCAATGGAAAAAATCTCGAACAGACTCTTAAGGCACTTCTGAAGAGGACAGGGACTGAAGCGGTAATCGACGGGAACACGATTTTCATTATCCCTGTCGCAGCAAGAGCAGACAGAGATTCAATACAGAGCCATCCGGTAGTGAACCTGCTCGAAGAATCGGTCATCGTAGGATACGGCAGCATGCATCGCAGGGACATATCATCTGCAATCGGCAGCATGGATCCGGAAGAAATCACAGGAAGAGCATATTGCGGAGTGGATGCCCTGCTTCAGGGAAGGATTGCCGGCGTGAACGTACAGGCATCATCCGGAAGCATCGGAAGCCGAAGCAGGGTGAGCATCAGGGGAATCGGCTCACTGACAGCGGGAAACGAGCCATTGTATGTCGTGGACGGGATTCCTATCAGCAACACCATATCCGATGCGGGCGGCTGGGAAGGCGAACAGACCAGTGCTCTGACCGACATCCACCCCGGCGACATCGAATCCATACAGGTGCTCAAGGATGCGGCATCAGCCGCAATCTATGGTTCAAGGGCGACCAACGGTGTAATACTCATCACAACTAAGAAGGGGGTCAAGGGGGCGCCTAAAATAAGTGCAGATGCGGGAATGAGTCTGTCATATATACCGGATCTGGAAAAACTGAAAGTCGCAGATGCTGACCTGTATCTTGAAGTACAGAACGAAGCCATCGACAACTACAACAGGCAGACAGGAGAGAATGTGTCCCATATTGTCAATCCTTATCCTGAAAGAGGACAGTTCTGCTGGGCAGACCTTGTATTGAGGACAGCCATATCATGGAAGGCAAGTGCTTCAGTATCAGGAGGCACAGACAGAAGCCGATACTACATATCGGCGAATGTACGGCATAACGAGGGTGTCATTATCGGGAACAAGGCAGAGAAATACGGAGTGAGGGCAAATCTCGAATGCGACATCAAGAGATGGCTGTCAGCCGGAATCAATCTGAGCGCGAACTACAACCACACCCACCATGTGCCCAACGGAAACATGGGGACATCCATGCTCACCCATGCCCTCGAACATCGACCATGGGATGTTCCTTACCATGCAGACGGTTCCTATACCATAAAGGACAAGGACCTGCTGCATTACAATCTCCTGCAGGCCCTAAACGAACAGAATGCATTCAACAATAATTATCGGATAATCGGGAAGGGATATATCAGGCTGAATATCCTTGACGGGCTGTCATTCCGCTCTGATGTCGGAGGAGACTTCATGTACACGGAAGACTATATCTATTATAACTCCAAGCACATGTACGGCAACTCTGTAGGCAAACTCACCGATGCCAGAAAGGTCTACAGTTCACTTGTCACAGACAACATCATCAATTACAGCAAGGCTTTCGGCTGCGGTCTTGCCCTCGATGCCACCCTCGGACATACATTCCAGCAGGACGTGTCATCCACCTCGTCACAGACCGGACAAGGCTTCCCCTCCGAAGACTTTTCGCAGAACTCCGTGGCTGCTGAATATCTTGACATTTCCACGGGACGTTCATCCTGGGCGATGCAGTCGGTAATCTTCAGGACCACACTCAACTGGCACAGACGCTATATGCTCACGCTGTCGGCAAGGACAGACGGTTCATCCAAATTCGCACCTGAGCACAGATACGGGTTTTTCCCCTCCGTTTCGGGAGGATGGGTTCTGTCGGAAGAACCGTTCTGGAAAGACTCAAACACAAGAATCAAGATCAAGGCAAGTTGCGGAATGACCGGAAATCAGGGCGGAATCGGTGCATACGCATTTCAGGCACTTGCCAACGGAGGCTACAACTACATCAATGAAAGCGGCATAGCCATGATGACCCAAGGGAACAGAGATCTCAGATGGGAAAAGGCATTGCAATATAACATCGGTGCGGAAATGTCCTTCTTTGCAGGGCGGATGAAAGTGGAGACCGACATCTTCAGGAAAGACACTAAAGATCTTCTTTACAACAAACCTGTAACGGCCACGTCCGGATTCACCAACCAGTTGTGCAATATAGGCGCGATGAGAAACGACGGTCTGGAAATCACACTGGAAGGCAATATTGGGAAAGGTGATTTCAGATGGCAGGGAGGATTCAACATAAGTTTCGTCAGGAACCGCCTTACAGAGCTTACAGATGACGACGGGATTCTGACAAGCGGCTCATACCATGCCCTGAAGGTAGGAGAGGAAGTGGGAAGTTTCTATATGATAAAGATGCTCGGAATCTACCAGAAAGATGAAGATGTGCCGAAGAAGCAGTATGAGCAGGGAGTGCGCGCCGGTGACGTGATGTATGAAGATGTCAATGGCGACGGTGACATAGATACTGCAGGCGACAGTCAGTTTTGCGGTTCGGCGAATCCGCTGTTCACCGGAGGGCTTTCAAGCACATTCTCATGGAAAGGTTTCGACGTGAGTCTCCTGTTTGCATTCTCGTACGGGAACAATCTCTATCAGATATGGAACGGAGGTCTGAGGCTCGGCAATGGTCTGTGGCCATCGCAGGAATCGGAAGCACTTGCCAGATGGACGGGTCCCGGAACAAGCGATTCGGTACCGAGAGCAATCTACGGGATGACATGGAACTCCACCAGATTCATCAGCACCCGCTATCTGCATGACGCATCATACCTGCGCTGCAAAAGCCTGTCCTTAAGTTATACGCTGCCGGCAAAGGCAACAAAAAAGGTTGGGATGGACTTGCTGAAAATTTATATACAGGCTGATAACCTATTCCTGATCTCGCCTTACCGGTTCATAGACCCGGAGGTAAACAGCAGCCTTGATGCTACAAAGATGGGATTGGACAACATGTGGTTACCACAACCGAGGACATTCTCCTTCGGAGTAAAGATACAGTTATAGAATCATGAAGAGAATATCCGTCATATCACTTGTCCTCATGCTTTCCGCCGGTTGCGGGAAGTACCTTGACCAGTATCCCGGCAATGCGGTTTCGGCAGACAGGATAACGACAGAGCATGCGGAACTAATGGTCACAGGCATGTACAACATCGCCCAATACAAGCCGACGTTCAACGGCTGGGCATTGTTCGATCTGATCGGCGGAGACATCGTCCGCACGGGAGCGACAAGCGTCAATACGCCGAAACTGATGGTAGAATCTGCCATAGCACCGGACAAAAGTCTGGTCACAAGCCCGTGGAACGGATATTTTGCCGGATTATACCAGATAAACACTGTTATTTCGCTTGTAGAGAAACTTCCTGCATCACAAAGAAAAGACGAATTGCTCGGGACAGGATGTTTTTTCAGAGCACTGTACTATTACAATATTGTCACACGATGGAGGAATGTCCCGGTCATTACCGGTGAAGGAGGAGAAAACTGTCCGCAGCAACCTGAAGAGGAGGTATGGAAATTCATTGAAAGCGAACTGGTCAGGGCTGTCGGGACGGCTCCGGATTTCAGTGACAAGAACTATGTGTCCAAGCAGGCGGCTCAGGCACTCCTTGCCAGAACATACCTTGCGATGGGCAGAAAGGAAGATGCCGCAAGACTCGCGGAAAGCCTTATCTCAGACGAGGCTTTCGAACTGTCCGACTTCAGAAGTATATTCAGAGGCGGAGAGAACAAGGAGGAAATCTTCTCATTCGCCAACATCGTGCACGAAAGCAAGGTGAATATGAGTTCATACTATTACACCAAGGAATCAGGCGTGGGAGGCGCATACAATTTCCGTCCGACTGCAGAGGCTATGACGATGTATTCGGAGACAGACAGCAGGAAGGAGATATCAATAGCAATGCAGGGTAACAATGAAGTGATGAACAAATATTGCGGCGGAGATGCCGGTACGGACCCGATATATATCGTCCGTCTCGCGGAGATGTATCTTATCAGTGCAGAATGTCAGGGCCTCGAAAAAGGTCTGCAGAGACTTAACGAACTGCGCATATTCCGAGGACTTGAGCCTGTATACCCCTCTGACGAAGAGGAATTCCTAGATGCAATCCTGCATGAAAGAAGGCTCGAACTCTTCGGAGAGGGGTTCAGATGGTATGATCTTGTACGGACCGGAAGATATGAAGAAGCCGCAGGTGTCGGGAAGAAATACACAGTGCTGCCGGTTCCGGCAAGGGAATTGTCCCTTAACGGCAATCTCCGGCAGCACCCGCTATGGTCTTCAGACGGCTCTATCTGATGCCGTATTTCTTCAATATCTTCTTTATCTTCGGAGACATGGCCTCAAGCATATAGGTAAATCCAAGGTCGGTCGGATGCGTGCCGTCTGCTGTGGCGATGTGTTCATTTCCGAGGAAATCCGCCGAATCTATGAAATAGATATGTCTGTCGGTTTTCATCCGCTCAGTGACCTCCTGTACCGCAGCTGCCTGTTTTGCGGCATCGTACTCCTCTTTAGACATGCTGAAATTACGTGTCTCACGACGCACGGTCTGAAGGAAAATCATCGGGACATCCGGATGCGCCCGCCTGACAATATCCACAAACTCATCGAATCTTTCGCGTATTTCCCCAGCATCCGGATTGGAGAATGTGTCGAAGATGAAAGCATCCACATCCTCTATATCTGCCAGATACTCAGCGTATTCCTTCTGGAGCTCGCATGTTCCGCTGAAACCGAGATTCATGCAATAGAGACCATTGTCCCGCCCGAAACGCGCGGGATAGGTCATCCCGGGACGGCTGGCTGATGCTCCGTGGGTGATACTGGAACCGTGAACCACAATGCGGTGGCTGAAAGGATTGGCAAGAGACCTGATTTCTGATTCCTCATCTATTCCTATTTCAAGGCAGTCCGTCCTGTCGAAAAGAGGAAGATACAGCAGACACTGCTTGTTTCCTTCAGGCATATCCGACACAATCTTGCTTTCATGATGGCTGAAAGGAGCTTTCTTCATGTCAGGTCTCCCGACTCCGGCAAATACCCACCGTCCGTCCTTCATGATATACAGGTCGAGACCTTTCTGTCCGATGGCGGCCATATTGTCGCCGGAGTTGCCGCTTCCTGTGGTCCATCTCGCACGGATAGTGCGGCTGTCCGTCTCAAAAAGGACTGCAAGACCAGTGGAATAACCGGCATAGCAGTCTATTGTCTTGTCGTTGAACTTATACATCGCCGTATCAATGCGCGTAAACGGATTTGCTGTCTGTATGGGCTTGCCGATGATGGTAAAATCGGCGGCATTATGCCAACTGATGGTCTGTGCTGATGCCGAAAGGCAGAACAGAACAGAAAGGAGTATTGAGAATGTGTGTTTCATGATATGTGTTTTTGTCGTTCTAAGGTAGCAAAATCCTGTGAGAAACAAGGTCTCATCTGAGATTGACCTGTCCGCTTAAACGGATGTCTGAGACAGATGCTCCCACCATTATGTCAAAGAGCCCGGGATTGACTCTCCAGTCGTGGATGTCAACATCGTAGAATGCGAATGCACTCTCAGGAAGATGTACGTTGACCCGGGTGGTCTCACCTGCCTTGACAAAGACCTTGTCATAGCCCTTGAGTTCCTTTTCCGGACGGGCAACGCACGGATTCACCTCACCGACATAGACCTGAGCCACCTCCGCTGCATCAAAAGAACCAGTATTGCTGACTGTAAACGACACATCATATCCGCCAGATGTCTCTTCCAAGGCAAGGTCGGAATATCTGAATGTCGTATATGTCAGGCCATGACCGAACGGATAAGCCGGCTGCACACCGTTTTTCTCATACCCTCTGTACCCGACGAATACACCTTCTCCGTAAGTGACGTTCAGGGTCGAATGTCCGCGCTTTGTAAGAGGCGCCTCAACATAGTAGTTTCTGTATGTCGGATTGTCCTCCAGCCTTGTTTCCATAGTGACCGGCAGACGCCCTGATGGAGAAAATTCCCCGGCAAGCATACGCGCAATCGCAAGGCCGCCTTCCTGACCAGGGTACCAACCCATTATAATGGCAGACACCTTGTCGTGCCAGCGGCTCATGTCGATTGCACCACCACTATACACTACCACTATCACATTCTCGTTGTTTGCAGCAGCAAACTCAATCATCTCATCCTGACCTTCAGGCAAGGTAAAAGTCCTGTCATGGTCCTCTTTCTCGGTATTTCTGTCAAATCCTACCGACACTACCACGGCATCAGCTTCCTTAAGTATCCCTGACGAAGCCTTATAGTCCTCACCTACAAGAGTCACAGGGTATGATTCACCGAGGGATTTCATTCCCTCATAAAGAGATATCGAATATATAGGGTCTACTGAGCCAGAACCGCCACCGCACGGGATGATTTCGGCACGAGGGCCCATAAGGGCAATTGTCCCGCATTTTGCAAGAGGAAGCGAACCTTCATTCTTGAGAAGCACTGCAGATTCACATGAGAGACGATAGGCGACATCACGGGAATACGGATTGTCTTCCTTTATCGTAGTGTCGAGCTGAGGACGGTCAAGGAAGCCGTATGCGATAAGGTTTGCCAATATGGTCTCGACCTTGCGGTCAACATCCTTTTCACGCACGACTCCTGTCTCGATGAGCGGACCGATGGTCTCATAGTTCATGCAGAAGCCCTCAGGCATCTCAAGGTCAAGTCCGCTCCGCACGCAGCCCAAGGTCGAATAGGTCGAAGTCCAGTCAGACATGACAAAGCCCTCGAATCCCCACTCGTCTTTAAGCACATCAGTAAGAAGCCATCTGTTCTCCGCAGAATGAACGTTGTTCACAAGGTTGTAACTGCTCATCACGGAAGCCACTCCGGCATCGACGGAAGCCTTGAATGCAGGGAAATATATCTCGTACATGGTACGTTCATCCGCATCCGAACTTACATGGTGACGGTTGTACTCCTGATTGTTCAGCGCAAAATGCTTGACTGTCGCCATGACACCCTGAGACTGCACGCCCTTGATGTAAGGAACGGCTGTATTGGCCGCAAGAAGAGGGTCCTCTCCCATATACTCGAAATTGCGCCCGCAAAGAGGACTCCGGCAGATATTGACTCCCGGTCCAAGCAGGATATGCACTCCTCTTGCACGTGAATCCTGTCCGAGAGCGACACCCATTTCATATACGACATCCTCGTTCCAGGATGCCGCCGCTGCCACACCGCATGCGAAAAGAGTGCTCTTGGTATTGTTGCGCACTCCCTGAGGACCGTCCGCCATACGGATAAGAGGGATGCCGAGACGCTCCACAGGACGGATATAGAAGCCATCCTTCGAGCCGCCGATGTAGGAACATTTCTCTTCGAGGGTCATCTGCGAGACGAGGGAAGCTGCCCGATTCTTGTGTTCATTAGTGACACTGTAGGGATTCTCATCTGCGGGGGCCGTGCCGGTGCAGGCGGTCAGTATACAGATACCGGTCAGGAACAATGTCATTGAAACTATACGTTTATTCATAACTGAGCGATTTTAAAAAGGGAGACAACAAGAGTGTCGTCTCCCTCGGGTGCTTCACATGAAGATTACTTTACAGGAGTAACTTTTCTGATTCTGTTTGCATTACCACCCGCGATATAGAATGAACCTTCCTTATCCATGAGCAGCATTCCTTGAGCAACAAATTTGGCTTCAGTCAATCCGTTTCCGTCAGCAAAGCCACTTGAGCATGGCTGTCCTGCCAAAGTCTTGACAACCCCTTTTGTATAATCTCCTCCTACGCCAGGAATGAGCACTCTAAATGTATATGCCTCTATATCGTTAAAATACAGATATCCGTTTTCTGCAACTACGATACCGCTGACACTCCCGACTACTGCTGTCATCGGGTTGCCGGCGTCGCCGTCTGTTATATTATTTGCAGCAGGTTTGAGACCTTTTCCATCTGTAGAGCCTTCAACATCAACACCTGCAATTTTAGTCACGTCACCACTTGCAATATTTATCATAAAGAGTTTGCGTCCACCATTAGTTCCTACAAACAAATTTTCCTCCTTCAGATCAAGAGCTACGGTATAAGGCTGATACTCAAATCCGCCGTGCATGATCTTATACTCCTTTACGAAATTTCCATTATGCGCCACAGCGATACGCTTATTGTCACGATCTGCGATATACATATAATCCTTTGAGTCAAACACGACGTTCATAGGAGTCTTAATGGTTGTACCCGTTATCCCATACGTTTCATATTTACCTTCCACATATTTACCAAACACGTTCTTTGCCTTGTGGCAGACATGATACTCACCCATTGAATTAAAGCTGCCACCCCAAGGATACTGGTCAACTCCGATGACGGACTGATCTGCAACTGTTTCAAGTTGCCCTGTCGTCATATTCACCTTATGAATAGCATGAGCGCCTGTCTCTTTAGAACCACCTCTGGTAGTAATCCACATACTTCCATCCGGTGCCCAACACAGACCTTCCGGCAATTGAAGCTGTGCATCTGTCCAGACGCCTTCCTTATTTTTTGCAGTACCATCACCAAGAACCGTAGATACTGTATATTCAGGAAGAGTATAGTATGCAAAAGCATCAGTTTCAAAAGGTGCAGCCCCGGTGACAGAAACCTTCACTTTGTAATCGCCTACCGGAAGTTCAGGGACAGATACAATGATGCCTTCTGCTGTTGCTGCCGTAACTGCAGCGGTTACACCGTTTACGCTTGCAGAAATCTCATCGACGGCTTCTGGGAAACCTGTGCCGAATATCTTGATTTCATCACCGTATGTTGCTATCGTCGGGGTCATTGAGGTATAAGTCACCTCTCTCGCATATACATACGTGAACATCACAGGGTCCGAAATCTGGTCGCCGAGGCTGACGATTACAGCCACCTCGCCGTTACCTTCTGGAACTGTCACTGTGATCGCCGTCTCAGTCACTGACTTCACCGTCGCAGTCTTTTCACCGAAAAGCACAATGAGATCATCGGCCGATGTGCCGAAATTGGCACCACTTATCACAACGTCCGCACCGACACTGCCCTCTGCAGGAGTAATACCTGAAACACTCATAGGGAGTACTTTCTGAAGATAAGTGAAAGAAAGTCCTTCAGCAGTCTTGCCATCGACAGTCACTTTAAGATCGACTTTTCCTACCGGATTATCCGGAATGACAACCTTCAGTTCTGTGGCAGATGCCGTCTTGATTTCCGCCTTTGCATTTCCGAAGAAGACTTCGTTCTCAGATGCTGTCTCGGAAAAGTTCTTACCTGTAATGACAGCCTCGTCTGCAACATATCCTGATGTCGGGTTGATTGCAGTCAGTTCCGGAGCCTGAGCCGGTTCTTCAGGGTTGACATCATCCGGTTTGCAGCCGGTGCTGAAAACGGCCATCAATGTAGCCGCCAAAAGCATGAATTTCTTGTTCATAATCGTTCTGTTAATGATTGTTAGTTAAAGTTTATTTGTTGTATCTGATTGCAATGTATTCTATTGCACTTGCATGCATATCTCCGTTGACATCGGTTCCGACCACGGCATCAGCATATTCGGCACCGCTGCTGCATATATCATTTACAGGAATCAGACGGATGTATACGTTTTCCTTGTCAAGCATTTCAAGCGGCAGTCTGAAATTGATGCTCTTGTATCCCACTATTGAAGAATACAACGTATTAGCCCAGACGGAAATGTCAGGAACAGTGTACTCGTCTATCAGTTTCCATGAAGCCGCATCCTTAGGATCCATCGAATCGGTTTCCGACCACTCAACCTTCCAGAATCTTGGCGCATACCATTTCTGTGATGTATTCATCACGGAAATCTGGAGTGAAAGCTGGTCTGTGACCAATCCCTTGGTAGAGAAATTCAACATCCAGGCATAACCCTGATTCAGATCATAATCCCACCAGTTCCTATGCGACATAGAACAATAACAGTCCGTAGCACACCAGCTCTTTCCCTGCATACTGCCGGCATTGGCGAGACGAATTCCATTTTCAGCATCTGTAGTGCTTGGGGCGAGCCATTCTGTCTTGCCATTGCGGGTGCCGACCCAATCAGACATTTCTTCCAGATAATGCTCTTTCTCGGAATCCAGCACAATACCGAGTCCGTTGATATTGCCATAGTTTGTCCCGAACATGGAATTCCCTGCAATACCCATCGGACCAAGATAGGAATAACATACTTCCGGATACATGTGCTGCCCGTAAGTATCTTCCGTATAACTCTTGCTGTCTGTTCCGGTATATTTTGTCTGGTAAGTATGGGTAAACCAGCCATTTTCGCCGTATGTCGGTCTAAGCACCCCGTTCTCGGAATCCGGATTCCAGAAACGGTATTCAGCAAGAAGTTCAGAAAAACTGTCACTGAATTCATCTGCCATTCCGCCCCAGATATCGTCCTTAGTCTGATGACGGATCTGATAACGTCCGATATTTCCAAGTTCAGGGTCAGAGTCTATATCAAGAAGATCGGCTCCGTTCTTCCATGAGAAACGGGAGAAACGTTCATGCACAAGCACACCGGAGAGGTTTCCTGAACCGTAAGGAAGACGGGTTCCGTCATTCCTGTATGTGCATACAGTATTGGTATACATATAGAAACTGTCTCCATTGCGGTCTCGCACCAGAAGAGGATATTTGGATATACGGTTTGCCTTTCCACCTATCGCATACCCCTCGTTTATCGGAGTAACCGCGCCTTTTCTTACAGGAAATTCGACATCCCTGAGAGACACATACGTGTAGATGTCTTCGTCTGTCAGTCCGTTATAGTATTTTTCCTTTGGTGCGACGCGTTCACCTGCCGCCTGAGAGACTATCATATTCTTGGTCACACCCCTGATTTCATAACGCTCCGGATTTTCATAAGCGACCACTTCTGTTCCATACAGAAGTATCTGAACCCTGTCAAACTGCTTGAAAACGTTGTCTGACACGGTCTCTGTAAGAATGGCAAAGCCATATTTACCGTCCGGAGACTGTACATAAACGGTCTTCTTAGAGCCGTCATAATCTATGGAAGAAGTGGTGCTCTGCTCGTTTTCACCGGCATTGCCGTTTTCCGTATTGCTGACAACGACGCCTTCAAGTATGATATAGTCCTCTACCGGTGTTCCTGTAGAATAATCATACCTGATATTGTAGAAAGGAGTCACGACACCCAGCACTTCATCTGCATTCTTCTGGACCAGATTAATCAGAAGTTCCGACACCTCTCCCCAACCGTCCTCATACGACATCAGTACTGAAGCCATGCGGACTTTTGTCTTGTCTGTGTTTGCAGACACCCCTATCTTCAGAGAGCGTCTTGCTGAATATTCATCAGCCGCTTCGATTGTCATACTCTCAATCCAGCCGGTCTCATCCCCGTTATAGACTGTCTGTACTTCCATGTATTCGAAAGGGATGTTTGTTGTGATGTCAGTCAGGGACTCTCCTCCCTTTCCATCAAGCACAACAGACGTGTTGGACATTTCAAGTCTGGCTTCCAACATACCTTTCTGCTTGATGTAGACGGTATCCTTTCGTTCATCCACATCGCTGCACAGCACGATGGCGGCCATACGCTTGAATTCTTCATTCATTTCGACAGACGCCCTGATCTGGCCGTCTCCGTTTCCATCCATGGAAGCGAGAGTCAGCCACGGTGCATCGGAGACATACTCGATATGATATTTCCCGTTAGAGAGTATCTCCATGTCAATTTCTCCTCCGTCCGCCTCCAGAATATATTCATTCTGTCTTACGCCGAGTTCGACAAGAGGAATCTTTGCCGAATCGTCTACACTGCATGATACAAAAGTGAAGAGCGAAAGCGCAATCATTATGTTTATAATATTCTTCATTTCCTTCATTATTTCTGTGTTATCATGAATGTACCATTAGCAGTCTCTCCGGAATCCGCAACATAACGGATATTGATTTTTCCGACCCGCATCCTGCCGGTCATATTCTCTGACAAGGAGAATGCAAGCCCCTCGGAAGTCAATCTTATGTTTCTGACCCATGTTCTGACCTCATCAGACATTTCAAAGAAGATGTTTTCAGCATAAGGCCATATGTCATTCACTGTTATGTTTACCAGAACATCCTGAGCTTCTGACCCGTAAGTTCCGGCGAGACTGGTCATAAGGAATTTCGGGCTGTTGATTCCCTGCGAAACCTTCAGGATAGACTTGAGAGGGCGCCCGGTCGGGTCGTCAATAGTGACTATCAGTTCAGCGTTTCTTGCCGCTCCAGTGTCGTTGAATGTCGTACAGAAACTGAACCTGTCATACTGAGTCCTGGCTGATACAATCCAATGTGCCGGATTATCCGAGGTTCCGTCCACTGCTACGGTATCACGTTGCCCGTCACCATCGATATATATAGCCGACACCCTGAGAGCGTCCTCGCTGTAGTACAGATTGCTTGATACACCGACCACCGCAACTGCTCCCAGTTTTGTCAGTCGGACAGACTTCTGTTCAAAACTATATGAAGCCAATGTAACCGGACCGTTCTGAATCATGAACACGGTGTCTCTCAGTTCGTCCTTCGCCAGCACAATTCCGATTTTACGGGCTATGCCGTAGTTAGCCGAATATGAAAATATCAGTTCGTTGTTACCATATCCGGAACGTTTGTTCAGACTCGCCCACTCGACCGGTTCCGTGAAAGAGGCGGTCCATGCTCCATCGGCATAGACAAGGACATGGGTCGAGCCTGCCTCTTTTGTCAATGTGATGTTACGTTGAGCGACTGAAAGCGGAAGGTCCATCTCAAATGGCTTGTCACATGATGCTAAAGCCATCAATGTCATCATTATCAATAATATTCGTTTCATCATGTTTTTCATTTACATACCATACTGAGCATACTCCTTGTTGTCCAGATTGTTCTTTGAATACACAACCTGAGTATCCGGAATCGGATAATACCTGTGACAAGGCTTTGCATTGCCAAGCAAAGTGGAGTAATCGTTATAGTCATTGACAGCCTCCCACCATATTCCCCAACGTACAAGGTCATATTTCCGCTGGAACTCTCCGAAAAGTTCACGGGCTCTCTCCTTCCTGATTTCATCCTGAAGGCGAGGAAAGGTGCGGAATGTATAATCACCGACTCCCGCACGGTTGCGGACCATGTTGAGATACTTCACGGCATTTTCAGAATCATTAAGTTCACAATAACTCTCTGCCATGAGAAGAACTGCATCCGCATAACGGAAGACTTTGTAATTATTCGAGTCGTTTGTCAGTTTCATGTCCGGACACCAGAATTTCGGTCCCATCCACGGACGTGTATTGTTGACAAGGCTTGCGAACACCTGACCATTATAATCCCACGCCGTATTCAGTCTGTTGCGTTTGTCCGTGCTCATCTTAGGAACTAGCCCCTGACAATAATATACCGTAGGTCGGGCAGACTGCCATGTGGTAGCCTGATCTCCGAGTTCCGGAATCTCCACTCCGTCATATATGTTGCCGGTCTTTCTTGTAGGAGTGCAGATGCTTGCTACGTTGGAGCAGTAACTCAAACCACCCTCCACATACGAATGCTGAACCTCAAATATGGATTCCGGAGTATTCTTGTTACGGAACATGACATTATATTCAAGATCGTAGTCAGCCAGATTCCCGTATATCTTCTCCAGTTCCTTGCATGCATTTATGGCCTCTTGCCACTGATGATTCCAGGTAGCGAATTTTGCAATCAGCATCCAGGCCATCGAAGCACCGACTCTGGCGCCTGCATTATCGCTTGTCCTTGTCTGGGCAACCTTGGGAGCAATATCCTTCAGGTCCTCCATCAGTTTATCACGAGTTGCATTTGCATCCATTCTTGGCAGCAAGGCTATACGCTGGAGCGCCGCATTATCTGACACATCATCCAGATAGAACGGGACATCACCGAAAAAGCATGTCAGCGTCCAGTAGTAGAATGCTCTCAATGCTTTGGCTTCGCAGAGCAGTTCGTTCCTCTGTTCTTCTGTAACTGCATCACTTCTTTCAATGCCTGTCACTGCAAAATTGCATCGTTGGACACCTAAATAACACTGCTGCCACACCGTGGCTCCGAAACGTGGCTTTACCGGACTGATGTCAAGTTGCGCATCATAAGTTCCGGACGCGCACCAGATGACATCGGAGGCACATTCGGTAGCCAGCATGTAGGTATAGTTGTAAATCGACTTTATCGGAATGTAACAACTGTTCACCACAGACTGGCACTCCGAATACTTTCGGAAGAAATTGTCCGGGGTGGACACAGAAGACGTATCCTCTTCGAGAGAGCATGACACCGCTGTCACTTCAAGCACGGTCAATGCCATCATCATAAATATCCTGTTGATAAGTTTCATATCTGAGGTTGTTTTAATATCTCATCTGAATACTGAATGTAAATGTGCGCGGCTTTGGATAAGCACCCAGGTCCACACGTCTGAGTGTTGACGAAGTACCTTCACTTGACACATCAGGATCAAATCCGTTGTAATTTTTCCAGAGGTAAAGATTTTCTCCGGAAATAGTGAACGTAATGTCTCTGATACCTTTTCTCCACTTCCTTGAAAGATCCAGAGTATAACCGAAACTGATATTCTTTAGCCTCAGGTATGACGCATCGTGAATCATGAAATCGCTTGGCAGAGCGGTGTCCGTGTATCCGGCACGAGGTATTTCCGATTCGGGGTGTCTTTCCGGATGCCATGAATCGAGCATATATCTGTACTGGTTTGTATGAATGCCTCCAGACTGATAGAATTCGCCATAGTTATATATCTTTCCGCCAAGTGAGTAGGCTATATAGACTCCAAGTTTGAAGTTCTTATAGTAGAATGTGTTCTGCATACCTCCATACAGGTAAGGATCTGCACTTCCTTGATAGACAAGGTCATCCTGATTGAGAACTCCGTCATGATTGATGTCATGATACCTCGGAGTTCCATCCTCGTTCTTCGCATTGATGCCGACGTACGCCTTGGTGTCAGCATTTCTTTCCCGCTCATCATCGGATTTCCATACGCCACCGTATTTGAATCCCCAAAGAGAGTTGAGAGGGTAGCCTTCCACATAGCCATACATCATATATCCGTTGTTTCCGGGAGATTTAAGTGCAGTGACGAAATCCTCCGACCCGATATCGATCACATTCTGCTTGTTGTGAGAGATTGTGAAAGAGGTCGTCCACTGGAAATCCTTAGTCTCGATATTGCGGGAATCAACCGTAAGTTCCAGTCCCCTGTTGGAAATTTCTCCGAGATTACAGAAATGAGACGAATAACCAGTCTGGTTGGCGACCTGAACCGTTAGGAGAAGATCGGTCGTCCTTGACGTATATGCCTCAGCAGTAAGTGCAAGACGACCACCGAACATAGTCCAGTCCAATGCAAGGTTATAAGACGCAGTCTTTTCCCATGTCAGTTCCGGCTGAGACAGACGGCTCCGGTAAAATGCCACCGGCTGGCTTCCATCGAAAAGATAACCCCCGGTGGTACTGCTGAGTGCAGCTAGGGAATTATACGCACTGATGGCATCGTTACCTGTCATTCCGGCACTCAGACGAAGAGAAAGATCATCAATCCATGAAACATTCTGCATGAACGCCTCATTGGAAATGTTCCATCTCAAAGCGGCGGACGGGAAGAATGCCCACTTGTTGTTTGCAGCAAAATTCGATGCTCCGTCGAAACGTCCCGTAGCCGTCAGATAATAGCGGGACTTGTAATTATAATCAACACGGGCAAACGCAGACATCTTCTGCCTTGCATTGTAGGAAGTCCCGGCACTGTAGGTTTCCTTGTCAAGAACTGCATTCATATTGTTCCACATCACCTCGTCATCCATATATCCCTTTCCCGAAAGAGACATGTTATGGGCATTATACCTATAGGCGGAAAAACCCAACATAGGCTGGAACAGATGACCGTCCTTCTCCATCTTATAGCGGGCGGTGGTCTCACTGGAAAGTGACATCTCATTATATTCTGCCCTGCTTGCCTCACCCCCTTCATTCTCGGTCTTTGCAGGAAGTGTTCCCGGTTTATACTGGTATGTCGACCTGAAATAGAGGTAATATGAGAGTGTACTGGCTATCACGAGATTCTCTATAGGTGTGATTTCCACATTCACAGCATGGTTCGTGGAGTTTCTGTCCGTATAATGCACATTCTGGTCAATCATAGCACGCGGGGTGTTGATTTTCTGACCGAGATTATACAGAGGATTTTCCGAATCGGTAGGCCGGATCAGTGGTGAAAGATACTGAGCGGCATTCCACCAACTTGTACCGCCTATGCTTGCCTTGTTCTCATCGGTATGACGCCATGTATAAGATCCGTTGTATGATGCTTTGAGCCAGGAAAAGATCCGGCGTTCTCCCTTGATACGTCCGGTAAAACGTTTCTGGCCGCTGCCGTCGATGATACCCTCCGTATCATTGTAACCGACAGAAGCAAAGAACGATCCCTTGTCGTTCCCGCCGGTGAGCGAGAGACCGTAGTTCTGTGAAAATGCCACACGGGTAATCTCCCCGATCCAATCTGTCCCCTTACCATAACTCAGCGGATCTGCATATACCGCTCCGGAAAGAGGAGTCGAAGAACCGACCTCAGAATGACTGGCATCCGAACCGAAATAAGCATAATCGTTACGATATTGGGTAAACTCCGACGCATCCATTATGTCCAGAGACCTCGGAAGGTGGGAGAATCCTAAATCCGCCTTGAAAGAAATGTTCACCTTGCCGTCATTCCCGGAACCCTTCTTCGTAGTGATGATGATGACGCCGTTTGCGCCACGTGAACCATATATGGCAGTCGAAGAGGCATCCTTCAGTACGGAAATGCTGGCTATGTCGTCAGAGTTGATGTCATTGAGATCATGAATTGCATCAATAACTCCGTCTACGACAAACAATGGCTCGTTTGACGCTGAAATCGAACGTGTTCCTCGGATACGGATTGTTGTGGTCGAGCCAGGTGCACCGTCAGTCGACATGAAGTCGGCACCTGCAATACGTCCCTGAAGTGCGTTGTCAATAGAAAGGACAGGAGCATCCTTGATGTCACCCATCTTCACATTAGCCACCGAACCTGTCAGGTCTGATTTTTTTGCAGAGCCATACGCAATGACCACGACATCATCAAGGACATTGCGATCTTCCTGAAGATTGAAATCGATGACCTTACGCTCCCCTACCGTCTCCGATAACGGCAGGAAACCCATGAATTCCGCCTTCAATATATCAGAAGGTCTTGCAGAAATGGTATAAGCACCATCAATGTCTGTAATAGAACCTGTCGACGTGCCTTCTACTGTGACATACGCACCAATCAGAGGCTCCCCTTTCGAATCATACACATGTCCTGAAACGGTCGTCTGCGCGGCTGCAGGAATAACAGCACATATCAGGAAAAGACCGGAAAGGATACATAGTTTTTTTCTTGATTTCATCTGATGCCAATTTTAATTATTACGCGCAGCGAGAATACGGTCAGGCCCGCTACCCTGATTCATCGAATATAAATCCTCATCCAAGCCATCCACAAGCCTCATGACGCATATATCATCTATGAAAAGACGAGATGTTCCTTCTCCGGATTCGCCTGAACTGATTTTGATTCTGGTACTCGTCGTAAGCTGTGATTTTTCCGTCTCTGCTACAAATACCATAAAATAGCTGTCCGCTCCCCACATATGCGACACATCCTCCGCATCCTGATTTATATAGGGAGCCGTAAGCATTATGCTCGTCTGTTCTTTCTGCTGTAAATCCCTGATAACTCCGCCTCCGACAACTTCCACACTGAATCCGTTCTCATCTTTTGTACCGTCAGAAGTCTGGTAGGCAGATGCACGGAAAGTGACGACAAGGAGCGAATCATAACGGTAAAGTTCATTATACGGAGTCAGCAAAGAGCCTTTATTACCCTCTGCATCCCCAAGTTTGATATAGCCGTTTCCGGCATAACATGCAGACTTGACCGCGTCACCGATCGGTTCGGAGTCAAAGCCTTTGTCCTTGAGAGCGGTAGACCATTTCTCAATGTGGACTTCACCATCATCCACATGAGGATTCCTAGACCCGTATGCAAAACTGTCAAAATGCTCCTGAACTCTTACGGCAGGTCCCTGATACACAGGAAGAAAAGTACCGAGTTCCTGAGACGGGGCCACCAAAGAAAGCATCCCTCCTCTTCTGTAGTACAGGCAGGCATCCGAACGCTCCGAATACTCAAGTTGCAAATGCCACACATCATTTGTTCCTGTCTTCTCAAAAAGTGTCACCTTGGCCCAAGGAAGAGGAGCGGCATCCTGCCAGAATGCATTGAATCCGTCCACGTCACTCCTGATATAGAAGTCTGCCGTGCCACCAAGGACACTCAGGCAGAAAGCCTCCAAAGGCTCATCGCTGCAATCTTCGAGAAGATGCACCTCGATTTTCTCTTTACGCGGGTCGTTCAATCCTTTCTCAGCACAGGAACAGACCGAGAAAAGGACAAGTGCAGTAAAGAGAATCGCTGATAATGTTTTTTTCATACGTATTATTTAATGTTGAATTGTACTATGACAGGCAGATGGTCTGAAGGATTGTGGAAGTTCCGCACCTCAGGATGCCTCTGAGGCTCAGTATAGTCATCCTCTACGATTTCCGCATGCGTCACACAGTCATACATAGCCGGAGAGCAATAGACAAAATCAATCCGTTTCTTCTCAAATGTAGTTGTATAGAAATTCCTCTGGCTGCGCTGCCAGATGACGTCCACATAAGGAGTATTCTCAAGAATATATTTATGCGCAAGAAGTTGAGTGGCCCCTTCAGGATACCCGTACACCCAGTTGTCCCTTGGAGAGACAGCGTTGAAATCTCCTGCCATAAGCCAGAAATTATCCTCAGCCTGCGGATCCGTGAGTATGGTATGTTCGCATATCCATTTAATTTCCTCCGCGCGATACATGTCCCCCTCGCCCCTTGCCGCACTGGCCTTTATGACCTCGGAAGCCGCTCCCTTGCAGTTGAAATGGTTTTTCTGAGGCCACGTGTGCAGAGAGACAAGGTTTACAGTCTTGCCCGCCACCTTTATACGCGCCCATCCGGCTCCATGGACCACAGTAAAGTTTTCGTCTCCGACAATCCTCTCCACATTTTCTATCGGGTACCTTGAGGTAATCACCTGAGGATAGCCATCCCGATGTCCTCCGACATATATGTATTTATGCCCGTAACGCGGAGCGACCTCGTCCCAGATGAAATAACGATCCTCGCGGGGCAGTCTTTCCGATGTCCCCGTGTAATATATTGTTTCCGCTTCAGCCCAGATGCAGACATCCGGTTTCTGTGCCTTCACCCAGCCCACAAATGCACAGTAATTATCCTCCTGACCGGTCCACATCCCGTTCTGGATGTTCCAGTACAAGACTTTCAGCTCCTTCCCGCAGACATCAGGCAGATTTGCGAAGGAAAGCATTGCGAATATGATTGCTGTCAGTCTCTTCATATCAGTTCATCTTAAAGTCTACAAGGATAGGTCTGTGATCGGATGGTTTGCAGAAATAACCTTTGTCAGCGACCGATTTGTCCTGGGAAAGGGTTGTCCATGAGTCAATCAGAATCACGGCATTCTCTATGCGGTCATACATATCTTTGGAAGCATAGACGAAATCTATACGCTGCGAGTCACCGTTGACAGACGAGAAGAAATCCCTGTCATCGTTCCGTTCATGGATAACATCTGTCAGTCCTGTATTTTCATGGATATAATCATGCAGCAGCCATGTCGTCGACGGAGTATCCGCCGGATAATGTTCAATATCCAGTCTGGATTTCGCATTGAAATCTCCCATCATGAGCAAGTTCTTCAGACCCGCATATTCTGCCCCGTTAATGACATTGTCACATATATACCTGATTTCATGTTCACGGTGAAGATCTCCCTCATTCCTTGCGGAAGAAGCATCCTTTTCCTCCTGAGTCTTTCCCTCGTATTCAGGAGCATATTTCTGGGCATAGGCATGGAATGTAATGAAATTGACGGGATTGCCATTGTATGAAATCCTGAAAAGACCGGCTCCATGCACTATCGGTTTCTTTGGATTTCCTGTATCATAAATTTCCTTAAGCGTCGTAATCGGATATTTAGATGTGATAATCTGCGGATAATTGTCCTTATCCGCACTTTTAGACACATAGGAATGACCATAACGGGCCGCCAATGCTTTCCAACCGTTTGGAAGAATGCGATCCGAACCATACACTTTTACACCTTGTCTGTTGAAAATAGTTTCGCCCTCACACCAGACACACACATCCGGATCATACTTCTTCACCCACGCCACAAAATTGTTATAGTTATCTTCCTGATCATACCACATTCCGTTCTGAATATTCCAATACAGAACCCTCATGCCCACAAGAGCATTCTTCTTCCGGTCCTTCACTTTAGATATGAGAAAATCGTCAAGATAGAAACCATGATTCCCTTCTGAGGCATCATTTGTCGTGACCCTGAAACGGGTATTGTCATTTACATTTTCCACATGGCAGACGACCTTATGCCATTGCTTTTCAGAAGATGTGGAGGATGGGACTGCAACAGCATCCTTCCTGAACACGTACGTGGATGTTATTCCCTTGTATAATGTCTGCGCGTCCTCAACAAGAGCAGGCTGTCCGTCTATAGTGCAGGAGACAATCTTTCCTCCATTGATGACATCAAGCCGGATATTGTCCTTGAAGCCAACCTTCGGGCAGTAATCAAATGATATTTCGAGGTCGGCAAGTCCAGTAATTCCGGGAATGACCTTTGGTTCAAAAATGCCCCTGTAGAGATTTCCCGTACCGACACCTACATAGCCTTGATATTCCTGACAGCGGTAAAGCATGGAAAACTCACCGATATTACGGCTCCTTACATAGGAGGCACTCATCTGATGCGCTGTCTCTACTGTCTTATTGGAAACGGAAGAATATGTTTCCGGCTGGATGAAGCCGGTTCCCGGCGTATCATAAGACACCGATGCAAGGGCTTCTTCGTATCCGAGATATCGGACACCGCCGGATGTCGTCATAGCCTCTTCAGAGGGTGCAAACGCACTTGCCGTGCTGCCCTTGACCGGGTCTCCTCCCCAGACGAAATTGTCGAAGCCCTCATAATATAGCAGATTCTTATCGGGCTGGTATGTAATCTCTACCTTATGAGTCCGATCTGCCGCCACCTCGAAAGGGTCCACCTTGACTTCCATCATCCTGTGTCCGGCATCACAGACACGTATATCCAGACCTTGAGAGTACGCTCCCTGTGCTATCGGGATACAGATCTTGACTCCTGAAAGTGTGGTATTGACGAAATTTCCCGTATTCGTACAATTCATGACAACAAAAGGAACACCTTCCGTAATTGCATGAATTTTTTTTGAAACCATATAGCTTCCCTTGCCAGCCATATATTCTCCGGAAGGATTATCAATCCTGACAGAAGCGATCTTAGCCTCTCCCTTGACAGTAAGTTCCAACAAAGAACATCCCATCGAGAACACCAGTCTGTTACCGGTTTCCTCATTGTATGAGGCATATAAGGGGAAAGATTCCACCATGTTCTTTACAGTGTGGAAAGACATTGAGAACGGATGATGCAGACCGATATACTTGGATGCACCGAGATACGGGGCGGAATCGCCCGATGTCAGCACAGCATTGTAAACCCCTGTGGCAGAGGCATCTACATCCACATACGCCCGACCGTCTTCATCTGTTTTTGGCGAATATTCCTTATTGCCGACTGAAACAGTGAATCCGCTCCAGTCACTTATACCTTTACTATAGGCCTCCCTGATGGAATTTTCACTCTCATACAGATAAAACCTTGCCTTTCCATCCGTTATGACAAGTCTGTCTGAATCTGTATCAGCATCTGGGGCTGACGGTTGTCCTGTATTTTCCGACGGTTCTGTCTGTCCCGGTTCCGATTCGTCTTCGCATGCACAGATACCCAAAAGACAAGAACTGAAAAGCAATGTAGTCAAGACATTGCCAAGGTGTAGTTTTCGCATCATCAATATACGGTTAGTCCATTTATATACAGGCATACCTTACCTGTACTGAACTATGACGAATCGAAAACTACATTCCCCTAAAGAAAAGATGAATTTATCTACTTTCTGCAACCTGCCGCAGTATATCCGCGAGCCTTACAGAAGATTCCTTGAGAACAAGCTTAGAAGTAATTTTGACTTCCTGGGATGCCCTGTGCAGGTGTTCCTGAGACAGAAATAGTTATCTGATTCCGTATTTCTTCAGGATTTTCAGAATCTTTGGAGATATGCTCTCAAGCATGTACGTGAATCCGAGATCAGTAGGATGAGAACCGTCTGCCGTTGCTATATGATCATGTCCGAGAAAATCTTCGGAAGTGATGAAATAGATATGGCGGTCGGTTTTCATTCTTTCTGTAATCTGCTCTTCTGCCGCCTTCTGCTTTGCTGCTTCACGTTCTTCTATCAACATATTGAAGTTACGGGTCTCGCGACGCTCTGTCTGAAGGAAGATCAGAGGGGTGTGGGGATGAGCTGCACGGATTATATCCACGAAGTCATCGAATCTTTCATTGATTTCGTCGGCAAGAGGATTTGAAAATGCATCAAAGACAAATGCATCCGCCTGAGTATCAGCTATGATGCGTGCGTATTCCTTCTGAAGTTTAGACCTGCCGCTGAAGCCGAGATTACACACATAGAAGTTGTTGTCACGTCCGAAACGAGCCGGATATGTCATGCCAGGACGGCTGGCAGCTGTACCATGAGTCACACTTGAGCCCTTGAAGACAATCTTATAACGGAACGGATTATCCATCGGAGCTATTGCAGCATTCTCATCTATTCCTATCTCCAAAGCATCAATTCTGTCAAAGACAGGGAGATACAGCAGACATTCCTTGGTACCCTCAGGCATATTCTCTACTATGATACCTTCGTGTTCATCATACGGTGCCTTGCCCATCAAAGGCTTGCCGACTCCGGCAAAGATCCACTTCCCATCCTTCTTTATATACAGGTCCAGTCCCTTATACAGGATTGAATTCATATTGTAACCGGCATTTACCGGAGACGTCTTCCATTTCGCAGCTATAGTCCTGCTGTCAGTAGAGAACACTACCATAAGACCGGTAGAGAACTCCGCATATCTCTGTATAGTCTTATCCTCAAAAGGATATTTCTCAGTATCGACACGTGTAAACGGCTTCGGTGTCGGAAGGACCTTTCCTATGATGTTCAGCTGGGTCGCATCAACATACTTGAGCTGTTTGGCCGATGCCAATGCCACGAATGAAAACAGAATGGTGAGGGTGAGGATGAATCTTTTCATACGATATGATTTTAATACGACATCGGGAAGTCCGTCGGGGCGATTATGATGAAGTCAGCACGACCGCAGTTTTCCTTGTCAAGGGATTTCAGGGAGTCCTGACGGGCGGAGCAGATGGTCATTATCATCTTGCCGGGAAGATACTGTTCCAGATAAGGGATGATTCCTCCCTTGTTGTCAGAGTGGAAGTTTCCGTTGTAATGGATGAATTTCCTGTCAAAATTCTGCGCAATGAACCATGCCATAGTGGCATCCTTGATTGCCTGAGCTTCTGCAAAGTGTGAATCAGCAGCACCTTTACCACCCATCATCTGCATAAAACCGAACATAGCTTCGTCCTGTGCCTGAGCATCGAACGGTATAGGAAGAGGTGCCATAAGGGACTTAGCCTGATCGGAAAGCGTCTGAAGTGCTTCCAGACCGTTATCCTTGACAAATGAGGCATATCTGCGGGGAACATTGGTAGCCACGAATTTCAAGCCATGTTCCCTTGCCAGATAGAGCAGATGGGAATAATCCGTCCAATAATTGTCCCACAGTTTGGCCTCTGCCTCAAACTTGTCGGAAGATATGACTCCACTGGTATATTCATCTACAAGCAGCTGGTTGTCAGCCTCGAACATCTCTGCTCCGAGAGTCAATCCTTTAGCGGATTTCCTGATGATGTCAGATGTAATCTCATATTCCATCCAATGAGCCACAGGGCAGTTGTGAGTCTCACCTATGAATATAATATCGGCATCGCGGAGTTCCCTAAGCATCCTGTTATAATCAGTTGCCTCGCCTTCCGAGGTAAAAATCGCGTATGACAGCTTCGGTTGTGCTGCTGCGGTGAGAGTTGCCAGTGTCAACAGCAGAATAATCAATTTACGCATGGTACAAAGTCTCCTATTGAAAGTATCACCTGATTGTCCAGGTCAATCAGATTATTGAAAGCTTGCCTGATATCTTCCGGAGTGATGCTCTTCAGCACAACTTCGTAATTTTCAAGATCTTCGATAGATTCATTATTCTTGAGCTGGCCTACTAAATAGGATTTCCATCCGGAAGTTGCATCATTCTGGAGATAATTTCTCTTGTTTACTATAAATATCTGCTTGAGTGTCTGAAGTTCCTTCTTGTCCACCTTGTTTACCTTAAGGTCCTGAATTATATCATTGAGATGCTTATGGACTATCTCCGTATTCTTCCTGTCAACAGAAGCATTCACATCAAGATAGAATACATTGTCCGGTACAGCATTATAGAACAGGGATATATATGGAGAATACACCAACGACAGTTCTTCTCTGAGAATCGTAATCAGACGATTACGTATAAGATTCTGCATAAGCTTCAATATCAGACCATTACGAAGAGACGGCTCGTATTTTCCATATAGGATGTAATCGAAGGAAGACTGTGTCTCATTGTAATTCTGCCAGGTCTTTAGCGTCATTCCGTCAGGCTGCGTATAGTATGATACTCCATATTTATTGGGCTCATCTGATGTCATCACACCAAAAACAGGAACCGCCTCCTCTATAATCAGGTCGGTATTGAAATCACCACAGATTACGCATACCATGCCGTCCGGGTTAGCATAAAGAGACTTATGAAAATCAGCCATATCGTCAAGACTCATGTTTTTCAGGTCCTCCTTGGTGATATCCAGGCGTCTTCCGTATGTAAGATTACCCATGAGACTGTCCAATTGGGCATTCAGCATGCGCTGTGTATCGGTCTTCATCAGTCTGGACAGATAAGATTCCTCTCCAAAATTTTCCAGTTCATATTCCCTCAATTCCTCGAATTCTTCATAATCGAGACGCGGATGGAGCATCTTCTCAGCCAGCAGTCTTATCAGAATACGGGAGTTATCGGATGGTGCAGAAGCTATCATCCCATGCCACCACTGTTCCATTGCCACAAGAAGACCTATTCCGTTCTGTGAAATCAAAGAGAAATAATCGTCTTCGGTGAGTCTTTCCACTCCGCCAAGTTCAATGTAACCTGCAGTATTCTCATAGAGAGGATAGTCTTCTTCCGGTGCTTTTGACAGGCCTCCCGGAGCGAACAGCTGCATATATATTTTGTGGTCTTCGTCGTTTGTCGGACGTAGAACCATACGGAAACCGTTTGTCAGAAGTACATCTGTAATACCGGTGTTGGCATAATCAGTACGGGATGCTATCAGAGACGGATCAAAAGGCTGCTGCTGGGAAAGCCACGCAGGTATCTGGAACAACGGTTCCTCCGGCTCTATCTGTTTGGGAGTATATACATATGTTCCAAGATCCGTGGATTTTCCGTCAGCCCACAATCGGTCAAGTTCTGCCTCTGTAAATCCGTCAGTCATCCGCGGATTGAAGCGGAAGGCTGCAAGACGGCTGTTCTCGGCGGCAAACAGCCACCTTACAAGAATCTTCTGAAGGTCTTCAGACAGAGTGGATGCAAGCTCTTCCTTTGCCCATTCGAACTGCTTAGGATCTGTGATGTCCCTGTCTCCGAACATTACATCACTGGCGATCGCTTCACATATATATGAAGAATTTGAACGGCTGTGAGGGATACGGAATGAGCCGAGGCATTTCTTTCTCACTTCAACCATTTCTGCAGGAGTAAAGCCGTCACGGGCCACCCTGTACAGTTCCGCTACCGCCGCAACTATACTTTCGGACAGCTCTTCCTTACTCTTTCCGTCAACGGATATTGTAAAATGGTCCTTGTCGGCAAGATACCATGTATTGGAAAGCGATGCGTCGTTGCCGGTGTCGTAGAATCTCCCTGCTAATGCAGAAATAAGCATGTCCTTTCTTTCGCTGTCCACTGCATCACCTACCGTACGACGCGAAGTGCACTCATGAGGAACCATGATTTCAAGGGTCGAACGACGAAGCAGAGTATCCTGAACTTCAGCATAATTGACACCGGAATCATATGTATGAGGATATTCGCGGTAATCCGGAGATGATGTTGGCTTGAGTGAGCCGAATGTCTTTCTGATACGTTCACGGGCATCTTTCTTGTCGAAATCACCGACCAGAACTACTGTCGCCTGAGAAAGCGTGTACCATTTTTGGTGAAACTCCTTGAGAATCTCAGGAGTCATTTTTCTAATATCCTCTTCTGTTCCAAGAGGAATTCCTTTGCTGTAAAGTCCGCTGCCTATCTTCAGATTATAGAACTCGTCTCCCACATCGTAAGCTCGGAGTTCCTCGATTATGATGCCCTTCTCCCCTTCTACCTTCGCCTCATCCATAGGAATATCCACAAGCCAGTCCTTCAGGATCAGAAGTGCATTGTCTATATCCTTAGGATTGTCCGACGGAATCGCGAGCTGATATACCGTACGGTCGTAGCCTGTGTAGGCATTGATTCCTATACCATACTGCACACCAAGAGATTCCAGATAATCCACGAGCTTCTTACCGGGGAAATGTCTTGTCCCTCCGAATGCCATATGCTCGAGAAAATGAGCAGCACCTCTGTTCTCCTCTGTTTCCAGAACGGATCCTGCCCTGAAGACAAGGCGCATCTCAATCATCCTGTCTGGAGAGTCGTTTTCCACGAGTATATATGTCAGACCGTTGTCGAGCTTTTCCTCGACAACACCGAGAGGGAGCATGATACGGTCATTCCAGGACACGGACTGTGCCCTGGAAATGACTGTATTCATCAATATGACTGCCAGAAGAGGCAGCAGTTTTTTCAGCATGATAATAAATTTAGATTTCTCCACTCGCTACGCACGGTCGAAATGACGCGAAGCGGATGGTTCAACAATTTTTAGTTGTTTGGAGTGTAGGTTGCCACTACTCGGGTGTAGTCGACAGCATTCTTGTGATCAAAGCAGAATGTGAATACCAGACTGCCATCTTCAGCAATTTCAGCTACAGGTTCAACGTAATATCCCTCACCCTCCAACCCATACTCATCATAGAGAATACCGCTCAAGTTAAGATGTGCTGCAGGGTTAGCTGTACAGTCGGGGAGCCACTCATCGTCACCTGGCTTGACTGAAGCTTCCGAGAAATCTGCTGTCTGCTCTCTATCATATGCCGAGAAAGCATATTCGAAAGGAACAATAATAGTGTCCTCATCGTAAGAGTTGATATAATCAGCGACAAAACTGATTGTCTGGTCAGCTCCGAATGTGATTCCGTCCAAAGTCATGTTGAAAGTCTCCTGGCTTTCAGAGTTCCAGTTTATAGCTTCAGTAAAAATAGCGTAGCACTCCATAGGATACTCCTCTGGGAACCAGTAGCCTTCTACGTCATCAACTGTAACTGCTTTCATTACAGAATACATAAAATCCTGCACTCCCATCGGGTTGGCTGTCATCTTGAGAATCGGAGCATCTGCAGTCGATTCTTCAGAAAGAGAAATCAATGTCTTGCCTGTCACAGTCTTCTCAAAGTCTTCGTATGTCTCTACATCATAGCCTGAGATTACAGCTGTCACACTTACTTCACCGATATACTTTGAAAGATCGATTCCGGTAGCAGCCTTGTAAGCCTCAATGATTTCAGTCTGCTGGTCAATAGGTCCTTCATTTATCACCGGATTGACAACAAACTGAAGCGGCTCCTTGAGTTGTACACCTTCAGGGAGGAGGCTTGAGATGCCAATTCTATAGGATGCAGAAGACTCAAGAGCGTTTGCATTGAGAGACACTACTGAGAACGAGGCTGTCTTCTCACCTGCCTTGATGGTCACAGGGTTTCCGGAAAGCTCCACAACGCCCTCTGGACCGGCAAGTTCAAAAGTTATCTGAAGGTCTTCCTCAAGAGCCTTGGTAAGCACAACATCGACAACAAGAGGCTCTGAATCTGTCTCAAACATTGTACTCTTTCCATCTTTGGCTTCAAGATAGATGTAGTTTGTTCCTTCAAAATCATTTCCTGTCTCTTCGCATCCCGCGAATGAAAGGAGAGCAGCCGCCATGCAGCTGAAAAATAAGATTTTCTTCATAATTGTACAGTTGTTTTATATAAGGTTTATTCTGTCTTAATAAATGGCCATCCTGGATTGTTCTGCGTGATATTGTCATTGTATTTGTATTCGGACTGAGGTATCGGCAGCAGCCATCGATAATCGTCAGGATAGATGGTCACAGATGTTCCCATGCCGAAATTCCCTTTCTTGACCAGAGCCTTGCCATGTCTCTTCAGGTCGAACAGACGGACTCCCTCTCCGGCAAACTCCTTCTGTTTTTCAAGCAGGATTGCCTCTACAAGGTCTTCTCCTTCCAACTTATCATCCAAAGGCTGAGCTCCATATGCTTCAAGGTAGGTATTGACCGTCTGACGTGCCTTGTCGTATTGCAGATCTCTTGCATATGCCTCTGCCACAGTAAAGCATACTCCACTGTATCTCAACGTGTTGATATATCTTACAGTCACATTGTCATAATACATCCTGTTATATTTTCCAAGGGTCTGGATCTGTCCTCCGTTCATATTGACGGTATATGCAGCCCAGTCTTTGCGCAGGTCGGCATCATCATACGTTATGTCCGGATTCAGGACAAAATAGTCCCCGGTTGCCTTGTCGTAGCAAAGATCCGTATAGAACGAGTCGAAGATATATTGAGCAAAGAGCCTGTCTGCACTTATATTGTCAGCCCAAAGATTTTCGTAGTCTGACTTTGTCCAACGGGCCTGTGCATCAGCAAGCAACGGTAAGCCGGCCAGCACGGCCTTGTCATAGGCATTTCTATACAGTTCAAATTCTGCCCTCAAGGCCATTACAGCCGTCGTAGAGAGGTAAAACACTTCCGTATCCTGATTTTCAACAGAAGCCGCTTCTGTCAGGAGCCTGTCTATTTCGGTCACACAATCCCGGACAGACGAACGCGGAAGGAAGTCCAGTTCCAGACGGTTTTTAAGGATGATACCGTCCTTCAAAAGATTCGCTTCAGAATATGCAGGAGCATACAGACGGAGAAGGTCGAAATAACACATCGCCTTAAGTGTCTTCGCCTCACATCTTATCTTGTCAAGCTCCAGCTTGTCCTCCTCATCCTTCGGTGTGACATTATCCAGTCGCGGAAGAAGAGCATTTACTATAGCTACCGTCATGTAATATTCATTCCACACATAATCAGACAGATCCTCCATGTCCTTTTCCTTCCAGTTGTAAAGGTTCAGCCTTTCGGCATATTTTCCAGTAAGGTTGGTCGTGACAAAATCATCACTGAGTATAGAGAATTCCAACTGATGACGTGGAAGGGAGTTGTATGCAGAGGCCAGCAGCTCACGAGCCGTGGATGTGGTGGAGATCGCATCCGGATCGGAATACTGGTCTTCCAGCTTTATGTCAAGGCATCCGCTCAGAAGCAGAAGTGACAGTATATATGATATGTACTTTTTCATGCTTAGAACGAAAGACTGAGGTTAAACGTAAGTATCGGCTGCTGAGCTCCCACAAAAGATCCTGACTCCGGATCGGACTCCTTATAGCGGGTCAATGTAAATAGATTGGATGCCTGAATGGCTACATTTCCATATTTGACGATTCCTCCAAGCTTCTTTATGAATGAATGAGGGAAACGGTATCGCAGAGAGAGCATTGACAGACGGAGATAATCGCTGCTTCCTATTGACCTGCTGTTGGGCCACATGGTAAGATTCTCAATGGCTGAAGACGAATAGAACGGAGTATGATATATCTTGTTCTCGTCTCCTTTCTGGAACCACATATTCTGCACCTGACCTCTTACTGCGTTTCTGTTGGCATCATCATAATCTCGCACATACGCATAGGCATATGTCTTGATGCCACCGAAGACGTAATAGAAGTCGGCATCGAACTCCAGCTGCTTATATGTGAAACTCAGATTTATGGTGCCGTTATAAGGCGGCACTGAATGTCCCAGAGGAACCATATCCTCTCGAGTAAGCTTCTCTGTGGCCTGAATTTCCCTTCCGTCAGCTCCCTTGAATACAGGGAGTCCGGACATAGGATCAAGTCCCAATGATATCGGTCCATATATCATATCGTATGCCTGGCCTACCTCATAATCCGGGATTATGGTGTCCTCGCTTGTGTAGAGACGGTCTCCATCATAGAGGTCGATGACCTTATTGCGGTTGTATGCCAAAGACAGGCGGAGATTGACTCTGAAATCGCTTCTGTCAATGATCCTGGCACTTAGCGTGGTCTCTAATCCGGAATTGCTGAGAATTCCGATATTCCTTTTAAGAGTCGTAAAGCCGTTAGATGCCGGGATAGGCACATCAAGAAGCGCATCCTCTGTCCTGCGGTCATACCATCCCACATCAATTGTCAATCTGTTGAACAGTCCCATAGAGATGCCGACTTCGGTCGATACTGTCTGTTCCGGCTTCAGACGGTCATTGTAGAGAGCCATAAGTTCAAGCAGCCTTATATCACCGTAACTGTCTTCAAGATATGAGAATGTACCTACTGTAAGCGAAGGTGACACACCCGCAAGCGAGGCAGTCCGGCCATATGAGGCTTTTATTCTCAGGGCAGAGATGGGATCCCAATCCTTCATGAATGCATAATCCTTCACATTCCATCCGACACCGACAGCCCATGCAGCATTCCAGCGCTTGTCCTTGGGCAGAATCGACGAAGCGTCTGCCTTATATGTTCCGAATATATCGTATATGCCGTCATAGCAGTATCCTCCCAGGAGTCCTATACCTAACTGTGCCGTCTTTTCCCGGAAGTTCGATGTACTTACCTTGCGGTTACCCTCGATTGACTGGTTGATTGCAGCCATGCTCTTCAATTGGCCGACTCCATATCCTGTAACGGACATATTGTCCATATTATCCCAATAGTAGTCTGTATTGGCACCAAGCGTCACGTCGTGCTTGCCGAATGTCCTGTTCCATGTCACACGTACGTTGGTCGTGACGTTGGAATTGGTATTCTTTGACTTGGAAATCTTTCCGAGCTCGTTTTTCGCTGCTCCGCTTCTCTGTTCCTCATAAGCTGTGGAAGGCGTAAACTCCAATGACTCCGAAAGAACGAAGTCAAGTCCTGCAACCGCACCTATGGTCAAGCCCTCCAACGGCTCGAGATTGATACTTGCAGTAGTACCGAAGCGTTTCTCTGTAGATGTCCTGTCAAACTGATAGACAAGGTCATTGTATGTGCGGTTAGGGTAGGAGAACAGTTCACCGCTGGTCTTGCTCTCATATGGATTCAACTCATATATGAGCGATGTAGGCGAATAGGTCGAACCATTGGGACTGTTGGCCTTGGAATATCCTCCGCTAACACTGAGCGACACAAATCCTTTGGTTCCTACCGCCTGATCGAGACTCATACGGCCTGTAAACCTGTTGACATCATTACCCGGCACTTGTCCTCCCTGATAGCTGTAATTGGCTGAAGCATAGTAGGATGTCTTGTTGTTTCCGCCCCTGACACTAAGATTGTGACGCTGATAGAAATCGTTTCTGAGCAGTTCCTTGAACCAGTCGGTATTGGTCTGACGCAGCCCGTCCAGAATAGCCTTTCCCTCTGCAATCATCTGGTCAAGATTCGGATCCCTTGCGAAATATCTCCTGTAATAGTCCTCGCTGTATCTGTATCCCGGGGCCTCAATGTTCTTGAGTCTGCGTTCCAGTTCCAGTTTCTCATCAGTCTCCATCATCTGTACTCCCCTACGCCCTCTGAATGTGACGCCACCATTGAAATCATAAGTGACCATGGTATCACCGCTGGTTCCCCTGACAGACGTGATTTCAAGCACGCCGTTAGCAGCCTTTGTACCGTAAAGCGCACATGCCACCGCATCTTTGAGAATCTTTATATCCGCTATATCGAGAGGATTGAGGGTCATGAATGCATCTGAAGAAATAACCTGACCATCAAGCACATAGAGAGGTTCATTGGCGACATCTCCTTTTCTGAAGGAAGAGTTTCCACGTATGCGTATTTCCGGTTTCGTACCAAGGTCTCCTCTGTTTGTAACAATCAGACCGGGAGCCGATCCTTGAAGAGAAAGTGAAAGATCCATCACAGGACGGTCCTGAAGACGATCCATATCCACGGAATTTATTACTCCGGCCTTGGCTCTGATATCAAGGTCGTTGATGTTCTGCTTTCCCATCACGATGGCACTTTCCATCATATTGGCATCGTCCTCCATTACGATGAGAATTTCCTTTTGACCGGTAAATTCCACGGTGTAAGGTTTCATCCCGAGAAATGAGGCTTCGATTATGATCTTCTTTGTATCAGGCAATTCCAGTGAGAAATATCCGTTCGAGTCAGTGGATGTTCCGTCCTTGATATGCCCACGGATATAGACCGAAGCTCCGGCAAGGGGCTCATCATAGCTGTCTGTCACCTGACCAGATAAAACATACCGCCCTTTTGTCTGAGATTTCAGGACGTGCGGAGCGGCGATAAGTATAAGAATACTGAATATGATTGCGGGGATGCGTCTCATAAGTCAAGTCGTTGAAACGGCAAATGTACGACTTATTTTCAAAATATTCAACCTTTAATAATCGAGTTATTTCACAACCGTTTCATATGTGTACGAGAGAGCGCCGAAGACAATCTGCGTTATCGCCTGAGATGTATGTGAAATGGTAGCATAGATGATACCTGTCTCCATCGGTATTCCATAGACTGCTGAAAGTGCAAGGGTGATGACGAAATGGAAAGCCCCGATTCCTCCAGGTACAGGGACAGCAAAGCCGAGACCACCCACAAGTGACAGAAAGAGTGCATCAACAACATCGAGCTGACTCAGGAACGGGGTCGCCCACATCGAGCACGCCGCCATAAACCAGTAGCACATCCATATCATGAGAGTATAGGCAAAGAACATCCATTTCTTTTCCATATGCAGGCAGCTGAGAAACCCCTGGGCAAGGCCACGAAATATTCTCCAGACTTTTGAACAGAAGGGGTTCGTATCCCGATAGCGCCGGATAAGATACAATACGCCAGCCAACAGGAAGGCCGAAATGGTAACCATCCACCACATATTGAACTTCTGAGACATCGGTTCCCAGATTTCTTCAATGAAGAAACTGCCGAAACGTTCGAAACGCGCCACAACCACTATGGCAAGCATAAGAAGCATCACAAGCAGCTCCCAGCCTCTCTCCAGTACGACTGTCCCGAGCACCTTGTCATATGTAGCTGAAGTCCTCCTCACGATTACACCGCACCTTACGAATTCTCCTATACGCGGAAACACAAAGTTGGAGATGTTTCCTATGTTGACACCGTCGAATGTAGTGATCCGCTTTGTTTCCGGAGCGATAGGCAACAGCAGCTGACGCCACCTCAAACCTCTGAGCCAGAAGGCAAAAGAGCCGGCTGCCATTGACAGTGCTATCAGGCTCCAACGGCATGACTTGAGCCCTTCTGCAAACTGAGTCCATTCAACATCTCGAAATGAAAACCAGAGAAGAACAGCAGCAATTACCGCAGATATGACGTATTTCAATATTTTCTTTATATCCATAAGACTGCAAAGTTACGCAAAAGTTGCTAACTTTGTACTTTTGACATAAAAAGGTACGGCATGGCATCGATATTGGGAATCGGCAACGCCCTTACAGACATATTGGCTATACTTCCGGATGACACTCTCCTGCAAGAGCTGGCACTTCCGAAAGGCAGCATGCAGCATGTTGACAGAGAAACAGGCAACAGGATATGGGAAAAACTCAAACAGCTTGGTGCAGATCTGGTTGCCGGTGGTTCCGCTGCAAATACGATCAACGGAGCAGCCACTTTCGGCATGGAGTCCGGTTTCATAGGGAAGGTGGGCGATGACGATCTCGGCAGTCTCTTCAAGAGCAATCAGGAAAAGGACGGTATCAGATCCATTCTTTTGAAGGGAGACAATCCTACAGGCAGGGCTATGGTACTGATTACGCCTCCTAATGCAGAGCGTACGTTCGCCGTATACCTCGGAGCTGCACTTGAGCTTGCGCCTGACGACCTACATCCAGAATGGTTTGAGGGTTGGGATTATTTCCATACAGAAGGCTATCTCGTTCAGAATCAGGCTACTGTAAGGAGAGCTATTGAGCTTGCCAAGGCAGCAGGATGCAGGATTTCGATTGATCTGGCTTCGTATAATGTAGTGGAAGCCAATATTGAGTTCCTGCATGAGATTGTCGAGGAATATGTAGATATCGTTTTTGCCAATGAGACAGAGGCTGAAGCATTTACAGGACTGCCGCCAAGAGAAGCTCTCGACAGTATCGCACGGATATGCGATACCGCAGTAGTCAAGATCGGCAAGGACGGATCAATGGTCAGAAGAGGAGATGAACTGCATTTCATCCAAGCAAGACCGGCTGCTGCCATCGATGCAACAGGAGCAGGAGACCTGTATGCAGCCGGATTCTTATATGCTCATTCCATAGGGATGCCGCTGAAGACATGCGGAGACATCGGCTCTGCAATAGCTGCAAAAGTAGTAGAAGTGGTAGGAACAAAGATAGACCAGCCGCGTTGGAATGCGGCAAAGAAAGAAATAAACGAACTGATATGTTTGAATCAATAAAGAAATTCTTCCGCAGAAGGGCGGTAAGAAAATATAGCAAGGCTGTGCCTACGGGCATCATACCCGTTTCCGAGATATCATCTGCCAACATCGTCATCGATGTCGAGGAAGCGGAATGGGACGTACTGAAAGAGGAGATCCTCTCGTGGGGACGCACTGCAGGCGTGAAGGTATCCATATATTTCTTTGACTTCAGAAAACTTGGCAAGAATGAGCTTCTGCTCACCAGCATACAGACCACTGTAGCCCGAAATGACCTGAACTGGATAGGCATGCCTTCATATGAAAAGGTGGCCAGGCTGATAGAGGACCCTTGCGACCTGTTCATATCTCTTGTCGACACAACAGATTTCGCTGTGGACTTTCTGTCAAAGTGTTCTGCCGCAAAATTCAAGATAGGCAGGAAGGCATATGAGGGGCATTGCTTCGACATGGTCATTTCCGGCAAACGCAATGACGTGCTTCGGTCCGGAAGTTGTCAAGTCTTCTCTGCCATAGTGGAATTTCTTGGAAAGATTGCGAAATGAGAAAACTGAAAGATTATCTGATGATAGGGGTGAAAGGCGCCTGTATGGGAGCTGCCGATGTCATCCCTGGAGTTTCCGGAGGCACCATTGCCTTCATTATGGGAATATATGACGAATTCGTGGGATCGATTGCAAAAATTGACGCAAAAGCCGTACGCATGCTCATGCACGGACATTTCCGCGATTTCTGGAAGCATATCAACGGCGGATTTCTCTTGTCGCTTTGCGCAGGAATCTGCACAAGTGTAGTGCTGCTGGCCGGTCTGATGCAGATGCTGCTGTCCGACTATCCTATCCAGACATGGGCATTCTTCTTCGGTCTCATAGTCGCATCCTCCCTGTTCATTCTGCGCGGGATCTCAGGATGGAAGCTGCGTGAAGGTGCGTTTCTGGCTTTCGGAATCATTCTCGGAGTAACGGTGTGTACCCTTTCGCCAGTCAACACCCCCGACGCCCTGTGGTTCATATTCCTTAGCGGAGCCCTCGCCATCTGCGCCATGGTACTCCCCGGAATATCAGGCAGTTTCATACTCCTGATCCTTGGCAAATACCAGTATATAATGGGGACAATATCATCCTTTGTGGGAAATATCGGAGCTCTCTGGGGCGCTTCCGGGGCATCATCAGCCATTTTCTGGGAATCGTTCCTCGTGCTCACCGTATTTCTTGTCGGAGTAGTTGTCGGCATCCTCGGATTCAGCAAATTCCTTCACTGGCTACTCGCCCGCTGGCACAAGGAGACCCTTATCGTCCTGGCAGGGTTCATAGTTGGTTCTCTGGTGAAAGTATGGCCTTGGAGCAATATGGAAGCCATCGTATGTTCACAGTTCCCTGAGGCGGCTGAGCTTGGAGAGGCTGCATTGGCAGAGTTCGAGCCGATGGTACAGATGCATATCGGCAGCGCCATCATATTTGCCCTTATAGGTTTCTGCCTGGTAAGCGGCATCGAGGTAGCGGGCAAGGTGATTGCAGGCAAGAATAAAGCCTGAGCTGCGGCTCCATGACACCGGCATAATACTTGAGATGGGCGTTAACTAACGCTTAACATCTCACACATGAAAACTTTTTTCACAACTGCGGACACTCCCCTCCGCATTTCCGTATTGCTGTTTCTATTGCTATTTACGAATTCCTGCATCTACGACGAACCAGACGACCAGTTCTACCGGACGCTTTGGGTCTGCGAGGAGTGGAAGGAGGTGGCCCGAGGGTTTGGGGAGGTAGAGAACAATCATGACAGATCGGCAGACAGAAGATATAAGAGATCTATAGGAGACGGTACTGGGGAATCGGCAGATGGTCTTAGTGAGGCACAGAACGGAGAGGAAACAGAAAGTAACCTTGGAGACGAAGTACCAGATGGTACGCCTTCCAGACTGACAATCGACTTTCTGTGCGACAACAAAGTCAGCGTCACCGCCACAGGAGCATCCGGTTCATACGGCACCTACGAACACAACGACAACACAGCCTACTTCCACAACACCCGCCTTTCATACCCTTGCGACGGCAATCCTATTGTGATAGTCATCGAAGAAGCACATCGCACCCACGACCTCCTGCTCATAAGCTGGCACTACTCCGGCTCGGACATCTCATACTCAACACGTCTCGTCCGGAAAAGTTCATACTGAACATCACAATCCGTCCATATTCCTGTAAGAGATATATTGATGCAGTGACCTCCCTCTCCTGATGTAGCAAGCATCCACTTTTTCAGTCAGACCGTGCCGCGGGGTGTTGATTTTAGCACCACGCGGCACAGCCAAATATCGTAACCCACTAAACATAAACACCTTACAGAAAGTCAGCGTGTCCTGAGGTGTCGGATTCAGCACCCCGCGGCACGCTTTCTATCATTTCAGAGAGTACAACGCATCTAAAATTCATTAACCAGCCCGCCCCAAAATTTCGAAGAAATAATATTAATTATCCTCGAAATCCAACAGACATTTTGAAATATCAAAGAAAATCCCTATATTTGCACCCACTTTCGGAATCAGCCCCGCTGAAACCCCGAAAGCCAACAAGGATCGGTTCGGTAGCTCAGCTGGATAGAGCAACAGCCTTCTAAGCTGTGGGTCTTGGGTTCGAATCCCAACCGAATCACTTTAATCGCCCTCTCAGATGTCTGAGAGGGCGATTTTTTCGTTTTGGCTCCAAATTGGTCCCAAAGTTTTAATGCATCATATCCGAATCTTCCACAATTTCACGAATTTTTTCAGATTTTTCTGCATTTTCAGCACGGCACATATTACGCCAGGTGACGGCTGTCATTCCGGTGATGGACTTGAACCAGCGGGAGAAATTGCCAAAGAGCATTGTATTATAAGCCTAATCTCTTGACACATATATAAATCGCGGAGAATACTGATCTAATCGTACTCTACGCGATTTATAACTTATAGGGCATACGGCATTGGGTTGCCGTATGCCCTATAATTGTTTATTCGCTCTTTACCAGCGTAGGATAACCATCGGTACCTGCCTGCCAAATGTAAGGACAGGTCTTGCCTTCGGCAGCAGATGAGTTATAAGTAGCAATGGCAGCGTTCATCT
>SUYR01000034.1 GCA_015060335.1 Bacteroidales bacterium | reverse complement strand
CTCTTCCCATTCCGAACAGAGAAGTTAAGCTCACCATCGCCGATGGTACTGCCCCACCAGGTGGGAGAGTAGGTAGCTGCCACTTTCTTATACGAGTCCCCGACATCGAATGATGCCGGGGACTTTTCGTATAAGAAAGTGGCTTGAACCTCCAGTCGGCTTAGCCGACAGCCCCCGTGGGGCATGCCGTCATTGCTTTGCAATGCCGGGCGTCCTTTCCGCCTTTCCGTATTCTCGCTTCGCTCGAATACCCGGCCCGGACGCGCGTCTGATGACGCAGTCGCTTCGCTCCGAAGGGGATTGGAAATCAACGAGGGAATGACGATTGGCAGAGATTTTGATGTTTAGGGACAAGTTTATAAATTTGTCAGATATGAAGATTACAAAGATATCAGCCCGTGAGATTCTGGATTCTCGCGGCACGCCGACAGTTTCGGCTGAAGTTGTACTGGATTGCGGATGCAGGGGAGTGGCTTATGTTCCATCAGGGGCATCCACGGGAGAGCATGAGGCAATCGAATTGAGAGACGGAGATCCCAGAAGGTATTTCGGAAAAGGGGTTCTCAAGGCGGTTGCCAATGTGAATGAGGTCATTGCGCCTGAAATAGTCGGAATGTCTGTGTTAGAGCAGGCTGCCATTGACAGGAAGATGATCGAGCTGGACGGCACACCGAATAAGGCCCGTTTGGGTGCCAATGCCATTCTGGCTGTCTCTCTGGCTGTTGCCAAAGCAGCTGCAGAGTGTGTCAGGACTCCTCTTTATCGTTATCTTGGTGCACCTAACTCTAATGTCATGCCTGTCCCGATGATGAATATCATCAATGGCGGCTCTCACAGCGATTCTCCCATCGCCTTTCAGGAATTCATGATCCGTCCGGTAGGTGCCGACAGTTTTGCTGAGGGACTCAGAAAAGGTGCAGAAGTCTTCCATTCCTTGAAAAGCATTCTTAGAGAGAGGGGATTGAGCACAGCTGTTGGAGATGAAGGCGGTTTCGCTCCAGATCTGAAGAGCACTGAAGAGGCACTTGACCTTATCGTCATGGCAATCAGGAAGGCAGGTTATAAACCTGGCGTAGATGTAACCCTTGCCCTGGACTGTGCCAGCTCAGAGTTTTATAAGGACTATCACTACGATTACACGATATTCGAAGGTCCTGAAGCGCGACGACTGGATAGAGACGCCCAGATTGCATATCTGAAGAAACTCATCACAGATTATCCTATCGATTCAATCGAGGATGGAATGTCAGAAAACGACTGGAGTGGTTGGGAATTCCTCACTCAGGAGCTTGGAGGTGATTGCCAGCTTGTCGGTGATGACCTGTTCGTCACTAACGTAGATTATCTCGCCAAAGGCATAAAGACCGGTTGTGGAAATGCTATTCTGATCAAACTCAATCAGATAGGCACCCTTACTGAGACTCTTGAAGCGATAGCGATGGCGCAGAGAAACGGATACAAGGCCATAGTATCTCACAGGTCCGGTGAAACCGAGGACACTTTCATAGCTGACCTTGCTGTAGCGACAAATTGTGGCCAGATCAAGACAGGCTCTCTGAGCCGGTCAGAGAGAATTGCCAAATATAACCGCCTTCTGAAAATAGAGGAAGAACTCAGAGGGCATTCCATATATGGATTGGTTCTTTAAAAAATGCGGATCACATGCGATTTTATTTTGATAATTAAAATATTTGTTGCATATTTGCATCCGCAAAAGAGACGGGGGTATAGCTCAGTTGGCTAGAGCACCTGCTTTGCAAGCAGGGGGTCGTCGGTTCGACTCCGACTATCTCCACAATTCGGCCTGAAAGCCAAGCAGTTAGAGGTTTTACAAACAGATTTACAAACAGATGTTGTAAGTTGAGATTGTAAAACCTCTTTTGTTTTTATCATATTCTATTGCAGATATAATTGACAAAAATGTACCCACATTTTTAGGACCCAACGTAAAACTACGGTTGATTTGCACATACCTTCACCGCATATTATCGGAATTCTCCATTATTATCCGGAAAACAAGCGATTTCTTGGACAGGGAGCCTCTAAGAGTGAAAGGACTCCTGTTCAAGAAATTCAGCAACCTGGAGTTTCTTTAGCTCTAAGTGTCACGACGCAGGAGTTTTGGCGTGTACTCTTGCATCGTGACATGGATTTCGGAGAATAATCCGGTTTTCTGTCGCGACGCAAGAGTTTTGCCTGAAAGTAGTGCGTCGTGGCAGCGATCCAAGAGGCTGTAACTCGATTCAGTTGCACCACTTGCATAAGACCTTCTACAATATCCCAAAAACTAAATTTTAATAATTCAAATTTGTAAATTCAAAAATTATTGTTATCTTTGCATTGTGATAGTTTTGATAGATTCAAAATTGGCATAATTTAAGTAATAACCTATACAAAAAGAGAGAATTATGATCAGTACAAGATTGCATAATGCCATCAATGCACAGGTGAATGCAGAGCTTTGGTCTGCATATCTTTATCTTGCAATGTCAATGGATGCAGAGTCTAAAGGTTACAAGGGTGTCGCAAACTGGTTTTTCATCCAGTTCAAGGAAGAGCAGGATCACGCCCGTATATTCATGAACTATCTTAACTCTGTTGATGCGAAGGTGGAGCTTCTTCCTATCGAAGCAGTTCCTTCTACATGGGATAGCGTTCTTGACATGTATAAGCAGACTCTGGAGCACGAGAAGAAAGTGACATCTCTTATCCGCAATCTTGCAGATATTGCTGCGGAGGATAAGGATCACGCTTCTATGAATCGTCTGATATGGTTTATCGATGAGCAGGTCGAGGAAGAGGAGTCGGCAAGAGATATGATCAATGCTTTTGAAGCTGTTGAGGGCAATAAATACGGAATGTATATGCTTGATAAGGAACTCGCTGCAAGAGTTTATAACGTACCTTCTCCATTGGCAGCGGAATAGTATGGAGAGGATAAGTAACAGAATTTATTCGGTTGGGGTCAATGACACAGACAAAATCTTGTTCGAGGGTCTTTGGCCCCTCCCTTATGGAGTGAGCTATAACTCATATCTTGTTGTAGATGAGAAGGTTGCCCTTATAGATACAGTTGAAGGCGGTTTTGAAGACGAATTCCTTTCAAATATTCATGAAGCCATAGGTGACAGACCTGTAGATTATCTTGTGGTAAATCATATGGAGCCGGATCATTCATCCCTCACTGCATATATGATGGAAAAGTATCCTGCATTGAAGATTGTAGCTAATACCAAGACGGTTCCAATGCTCAAAGGATACTATAACGTGCCGGAGGAACGCATACTTGTTGTTTCTGAAGGAGGTGAGGTCAGCTTGGGAGGATGTTCACTCAAGTTCTACATGATTCCTATGGTGCATTGGCCTGAGACCATGGTTACCTGGCTCGAGTGTGAGAATACTGTATTTTCCGGGGATGCGTTCGGTACTTTTGGTGCAGTTCCGGAATGTATCATGGATGAGGAAGGCACGCTCAATGAATATAAGGATGAGATGATCCGTTATTATTCTAACATCGTTGGAAAATACGGTACCCCTGTACAGACAGCTCTTAAGAAACTTTCTGGTCTGAATGTCATGAGAATATGCAGTACTCATGGACCTGTATGGGAAAACGAAGTATCTGAAGTCGTGGCATTATATGACAAGATGAGCAGATATGAGGTGAGCAGGGGAGTATGTATAGTATATGGATCGATGTACGGTAATACGGCAGCTGCGGCAGAGGCTCTTGCTTCAGAACTGGAAAAGGCCGGTATCCCATATGCTATACATGATCTTGCTGGAAATAATTCTGGCGAACTGGGTATATCCGGTGCATTGAGGGATGTGTTCAAATACGATACAATTGTTGCCGGCTCACCAACATACAATAATGGCATTTTCCCACCTGTTGAGACATTTATGAAAGCTCTGCAGTCGAGATTGATAAAGAATCGCCGCTTCTATGCGTTCGGTTCTTATACTTGGTCTGCAAGTGCGGTGAACCAGTTGAACGCAATGGCGGCTAATCTTGGATTTGAAATCCTTGGCGACGGCCTTTCGTTCGCTCAGGCTTATTCCAAGGATAAGTGTGATATGTCTCAGGTAGCTAAGATGCTTATCTGACAGCTATCATGTTTTCGATAGCCCGTTGAGCTGCCTGACGAACATTTTCATCAAGTCTGACTTCGGGCGATTCGTTTTCGAGACAGGTCAGGATGTTTTCCAAAGTGACCATCTTCATATACCGGCACTCGTTGCATGCAGCTTCATGTATTGCGGGAGCCGGTATGAACTTTTTATCGGGGAAACGTTTTTCCATTTCCACTAGAATGCCAGATTCGGTGACCACGATGAATTCCAGTGTTTCACTCTTTCCACAGTAATCGATGATTCCTGCAGTTGAACCGACATAATCAGCCATTTCTACTATTTCAGCAGGACACTCAGGATGCACTACTGTCTTTGCCTGAGGGTATTCTTTCTTGAGGGCAAATATCTTCTCTGCCGAAAATTTCTCATGTACATCGCAGGCCCCGTCCCATATTACCATATTGTCCCTTCCTGTCTGACTCTTTATATATCCACCAAGGTTGCGGTCAGGACCGAATATTACAGGTTGTTCAGCAGGTATGCTCTGAATGACTTTAAGCGCGTTTGTCGATGTGCAGCATATATCTGTAAGAGCTTTAACTCCGACAGATGTATTTACGTATGATACAACGAGATGGTCAGGGAATTTCTTCTTGAACTCTGCAAATTCCTCGGCATTGCAGGATTCCGCCAGCGAACATCCTGCCTCTGGGACAGGGATGAGTACCTTTTTTTCCGGACAAAGTACCTTTGCGGTTTCCGCCATGAAGTTTACTCCAGCGAACAAAATGATAGGGGCGTCCAGCTCCTTTGCCTTTATAGACAGAGCAAGAGAGTCTCCGAGAAAGTCGGCAACTTCCTGCACTTGAGCAGATGTGTAATAATGCGCAAGAATGACAGCACCTTTCTGTTTCTTGAGCTCTTTAATTCGTTCTGCAATCATATTCTATCGATTCTCTACCTGGATATTCATACTGATATCCATCCCTTTAACTGTATGAGTAAGAGCTCCGACGCTGATAAAGTCGACTCCTGTTGCTGCAACTTCAATAAGTCGTGGGATGCTCATGTTTCCGGATGCTTCTGTCTTGATGCTTTTGTCTGCAGCCTTGATGATATTCACAGCTTCACTCATCTGTTCATTTCCCATGTTGTCAAGCATGATGATGTCTGCACCTGCTGCAATAGCCTGCCTTACCTCATCAAGATTTGTGGTCTCTACTTCAATCTTGATGTCTGCCGGAATACGTGAGCGTACCTGTTCTACGGCTTTAGATATTCCTCCTGCCATCTTGATATGGTTGTCCTTGATCATTGCCATGTCGTAGAGACCCATGCGATGGTTAGTTCCGCCACCATGCTTCACTGCAAGTTTGTCAAGTACTCTCAAGCCTGGAGCTGTCTTACGCGTATCAAGAAGCTGTGTGCCGGTTCCTGTGAGTTCCTTTACGTATTTTGCTGTTTCCGTTGCTATGCCGCACATTCTCTGGAAAATATTGAGAGATAGTCTTTCACCCCTCAATAGAGTGGGATACGTTGCTTCGACTTTCAGTATGACGTCTCCCTTCTTTACAGAATCTCCATCATTGAAATAAGGAGTAAATATTACATCCTCCTGAAAACGCTCATACACCATCTTGACGATTTCCAGACCGGAGATTACTCCGTCCTGCTTGGCAGTCATAGTGGCTGTTGCATTCGTAGATTCAGGAATTATCGACTCTGTTGTAATGTCTCCTGTATTGATGTCTTCCTCGATTCCAAGATCGATCAACTTGTTGATAAGATTTTCGTACTGCATTATGTAGTGTGTTTAGAATTCAAAATATCCCGAGTTTACCGGAGCTGTCATGGTCGGCTGTCCTTTCTGCTGTACAGAATGCACTGCATAGGTTTCATCAGAACAAGGGTAGTCCTCTCTATAGTGTCCTCCTCGGCTCTCCTTTCGCATCAGTGCCGGTTCCATTATAAGTTTGGCGACACATAGGAGTCTTTTGGAAGCCTCGATATAGTATTCACAAACGTCCTTCCCCTGCTCTTCAAGCTGCATTTCGATATTTTTCAGCTGTGCCAGACCTTCCTTCAGGGTTTCTTCGCTTCTGATTATTCCGGCGTACCTGTTCATGATCTCTGATATCCTGTGACGTATCTCGGTATAAAGCAAACTGTTGGCTTCGTCTTTTGTGTATGTCTTTTCAAATTCGGGCACAGAACACGTTCCGCCTACTTTCACGCTGTCCTCTACTGCTCTGTTGGCAAAGACAAGACATTCGATAAGGGAGTTTGATGCCAGCCTGTTTGCACCCATGATACCTGTTGCGGATACTTCTCCACACGCGTATAGACGCTTGATGTCTGTGCGTCCGTTGCTGTTAGATAATACACCTCCTACGGAATAATGGGCAGCAGGTGCAACCGGTATCTCTTGTGTGAGGTCATAGCCGAACTCTTTGCATTTTGCATATATTCCCGGGAAACGGTTCATTATCATTTCCTTGTCAAGATGTTTAAGGGAGAGTGTTACATATGGCATATTATCCGAAAGCATCTGTCTGAATATGGAACGTGCCACGATATCCCTTGGCGCAAGCTCTGCAAGTTCGTGCTTTGATACCATGAACCGTTTTCCTGCCTTGTTAAGCAGGTGAGCCTTTTCTCCGCGGACCGCTTCACTGATCAGAAAAGCCTGAGGAGAATCCTTGAGATACAACCCTGATGGATGGAACTGAATAAATTCCATGTCCATGATGCGGCATCCGGCGTTATATGCAATTGCTACTCCGTCTCCGACAGTAGTCTGAGGATTAGTAGTGCGTGCATAAATTGCAGAGGTCCCGCCAGAAGTGAGAAATACGTGATCGGAATACAGCAGTATTTCTTCTCCTTCGGCTTTCTCTGTCAATGACTTGTTCTCGCTCCAGCATCTCACTCCGAAGCACTCTCCATCCTTTACAAGCAGGTCAGTCAGAACTGTGTTTTCAAATATCTCGATATTTTCCTTTTCAAGGACTTTCGAAATGGTGAATTCAGTAATCCAACGTCCGGTAGCATCACCTCCGGCGTGAAGTATCCTTCTCTTGTGATGACCACCCTCCAGACCTAAAGACAATACTCCGTTCTTGGAATCGAACTTCATGCCTTCAGCAATGATTTCTTCAATCCTTTCCGGTCCTTCGTTGACAAGAGTATCGACTGAGTGTTCTTCGCATAGGCCCCTTCCTGCAATCAGAGTGTCATCCTTATGAATTTCCGGAGCATCGTCATCTGATGTTACAACCGCAATACCCCCCTGGGCATTGAATGAATTGCTATCTCTGACAAGAGCCTTTGTAATTACTGCAACTCTTCCTTTTGTTGATGCTTTCCAAGCGGCATAAAGCCCGGCAAGACCACTGCCGACGATAATGTAATCAAATTTACGCATTGTTGTATATTTGATAATTTGAGCAAAGTTAGAAAAAACTTTTATTTCTTCGGTACGTAAATAGAATATGCGTTCTTTAATTCGATGTGTTCGTCGTAAGTCAGTGTCGGGGCTCCCTCACGTGCGAGGTTGAATGCCCTGAAATTGAATTCTTTCCACCAAGTCTCATCTACAACTACAATCTGGTCAGTTACGTTGCCTGGACGATTTGTCGTCTTTTGGTCAAGGTCAGTCCATCCTTCAGGGCGATACTGGTATCCGTCTTTCTGAACTATTACAGAGCCGACAGGAATGTCTTCTTTTGTAAAAATTCTTGTTGCAGCAAAGTTGGTCATCGAGAATATCATGGAGCTGAAATTCGAATTACCACCTGAGTTATAATGGGCATTAGGTGTGATGTCCAGCTTGAGTTTGTTGTAATCCTCTAATTTATATCCTGCGGCAGTGAAGATGTTGTCTGTCCCTTCCTTTGGTACAAAAATTCCGAATTTACTTTTAAGTTCCTCCTGTTCGGTTTCATTGAGCTCAGGGTTTCCTGTCTTGGAAAGATTGAATCCTCTGAAATTGAACTCTCGCCACCAGGCCTCATCCACTACGACAATCGGATTGTTCACGATATCAGGGCGAGGGGTTGTCTTCACGTCCAGAGCGGACCAACCTTCCGGACGATATTGGTATCCTTCCATTACAGCAATCAAGGAACCTTCCGGTATCTGTGCTTTCTCAAAGATCTTCGTTGCTGCAAAATTCTTCATGTTTGTACCCAATGTGGCGTTACCGTTTGAAGAATTATAATAGGCAAACTTGGTTATCTCCAGATCAAGTTCCGTATATAGGTCAGGATCGTAGCCTTGAGATTTCAACAGGGATGAGAGGCTTTCTGTAGGGTCTTCATAGTCTTCTGTGAATGTTGACTCTGTCACCTGATATGGATTCTTATATGCATTCTCTACTGCTTCCTTGATGGCATTCTTCCTTGCTGAAGTGAACATATAGCCGGATGGCGTCCATGTGATGTCTTCGAGATTGCAGCCTGTCAATGATTTAAGCCACATCATTGCAGCCGTCAGTCTTCCGGAATCGAATGAAAGGTGATATCCGTCTCGTGTAACAGTATCTCCATATAGGCTTGTCCTCAGATTCTGGATAGCGGTTCCTGCCGGTATTACTATGTCGAAATTCTCGTTTGTCAGCACTTTGTCATGTACGGCAGAGACTATTGCATTGTACATTGTCATCTGGTCCTTGTCATATTTAGAGAATTCCGAATGGTCTGAATTGCCCTGATATGCCCATGTCATGTTCCACATTATCTTTGCTTCGGGACAGAGTTCTTTTACATTCGAAATGATTGTAGTTATATATGGCTCATAAGTATCTGCCTTTCCGGATGAACCGCTTGCCTGCTGCAGGGAAATGAAGTCCCAATTATCGCTGTTGAGGGCATCTACCGCATTGTGTGAGTTGTTGTCAACCCATTTCCCGTTGTCATTGATTCTATATGTATATGATTTAGAACCTGTTGTTATGTTGTTTGCGTGAGTCTGAAGCGTGCACCCTCCGATGTAGAGGTTTCCGAGTTTGACGGATTCATATCCGGCTTCTTTAAGCAGGTCATACAGGTACCACATCGAGTCGTCTGAGAAACTGTTTCCGATAGCCAGAATACGTATTGCTCCCGGACCCTTCTTGCCGGACTGCGATACTTTTATGGTCTGTTTGATCCCATTCTCCTCATTAGTGAAGATGATGCTGGCTGTCCTTGTTTCAGTTGTCTGGTTTTCTGTTACTGTGAAGTAGTATGTGTTTGTACCAGAAGATTTTTCCTGATTCTCGCTTATCCAATCTACTGATGGGGCGGTCAGTGTAGCATTGATGCCGTTTGTTATGTCAAGTTTGATTTCTGTTGCATCATTCTTGATCCAGTAACTGGTCTTCGACAATACCGGTAGTGATTTAGTGCCTGTCTGATAAATAGTTACAGTTTCACTTGCGGTGTCTGTCCTGATCTCTATCTTGCCTTCCCTTACTGCAATACCTTTATACTGTCCAATCTTACAAGTGACAGTATTCTTGTCAGATCCGGTTATGCTCAGCCATGACGAGTATTCCTCTGGAATAGATGCTGTACCAGTTGAGCCTGACCTTAAAATCAGCTTCCTCTCTCCACCTTCGCCATCGACTTCGATTTTTGACGCGGAAAGAAGGACAGAGCCTGCTGGCTTCTGAGTGACGGTTACAGTCTGCCTTTCTGTGCCGGATATGATGTTGAACGAGGCATTTCTCTCTAATGTTGAATTACTTGCTTCTACTTTGATTTCAAGTGTATTCTTTCCTCCTTTTCCTTCCTCTGTGCTGACTGAACACCAGCCCTCTGCCCTGTCATTTACAAATTCCACACTCCAGTCAGCAGATGATGAGAATGAAATATTCTGTACAGACGCAGATTCGTCAAAATACAGTTCTGCATATTCAGGTGCAGCAAGGACTATGGAGTACTTGTCTATCTCTTCGTTTTGCGGTTCTTTCTCAATGCATGAAGCTATAAGGAGGCTTGCTGCAATAAAAATGATATTAAATATTGTCTTTTTCATCAGGTTCTGTTATTAGTTTTTACTATGTTTGAACATCCATGTGAAGAAATCTTCTTCTGCAAATGCCGGATCCCAGCTGTTGTGGTTAGCCTGTGGATATTCCACAATTACGGCTTCTGCTCCGGCTGTCTTCAATGCCGCACAATTTTCCTGTGCAAACTTAGGAAGCACAATGTCATCCAGAAGTCCGTGGAAGAAGCGGAATGCCGTCTTTCCGGTAAATTCCTTTGTCCTGTCTGCGTTTACTCCTCCGCAGATAGGTTGTACGGCAGCAAATAAATCCGGATATCTCATGGTCATGTCAAGAATACCCATCGCTCCCATAGAAATTCCGGCTCCGTATATTCTGTCTTCATCTACAAAACCAAGTGATATCAGGGCATCAAGAAGTTCCTTGACTGCCTGTAGAGATGATGATATAGGTGCCTGATAAGGAAAAGTCCTGTTCTGACGCTCCTTTGGGGTTGTGGGCCTTACAATGTTTACCCAATAGTCTTCATATGGACATTGAGGTGCAATGAATATCACCTGTCGGAGGGCCGGGTCTGTCATGAAACGGTTTCTTCCGTGAGCTACTTGTTTGTCGTTATCGGTTCCACGCTCGCCGGCGCCATGCAGAAAGAGCAGAACGGGATATGATTCAGCAGGATTGAAATTGTCGGGATAGATAACCTTGTAGGGTAATTCCTGTCCTGATTTCGATATGAATGTCCTGTCGATGAATTCACGTTTGTCCTGAGAATACCCTTGCAATGCACTACATATCAGCAGGACCGCAGCGAGCAATGTTTTCATGAAATTTTTCATATATACCAATTTTAATGTGTTGTTTAATTCACAAATATAGTAAATCTATATTTACTGTCAAATTTTCCCTGGCGCGTAAATCTTTGATGCTCAGCATTTTCCGGATAATCGATTCCCCGTTACAGGGGAATCGATTATCCGGAAAGCTCTGGTTATCAGCGTGTTGGGTGCCAGGGGCGACCATGTGATTACGTAAGAGCATTATGCGGGCATGATAAATGTATTTTGCAGACAGTCAGTTAGTGTAGATCGAATATGAAACGTGTTATATTGTTTATGGCAGTATTGTGTGCCATTTCTGCTCTTAGTGCAGGTGCCCAGACAGAAGGCTATTCTGTAAGCGGACGTGTGGTTGACCGTCTTACCCGTGAAGGGATTCCATATGCTGCAGTGATCATCGTCGGACTTGAAGGGTCTGGAGTAGTGACGGATTCGACCGGTCTGTTTGTACTCGAGAATGTCAAGCCGGGCATAAATCAGTTTTCTGCTGTGCAGCTCGGCTACAGGACTGTAGTTACACCTGAGTATAAGATTACTCCTTATACACCTTTCATCGAGATTGAAATGGATGTAGATGCGACAGAACTTGCTGCATCGAGTGTCAGACCGTCCCCGTTTCTGAGGAGTATAGAAAGTCCTGTGAGTGCTCGAATCATCAGCGTGGGCGATATCGAAAAGATTCCGGGAGCCAACAAGGATGTGGCAAGAATCGTCAGGTCCTATCCTGGAGTATCATATTCACCGATAGGTTACAGAAATGACCTTATTGTAAGAGGTGGAGGACCGTCTGAAAATACATTTTTCATTGATGGTGTGGAGATTCCGAATATCAACCATTTTGCCACCCAGGGTGCCTCAGGCGGACCTGTAAGCATCCTGAATTCAGATCTGATCAGGGAAATCAGTTTCTATACCGGTTCTTTTCCATCGAACAGAGGCGGAGCTTTAAGTTCTGTCATGGATATTATGCTGAAAGAAGGCAATAAGGAAAAGCAGGCTTTCAAGGCTACAATCGGAGCATCTGAGGCAGGTGTCAGTGCAAGCGGGCATATAGGTGGCAAGACTACTTATATTGCTTCAGTGCGTCAGTCCTATCTTCAGCTTCTTTTCAAGCTTCTCGGACTTCCTTTACTTCCAAACTATATTGATGGTCAGGTGAAGTTCAAGACAAAGATAGATAACAGGAATGAAATCTCATTCCTAGCTCTTGCCGGTTTTGACAATATGAAACTGAATCTCGACCCGAATGACAAGTCGGACGAGTATCTTCTTAGTTATCTGCCCACTCTCAAGCAGGAGACATTTACTGTCGGTGCCACTTATAAGCATTTTTCAGAAAGACATATCCAGACTTATACGCTTAGTTATAATTATCTTAACAACAGGAGCCTGAAATATCTGAATAACGATGACAGCTCGGCAGATAATATGATCCTTAAGAACAGAGGTCTTGAGGGAAAGGGACAGATGAGGTTTGAAAACCGTTCATATTATGGCGCATGGACAGTACGTGAAGGTGCTGAAGTGGGCTATCGTCATTATAATACAGACTTGTTCCGTAAGATGGGACAAGGCCAGCCGACAGATTATGATTCTGCTCTTGGATTCATGTTCTTTGGAGCATATGCCTCTGCTGACTATAAATCTCCTGCCGGAAAGGTCAATACTTCATTCGGATTGCGTTTCGACGGAACTACATATTCAAGTCGGACAGCATCGGTATGGAAACAGCTTTCTCCTCGTGCTTCAGTGACTTACATGCCATGGGAGAACTGGTCTTTCAATGCCAGTGCCGGATTATATCATCAGCTGCCTCCTATGACAGCTTTAAGCTATCGAGAGGATAAGACTCTTGCCAATAAGGCTCTTGAATATATGCGTGTGCTTTCCGGAGCCCTTGGAGTGGATTGGAAATTGAAGGACAGACTGTTTGTCGGACTGGAAGGATTCTACAAGCAGTTCTTTGATATTCCTGTGTCTGTTGCTACCGGTATTCCTCTCACCTGTATTGGAGCAGATTATGGAAGTATCGGAGAAGAACTTCTTGAATCATCTGCTCAGGGACTTTCTTACGGAGCTGAGCTTCTTGTAAAATGGCTGATACCGGACAAGATCAGTCTTGTCGGATCGGCAACATTGTATTGGAGCAAGTATAGAAGCAATCCGTCAGCGGAATATATACCGTCATCATGGGACAACAGATTCATTGTCAACCTGAGTGCGGTCTATGATCTGCCTAAATATTGGAGCATTGGGGCAAAGGTCAGTGCAATTGGAGGGGCACCTTACACTCCATATGACGAGGAGGCTTCTGCATATAAGACAATGTGGGATGCTACTGGACGTGGGGTATATGATATCAGCCGGTATAATCAGGCAAGGCTCGATCCATATTATCAGATCGACCTCAGAGTGGATAAGGACTTCTATTTCAGGAAATGGACTTTAGGACTGTATATAGATCTGCAGAATGTGACTTTGAGCAAGATCCGTCAGCCGGATGCGTATTTGAGTACTGGTAATATACTCAATCCTGATGCCTTGATGCCAGAGCAGAAATATGAACTGGAAGTTCTTGAACTGTATAGCGGAACTATTGTTCCAGCCATAGGGGTGACGGTAGAATTTTGATTCAGAAGGATGAATTCTGAAATATTTGCATTAATTTTACCGGAGATATGAAAAAGATTATATTTACGGTAATATCGGCGTTTGTTACGCTCACTCTCTTTGCTGGTACTCCTGCAGAGGAGGTGGTGGAGAAATACAAGGAGATGAAGGGCGCGAGGAATCTGGTGGCAAAAGGGGTGCTGATCAAGATGGCAAGACCTCTTATGAAAGACTATCAGATTGCTCCTTTGGCCCATAAGGTGGAAGAACTCTCTGTGTTGAGAATAGATAAGGCTGAGCCCGTGATCAGAGAACAGTTCCTGAAGGATCTTCAGATTGTATTGGACCAATATATGTATGCTGGACAGTCTGTTACACGAAATGGTATAGTGGATGCCTATGTGCATCTTGCAAGACCTGATGTGGCTGATGAACTGATAGTCTATAATCCGAAAATATATGCTTTATATAGCGTTTCTGGCACATTTACGGCTGAAGAATTGATGAAAATTCAGAAAAAGCCTTAAAAGTTTTCTATAAAGGAACTATTTTCTAACTTTGCGCCCGTTTTTCAAAATTATGGATTATGGGAACAAGCAATTACAGTTTTTTAAGTAAATTCAGACGACACGTCAACTCGAGCATGGTCTTGATTTTCTTTACCGTGCTTGCCCTGATCTGTGCCAATATTTCCGGAGTAAAAGAGTGGTATTTCTCGCTCTGGCAGCATCCGGTAGGCCTTTCCATAGGTGAGTTCAACTTCTTCAGCCATAACGGCCATCCGCTGACACTCGGACAGCTGATAAATGATTTCCTTATGGCAATATTCTTCCTTTCTGTAGGTCTGGAGATCAAGCGTGAGATAAGGGTAGGGGAACTTTCGTCGATGGATAAGGCACTTCTGCCGATAATAGGTGCATGTGGCGGTATGCTGGTTCCTGTCATCGTGTTTTATCTTATCTGTCCTTCTGATTCCATGATGCAGAGAGGTCTTGCAATTCCAATGGCGACAGATATCGCCTTCTCTCTCGGAGTACTTTCAGTGTTCAAGTCAAGAGTACCGATAGGTCTTAAGATATTTCTCGCTGCACTTGCGGTAGCTGATGACCTCGGAGGAATCATTGTCATAGCACTTTTCTATTCATCAGACATAAATCTCCTTTATATAGGACTGGCGGCATTATGCGTAGCAGTTATGGTGCTCGGAAATATCTTCAAGATCCGTACAAGATATTTTTATATGACTATCGGACTTGTTTTGTGGTATATGATGCTTAATTCGGGTATTCATGCTACTATAGCAGGTGTGATCGTGGCATTCTGTGTACCTGCGACATTGAAGAAAGGTACAGGTCACTATCTTGAACGGATCAGGAATAACGTGAATAAATTCCCGGTAATCGATGTTGATGATACCAATAATACAATAGTCTGGACAAATGAGCAGATACATACTCTCAAGAGTATCGAGTCTGCAGCCGACAAGATGATCAGTCCGCTGCAGGAACTTGAGGACAGCCTTCAGCATATGATCAATTATTTTGTCATTCCATTGTTCGCTTTTGCAAATGCAGGTATCGATCTGTCTCTGATGAGTCTTGGCAGTCTGTTCTCCGGAGTGGGACTATCTGTCATGCTCGGTCTTGTAATCGGTAAGTTCGTCGGTGTCTTCTCGTTTTCATGGCTTGCTGTGCGTCTGAAGATAGTGTCTCTTCCTGCAAATACTACCTGGAAAGCTTTCGCAAGTGTATGCGTGGTCTGCGGTATCGGTTTTACTGTGTCTATGTTTATTGCAGACCTTTCTTACTCCGGTATGGGCGCGGAAGGCTTAGCTTTGCTCAGCCAGGCTAAGCTGGGCGTTCTTTGCGGCTCAGTGGTTTCTGCCGTGGCCGGATGCTACCTTCTGAACAAGACTTTACCGGAAGCATGACAATAGAACCTATAGCTTATATCCGGACAGATTTTCCGGAGAAGTTCGGCATTCCACGTCAGAGTGGCCTTGCGCCAGACCTGCGCGGAACTGTCGTCTTTACTCCTGAGTACCGTAATCCAGATGCCGTCAGAGGCCTGTCAGGCTTTTCACACCTGTGGCTGATATGGGAGTTTTCTGCCAATGTGTCAAAAGGGGAGTGGCAGCCAACCGTGAGACCTCCAAGGCTTGGAGGCAATGAGAGAATGGGTGTTTTTGCCACCCGGTCTCCGTTCAGACCAAATCCTCTTGGCTTGTCCTGCGTGGAAATAGAATCTATAGAAGTTGATTCTGTTGAGGGGCCTCTGATTCATGTCAAAGGTGCGGACCTGATGGATGCGACACCTATATATGATATAAAACCGTATATAAAATATGCAGATGCACGTCCTCATGCAGTGTGTGGCTATGTGGATGAACTCAAGGAACGCGAACTGAGTGTATATCTGCCGAAGGAATTGTCAGATAAGGTTGAGGATAAATATATTCTTGAGTCTTTGATTCAGGTGCTGTCTCTCGATCCACGTCCTTCATATCATGATGATCCTGACAGGGAGTACGGTCTTTCCTTCGGCGGTCTGAATGTACGATTTAAGGTTTTTTTAAGAAAACTCACAGTGACCGGAATAGATTAAATACTTATATTTGCGCGATTTTCTAGTACTTGACCATGATCAGACTCGTTCGTTCATCAATATTGGCCGGTATTGCAATCGGTTGCGGCGGCTTTGGCTTTCTGGCTTCAGGCATACAGGCGGAAACATTCGGTCCGCTTTTCGGATCTATACTTTTCTCTTTCGGACTGATGACAGTCGTTGCTTATAAGCTGGCTCTCTACACCGGTACAGCCGGTTTCATAAAGAAAAACGAGATTGGAAGGCTTTTCGTAATACTTGGAGGAAACATCATAGGATGTATCTGCATGGGCTTGATTTCAAGGTGTTCTCCTATGGATATTCAGTCTGCTGCCCAGAATGTGATTAATCTTCGTCTTGAGAGAGGTCCCCTTTGCTGCGGTCTTCTCGGCATTCCATGTGGATTCATGATGACTACAGCAGTCACGTTTGCCCGTAAGCAGCATTATATTCCATTGCTTCTCGCGGTCCCGCTTTTCATTGTATGCGGATTTACCCACTGCATAGCTGATGCTTTCTATTACAGCTGTGCCCCGATTGCATTCCTGAAAGCCCATATCCTGCAGATAATAACTGTCTATGTAAGCATAGTACTTGGCAATCTGATAGGTTGCAATCTCTACAGGATAGTGGTTCCGGCTCTTGCGAAAGTTGCTGAATAACAATAAGATACAATATATGCCTGCGCCCTTTGGGGCGCAGGCATATTGCTTAAGTTGCTGATTTACAGTGGGATGGCGAGCGCTATTTTACTCTGAACCAGTCCATTGTTCTTCCGAGCAGACCTTTCGCATCGAGAGAACCGCGGACTTTGAGCACGTCTCCGTCAACCTGCATAGAGCAGTTGTAGGTCTTTCCGTTACCCGGATCGTAGATCTTGCCACCAGCGTATTTGCTGCCGTTCTTTTTCAGACCGTGGAGCATGTTAAGACCTAGAATTTCTCGAGAGCGGAGCTTTGAATCCGGATTGTTGCTGTCCTTTGCGGGAGTACCGTCCGGCTCTGTAGGATTCTTAAGCCATACGATCTTTCCGTTGAAGACGTCACCGCTCTTGTAAACTTCAACGATTGCAGTTCCGTCTTCCAGTTTCCATTTTCCGATTACATCCTGAGCATGGACTGATGCAAGCGACATCAGCATGCAGAAGATTGTGAAAATATATTTTCTCATATCCAATAGGTTTTAATAGTACATATACAAAGGTAAACAAAAATTCCATATCTTTGTGAGATTGCAAAAGGCTTTCAGTAAATGGCTAGATTTTATAGACTGATAATTATATATATATTGTTACATATCACGGCATCGGGAATGTATGCCGCCAGACCGAAGAAACAACCGGTCGATACGGTCGGACTGAGATGTCGGGGAGTCATGGAATCCTTTCCAAAGGTCTATGAAGGACTGGAAAAACGTCTGGAATTTTATGCGGAACAGGGTTTCACGCATTATTTCTATTCTCCATCCGATGACAGATACTGCAACAGGTGGGGCTGGAAGATACTTTATAATGACAGCGACCGTCACCTCGTCCGTAATCTGAATACATTGTGCAGTGAAAATAATCTGGAATTTGTCTGGACGCTCGATCCGGGAGAACGCTACAAATGGACTCCTGAAGATTATAAATATCTTCTTGACAAGCTGGTAATGATGTATTACAACGGCATCCGTTCCTTTGCGGTTTCATTTTCTGAAAATGAAGGCAATTATATGGCGGTCAAGGATAGTCTTGAAAAGGATTTTGTTGCTACAAGACCCGAGAAGGTCTCCTTGTATATGATTGATGAAACCTCTGTGGCAGAATATCCTTCAGAAGGAGCATCTGCTGTCAGGTCTTTGATGAAAGGCTATCATTTCGATGAGTCTTTCGTAAAGAATGCCAAGGCGAAGAACTCTGTAATATGTAACATATCATCCTATGATGAGTTCGCTAAGATTGCAGTTCTGTCTGTAGCAGACTTTGCCCGCGACCCTTACGCTTATTCGCCGGACGAGAGTATGGCAGATGCCGTTGAGATGCTTCACGGAGATATCAGGCAATCCTTCATGACGTTCCTCAGACATACTGGCGGGGTCAAGGAATCCTCTGACGTGATGACTTTCAGTCTTGAGGACTGGTCCAAAGAAAAATCAGACAGTCTCTTCAAAGAATTCGACAGGATCGAGAATGTTCCCCTTCAGATGAGAAAATGTACAGGATCTGAGATTGTTGATGCTCTGGAACCATGGCTTGTTGAATTCGGAAGGTTGGGAACAAGAGGAAAGAAGGTGCTCAAATGCATGGAATATTATAAATCCGGTAATCTCGGAGATTTTTGGAAAACATATCTTTCTACCGTAATGACAGAAGAGGAAATTATCTCGTATGAAAGTCATCCGGTGGGAGAAAACAAACTTCATCCGTTCTGTAATCAGGCAATGGATGCTATGAAGAAAGGATTCACTTCCATGCTGACCGGAGATACAGTTCTTCATAATCTTGCGTCGACTTTGTATGCTCAGTCCGGCAAAGCTCTTGACTCTGACTTTGCCACTTTTGTCAGTACTCGAGGTCATATGGAGTTTGCCATCCCGGCACAGGCAAATACATGTCATCTGCTTACAGGTCAGCTCCCGGAGGGTAAACGTATTATATTCAGACAGTTGAAGACTGACGGCTCTCTTGCGGCAGAGTATGTCCTAAGGTCATCCTATTCAACCTTTGATATCAAGGATGGAGCTGTGATGGTTGATATATTGGGAGATGTGGATGTGTATGAAAACATTTTTGTATATTTGTAGATTATATCTGATTATTTATGGGAAAAGTAATTTTGACTGGTGACCGTCCGACTGGAAAACTTCATCTCGGACATTATGTGGGGTCGTTAAGAAGAAGAGTGGAACTTCAGAATTCCGGAGAGTTTGAGAAGATATTCATCATGATTGCTGATGCTCAGGCTCTGACTGACAATGCAGATAATCCTGAAAAGATACGTCAGAATATCATAGAGGTGGCTTTGGATTACCTTTCGGCAGGACTTGATCCGGAGAAGGTTACAATTTTCATTCAGTCGCAGGTTCCTGAATTGTGTGAGCTCGCGTTCTATTATATGAATCTTGTTACTGTCCAGAGGCTTCAGAGGAATCCTACTGTGAAACAGGAGATCCAGCTCAGAGGTTTTTCTGACAGCGAAGACGATGAGACTCAGAACAAGAAGGGTATTCCGGTGGGATTCTTCACATATCCTATAAGCCAGGCTTCTGATATCACTGCCTTCAGAGCTACGACTGTACCGGTAGGAGTAGATCAGGCTCCTATGATCGAGCAGACAAGAGAGATTGTACATAAATTCAATGCTGTATATGGCGAAACTCTCGTGACTCCTGAGATGCTCCTTCCTGAAAATGCGATCTGCTGCCGTCTTCCCGGTACTGATGGAAAGGCAAAGATGTCAAAGTCTTTGGGCAACTGTATCTATCTTTCCGATACTTCAAAGGAGATTAAGAAGAAGGTGAACAGCATGTACACCGATCCTGAGCATCTTCAGATCGAGGATCCCGGACATGTCGAAGGCAATGTGGTCTTTACTTATCTTGATGCATTCAGTACTCCTGAGCATTTTGCGAAGTTCCTTCCAGAATATGCGGATCTGGATGAGATGAAGGCGCATTATCGTCGTGGAGGATTGGGTGACGGCACATGCAAGAAGTTTCTGTTCAACATCATGGAGGACTTCCTCCAGCCGATAAGGGAAAGACGGGCAAAGTACGAGCAGGATATCCCTGCGGTATATGAAATCCTTAGAAAAGGATCAGAAACTGCAAGAGCGGAAGCAGCAAGGACTCTTGCCGATGTCCGCAAGGCGATGAAGATCGATTATTTCGATGACGCTGCACTCATTGCGGAACATACAAAGAAATACAGCAAGTAATAATAAAAGCGAAGTGGCAGTCACTTCGCTTTTATTTGTAGTACGCCCAGCATGGGCATGTTCTAACGGGTGAAAGTCCCTAATGCGCCCTAATGACGGGAAGCATATAGCCAAAGGCAAGGGTGTCTGTCGTGAGGTGGAATCCGAAGGAAGCCGG
>SUYR01000008.1 GCA_015060335.1 Bacteroidales bacterium | reverse complement strand
TTGCCGCCGGCTTCCTTCGGATTCCACCTCACGACAGACACCCTTGCCTTTGGCTATATGCTTCCCGTCATTAGGGCGCATTAGGGACTTTCACCCGTTAGAACATGCCCATGCTGGGCGTACTACAAAAGCGAAGTGACAGTCTGTCACTTCGCTTATAAAGTATCCGGTAACGATTAGAGCTCCCATGCAAGGGCTGAAGCGCCGAGGATGGCAGCATCAGACTCCTTGAGCTGAGAGAATACAATCTTTACCTTGTCCTTCCACAATGAAAGTACGTTTTCGTTCATAGCCTGCTCCATAGGTGCAAGGAGGAATTCCTTAGCTCTTGCGAGACCACCGAAGAGAACGATTGCCTCAGGAGCGCTGAATGCGATGAAGTCTGCGAATGAACGTCCGAGAATCTTACCTGTATATTCAAAGATCTTAAGAGCAAGCTTGTCGCCGTCCTTAGCTGCATCAAATACATCCTTCGATGCAATTGTATCAAGATTTCTGAGAACTGAAGGTTCGTCTGAAAGTTCAAGCCACTCGCGTGCTGTACGAGCTACACCCATTGCCGAGCAGTAAGCCTCGAGACATCCAGTCTTACCGCAGTTACAGTAACGGCCGTTATTGCGGACAGCAGCAGTATGACCAAGCTCACCGGCAAAACCGTCGTGGCCGTAAACAACCTCACCGTTGATGACTATACCTGAGCCGACACCTGTACCGAGTGTGATCATGATGAAGTTCTTCATTCCTCTTGCTGCGCCATAAGTCATTTCACCTACAGCTGCGGCATTTGCGTCATTTGTGAGAGCTACAGGAAGACCTTCCATCGCCTCTGAGAGAAGCTTTGCAAATTCTACCTTGCAACGTCCCCAACGAAGATTAGGAGCGTTCTCGATTGTACCGGTATAGTAGTTTCCGTTAGGGGCACCGACTCCGATACCTCTTACTGAACCCTCTACTCCAGCTTCCTTGATCACCTTCTTTACTGCCTCTGAAAGCTCTGCAATAAAAGGAGCTACCTCATCGTATGTATCTGTACGGATAACCGTCTGCGCAAGCACTGTTCCTCTTGCATCTACAACTCCTATCTTGGAGGTCTGACCTCCTACGTCAATACCGACTACGAATGTTGAATCCATGATATAAATTTTAATATAGTCTAAATTATTTCTTGTCTGCCTTTGAACCTACACGTGCAAACCAGAGAAGGTATGCAAGAGCCGCAACAAGTACCCAGTAGCTGTTGATATAGCCAGCTGCATCAGCAACAGCGCCCTGTACGAGCGGAAGGATACCGCCACCCATTACCATTACCATGAAAAGCCCGGAAGCGATTGATGTATATTTTCCGAGTCCCTCTACTGCAAGATTGAAGATTGCACCCCACATCACTGATGTGCAAAGACCGCAGATGACAAAGAACAGGATAGCTACAGGAACCTCTGTACCGAGAAGTGCAATCTTCCATGAAGAAGGAAGGAACATTCCGAGAAGGAGAAAGATGATACCGGCTAAGCTTACAGCAGTCATCATTGTACGGCTTGAGACCTTACCTCCTACAGCACCTGCTACGAGACGTCCGCAGAGCATCAGGAACCAATATGCACCCACAAGAGTTCCTGCAACACCGGCAGCGAGCCCGAGACCGTCAGCAGAAGTCATGTAAAGGTTAGCGACATTCGGAATACCTACTTCGATACCTACATAGAGGAATATTGCTATCACACCATATACAAGATTCTTATGAGAAACCGCACCCTTGATGCTCTCCAATGTACCTTCTTTCTTTGCGTCTCCCTCTGCAGCAGCAGCCTCAAGTTCAGGCTCCGGAATAGTAGAGAAGAAGATAATCACGAAAGCAAGAGCAAAGATACCCATTGCGATGAAAAGAGCTGGGTTTACGTCAGCTACCTGAGTCTTCTCTGTAACCTCACCGATAAGGTAACCTGCAAGTACTGGAACGATTGTAGCAGCGAGTGAATTCAATGAGCCACCGAGCTGGATAAGCTGATTACCCTTGTTTCCACCACCACCGAGAGTATTGAGAAGAGGATTTACAACAGTATTGAGCATACACATCGAGAAACCTGAAACGAAGGCTCCGAGAAGATAGATTGCAAAACTGCTGAATACGCCTGAAAGATATGAGATACCTACTCCGACAAATCCTACAGTCACAGCAGCAAGAGCTGAAAACTTGTAACCTTTACCTTTAAGAAGGAAACCTGCCGGAAGTCCCATGAACGCATATGCTATAAAGTTAGCGGCGTTACCGAGCTGTGACATGAGGTTTGTTGCTCCGAACTGAGCCTTTGCGATGATACCCATAGGGTTCTGGAGTCCTGTCACGAATGAAATCATTGCGAAAAGGAAGAAACAGATTCCAATCGCGAGGACATTACCTTTGTTCTTGTTCATTGTTTTTTGAGTTTTTATGTTAATAATTATCGTAGTCTGTCCAAAAAACGGCTCTAATATACGAATAATTTTCCATTCATTGTCATTTTGGACAAAAATTAGCAGGGTTCCCTCCCCAAGGAACCCTGCTGTATATAAAACGAACTTAACAAATAGACACGAAAAAATTCTGATGTCCTCTGCAAAGATAATGATTTAATATTAACTCCCAAATTTTTGCAAAAAATTTTAACGATTTTTATGCAAAATGATAAAAATTAATGTCGAAAACGACTATTTATAGCATCACCTTAAACTCAAGAATGCCTATACTCACTCGGGGTCATGCCTGTCCTCGACTTGAAGAATTTATAGAAAACCGACTGATTCGGAAAACTGAGTTTATAGACAATTTCCTTGATGGCAAGCCCTGAGTATTTCAGAAGATTCTTAGCTTCCAATATCACAAAGGCATCAATCCATTCCGGAGCAGACCTGCCGGTAACATCTCTTACCACACGAGACAGATATTTCGGGGTAAGGCACAGCTTGTCCGCATAAAAGCCGACATTCCTATGACTCGTATGATACTCTGAAACCAATTTGATGAACCCATCTACCAACATTCTGGTACGGTTTGATATTGCTTCCGTCTTGTTCTCATTGGAAAAATCAGAAGCCGCCCAGACTCCTGAAAGAAAGTACATGACAGACGATATAACTGAACGTACACATTCATCCTTGAACGGAGTATCATCCTTCATGATTTTAAGAATCACAGACATGTGTTCGCAAAGCAGACTCTCCTGTGATTTGTTCAAGGATATGATAGGATGATCCATAATGGACTTGTTGTTTGTGAAGATCTTATTGACATCAAGCATCAGATTGCTGACAAAATCTCGGGACATCATGACACAGATATAGCGCAGATCCGACTGCTCGGACTCTACAAGCTGATTTACCCTTATAATATTGCCCGGATAATTCATGAACAGCATGCTGTCCTTAAGATCATATTCTTCGAGATTGACATTGAGCTTTATATGTCCGTTGACACAATATATCAGCATGAAACAGTCAAATCGGCAAGGATGAGCCAAGGGCTTGTGATGCTCTGTAAGATTTGCATCAAATATATAGAATTCATCACCCAGTCCCAAATGAGGCGAATCCGAAAAGATTTTCTTGAACTGACTGAGTGAAATATTATGCATAAGATTTTCCATATTCTAAATTTAGTGGTCCAAAAGGCATACAAAAACTAGTCCAAACAACAAATTTAATATATAGTTTAATCCTTTTGACAATCATTTATCCAAATGGCATTAAATACGACCAAATAAAAACAAAAAACCGACAGGCTCTCTACCTGTCGGTTCACTTTAGTATATGGTATGCCTGTTAAAGGGAGGCAAGGTTCATTTCATTGACGATGTTCTTACCTTCAGGAGTATATGCAAATGCCATGTGCTCCTTGTAGGCTTCCTCGACACGTCCTCTGACAACCTTCATCGAACTGTTCAGGAAATGATTCTGTTCGGTCCAAGGATCCGGAAGCACGCACACTGCAGCGGGTAGCCATCTCTCAGGGAATGCTCCGGCAAGACGTCCGCCCTTACGGTATGCATTGACCTCATCCTGTATCTTCTCGAGCATCTTCTCCTTGGCTTCCTGAGTCTTAGGATCAAGTCCGAGTTCCTTTACATAAGCCTTGAGAGCTTCCTTGTTAGGCGTAACCAGAGCAATTGTATATGGGTCCTGGCTGTTGTGAAGAATTGCTCCGTCTATGAATTTTGAATTCTCCACAAGGTTCTCCTCAATTCCTTCCGGAGAGTACTTTTCTCCGTCAGCTGCAATAAGAAGCGACTTGAAACGTCCTACCACGTAAAGCATTTCCTCATCACGCATGTATCCCATATCACCGGTGTGAAGCCATCCGTCGACTATGGTATCTGCTGTTGACTTCGGATTCTTCCAGTAACCTGCCATGACATTCTCGCCCTTTATACAGATCTCTCCCTTTACTCCGAAAGGCTGCTCTATACCATCGGCGTCAAGAATCTTGATCTCCATAGGTGAAACCACCTTTCCTGATGAACCGAAAATATGCTTTGCAGGTGAGTTTGCTGAGATGATAGGTGTAGCCTCCGACAGGCCATATCCCTGATACATCGGAATACCTATCGCGTAATAATATCTCTGAAGGTCAATATCCAGCAGAGCGCCACCTCCTACGAAGAACTTCATCTGTCCGCCAAGACCTTCGCGCACCTTCTTGAAGATAATCTTGTCGAAAAGGCACATAAGAGGCTTGCGGAAGATATCCACGAATTCAGTACCCTTGTTATATCCCTCCTTATTATATGCGATTGCATTCCTGAGAGCGAAATTGTACAGTTTCTCAACTGTCTTTCCGCTCTTCTTGATTGTAGTCTCGATATTCTTCTTGAAACTCTTGGCAAGAGTAGGGACAGAAAGCATCACGTTAGGCTTGAACTCCCTGATGCTTGAAGGAATGTTTCTGAGCGCTTCCTTTCCGGACTTTCCTGAAGGCACTGTTCCTATAGATGCTCCATATGACATCATTGTATAGAATCCTGCAACGTGCGCAAAACAATGATCCAGCGGCAGAATAATCAGCATTTTATCTTCCGGCACCACACCTATGACAGAATGAGCCTGTTCTACATTTGCAGTATAGTTCCTGTGGGTCAGAAGAATACCTTTAGGGTCAGCTGTCGTTCCTGATGTATAGCTTATGTTTGCATAGTCATCCGGACCTACCGACTTATATCTCTTGACGAACATATCTTCGTTCTCGGCAAGAAACTTGTCTCCAGCTGCAATGACGTCTCCTATATAGACCTCATTATCCCGAATGTCATCTATCTCATCAAAGATGATCACTTTTTCCACAAGCGGACACTCAGGCAGTATCTTTCTCACCTTGGGAAGTTGGAATTTAGATGTGATGATATATTTGGAATCAGAATGTTTTACCCGGAACACCAGATCATTGGTCTCTTCCAGCTTGATCGAGAGCGGAACATTCACTGCTCCTGCATAGAGGACACCAAGTTCACCGATTACCCACAGGTTTCGTCCCTCGCTTATATAAGAGACCTTTTCTCCTTTCTGTACACCCATTGCCATGAGTCCGGCAGCTATGCGCTTGGCCAGCTTCAAGGTCTCTTCATAGGTTGTCGGCTCCCACTCATTGGTATCAAGATTCTTCTCCCAGAGGAAGGGATTTGCCGAATACATTCCGACATACTTCTCTACGAAGTCAATTATTGTCAGCTTGTCTGTCATATCGATTTTATAGGTTTAGATTATTCATTTTTGAAAAGTCCGAAAAGTTCAGCATCTATCTTGTCGATCACCTCCTGAAAATCCTCAGGGCGATTCTCAAACTTTATGCGGTCCACGTCAAGGATAAGAAGCCGGTGCTTATAATCGGCAATCCAATTCTCGTAACGTTCATTAAGTCCTGTAATGTAATCAATACGGATACTCTTCTCATACTCACGTCCTCTTTTCTGAATCTGTCCTATGAGATTCGGTATCGAACTCCTGAGATAGATGAGAAGATCCGGCGGATTGACCAGCGACATCATGAGATCAAAAAGTTCAGAATAGTTTTCAAAGTCTCTTGTCGTCATAAGTCCCATTCCGTGCAGATTCGGAGCAAAGATACGTGCATCTTCATATATCGTACGGTCCTGAATTATGACTTCATCCAACTTGGAAATATCAACTACATCTTTGAAACGTTTATTGAGAAAATATATCTGAAGGTTGAAGGACCACCTCTCCATATCTTCATAGAAATCAGCCAGATATGGATTATAGTCCACCGATTCGAATTTCGGTATCCAACCATAGTGGGCAGCAAGCATCTTTGTCAAAGTGGTCTTGCCGCTTCCGATATTACCAGCAATCGCTATATGCATTATATTTAAGTTTTAGTACATTTTCATCACCCTGATTTAGCAAATTTAACAACTTCTTTTGTAAATTTGTCAAACTAAAGGGTTAAATAATGATACACATCGAACAATTCATATTCAACGCGTTTCAGACCCGTTGCTGCCTGGTCTGGGATGACAAAGGCGTATGCACCGTCATCGATCCAGGTTACATAGATGCAGAAAAAGACCGGATTGTTGCATTCATTGAGTCTAAAAATCTGAAACCCGCAAGCATTCTGCTGACGCATGCCCATTTTGACCATATCTATGGCCTTGCAGATTTTGTACGCAAGTACAATGTACCGATATATATGGACATGAAAGAGACTTTTTCGATTGAGAAGACCAATCCATATGTATGCGACAACTACGGTCTCAGCCTGCCGGAGATACCGGACCTTGCCACCAGTTTCATCGACACACACGAAGGCGATGTCATTGAAGTGGGAGACCTTCGTTTCGAGGTGCTTGAGACTCCGGGACATTCGGTCGGAGGACTTTGTTTCCTTGAAAGAAAAGAGAAGCTGTTGTTGAGCGGTGACACGATTTTTGCAGGAGCTATCGGCCGCACCGACCACCCGGGAGGAGACTATGACCTTCTCATGAAGAACATATGGGAAAAACTCATGTGTCTGGACGGTGACATTACCGTAATCCCCGGTCACGGCCCGGCTACAGACATAGCTACAGAACGTATGACAAATCCGTTCCTGATGCCATTCAACGAACTGTATGAAGAATAATGACCAAATAGTGATTTCAGGGGCCAAGGCCCATAATCTCAAAAACGCATCCCTCTCTATTCCAAGGGGAAAGTTTGTCGTACTTACCGGTCTGAGCGGAAGCGGAAAATCATCGCTCGCGTTCGACACCATCTACGCCGAGGGGCAAAGGCGGTATATGGACACATTGTCCACCTATGCAAAGCATTTCATGGGCATCCTTGAAAAGCCTGAAGTCGAGTCAATTACAGGTCTCAGCCCTATAATAGCCATCGAACAGAAGACCACCGGAAACAACCCCCGTTCGACTGTCGGCACAATCACCGAGATATATGACTTTCTGCGACTGCTATATGCCAGGGCTTCCACTGCCTACTCCCCAGAGACAGGAAAGGCTATGATCAGATATACTGACGAGCAGATAGTATCGCTGATCATGGAGAGCTACAACGGACGCAAATGCTATCTTCTTGCACCTCTTGTCAAAGGAAGAAAAGGACACTACAAGGAACTGCTGGAGCAGATGCGTAAACGCGGATACACCCAGATCCGTGTCGACGGAGAGTTATATGAGCTAAATGAACTGAATGCTCTTGACAGATATAAGGCACACTTCATAGAACTCGTGATCGACCGTCTGAAACCGGCACAAAAGGACGAAAAGCGCATCAAGGACTCCGTAATGACAGCCCTGAATTTCGGAAAGGGATCGCTGGCTGTCATGGATATGGAGACCGGTGCTGTCAATCATTATTCAAAGCACCTCATATGCCCTGATACGGGTATTTCATTAGCTGAGCCTGCACCACATTCATTCTCATTCAACTCACCTCAGGGATATTGTCCGCACTGCAAAGGACTGGGACAGATTGTAGACATAAACATTGACTCCATCATCCCTGACAGGAAGTTATCCATAGCAGACGGAGGCATCATCCCTCTCGGCAAGATAAGGGAAACCAGAAAATTCGACATCATCAGGTCCATAGCCAGGAAATATTCGTTTTCCCTTTATGCCCCGATCGAGGACCTGCCCGAGGAAATGGTGGACCTGATAGTTTACGGATCGGACGAGCTGTTCAGGGTCGGAGAAGGCACTTCGTCGGAGATGGTATCTTATCCCGGTATTGCAGGAGACATCAACGACAAGATCGTATGTCCGGTATGCAAGGGAACAAGACTGAACAAAGAGACGACATATTTCAAGATAGACGGCAAGACCATTTCCGAAGTGGCGGCTATGGAAATCAGCCAGATAGACGCATGGTTCAACAGCCTTGACAATGTCTTCGGTGCGAGAGAAAGCCTGATTGCAAGAGATATTCTGAAAGAACTGAAGGACAGGGTGAGATTCCTGCTCGATGTAGGTCTCGACTACCTTTCCCTTGACAGGGCGACTGCTTCGCTGTCAGGCGGAGAGAGCCAGCGCATCAGACTTGCCACACAGATAGGTTCAAAACTTGTCAACGTACTTTACATCCTTGACGAGCCTTCGATCGGACTGCACCAGAGAGACAACAGGAAACTGATAGCCTCGCTCAAGAAGCTCAGGGATGAAGGCAATTCCGTAATGGTGGTGGAGCATGATGCTGAGACAATGATGGCGGCAGACTGGCTTGTGGATGTAGGACCGGGAGCGGGAGAAGAGGGAGGAAGGATATGTTTCAACGGTCCGCTGAATGAAATTGCAGACACGAGCTCTGCCACTCTGGACTATCTGACCGGCAGGAAATCCATAGAGGTCCCTACTGAACGTCGCAAGGGTAACGGATTGACTCTTAGCGTTCTCGGAGCCCGCGGAAACAACCTCAAGGATGTCAGCATACACTTTCCTCTGGGGATGCTGATAGGAATAAGCGGAGTGAGCGGAAGCGGAAAATCGTCGCTTGTAAACGAGACTCTGATGCCTGCATTGAAGAACAGATTCTACAATGCCAAGATGCAACCTCTGCCACATGATACAATCGAAGGCATTGAAAACATAGACAAGCTCATAGAGATAGACCAAAGTCCTATCGGACGTACTCCGCGAAGCAACCCGGCCACGTTTACCGGAGTATTCAACGACATCAGGAACCTCTTTGAAGCCACTCCTGACGCCAAGGTGCGAGGATTCAAGGCCGGAAGATTCTCGTTCAATGTGCCGGGCGGCAGATGCGAGGAATGCAAGGGCGCAGGCATCAAGGTAATCGAGATGAACTTCCTGCCGTCTGTCAATGTGGTATGCGGAGAATGCAGGGGCAGAAGATATAAGGATGACACCCTGGCAGTACGTTACAAGGGAAAGAACATCAACGATGTACTTGAAATGCCTATCAGCGAGGCCTATGAGTTCTTCGAGAACATTCCGTCTATCGCTCCAAAGCTCAAGGCACTTGTAGATGTAGGTCTCGGATATGTACGCCTGGGACAGTCGGCTGTAACCCTGTCAGGAGGCGAAAGCCAGAGAATGAAACTGGCTGCCGAGCTTGCAAAGAAGAGTACAGGTAACACTCTATATATCCTGGACGAGCCTACCACCGGGCTACATTTCGATGATATCAAAGTGCTTCTGGGCGTACTTCAGAAGCTCGTGGATCAAGGGAATACGGTCATAGTCATCGAACATAATCTCGATGTACTCAAGACTGTCGACTATCTGTTCGACATGGGACCGGAAGGAGGTAAAGCCGGAGGAATGATTGTTGCCGAAGGTACGCCCGAACAGCTGGCGAACAACCCGCATTCAGTCACCGGACCTTTCCTAAAAGAAGTTTTATAACAAATGGAAGAAATCAGAATCTACTGCGAAAACACGCAGTCATACATCAAGGTATCATTAGGCTACACCTTGAAGGAACTGGCTGCACAGCTTTTTAATGACATTGTTCCGGACAGAGGGCTTCCGGTTCTGGCGGCCCTTGTGGACAACAAACTGAAATCGCTGGACTACAAGATAATCAATCCGCACAATGTCAGATTCATCGGCTACGACCATCCTGACGGCAGACGCACATATATCCGATCACTCTGTTTTGTCCTCCAGAATGTGGTCCGGGAGATGTTTCCGGACAAAGTTCTGTGCATTGACTATTCCTTGCCAAGTGGTCTTTACTGCGATCTCAGAGAAAAAGAATGTGCTGAAGACGGCAGACCTCGCCGCATATTTCTCACAGACAGCCAGATCTCCGACATAGAAAAGCGGATGAGGGAGATTGTTGCAGCAGACCTTCCGTTCAGCAAAAAGATGCTCAGCCTTGAAGAATGCTGCACTCTGTTTGAGCGCAACAAGCAGAAAGAAAAGATAAATCTTCTGAAAAGCATAGGCAGGTTCCACTACAACGTCTATTTCCTCGATGGTCAGGCTGATACATTCTATGGTCCGCTTATCCCGTCCACAGGGCTGCTTGCCACATTCAGTCTTATGGGATTCAACGACGGGTTCTGTCTCCAGTACCCGATGGACGGAGAGCCCGGAAAAGTTCTTCCGATGAAGAGGCAGTCCAAGATTGCCGGAGCGCTGAACGAATATTCGGACTGGTGCACCGTCATGGGAGTCCGTGGAGTCGGGACACTCAATGAGAAAGTTCTTTCCGGAAAGATTGTCGACCTGATCAATCTGTCAGAGGCACTGCATGAAAGAAAATATGCGGAAATCGCCAACCAGATATACGACAGAAGAGGATCGGTCAAGATTGTTTTCATTGCCGGACCGTCCAGCAGCGGCAAGACATCGACATCAAAAAGGCTTGCTCTGCAATGCCGTATTCTGGGTCTGAATCCTAAGGTCATCGAGCTTGACAATTACTTTGTAGACAGACATCTTACCCCTCTTGATGCTAACGGAGATTACGATTTCGAGGCATTGGAAGCTATGGACCTTGACTTCCTGGGAAATCAGCTCAACGACCTGCTTGACGGCAAGGAAGTGGAAATACCTCGTTTCGACTTCAAGGAAGGCAAGAGATATTTCGACGGAAGCATGATGCAGCTCCATGAAAAGGACATACTCATCATGGAAGGAATACACGCTCTGAACCCTGCTATGATACCGGGTGTGGACAGCACAAAGGTGTTCCGCGTATATGCTTCAGCCCTGACTTCCCTATCCATCGACGAGAACAACAACATTTCCACATCTGACAACAGGATGCTCAGACGCATGATAAGAGACAACAGAGTGCGCGGAGTGATTCCTGAAAGCACGATAATGAGATGGCAGAGTGTCAGACGCGGAGAAAACAGGAACATCTTCCCATATCAGGAATATGCAGATGCCGTATTCAACTCGGCACATATCTTTGAACTTCCTGTACTTAAATACTATGCAGAACCATTGCTCAGACGGATATCGCCGTCATCGCCTGCATTCAGCGAAGCTTCCCGCATGCTTAAGTTCCTGGATTATATTGTAGCGCTGTCCCCGGAAGAAATTGCCGCCATACCTCCGACATCCATTCTCCGTGAGTTTATCTCAGGACAGACATTATAGGAAATCCCGAAGATTTTTTCTACCTTTGCACGATTTTGTGCGCTTGACAATAAAAACTATACAATACAATGCTTTTCAATCTTTTACAAGCTGCCGCTGACACTGCGGCGATTGCACAGACAGCCCCTGTGCAGCAGGAGATGAAACTCTCGCTTATCGACATGGCATCCAAGGGTGGATGGCTCATGATCGTCCTTCTCATTCTGTCAATCATGGCCATTTACATCTTCGGAAACAAATGGTGGCTCATCCGCAAGGCCGGTCAGATAGACAAGAACTTCATGAAGGATATCCGCGACTATATCCACGACGGAAAGATCAAGTCGGCAATCGAGCTGTGCCAGAGGTATGACTCCCCTGTTGCACGTCTTGTAGAGAAGGGTATCGAAAGGATCGGAAGACCTCTTCAGGACATTCAGACCGCGGTCGAGAACACAGGCAGCGTGGAAGTGGCAAGACTTGAAAAAGGTCTCCCTATGCTCGCGACTATCGCCGGCGGTGCTCCTATGATCGGATTCCTCGGTACGGTAACAGGTATGATCGAGGCTTTCTTCAGAATGTCCACAGCAGGCAACAATATCGACATCACGCTCCTCTCAGGAGGTATCTATGAGGCAATGGTGACCACTGTAGGCGGTCTCTTCGTAGGTATCATCGCATACTTCGGATACAACTTCCTCACCTCACAGATATCGAACCTCGTGTTCAAGATGGAGAGAACTACAATTGAGTTCATAGACATGCTCCATGAGCCGTCAGACAAATAAAGAAACAGGAAAATGGCAATCAAAAGAACAACGAAGGTAGATTCGAGTTTCTCGATGTCGTCAATGACCGACATCGTATTCCTGCTTCTTATCTTCTTTCTGGTGACATCTACGCTCATCAATCCTAATGCACTCAAGCTCCTGCTCCCGAAGAGTACAGGTCAGGTGTCAGCCAAGGCTACGGTAAGCGTATCCATAAAGCATTGGCAGCAGACTGATGATTTCTCTTTCCATATCAACGGAGATGAGACACCTGTAAGGTTTGATCAGGTTGAAGACGAACTGATAAATCTGCTTCAGAGCGAGGATGACCCTACGTTCTCGATCTATGCAGACCAGACCGTTCCGATCAGAGAGGTCGTAAAAGTAATGAATATTGCAAAACGCAATCACTACAAGGTGATAATGGCAACTTCACCGGAATAGAAAATCACAAAGGAAAATGTCAGACGGCAGATACATACAGGAAAGGGAAAGACAGGAAAAGCGCTCGATGCTATCGGGAGGCCTCTTGACTGTTTTTGTGCATGTCGTGCTTGTCGGCTGTTTCTTTGTCAGCGGATTCACATATCTTGACCCGCCTCCTCCGGAAAAGGAGATGATTCTCATAGATTTCGAGGATGTGGAGATCCAGAAGCCCAAGCAGAGGAGAGACGGAACAAAGCCACGTGCCGAGGTGCGGAGCAAGGAGATAAATCTTGTCCAGCAGTCCGAGGCCCAGCACTTGGGTACAAAGACCAATGAGGCGCCCGAGGCAACTGTAGGAGACCAGGGAGATGTGGAAGTACCTGAGCCGCCGCGCAAGAAGGAAATCAACAGAAAAGCCTTGTTCTCTGCAGCCGACAACAAGACTCAGAAAGACACCCTGGCCGCACAGACAGCCCGCGAGGTTACAGATGCCCTGAAAGCCGGACATGCCTTGGGAAACACCAGGACCGGAGAGACTGTGGGAGAGCCTAAGGCTCTGCTTGCAGGAAGGACACAGAACGGATCTCTGCCAAGACCGTCCTACTCCGTACAGAAAGCAGGCAAGGTCGTTGTAGAGATATGGGTGGACAACTACGGCATAGTTCAGAAGGCTGTACCGGGTGCAGAAGGAACTACAGTCACCGACAAGGATATGTGGAACGAAGCGAGAAAGGCAGCCATGAAGGCAAGTTTCAACATGAGCGCAGACGCACCAGCAATGCAGAAAGGAACGATAACTTATATATTCAGACTAAAATAACCGGCGTGAGCCGACATACCCATTATGCCGGGATGGCATAGCAATATTAAAACACATTTATAAATGGAAAACAACAAGAAAGGCGGTTTCGGCCGCAGAACAGAAGGTCGTAGAGAGTACGGCAGCAACACAGGCAAAAGACCAAGAATCTCAAGAGCAGGCACAAGGGGTGCCGAAAGAGTCTTCGGAGACAACAATGAGCGTCCGAGAAGAAGTTTCGGAGACAATTCCGAGAGAAGATCATTCGGTGGTGACAGACCACGCAGATCTTTTGGAGAGAACAGCGAGCGTCCAAGAAGAAGCTTCGGCGACAACTCGGAAAGAAGGTCTTTCGGAGAGGGAAGATCATTCGGCAGCGACAGACCGCGCAGATCTTTCAGTGAGAACAGCGAACGTCCGAGAAGAAACTTCGGAGACAATTCCGAGAGAAGGTCTTTCGGTGGTGACAGACCACGCAGATCTTCCGGAGAGAATTCAGAAAGAAGGCCATTCTCAGGAGAAAGAAGAAGCGGCGGTTTCAGAAACACCGGAAAGAAGAGCTTCACAAGAAAAGACTTCAACTACTTCCGTGACGAGAACGAGAGCGGAATCAACCAGATGATCAACAGACGTCCTCAGCTTGACGGCGAGTACTCTGACAATGATATGGTAATGGTACCTGTAAAGGAGGAGATCAGACTCAACAAGTTCATCGCAAACTCTGGAGTATGTTCAAGAAGAGAGGCTGACAATTTCATCCTTGCTGGAGTGGTGACAGTTAACGGCGAAGTAGTCACCGAGCTCGGAACCAAGGTAAATATCAACACCGACGACATCCGTTTCAACGGAGAAAGACTCAAGGGCGAGAACAAGGTTTACATCGTAATGAACAAGCCTAAGGGATATGTCACTACTGCAAGCGACCCTCATGCAGACAAAACTGTAATGGACCTTCTCAAGAGTTGTCCTACAAGAGTATTCCCAGTGGGACGTCTTGACAAGAATACTACCGGCGTTCTGATGTTCACCAACGACGGTGAGATTGCAGAGAAGCTTACTCATCCTTCATACGACAAGAAGAAGATCTACCAGGTTTCTCTTGATTCAAAACTCAAGCAGGAAGACTTCGAGAAGATTCTCAGCGGCGTGGAGCTCAATGACGGCATCATCGCAGCTGACGAACTTGAGTATATCGAGGCTGATGACCACCGCAAGCTCGGTATCGAGATCCACTCCGGAAAGAACCGTATCGTAAGAAGGATATTCGAGTCGCTCGGATACGAGGTAAAAGCACTTGACAGAGTATATTTTGCAGGACTCACCAAGAAGGGAATCAAGAGAGGAGACTGGAGATACCTTACAGAGGGAGAAATCAACCTGCTCAGGATGGGAGCATACCTATAATATCTATGGGAGAAACAGCAAAAAGACATCGCGCGGGATTTGTCAACATCATCGGTAACCCGAATGTGGGCAAATCCACGCTTATGAATGCACTTGTAGGCGAGAAACTGTCGATTGTTACAGCAAAGGCGCAGACTACGAGGCACAGGATCATGGGAATCGTGAACGGAGATGACTACCAGATTGTATATTCCGACACTCCTGGTATCCTCAAGCCGAACTACAGGCTTCAGCAGAGCATGATGAACTTTGTTGACACGGCCATCGGCGACGCGGACATAATTCTCTATGTAACAGACACAGTGGAGAAGGGGGACAAGAACGACGAATACATCGCCAAGCTCCAGAAGATCCAGTGTCCTGTCGTACTTGTCATCAACAAGATAGACATAAGCAGTCAGGAACAGGTTCTTGAACTGATGGGATGGTGGAAAGAGCAGCTTCCGAATGCAATCATATTCCCTGCATCCGCTCAGGAGAGATTCAACCTCGACAACATCTTCGATGCCATTGTAGGCAATCTTCCAGAAGCTCCGGCATGGTATGACAAGGATGTGTTTACAGACAAGAACCTGCGTTTCTTTGCATCGGAAATCGTGCGCGAAAAGATTTTCCTCAACTACAAGGAGGAAATACCATACAGCTGTGAGGTCGTGATCGAGGAGTTCAAGGAAGGCTCGGAAAGATACGACATAAGCGCAGTAATCTACGTGATGAGGGATTCCCAGAAGGGCATCATCATCGGAAAGGGCGGCCAGTCTCTCAAGAAGGTCGGCACACAGGCAAGAATCGAGATGGAAGACTTTTTTCAGAAGAAAGTATTCCTCCGCCTGTTCGTAAAGGTGGACCCTGACTGGAGAGAGAGCAAGAAAGAGCTCAGAAAATTCGGATATGAGTATTAGAAGCGGCTATGCCGTTAACCATAAAACCAACCAGGCAACATGAGTATTGACGAAATCGATCTCCCTGAGGAGGAAATGATTGAGGAAGAGGGAAATCAGGACACACCTACCGGAAAATTCGACAGACTGCTGGGAGAGAACAGCAAGAAATACAGACTCTCGGGAATGTTCAAGGACTGGTTCCTTGATTATTCTTCATATACCATTCTGTATAGGGCCGTTCCGCATATCGTGGACGGAATGAAGCCCGTGCAGAGGCGTGTGCTGCATGCAATGTGGCGTATGGACGACGGACGATATACAAAGGTAGCCAACATCGTCGGACAGGCAATGCAGTTCCACCCTCACGGCGACCAGTCTATTCTTGGAGCACTCGTTCAGCTCGGTCAGAAGAATTATCTGATCGATTGTCAGGGAAACTGGGGTAACATCCTTACCGGAGACAGCAATGCTGCCCCTCGTTACATCGAGGCGCGACTTACAAAATTTGCGAAGGAGGTTGTATTCAATCCGAAGACCACAAACTGGATGACATCCTATGACGGACGTAACCAGGAGCCGGTCGAGCTGCCTATCAAATTCCCGCTTCTGCTCGCACAAGGTGCGGAAGGTATTGCGGTAGGTCTTGCCTCAAAGATACTTCCACACAACTTCAACGAAATCATCGATGCATCGGTCGCTCACCTTCAGGGCAAGGATTTCGAGCTGTATCCGGACTTCCCTACCGGTGGCTCTGCTGACTGTTCCAAATATATGCAGGGGCAGAGAGGCGGAGTGGTCAAGGTACGTGCAAAGATCGAGAAAATCGACAAGAACACCTTGTCTATCAACGAGATACCATTCGGAAAGACAACACACAGCATAATTGAGTCTATCCTCAAGGCCAAGGAAAAGGGTAAGATCAAGATCAAGAAGATTGACGACCTTACCACAGACAAGGCCAATATCCTTATCCACCTGCCTAACGACGTGTCTCCGGACAAGACAATCGACGCCCTGTATGCATTTACCGACTGCGAGGTGTCGATATCTCCGAACGCCTGTGTGATCGTTGACCATAAGCCGCAGTTCCTCAGTGTTCACGATATTCTCAGATATAGTACTGACCACGCCAGAGACCTTCTGAAGCAGGAACTTCAGATCAGACTGGACGAGCTTGAAAATGACTGGCACTATAGCTCCCTTGAAAAGATCTTCTTCGAGAACAGGGTATATAAAATTCTCGAGGGTGACGCCAAGAGCTGGGAGGCACAGCTTCAGGAAGTGTTCGACCAGATGCTCAAATACCAGAATCTTCTCCACCGACCTATAGTCATGGAAGACATCAACAAGCTTGTAGAGAAGCCTGTCAGGAAGATTTCCAAGTTTGACGTGAAGGCTGTGGAAGAAAAGCTCCGCTCACTTGAAGCAGAGATGGAGGAAGTACAGAACCACCTCGAGCATATCAACGAGTTTGCCATCAACTACTTCAAGAACCTCAAGAAGAAATATGGCAAGGACTATCCGAGACTCACCGAGCTTGCAGGCTTCGAGTCCATCGCCGTGACCAAGGTGGTAAGCAACAACGCTAAACTCTATGCCAACAAGGCTGAGGGATTTGTGGGTATAGCTCTCAAGAAGGAGGACAACGCGGAATATATCTGCGACTGTTCTGACCTTTCCGAGATAATCGTCATCCACAAGGACGGAAAATACAAGGTGACCAAGGTGTCGGAAAAGGCATTCCTCGGCAAGGACATCCTCTACGTGGGCGTATTTGACAGGAATGACCAGAGAACTATATACAATGTGATATATCGCGAAGGCAAGACTGCACTCAGCTATGCAAAGAGATTTGCAGTAACAAGCGTTACCCGCGACAAGGAATATGACATAACTCAGGGTACTCCGGGATCGCAGATCCTCTGGTTCACCGTAAACCACAACGGAGAGGCTGAGACCGTGAGAATCCATTACAGACAGCGTCCAAAGCTTAAGAAGCTTACAGAGGACTACGACTTCTCCGACCTTCTTATCAAGGGACGTTCGGCTAGAGGCAATCTCGTATCCAAGAATCCTATCAACAAGATTGTGCTGAGAGCCAAAGGTATATCAACAATCGGCGGAAAGGACATATGGTTTGATGAGGACATCCAGAGGCTGAATGAGGACGGTCGTGGATTGCATCTGGGCCAGTTCAATACAGGAGACCATATCCTCGCTATCTTCAAGGACGGTACATACTATACCACCACATTCGATCTGAGCAACAGATATCAGGGAGAACTGTTGAAGATCGAGAAGCTTGATGTAAACAAGGTATATACAGTACTGTACTACGACAAGAGCGTATCTTCGTTCTATGTGAAGAGATTCTCTTTCGAGGTAAGCGACAATACTCCTGTGAATTTCATTTCAGACAGCAAGGGATCGTATCTGGTGGAGATCAGCGATGACAGGCACCCTCAGTTTGAAATCACATTCGGAGGCAAGCACGAGCACAGGGAGATGGAGACCGTCAATGCAGAGGAATTCATCGCAAAGAAGGGTCTTCAGGCGAAGGGCAAGAAAGTGAGCGCAATGGATGTCAAGTCCGTGAAGTTCGGCGAGCCACTGCATCTGCCTGAGGATGAGGTTGTTCCTGAGACCTCTGAAGCGGAGAATCAGGCAGGAGAGATCGACAATTCGGATGTAGAGGATCCGATAGACATCTCGCTTGATGATGATATACAGCTGTCACTTTTCTAAAATGATAATATCGCTTACAGGATTTATGGGATGCGGCAAGAGCAGTGTCGGGAGAAGACTCTCGGAGCTGCTCTGCTGTCGTTTTGCGGATCTTGATGCAGTCATAGAAGAGCAGGAAGTCTGCTCGATTGCTGAGATATTTGACAGAGGAGAGGCAGAGTTCAGAAGAATTGAGAAGGAGACTCTGAAGGGCATTATTGATAAGACAGAATCTTCTGATGTCCATGAGGCTTCTAAGGCTGGCAGAATGGTGCTTGCACTGGGAGGCGGAGCTGTGATGACACCCTCAAGTGCAGAAATGGTGCATGAAAAGACTGTCTGCATCTACCTTCGGGCATCAGTCCATACGCTCCTTGAACATCTCGAAGGAGAGGCAGCGAAAAGACCGCTCCTGGCCACCGTCAACCATTCCTCCCAAGCAGATTCCACCGCACTCCGCCACCGCATAGAGTCCCTCATGGCACTCCGCTCCACCACCTACGAACACGTTGCCCATCACATCATCGATACCGACGGCAAGTGCGTCGAGGAGATTGCGAGGGAAATCCTTGATCTGGGAGAAATCAAAGACGTGCTGCAGCACATCCCTGGCATCTAACCGCCTCTATAACAGCAAGTTACAGAAAGGCGATTCCCCTGCAGCGGGGAATCGCCTTTCAGCATTAAGCTGATAATCAGCGAGTTAGGCGCCAGGCAAAACACCGTTATACTTCCATCGAGGCGATGACCATGATGATGTCTTCGTAGGTGATGGTATCGGGGCAGGCCTGTTTGATGGCGGCGAGACCTTTGAGGGTGCCGATTGTGGAGATTGTTTCAGTGATGATGTCGCACTTTTCCGATGATACGAAATCTGTGACCGGAAGCATACCTTTGGCTACATAATGGGCGAGATGGCTGTGGATGGTGCGTTTATGGAGGTCGCGCTGTTTTGCAATGTCGTTTATCGAGCATCCCTGCTTGTACAGCTTGAATGTCGTGAGCTTTGTATCTTCCTTCTTCAGTTTCTCCGGTTTAGGCGTGCGGGATTTCCCTGAAGACTTTCCTGACGGGGTTTTCAATTCATCCGGAACAAGACCTGATGCCTCATAGACAGCTTTCTGCCGTTCACGCAGGAATGTTTCAGTAGAAAAGCTCACTGACGACATGGATTTCAGAAGGCGCGTGTGGACTCCAAGTTCCATGTGCAGGTCGTTCCAGACATTGGTGTAGCGTTTGAGAAGTTCCTTGTTCTCTGCCTTGAGGTCCTTCATCTTGTCGAGAAAGTCTCCATAGGCAGACTCCAGTTCTGAAAGAAAATACTCACATCCCTTCTGCACCCTCAGGATGAATTCTTCGGAACACAATTCCTCATAAGGCTTTGCAGATATGATGCGCTGCCATTTAAGACCTATAGATACTACCTTCTCATTGAGAGTATTAAGAATGTCACTATGTTTCTGACTCAGTCCCACAAATGTTCCTGACGGAAATTCAGTGCATACACCAAGCATCCTTTTCTGGAGATATGCAAGACTGCGGAAATCAAACATGTCCGCCAGCAGTTCCCTGAAGTAGTCTTTCTTGATGGCATCCAGACGGGACAGGCTTTCTGCTGCTGCCTGCTCCTGCAAGTTGATATAATCCTCTACCCGAGGGTCAGTCATCACCGCACTTTGGCGCAATGGAGTCGCCAGCACCATGCCGTCCAATGTCCTGCAACGGCTTAGTGCCACATAGACCTGACCGGAAGCAAAGGATGCGGCTGCATCTATTATCGCCTTGTCAAATGTAAGTCCCTGACTCTTATGGATGGTGATCGCCCAGGCAAGACGTAGAGGATATTGTCTGAACACTCCCTGCACCTGAGTCTCCATCTCCTGTGTCTGCTCGTTTATGACATATCTGCTGTTTTCCCATTCAAGCTGCTCCACGGCAACAGGCTCGTCATCTCCAGGGCATTGTACAAGGATGATATCGTCCACAATCTCCACCACATGACCTATCTTGCCGTTATAATAGCGCTTTTCTGAAGACGGGTCATTCTTTACAAACATGACCTGCGCACCTTTTTTGAGTTCGAGCTGGACTTCAGTAGGATAGGAATACTCCGGGAAATTACCTGAAATGGAGGCATCGAACCGATGAAGTGTCTCATCCAGCATATCCAGCTGCTGCTCGTTAAAGGCATTGGCAGTGCTGTTGTGGGTAGTAAGTCTGATATATCCCTCTTCCGGATCCGGAGCGAAGTCCGGATTGTATCTGGCATTCAGTGCATCTATGATCTGTATTGAAGGTCGTCCTGAACGGACCTGATTCAGAATGGATATGAACTGCTCATCCTGCTGACGATAGACCTGTTTCAGCTCGATAGTCACATAATCCACTTTTTCGAGAGCATGGCTGCCAAAGAAAAACGGAGTCTTGTAATAGTGGCTCAGCAGCTCCGATTCTTCATCTGTCACCACCGGAGTCAGCTGCTGAAGGTCTCCGATCATAAGCAGCTGGACACCACCGAACGGCTTATTCCGGTCTCTGAAACGTCTGAGAACCGAATCGACAGCATCCAGAAGATCGCTTCGTACCATACTTATTTCATCTATTATAAGTATGTCTATAGTACGGATTATGCTGCGCTTCTCCTTGCTGAATGCAAACTTGGACTCCACCTTGATTCCAGGTATATACGGATGAAGCGGAAGCTGAAAGAACGAATGGATTGTCACGCCGCCGGCATTGATTGCAGCGATACCGGTAGGAGCCACCACCACGACCCGTTTACTCGAGGACTCCACCACTTCTCTCAGAAAAGTGGTCTTTCCCGTTCCCGCCTTTCCGGTCAGGAACACACTCTTACCGGTCTTCTCTACGAACTCCCATGCGGTTCTCAATTCATTGTTCACATTCATACAGCAGCCCTTGAAACCTTTTGGACACACCACCATTTACAGCAATATGTCTTCAGACAAAATTACAGACAAATCCCCAAGAGACCAAAATATTCGTCCCTATATTCTGTCATTCATCCCTAACCGGAAACAAGAAAAAGCAAAAAGCGTAAAAAACAGCAAAAATCTACACCAGCTCATCACGTTCGCGGAGATCCTTCACGCGAAGCTGGGTATTTGATGTGCCGCGGTAATAGTTTTCGACAATCGAATAGCAGACATCTATAGGATTGCCTCCCTTGATATGATCGAAATAGTCTGCCATATTGAATGCGATCGCCGAGATATGATGATACGGATGTGACTCCTGTATCAGTTCAAGTTTGAGATGGCCGCCCTCTGCACCTACCTTGCGTCCCATACCGTTGTCATAAACGTTGTCCGTACGGAATACAGGCGCACTGTTGCCAGGTCCGAACGGCTGGAACTGCTTGAGGATACGCAGGAACTTAGGGGTAATCTGAGAGAAGTTGAGCATTGCATCTATATCCACAACAGGAGTCTGCATCTCCGGTATGATCTTTCCTGAGATATGCTTTTCTATCCTCTCGCAGAATGATGGAAGATTCTCCTCCTTGAGGGTAAGTCCTGCAGCATAGAGATGTCCACCGAAGTTCTCCAGCAGATCCGAGCAGCTCTCTATCGCATCATAAAGGTCGAAACCATGTACACTGCGGGCAGATCCTGTCACAAGACCTCCCTGTGACATGGTAAATACGATTGTAGGCTTGTAATATGCCTCTACAAGACGTGAAGCTACAATTCCCACCACACCTTTGTGCCATTGCGGATTATATACTATGGTAGCCTTGCCGCCTGAGAGACATTTGCCGGACTCGACCATTTCAAGGGCCTCCTGAGTGATACGGCGGTCAATATTCTTTCTTTCGTTATTATGTTCGTTGATTTCGTTGCCGATACGGATTGCCTCATCCACATTGGAAGCAGTGAGCAGCTCGACGGCGATACGTCCGCTCTCCATACGTCCGGCAGCATTGATTCGCGGACCTATCTTGAACACTATATCATCAATTGTAAGATGACCCGGTTCAAGACCCGATAGCTGGATCATAGCAAGGAGACCCTCACGAGGATGGGTATTCAGCTGTTTGAGACCGAAGTGTGCAAGAATCCTGTTTTCATCCACCACGGACACAAGGTCGGAAGCGATGCTGACCACCAGCAGGTCCATAAGCGGAATCAGGGTCTCGAAGGGAATATCATATTTCTGCGAATAAGCCTGTACAAGCTTGAAACCCACACCACATCCCGAAAGGTCATCAAAAGGATAGAAACAGTCCTCGCGTTTAGGATCGAGCACAGCCACAGCCTTAGGCAGTTCGTTTTCAGGAAGATGATGGTCACATATTATGACATCAATACCCCTCTCACGCGCATATTCTACCTTTTCGTTGGCCTTGATGCCGCAGTCGAGCGTGATGATGAGACCGAAGCCGTTTTCAGAAGCCCAGTCGATACCCTTGTATGACACTCCATAACCCTCGTCATATCTTTCCGGGATATAGAAATCAAGTTGACGGGTAAGACGACGAAGGAATGAATATACAAGCGACACCGCTGTCGTGCCATCCACATCATAGTCTCCGTAAACCAGAATCTTCTCCCCTCTGGAAACAGCAAGATGCACTCTCTCGACAGCCTTGTCCATATCTGTCATCAGGAACGGGTCATGAAGATGGTCCAGACTCGGACGGAAGAAAGAACGCGCCTGCTCAAATGTGGACACACCCCTCTGAACCAGGAGTTCCGCAAGCACGGGATCGACTCCAAGCTCAGAAGAAAGCTGCCTTACATTATCAGCATCAACGCCTTCACGAAATTTCCATATCTTTTCTACCGCCATATCCTACAAAGATATGGATTTTGTTTCAAAAATCCGAAACAGATACTCAATTATATTATAAATATCGTCATTTCAATATTTCCGGATCTATACCCAGCAGGCTCATCCTGCGTCTGATGACCGGAAGCTCATTTTCTATAAACTCCTTACGCTGAGCCTCCAAAACAATTTCCCGTGCATCCGGACTGACAAAATATCCGATACCTCTCCTGTTATATATTATACCGTCTGCGGTGAGACGCTCATAACTCCTCATCACAGTATTAGGATTGACGCCGATCTCCGCACCATATTCCCTTACAGACATTATCCTCGCGTCTGGCTGCAGTTCCCCGAGCAGAATCTGTTCACAGATCCTGTCACATATCTGCATATATATAGACCTGTTGTTGTCGAATATCATGTCCTAATGTTTCAATGTCTTGATTCTGAACCAGATGCCCGTCAAAAGAGCGATATTGAGCAATGTATCGTTCACTGTATCCCACAATGCGGCATGTCTGACGATACTCAAAGACGAGATTTCAGCAATCACCTCCTCCGAGTCCATCATATCCAGACCATTCATAGCTTCCACCACCCAATCAGACATGAATGAAGTTGCCACCACGCCCAGAACTGAAACCAGTACAATATATGCAATAATTGTCTTGACAGTCTTTCCTGTCCGGAAGAATATCGCACCCAGAAGGAAGATCAGAAGCACACCTGCAATATCGTCCAGATAGAGAAGCGGATTGGTTATCTGTCTGACCAGACCGTTAAGAGTAGGTCCGAGATCAGCCATAGCCGGATTATAAACAGCAATTGTGGCTCTAAGATCAATCAATGATGCGACAAGAGACTGACCGCAGGTCTTATCCAGTCCGCAAAGCAGAGCATCAACGCCACCATAAACAAGTACACATGCAGCAGGGATTATAACTGTTGTCATAAGCACCATGCTCAGCATCTTTTCAAGACGCGAAACCGGCACCATCAGCCATTGCGATCCTGCCCTCTTTTCTGTAATCTGTCCATAACATTTCACCGGCATCGTAACAGCAAGGACGAGCATAGATACCGCAAATACAGAGCAGCGGAACCCAAGAGACGGTCCATCCCACGTCCCATTGAAAAGCAGTCCCATAATCACTGTGCCTGCATATACCACAAGGCCCATCAAACTGATCAGCAGCATGCTCAAGCCATAGCTTGCAAAAGAAGCCTTCATATCTGATACCAGATATTTTCCAAATCTTCTGAAATTGAATATTTCACCCATGACACAATTCTCTAAAACATTCCTTTGATAAGTTCCTTGTGGGCGTGCACTGCATTGAAAAGCGCCTCTATATTGACCCTGCTGTCTTCTCCCGTAGCGTTTATGCAGACCTGGATACTACCGCCAGGAACCATTTCGCTGTATAGGGCATCTCCCCTCTTCTCATTTCCATAGTCGAAATAAAGCTTCGATGAAATCTCTTCCAGAGAAGCATTCAGGAGAACTTCATGACTGTTCAGGATAATGACAGGATCAATGACATTCTCGAGATCGCGTACCTGATGTGTAGAGATCAGGACCGTAGTATCCTCATCCGTATATTTTGTCACTGCCTTCCTGAACTGCGATTTTGACGGTATGTCAAGCCCGTTTGTAGGCTCGTCCAAGATAAGATATGACGGACTGCACGAAAGGGCAAAGGATATATATGTCTTCTTCAACTGCCCGGCAGACATATGACTCATCTTCTGCTGCGGGTCAGTCTCAAACATATTCATTATCTCAAGGAATTTGTCCATTGAGAATTTCTCCCAGAACTTTCCATAGCTTGCAGCATAATCACAGGCCTTCATATTGACCGGAGCCACATCGTCACTGAGAAAGTATTGCCCGGACAGCAGAGAGGGTTCCCTGTCGTAAGGTTTGCGTCCATCCACATCTATAGTGCCGCATTGTGGCTTCTTGAGGCCACAGACCAAAGTAAGCAGAGTGGTTTTTCCCACTCCGTTCTCTCCAAGCAGGCCGTAAATCCTGCCCTTTTCCAGTTTCAGGCTGATGTTTTTCAGAACATTCTTATCGCCATAGCTGAATGCGATGTCATTTATTGTAATCATAACATTATGTTTAGTGCATTAGTGAACTAATACACTGCAAAGGTAGGTAATATTTCGAAAGAAACAATACTTACACTGATATTTTAATCATATTCGGAGAATTTATGTTAAATTTGCGTGTTTGAACGATTAATAAACTATAAAGAAATATAATATGAGCATTATGGACCTCAACGAGCAGGAGTTATTCAGAAGAGAATCACTCGCCAAGCTCAGAGAACTTGGAATTGAGCCTTATCCGGCACCACTCTACCCGATCAACACATCTGCTGCGCAGGTAAAGGCTGAATACGATGAGGCTGCCGGCAATTTTCAGGATGTTGTCATCGCTGGCCGCATCATGTCAAGACGTATCATGGGTGCAGCATCATTCGGTGAACTTCAGGACGAGACAGGCCGTATCCAGATATATGTAAACCGTGACGAGATCTGTCCCGGTGAAGACAAGACCATGTACAATACAGTATGGAAAAAACTCCTCGACATAGGAGACATCGTAGGTATCAAGGGATTTGCCTTCATCACAAAGACCGGACAGCTTTCCATCCACGCAAAGGAACTGACACTTCTGAGCAAGTCTCTCCGAGTGCTCCCTATTGTGAAGGAGAAGGATGGCGAAGTGTTTGATGCGTTCTCAGACCCTGAATTGAAATATCGTCAAAGATATGTTGACCTGATTGTAAATCCACAGGTACGTGACACATTCATAAAGAGAAGCCAGATCGTGGCTACAATGCGTGAGTATTTCAACGAGGCAGGATGCCTTGAGGTGGAGACACCTATCCTCCAGAGCATCCCAGGCGGTGCAACTGCACGTCCTTTCATCACTCACCACAACGCTCTCGACATTCCACTCTATCTGAGAATCGCAAACGAGTTGTATCTGAAGAGACTCATCGTCGGTGGATACCATGGAGTTTACGAATTCGCAAAGGACTTCCGCAACGAGGGTATGGACAAGACTCATAACCCGGAGTTCACATGCATGGAAATCTATGTGGCATACAAGGACTATATCTGGATGATGGAGTTCGTGGAGAAGCTCCTTGAGAAGATTGCCCTCAAGCTTCACGGAAAGACAGAGGTTACAATCGGAGAGAATCAGGTTGACTTCAAGCCACCGTTCCGCAGACTTCCTATACTCGAAGCTATCAAGGAATATGCAGGAGTGGACGTAGCAGGAATGTCGGAGGACGAGCTCCGCGAGACATGCAAGAAGCTCCATGTAGAGACAGACCCTTCATTCGGAAAGGGCAAGCTCATCGACGCTATCTTCGGAGAATACTGCGAGAAGCACCTCGTTCAGCCTACATTCATCACAGACTATCCTGTGGAAATGTCTCCGCTGACCAAGCGTCACCGTACAAATCCTGATCTCACCGAGAGATTCGAGCTCTTTGTATGCGGAAAGGAACTTGCGAATGCATATAGTGAGCTGAACGACCCTATCGACCAGTACGAGCGTTTCCAGGATCAGCTCAAACTGAAGGACAAGGGAGATGACGAGGCTATGTTCATCGATATGGACTTCGTTCGCGCACTTGAGTACGGTATGCCTCCTACATCAGGACTGGGAATGGGTATCGACCGTCTGACAATGTTCATGACCAACTCCCCTACCATCCAGGATGTACTCTTCTTCCCGCAGATGAGACCGAAGAGTCTGTAATACGACAAAAGCGAAGTGACAGACTGTCACAGGGCGGCATTGGCTCCCGAAAAGGGAGGGGACCCACGATAGTGGGGAGGACCGCTGGTGACAGTCTGTCACTTCGCTTTTTGTATATTAGGTTCGGATTTACGGGAACAGCGTGGCAGAATCCTAAAAACGGAACGGACGCAGACTGGCTATACGATATGGAGTGGAGCGTACGAAGAGGAGCCATTGCGCCAGGAAATAGCTCACAAGTACAAGATAATCTCGATGCGGAATCGGCTCCACAAACCTGTTCCATGCAAGGATGAAGTCCGAGAACACGAAAAGAACGGCTCCGAGAGCATATAGAGTACTTCTCTGCAACATACCGGTAAGAAGCATAGTGGAAATTATTACAGCATAGATTCCTACACCTATTCTTACCACTCCTGCCGGAGCAGCTGGAACCACACGCGTAAAGACCACAAAGAGCAGACCCACCAGGCAGACTACGAGCATGGCGAGATATCCCTTTGCTCTGGCTGTCAGTTTGCCGTCATGCTCCACCTTGGTAAAATATCTCTTCACAAAAAACCATATATAGAATACATGGCCTATGGCAAACGAACCCATCTGAGCCAGGAAATTGCCGCATGTGCCAAACCAGTCACCAAGAGCGGAAAAGAAAAGCGCAGCACATATCTGCCAGGGTGTCAGCCATAATGAAGCGACAAATATACTTGCCACCGGAAAAACCAGCTTATGCGGTATGGATACAGGGAGATAGAACAGGACTGCAAGTAAGAAGAAAACAGCAGTCGCTGTGAGGGTTTTAGTCTTAGTTGTCATATATTTCTGATTACCAATTACTTAAACTTAACGCCTGCGTACTTTGGGGAGCAGGCATCTGATGCAAAGCATTGTGCATCAGCGGGTTTCGTTTCGGCGGATTATATTCAGCCCGTCACGAAGAGGCATTATAACGGATTCCACGCGCGGATCTGCAGACACCTTGTCATTGAAAGCTGCAATCCCCAGGGTCTGTTTATCCTGAGGGAGAGGATCCTGACACACCTTCCCATCCCAGAGCACATTATCTGCGAGGATAAGACCACCCGGACGGACCATATCGAACACAAGGTCGTAATACTCACAATACTCCCTCTTGTTCGCATCAATATACACGACATCATATTCTCTACCCTCCGCCAGGAAACTTCTGAGTGTATCCTTGCAGTCACCTATGTGCAGCTTTATCCTGTCGGAAAGGCCGGCACGGTCAAAGCCCTCAAGTATAAGGTCTTCGAGTTCGTCATTAAGCTCCAGAGTATCCAGATGTCCGTCTGCAGGAAGTGCGGAGGCAAGACAGATTGCAGAATATCCGGTAAATGTACCAAGTTCCAGCACGCGGGAAGCACCAGTCATCTGGACAAACATCCTAAGCAACTGGCCTTGAGCCGCCCCGGAAAGCATACGCGCATGATTCGTACGGATATGAGTCTGTTTCACGACCCATTCCAAAGCCTCGCTTGGCACGTAGGCGTGGTCTTCTATATATTTATATATCTTTTCCATATCAGACATATATCAGTTTTGAAAGTCTGTCAAAATCAAAGACTGTGCGCGCAATCTCACGTATATCTTCCGCTGTAACAGCCTCGACAAGAGTACGGTTATCCTTGCCGGAACTGACTTTGCCATAAGCCAGCAGTCCTTTTCCCATGGACAGGCATTGGTTTTCTCCATTATCTCCGCTGATTGCAAGCTGACCGAGCAGCTGTTTTTTCGCAGCCTTAAGTTTTCTGTCAGAGAGCATAGTATCCTGAAGTCTTGCTATCTCCTTATATACCGTCCTGACACATTTTTCCAGATTTGACTTGTCGCATCCCAGGCTGACAGTCACCATGCCGGTATCAGCAAACTGGACATAACCGCATTCGACACTATATACCCAGCCATATTTCTCACGCAGGACAGAATTCAGGATAGAGTTATTTGCAGGCCCGCCGAGAATATTGCAAAGCAGTACTGTGGCTATCCTTTCCCTTTCCTGATATAATGACGGAGCAAGACCACCTATCACACAATTCGCCTGATGATTCCTCTTGTTGAGAGTCTTGTCGAAAGGCTTTGCAGACGGACAGGCATATTGCCCACATTGGACCTGACCGCCTTTGCAGTCCGACACAGAAGCGCAATCGACAGAGGAATCCGGGAAATATTTCCCTATGAGTGAAAGTACGGATTTCTCCATCTTCGCCTCATCAATATCTGCCACGACCGTGAATGCCATTCTGCAAGGAAGGAATTTCTCCTTTACAAATCTTATAAGTTCCTCTCTCGTTATCTTCTTCACAGAGGCCGGAGTTCCCAGAATATTGCCGCTCAAAGGATGTCCCTCGAACAGCAGTTCCTCAAACTTGTCGAATATATCATCGGAAGGTGAATCCTTATAAGAATGTATCTCGTCTATGACGACCCCCTTCTCTACCTCTATTTCGTGCTCGGGAAACACCGCTGAAGTCGCGAGTTCAAAAAGCAGGGCCGCTGCCTTCATGAGGTCTTCCTTGAGGACCGTGGCATGAAAGACAATTTCCTCCTTTGTAGTGAATGCATTCAGTTCTCCTCCCAGACGGTCAAGATAATTATTGATCACTGATGCGCTACGCTTTTGAGTCCCCTTGAAAATGGTATGCTCCACAAAATGGGCGATTCCGTCATGATACCCCGCCTCATCACGCGTACCACACTTTATGCTGAGGGCACAGTAACCCACAGCAGATGAACTTTTTCTGACTGCATACTGCAGTCCGCAGGAAGTCTTTCCGCTTATCATTTTCGTACAGCTGTGATCCTCCTGATATCTTCTGCAAGAAATCCCGGACCGAACTTCTTGGAAATCTTATGTTTACGGAAATAATACAAAGTATTGGACTGCGGATCGATCAGCATCTTATAGCAGAACGATCCTGGTTTTCCTTCAGAAGGATATGCCACATAACTTACCAGAGTGTTTGAAGACTCCTCTGTAAGATATTCATCGGCATCCTCTTCTTCAAGAACAAACACATTTTCATCAAAGCACTGACTTTTCAGGACAGGTGTCACGTCAGAGGAGAGATCCGTCTGCGAAAACACCAATGTCATATTGCCGGACTTTGATATGTTCATTGAGTAGTTAGCCAGTCCCGAATAGGCACTTATGTCGTTTTCCATCGAATCCAAAGCATAGTTCTGGATTATATCGATAAATGCCGGCATGAATACATACTCCCTGCCTGATGAATCATCGGCAGATGCAAAAGGGAATGAAACTATTTCAAGCATCTGATCTATGCCCTGAGCTGCATCGGCACCTCCTTTTACCAATGTAAGGAAGGTCAGTCCAGGCTCCGATTCTTTCTTGAACTGTCCTTTGGTGGTAAGGAGAAAATAATATGCAGGATTGGATTTCAAGCCTTCATACTCACTCAATGTGCAATATTCAAATGGAGAGACACGCCATTTTGCGGCTATATTCTTCTTCATGTAGGCATCGTGTACAGGATTGCCTGTAAGCACTATTTTTGTGACCTTCTGAGTAAAGTCACTGATTTTCTTCTTCTTGGTATCGATCTGAGCCTGACCGAAGACCATAAGCGGAAGCAGTACCGCAGCTATCAAAGCGATAAATTTCTTCATATAATTGTCCGTCGTATAGTTAATCTGACGCAAAGTTACAAAATAAATACCTATCTTTGTGAGTTGTCGAAAGGACATTTCGCAGGAAATAAAAAAAGTTTCTATGAGTCAGTATATCGTATCTGCAAGAAAATACAGACCGGACTCCTTCGGGACACTTATCGGTCAGGACAATATAGCACAGACGCTGAAGAATTCCATTCTCCGCGGACAGCTTGCGCATGCATATCTTTTCTGCGGTCCTCGTGGAGTGGGTAAGACTACCACTGCCCGTATATTTGCGAAGATGATCAACTGCTCCAACCCTTCAGAAGGCATGGAGCCTTGCGGTACTTGCGAATCCTGCCTTTCCTTTGCAGAAGGACGTTCATACTGTATCCACGAACTTGATGCGGCATCCAATAATGGTGTAGATGACATAAAGGCTCTTATGGATCAGGTCCGCGTACCGCCTCAGGTCGGAAAATACAGCGTATATATCATCGACGAGGTGCATATGCTCTCACAGGCAGCTTTCAATGCCTTTCTCAAGACGCTGGAAGAACCGCCCGCACATGCAATCTTCATTCTTGCCACCACCGAGAAACACAAGATACTTCCGACTATCCTTTCGCGTTGCCAGACATACGACTTCAACCGTATCACCGTCGACAACATCGTGAAGAATCTCCGCATGGTGGCCTCGAACGAAGCCATTACAATTGACGACGAATCCTTGCATGTGATAGCACACAAAGCTGATGGAGCCATGAGGGATGCCCTGACAATTTTTGATCAGACTGTGGCATTCTGCGGTACTGATGTCAAATATCAGGATGTTCTTCGCAATCTGAACGTACTCGACTACGAATACAGTTTCTCTCTTGTGGACGCTTTCCTGAAAGGTGATTATCCCACAGCGCTGAATACATTCGACGAGATACTCATGAAGGGATTCAATGCTCTACATTTTGTGGCTGCGCTCTCATCACATCTGCGCGACCTGGTGGTGAGCAAAAGCGGAGGACTGGAAGCTCTGCTTGAACTTCCGGACTCATTGAAGAAAAGATATAAGGAACAGGCAGACAGATGCCCTATGCAGTTCCTCTATGAAGGACTCGGTATCACCACTGCATGTGAATCCGGATACAGGGCAAGCGTCAACCCGCGTCTGCATATCGAATTCGCCCTTATGAGACTGGCATTTCTGATGAATAAGCCAGCGGCGGTACAGCAACAGCCGTCAGATGTTCATACCCAACAGACAACAGTACAGGTCCGGCAGCCTGTAGCTCCTCCTACAAAGCAGGAACCCGCACAGGCAGTTGCTGGAGAGTTACCGAAGCCGGTAACAGAGACACCGACACCGGTTGCACAACAAGCATCAGCAGCACCTGCGGCTGAACAGCCTCGTGAACGCCGCTCACGTGCAAACCGCGCCACAGCAGGCATGTCCATAAAGTCTGTTCTGAGCGACGAACAGCCGAAAGAACATAGCGTTCCGAAGGAAGCACCTGCGCCAAGCGAAGAAGAGATACGTGCGAAGTGGCCTGAACTGGCGCTCAGATACAAGCATCTGGACCGTCTTTGCAGTATGCTCAATACTACCACGCTCAGCATATCCGACACAGCAGACGGCTATAAGACAATTGTCTTCAGGGTTGTGAATGAAGCCCAGAAGACGTGGGTGGAAAGCAAAATGCTCCACGACCTTGAGGGTAACCTGAGAGCCATTCTCAAATCAATGAAGATATATCTCCGAGTGGAGGTCACACCGGACGACACCCCGCAGGAGAAAAAGATATATATGCCAAGCGAGCAGGCCGGCGTACTGATGAAGGAAAATGCGGAAGTAAACGGTCTGATTAAGGATTTAGGACTTGATATAAAGTAAGATTATGAAATTACGTTGCGAAAACCTCGTAAAGAAATACGGCCCCAGAACAGTGGTAAAGGGCGTTTCAATGGAAGTCAATCAAGGAGAAATCGTAGGATTCCTCGGCCCGAACGGTGCAGGAAAGACTACAAGCTTCTATATGATTACCGGACTGATCGTACCTAATGACGGCAAGATTTTCCTTGATGACGAGGAGATCACAAAACTGCCGATGTTCAAACGTTCACAGAAAGGTGTGGGATACCTTGCACAGGAGGCGTCCGTATTCAGGCACATGAGCGTAGAGGACAATATCATGTCTGTAATGGAAATGTCCAAGCAGTTCACAAAGGAGCAGCGCAAACAGCGTCTTGAAGACCTTCTTGACGAGTTCAACCTCCATAAGGTACGCAAAAGCAAGGGTATCCAGTTGTCGGGAGGCGAACGCAGACGTTGTGAAATCGCACGTGCACTGGCAATCGACCCTAAATTCATTCTACTCGACGAGCCGTTTGCCGGCGTTGACCCGATTGCAGTAGAGGACATTCAATATATCATCGCCAAACTGAAATACAAGAATATCGGAGTCATCATCACCGACCATAATGTGGGTGAGACACTGGCCATCATCGACCGCGCATATCTGCTTTATGAGGGATCCATCCTCCAGAGCGGAACTCCGGAGGCTCTGGCAGAAGACGATGAGGTCCGCACCAAATATCTCGGATCCAACTTCACACTCAAACGTTCCGCAGCCTTCCTACGTGCAGAAGCAGGTGGACCTCAGCGAGTGAATAATGCTGCCGAACACGCAGAAGCCCTGGCAAAAGGACATCTTGACGGTCCGGCAAAATAAATTTCCACTTTGTCAAAGTAAGTTGTTCAGCAGGAACTACGGTGTGCTATTTTTCAGCAACACCTTAGTGTCCGTCACTGTCTGGTGATCTTGGCGCCGAGAGCATTCAAACGTCCGTCGATATCTTCATATCCACGGTCAATCTGATCGATATTGCTGATTATGCTTGTTCCGTTTGCTGACATGGCTGCAATCAGAAGGGCTATACCGGCACGTATATCAGGGGACGACATCCTGCCTGCCCTCAGTCTGCATCTATGATCATGGCCGATGACGACAGCGCGATGAGGGTCGCAAAGAATGATCTGAGCCCCCATATCTATCAGCTTATCAACAAAGAAGAGACGGCTTTCAAACATCTTCTGATGAATCAGCACACTTCCCTTGCACTGAGTAGCCATCACAAGGATAACGCTGAGAAGGTCAGGGGAAAGTCCTGGCCACGGAGCATCGGCTACATTCAGTATGGAACCGTCAAGAAATGAATCTATAACATAGCTTTCCTGCTCTGGAATGAATATGTCATCGCCTCTGCGCTCAAGATTGACTCCAAGCTTCATGAATACGTCCGGTATCATTCCAAGCTCGTCATACGCTACATTCTTGATGGTGATACTACTCTGATTCATGGCAGCAAGAGCGATGAACGATCCTATTTCTATCATATCCGGAAGGATCCTGTGCTCTGTACCTCCAAGTTTCTCCACACCTGTAATGGTCAGCAGATTGCTGCCTACCCCCTCTATTTTTGCACCCATGCGGTTGAGCATACGGCAGAGCTGCTGGAGATATGGTTCACATGCCGCATTATATATGGTAGTTACTCCTTCCGCAAGGACTGCTGCCATAACTATATTTGCAGTTCCTGTCACAGATGCCTCATCCAGAAGCATATACCTGCCTTTGAGCGACTTTCCTTCCGGAACTGAAAGGTAGAACGCCTTCCTGTCGGTATCATATTCCTGATCGGCTCCCAAGTTCATGAATCCGAGGATATGAGTATCCACACGACGTCTTCCAATCTGATCGCCGCCAGGCTTTGGGAAATAAGCCCTGCCAAAACGAGCCAGAAGAGGTCCGACAACCATGACCGAACCACGTAACTTGGCACATCTGGCCACAAAGTCCAGACTCATGACATAGTCAGTGTCGATACTGTCCGCCTTGAAAGTATATTTTCCTTTCTCATGACGGGTCACCTTCACTCCCATGCCTTCAAGCAGGAGTATAAGATTCTTGATGTCAAGTATCTCTGGAATATTTGAGACTGTCACCTCCTGGTCAGTAAGAAGTACGGCACTGATTATCTGCAATGCCTCATTCTTCGCACCTTGTGGAGTAATCTCTCCGTTTAGCTTGTATCCGCCCTCAACTACAAAAGAACTCATATCTATAAAATTCTATATATCAACAACTTAAACCACACGCCTGCTCCCTAAAGCACGCAGGCATATAAGATAACACGCTGGGATTCAGGAAGTTATATATGCTCTACTTCCGGATGCAAGTCGATTCCGAATTTAGCTTTTACTGAGGTGATGATGCGATTCTCCAATCCGATTATTTCCTCAGGATATGCTTCACCGGTATAATTCACTATGACCAACGGCTGTTTTTCCCAGACAGCAGCGCCCCCGCTCCTGCGTCCTTTCCAGCCACATTGCTCGATAAGCCATGCAGCAGGTACCTTGACGGTCAGGAGTTTGGACTCACTCGAATTTTCAGTCGGAATTTCCTTTACCTTGTCTTGACAATCAATAATGTAATGCGGAACCTTGTAGTCGGGACCTAATTCGGACTTCGCTGTAGTCTCTATCTTCCGGAAATGCTCCATGCTTATGACAGGATTCTTGAAGAAACTGCCGGCACTGCCCATTACAGACGGTTCAGGAAGCTTATCTTTGCGGATCCTGATGATTACCTTACGTATCATGGCAGGAGTCAGGAATTTCTCTACTGCGTCCTCCCCCTGTTCTGATTGACACTTATCTGACTGACAATAGACTGCATCCTTCAGGTGTCCATAATCCAATACCGGCTTCGGATTGCGGCTCAGTGTGAAAATCACATGAGTAACAATATAACGTCCCTTCATCCGGGGGTTCTTAAAGATGGAATCACGATATCCGTATCCGCACTCATCAACAGTGAAGTTGACAAATTCTTCCTCAAGAGTATCGTAGCAATATACTTTACTGATTATATCTTTCACTTCGACTCCATACGCTCCTATGTTCTGAACAGCTGAAGCTCCCACCTCACCGGGAATGTATGACAGATTCTCCACGCCCCATAGTCCTTCTTTCGATGCCCACTCACAGAATTCATCAAAGACAACTCCTGCACCGACAGAAACCAGGACCTCTCCTGAAGGAGACTCATCCAGCACTTCGATAAAATTTATCTTGGAATGCAGGACCGTACCCTTGAAATCATCGGTGAACAGCAGATTGCTTCCCCCTCCTATATGGAGGACAGGTCTGGCCAATTCATCGAACTCAATATCAACAAGATCTGCAACAGAATCATACTCAATGAAACAGCGTGCCTTCACCTTCATTCCGAAAGTGTTCATCTTTGTCAGATCCTTATAATATTCAGTCTTTACCATAAATCGACTTTCCACCTAAAAGATTACAAATCAACTGTTTATGCGAACGAGGGTCGTCAAATTTTCCGACCCCCAAACACGTAAATCCTTACAAATCAGCACATTGCGCGCCAAGCGGATTATCCGATCTCCGCTCCGTTTGCCAAAGTCTCCTGCGGAGTGATGAATCTCATTTTGCCGTCATTCTGGCGAGCCATGAGAATCATACCCTTCGATTCGATTCCACGAATCTTGCGTGGAGCCAGATTGGCAAGGATACAGATCTGTTTTCCGAGCATTTCCTCTGGTGAATACTGCTCGGCTATACCTGAAACAATGACTCTCTTATCTATACCTGTATCGATGGTCAGTTTGAGAAGTTTGTCAGTCTTAGGCACTCTTTCTGCCTCGAGAACTGTAGCTGTCCTGATATCCATCTTCTGGAAATCGTCGAATGTGCACTCTTCCTTCTGAGGTGTCACCTTTGCTTGTTCTTCAGCCTTTGCTGCTGCCTCACGTTCCGCTCTGATTGTCTCAAGACGTGATATTTGAGCATCAACTACCTCGTCCTCTATCTTTGAGAACAGGAGGGTTGCAGCATTGAGCTGATGACCTGCCGGAAGAAGAGAAACGGATCCGAGATCCGACCATGAGAGGATGAGAGATTCATCAAGTTCGCTCGGAATGACAGATGAAGTATGAAGAGCTGCTCCTTCACCGGCAGTATACCGGTTGACAGAAGCCTCACCTTCACCGGCACGATGATCAGTTCCTGCTGCAATTCCGACATTCAGGATATTACGGAGTTTCTCGGCTGAGAACGGGAGGAACGGCTCGAATGCGACTGCAAGAGAAGCACATATCTGCAGTGACACATTGAGAATGGACGCTGTCCTGTCCATATCAGTCTTCGCAACCTTCCACGGTTCTGTATCAGTAAGATACTTATTACCCAGACGGGCGATGTTCATTGCCTCCTTGAGAGCCTCACGGAATTTGTATCCGTCCAGATAGCGTTCCATTTCCGCCTTGAGAGGCTGAATCTGTGCAAGCGTCTCAGCATCAATTGCCTCCGGCTTGAGGTCTGCAGGAACCTTACCGTCAAAATACTTATGCGTAAGCACTACGGCACGATTCACGAAGTTACCGAGAATGGCAACAAGCTCGCTATTGTTGCGTGCCTGGAAATCCTTCCATGAGAAATCATTATCCTTGGTCTCCGGAGCATTGGCAGTCAGCACATAGCGAAGCACATCCTCCTGCCCCGGGAACTGCTCGAGATACTCGTGGAGCCATACTGCCCAACCACGTGAAGTAGATATCTTGTCACCTTCGAGATTGAGGAACTCGTTGGCAGGCACGTTATCAGGAAGGATATAGCTTCCGTCTGCCTTGAGCATAGAAGGGAACACTATGCAATGGAAAACGATATTGTCCTTACCTATAAAGTGGACGAGCTTTGTATCCTCGCTCTTCCACCACTTTTCCCAGCTTTCAGGAAGTAGCTCCTGTGTATTGGAAATATATCCGATAGGCGCATCGAACCACACATAGAGCACCTTTCCTTCTGAGCCTTCCACAGGTACAGGAACACCCCAGTTCAGGTCACGGCTCACAGCACGTGGCTGAAGTCCGCCGTCAATCCAACTCTTGCACTGTCCATACACATTACTTCTCCACTCCTTATGTCCGTCAAGGATCCACTCAGAGAGCCACTTCTCATACTGGTCAAGCGGAAGATACCAGTGTTTTGTCTCTTTCTTGACAAGTTCTCCACCGCTAAGGGCTGACTTCGGATTGATGAGTTCGTCAGGGCTGAGGGTTGCGCCACATTTCTCGCACTGGTCTCCGTAAGCTCCTTCCGCACCACAACGTGGACATGTACCAGTAATATAACGGTCTGCAAGGAAGGTCTTTGCTTCTTCATCGTAATACTGCTCGCTCACCTTTTCAATGAATTTGCCTTCATCATAAAGTTTCTTGAAGAAACCTGCAGCATTCTGATGATGAGTCTTTGAAGATGTACGGGAATATATATCGAAATTGATTCCAAGTCCGGTAAATGAATCCTTGATGATCTTATGGTAGCGGTCAACGATATCCTGCGGAGTGCATCCTTCCTTCTGAGCCTTGATCGTGATAGGCACACCGTGCTCATCGGAGCCGCAGACATAAAGCACATCCTCACCCTTCATTCTCAGATACCTGACATAGATGTCTGCAGGTACATACACACCGGCAAGGTGTCCGATGTGAACAGGACCGTTCGCATATGGAAGCGCACAAGTCACAAGAGTTCTGTTGTAGTTCTTACTCATATATATATATTATTACATTACTTTTCTATTATCACGCTAAGCACGACTGGAAGATGATCGGAGGCGGTAGCCAGATCTGCTGTCTGAAGAACGGCAGGAGTCTCAGCCGACCGCACTATGACCTTGCTGCCACGCGGCCTGACAAAAATATAATCTATACATCTGTTCGGCGCATGCGACGGGAACGAGAAGGCATCAGGGGTAAGCTGATTCCAATTCCGCTTTATCAGCTGTATGGTTTCACCGTCCGGTCTGCAGTTAAAGTCTCCTGCAAGAAAGACTGGTTTCCCGTTACCGGCATATACACTATCGACATAATGGTTGATAGCCACAACCTGTCCGATCTGAGATTCTACAGTAAGATCGAGGTGGGTAGATGCGAAGACAAAATCCTCATACTCCACCACGGCAAGTGCACGAGGCTCACGTCCGTTCAGTTTCGGAAGAGAAACCTTGTCTGTACGGACTACCTTCAGCTTCGGTGAAGAAACGATTCCGACGCCATATGCACCACCATTGAAAGGCATTGCAGAAGCATAATACTTATTCCAGTCTCCCAATTCTTCGGCAAAAACTGAAATCTGATCCACGCTGCCCGTACGCAATGCACAACTGTCCACCTCATTGAGAGAGACAGCATCTGCCCCCATTTCCCTTACAGCACTGGCAATAGCTTCAAAACCGCTTTCTTCATATTTGTCAAAGACTCCGACATTGTATTGTACCAAGGTCACATATGTCTTGACCGGAACCAATGCTCTACAGCCAGACAAAACCAAGGTAATGAATAATACTACTAAAAATCTGGAAGTCTTCATAAAATACAACATCAATAAAGTTTTGTAGGATACTCGTGATTGAAACATGCAAGGCAGAGGTCACTCCTGCGACCGGCTGCAAGCATGCCTTCATGTGAGAGGAATGCAAGCGAATCAGCATCGATAAGTTCGCAAACTCTTTCCACATTATTGCTGTTGCTTATGAGTTCCTCCGGAGTATGTACATCCACACCATAGAAACATGTATATTTCAACGGGGCACTTGCAATACGCACGTGAACCTCAGCCGCTCCGGCTTCGCGAAGCATCTTCACAATCTTGAGAGATGTAGTACCTCTTACGATAGAGTCGTCCACAAGAACTATCCTCTTGCCTTTGACGATAGACCTGACAGGAGAAAGCTTCATCTTGACACCCTTTTCACGAAGAGACTGAGTAGGCAGGATAAATGTTCGTCCTATATACTTGTTCTTGATAAGCCCCATTTCGTAAGGAAGACCGCTGGCTTCGGCATAGCCCTGCGCGGCAGACAGGCTTGAATCAGGCACACCGATAACGATATCTGCGTCAACAGGTGCCTCCTGGAAAAGCAGTTTACCTGACTCCTTCCTGTAGTTATGGACATTACATCCTTCGATATCACTGTCCGGACGCGCAAAATACACATATTCCATAGCACACATCGCATGACGCTGAGGTTCAGAATAGAATGTACTGCGGATTCCGTGATGATCGATGGTAACAATTTCTCCCGGTTCCACATCACGAATATATTCCGCACCCATGACATCAAATGCGCATGTCTCACTCGCCACAACATAACCGTCACCTATTTTTCCGAGTGCAAGCGGATGGAAGCCATATTTGTCACGGCAGGCATAGATTCTGCGGGCTGTCATCACCACAAAAGCAAAGGCTCCGTCAAGCATATTGAGAGCATTCTTCAAGGAATTGATTCGTGGCTGTTCCTTGTCGATGCCCTGCTTCTTGATAAGATGGGCAAGCACCTCCGCATCCGATGAAGACTGGAAAAGACTTCCCTTGTCCTCCAGATCCTCACGGAGAGCCTGATAGTTCACAATCTGCCCGTTGTTTGCCAATGCAAAATCACCTGAGCTATGATGGAACAGGAAAGGCTGCAGATTCTCTGAACCTTTACATCCCGCATTACTGTAACGCACATGCCCTATTGCCATATGACCCGGCAACTGGGCAATCCTGGTCTCATTGAAAACCTCCGTTACAAGACCTTCACCTTTTACACGATGAAAATCTCCTTTCTCTCCGACAGCGACTATACCACATCCCTGCTGACCCCTATGCTGAAGAGCATGAAGACCATAGTAAGCCAGACCGGAAGCATCCGGCACACCATAGATACCAAGCACACCACATTCATGGTGCAACTTGTCATCCCTGAAAACATTCTTACACTTACACATTATATTCTTTGTTATATCCCCGGTCGAGCCGGGGATGACGCTTTCGTCTTTATTCGCCACGGAAGTATGCGACAGCATTTTCAAACAACGGCTGCTCAAGTCCTTCGTCCATGATGTTCTTGAACAGGTTGCCCTCATAACGCTCAGTATGGCCCATCTTTCCGAGAATCTGACCGTTCTTGCTTATGATACCCTCGATAGCATAGTATGATCCGTTAGGATTGTATGGAGACTCCATTGTAGGCTCCTCTTCAAGAGGATCCACATACTGGAATGCCACCTGACCGTTTGCAAAGAGTTCCTTGGCAAGTTCTTCGTTCACAACGAATTTTCCTTCACCGTGGCTCACTGCGATAGTATGAAGGTCTCCGATTGCGAAATCCTTAAGCCATGGAGAGTTGGTAGTACCGACGCGTGTTGTCACGATCTGTGAGATATGACGGTTGATATCGTTGCGGAAGAGTGTAGGACTGTCCTTTGTAACCTGACCGAGACGTCCGTATGGAAGCAGGCCGGACTTCACGAGGGCCTGGAATCCGTTACAGATACCAAGGATGAGGCCACCGCGGTCGAGAAGAGCATGGATAGCATCAGCTATTATGCTATTATTCAACACATTAGCAATAAACTTACCACTTCCGTCCGGCTCATCACCCGCAGAGAATCCGCCACAGATCATAAGGATATGGCACTCATCAATATTCTTCTTCATCTCGGCAATCGAACGGAAAATGTCATCTTCTGTAAGATTGCAGAATACGCTCATGCGCACCTCTGCACCTGCATTACGCCACGCCTTCGCAGAATCGTAGTCACAGTTTGTACCAGGGAATACAGGAAGATATGCTATCGGTGTCTCCACCGGCTCGCCCTTGTATTTCATTTCCGATCTCTTGACCTTGAGCGGCTTCACACCCTCCATACCTGCAGGTACGAGTTCCTTGTGATATGCCTCGGCTGTATCAGGATATACCTGGGCGAACTTAGCTCCGTTTGCCGCAATGAGTTCGAAGATATCGAACTTCACATCATTGATTGTAAGTTCGCTGTCCTCTCCGTCAGTAACCTCTCCGATAAGAATTGCATTCGGATAATCCAGGGCGTTCTCTGCCTCGACAAGGATAGAACCGTAGCCATAATTGAAGAGCTCAGACTCATCCATCCTGATCTTTGCGTCAAGTCCGTTACCGAATGACATCTTGCATATAGCCTCTGCCACACCTCCGAATCCAAGCGCGTATGCAGAAACGATATTGTCGGCCTGCACCTGCTCATGGATGTATTTCCAGTTCGCCTTGAGCTGCTCCACGTCAGGCATATGGTTGGCAAGCGGAGTATGCTTTACAAGATAGAGCTTGTTGCCTTCGTATTTAAGTTCAGGAGAAATCACCTGCTCGGCATCTACTGTAGTGATACCGAATGCCATGAGCATAGGCGGAACATTTATATTCTCGAATGTACCGCTCATCGAGTCCTTTCCACCGATTGACGGAAGACCGAATTCAACCTGCATCTTGAGGGCGCCAAGGAGAGCCGAAAGCGGCTTGCCCCATGACTTGCGGTCAGTCATTCTCTCGAAATACTCCTGATATGAAAAACGCATCTTCTCATAGCTTGCACCGGCAGCGACCACCTTTGAGCACGCTTCCACTACAGAATACGCAGCTCCATGATATGGGCTCCAGCTGGCAATGAACGGATTGTAACCGAATGCCATGATTGATGCCGTATCCGTATATCCGTCAACTGGCAGCTTCTGCACAGACACCTGAGTCTCTGTAGTCTGGAGCATACCTCCGAACGGCATGAGCACAGTCGAACGTCCGATTGTAGAGTCGAACATTTCGATAAGTCCCTTCTGGGATGTCACATTCGGATCCTGAAGGTTGTTGAATATCTTTTCCTTGAGGTCTGCACCTTCCACCTTTCTTTCAAAAGGATTCTTCTGCTCCACAGCACCGACGGTAGCTTTCGCATAGTGCTTTGCACCTGCACTGTCAATGAATTCACGTGAAAGATCCACAACGATCCTGTCACCGCTGAACATACGCATACGCTTTCTGTCAGTGACATCAGCAACATGTGTAACCTCGACATTCTCGCTTGCACAGTATGCCATCATTGCCTCCTTGTCCTTTGCCTCGATCACAACAGACATACGCTCCTGAGACTCGCTGATCGCAAGTTCTGTAGAGTTGAGTCCGCTGTACTTGACAGGAACTCTGTCAAGATATATGTCAAGACCGTCTGTAAGCTCACCGATAGCCACACTGACACCACCAGCACCGAAGTCATTCGACTTCTTGATGAGTCGTGTCACTTCCGGACGGCGGAAAAGTCTCTGAAGTTTCCTTTCCTCTGGTGCATTACCCTTCTGTACCTCACTACCGCATGTCTCGAGTGATTCTTCTGTATGTTCTTTTGAGGATCCTGTAGCGCCACCTACTCCATCACGGCCAGTACGTCCGCCAAGAAGCAGCACGACATCTCCCGGAGCCGGACTCTCACGACGTACACTGTCTGCCTTCACGGCACCCACGACAGCTCCTACTTCAAGACGTTTTGCCACATAACCTTCGTGATATACCTCGCGCACATGAGTTGTAGCAAGACCTATCTGATTACCGTAGCTTGAATATCCATGTGCAGCTTTGCGCGAAATGATGCTCTGAGGAAGCTTGCCAGGCATTGTATCTGCAACAGGGAGATAGATATCACCGGCACCTGTCACACGCATTGCCTGATATACATAAGCACGACCTGAAAGCGGGTCACGGATAGCACCTCCGAGACAAGTTGCAGCGCCTCCGAAAGGTTCGATTTCAGTAGGATGGTTATGCGTCTCGTTCTTGAACTGGAGAAGCCATTTTTCAGTAGTCATTTCACCATTGTCGTCAACGATGTCCACGTCCACATATATGCTGCACGCATTGTTCTCTTCGCTGACCTCCATGTCGTCAAGAAGCCCCTTTGACTTGAGATAACGGGCACCTACAGTAGCCATATCCATGAGGTTGAGGCCCTTGTGCTCACGACCAAGTTCCTTACGGATCTTCATGTAAAGATTCAGAGTGCCGTCAATCTCTTCCTTGAGGAAAGAGTCCTCGACATTGATATCTTCGAGTTCTGTAGTAAATGTAGTGTGGCGGCAGTGGTCACTCCAATATGTGTCAAGGATACGGAGCTCCGTCTCAAACGGATCACGTCCCTCTGTCTTGAAATAGTTCACCACTTCACGGAGGTCGTCAGCATTCATTGCCAGCCCCATCTTCTTGCAGTATGGTGCCAGTTCCTCTTCAGTAAGGGCAGTAAGGCCCTCGAGAACAGGAACAGGAGCTACCTCCGGCTGCTCCATTGCAGTAAGTCTGGCAAGGTCCTTCTCTCTGGATTCGACCGCATTGATGTAATACTTCTTGATCTTTGAAATCACTTCATCCGAGGTATCTTCCGGAAGAATGATGAGCTTGGAGCTCTTTATGCTGACCTGTGCCGAAGGGTCGATAAGACGCACACAGTCAACTGCAGATGCTGCACGCTGGTCAAACTGGCCGGGCAGATACTCCACAGCAATATATTTTGCACATGAAAGGTCACATTCGTCTGTAACACTGTCTGTAACAATCTCTCCAAACACGCTGTAGCGGCTCTTTTCCAGAAGTTCCTGCGAAAAGCCGAAGAGGTCGTACACATTAAGAAGGCGCAGCGATGCGAGCTCGAGCTGAAGGTTTTCGTTCAACTCGCCCAGAAGACTGCGCGCCTCCACCTGAAATTCAGGATATTTTTCTACGTAAATGCGATAGTTGCTCATATTCTTTAGATTGTTGCTTCTGATTAGATTGTTGCATCGAGGACTTTCTGAGTCTGCTCTTTTCTGAACGCATCAAGCTTGGAAGACAGTTCTGCGTCTGTAAGAGCGAGGATCTGAGCGGCAAAAAGTCCGGCATTCTTGGCTCCGTTGATCGCCATAGTGGCAACAGGGATTCCTGCAGGCATCTGCACGATCGAAAGCAGCGAGTCCATGCCACCGAGAGCCTTTGTCTGGATCGGAACACCTATCACCGGCACTGTTGTCATGCCAGCCACGACTCCCGCAACGTGAGCTGCACCACCTGCTCCTGCAATGATGGCACCTATACCGTTCTCCTTTGCTGATTTTGCAAATTCGCACATAAGGTCAGGAGTACGATGTGCACTGATTACCTTTTTTACTACTTCTACCCCGAATCCTTCGAGGACATTGATTGCCTGCGACATGATGTCAAGGTCGCTGGTCGAGCCCATGATGACAGCTACTTTCATATTATTGATGTTTAATTCGTTTGTTACCGTTGTTATATTCTTTCACAATTCGGAAGGTGGTGCAGAAATATGAAAGTATTACGTTACCCTCTCCCTGAATCCCTCTCCCATAATCCTGCAAAGGTAGTTAAAAATCCCGTCACTACAACGCGCGCGCATATATTCATATACTGATTTTTTTACGTATATTTGCAGATTGTGACACTACAGAAGAAAACACATCAGAAATGAGAGAATTATATATTACCAATTCACTTTCCAGAAAGAAGGAAATCTTCAAGCCTATCAACGAAGGACACGTCGGCCTTTACGTCTGCGGTCCGACAGTCTATGGTGATGCACATCTGGGCCATGCAAGACCTGGAGTCACCTACGACGTATTCGTAAAACTGCTCAGGCATCTGGGCTACAAGGTACGTTATGTACGCAACATCACAGACGTAGGACACCTTGAACACGATGCGGACGAGGGCGAAGACAAGATTGCAAAGAAGGCACGTCTGGAGCAGCTGGAACCCATGGAAGTGGTACAGAGATGCACTCTGGCATACCATGAGGCGATGCGTATGCTCAATGTCGCACCCCCTTCAATCGAGCCACGCGCATCAGGACATATCATCGAACAGATCGACCTGGTAAAGAAGATCCTCGATGCCGGATACGCATACGAAAGCAACGGATCCATATACTTCGATGTACTCAAATACGACAAGGACCATAGGTACGGAATACTTTCAGGCCGTACACTAGACGAGGTAAAGGAAGGCACACGAGACCTTGACGGACAGCAGGACAAAAGGGCCTCATATGACTTCGCATTATGGAAAAAAGCATCTCCAGAGCACATCATGAGGTGGCCATCTCCTTGGAGTGACGGTTTCCCCGGATGGCATCTGGAATGTTCTGCAATGAGCGAGAAATACCTTGGAAAAGAATTTGACATTCATGGAGGTGGAATGGATCTCCTCTTCCCACATCACGAATGTGAAATTGCCCAGAACACAGCTTCACGCGGTTGCAGCGGTGTGAAATACTGGATGCACAACAACATGATTACAATCGAGGGCAAGAAGATGGGTAAATCTCTCGGAAATTTCATCACTCTTCCCGAACTCTTTGCGGGCAGACACGCCAAACTCGAGCAGGCATATACACCTATGACTGTGCGTTTCTTCATCCTTCAGGCACATTATCGTGGCACCCTTGACTTCAGCAACGAGGCTCTACAGGCTGCCGAGAAGGGTCTGAAGAGGATCATGCAGGCAGGAAAAGACCTTCGTTCCCTTGCCGCAGCCGCCGGCATCCAAAGCGCCCCTGCATTGGCATACGGAGAATTCTCACAAGCTGTAGCTCCTGAAGAGATCGATGCATCGAATACAGAAGTACGTGCTCTGACCGAAGGTGTTTATGAAGCACTCTGTGACGACCTCAACACTCCGGTCGCATTGTCTCACATATTCGATGCAGTACGTATCATCAACACGGCAAAAGACAAGAAGGTCCAGCTCGACAAATCAGACTGGCAGACCCTTGTAAATCTGTTTGACAACGTCGTATATGGCATCCTGGGACTCTGTGACGAGGAAAATGAGGGAGGAAAGGCAATGAAGACCATCGACGGCCTGATAGAGATGGTGCTCGAGCAGAGAAAGGTCGCAAAGGCTGCAAAGGACTGGGCAACTTCGGACCGCATCAGAGATGACCTGAAGGCTCTCGGAATCCAGATAAAGGACACCAAGGACGGCACCGAATGGACATTGGAATAAAACTGAACAGACATGAAATTCATAGGTAACATACTTTGGATAATACTTGGAGGTATCATCATAAGTTTGTATTATGCAATCGTCGGCATACTTTTCTGCCTGACTATAATAGGAATTCCCTTCGGCGTGCAGCTTCTGAAGATAGCCGGACTCGCGCTCTGGCCATTCGGACACGAAGTGCTGCCGGACACAAATGACGGAGGCTGCCTCTCAGTGCTGATGAACATCATATGGATAGTATTCGGCGGCATAGAGATAGCCCTGCTTCATTTGGGTTTCGGAGTAATCTGCTGCCTTACTATTATCGGCATCCCGTTCGGCATGCAGCACTTCAAGATGACCCTGCTCGCCCTCGTTCCATTCGGTAAGAAGATTTCATAAACACATCGGTAACGATCTGATAGCTATATCGTTGCAGGTACCTCGATTTTCCATGGTACCTGCAACGTTTTTATATTCATTTCGTAGCGGATACTACACAACCCTACTCACAATTTCCGGACTGAGCCTTGTCACTCTTGAAATCTGTTTGACATTTGCACCAAAGTTCCGCTTAAGCAGCAGACACAGCTTGATTCTTTCATCCATTGTCAACTGATATATGGAACGTTTCCCGAATTCGAGTTCGACCAGCCTACCCATCTGAGTCAACAGTTCCTGATCAGTAAACGTCACCTGCTTGGAAATCCCCAACCGCACCTCAACATCATTCTCGACTTTTCGCGCCAATGACGCCATCAGACTCGCAGGATGACGGAACAACTTTTCCACGATTTCTGATTTCACATAACATGACGGCAAGATCATTCCATGCTCATCTATAATATATGTATCAGGGACAGACTGATGAGAGCATAGAATACGCCTACGTTTCCTTATACCCATATCGTTTAACTTTTCTCCCCGCATCAGCTGTTCTCCTCTGAAATATAAAGATATCGAAGACCATGGGTAGTGATATGGCATCATAAAAAGTCCCGCGGAAATCGGATTGCGAAGAACATATGCTATCACGTTTCCCAAATACTCTTCACTATCTATCTCATTAATCCACAGGCTAACATCCTTCATCCCCTTCACATCACCAAAGCGACTTCGCATCCTCATAGCACACTTCCGCTTATATTCATTTGCAAATCTGACACATTCTTCACGATGCCCATAGAGAACAAAATGAAAATGATTGCTCATCAGACAAAATGCCAGGATCCAGACATCGTGTCCAAGTACACACAATGCAATATCGTTCATTCCCTGAATAAAATCCGGTCTGCTTCGGAAAATATCATTTGACTCCAATCCATGACTGCTGATATGGAAATAACTCTTCTTCATACTCTTTTTTTATCCGAAGCTCAGGATAAAATCGACAATTATCATCAAAACACAAAAAAGTTTTATCAGATTTTTGTTTTTTCTGATATTCATAAAATAAATTTTGGGTTAAGTAAAATTTATTTTGTTATTTTGTGTGTCTATTGGCGCAAGCCATGACATTACATATCGTGAAAGTGTTTTCGCTGATCCTCTAATGAAAATGTGGTAGTTTTCTAATCTGAAGGATGGCACAGAATAACACTCACCTTCGTATAGATTCCAGAATACTGGGCGCTCAATCCAAGTGCACAGTATCCCTATCTATCCGAGTGTGGGGTATTGTGTCGTTTATTTCAGATTGGGTCTTACCACAACCTTCATTAGGATAAACGGATGTCAACTCCACACTTTCTTTATATTGTTTAGCAGGCACTTGGGGTTGCATGCCTAAATTGAATCATGAAAAAATTACTGCTTTCTGCAATAGTATTGCTTGCTTGTGTAAGCTGCTATGATGACACACAGTTGTGGGAATCCTTGAATGACCACGAAAACCGTATTTCAGAATTGGAGGAACTATGTTCCGGGCTTAATACGGATTTATCCTCACTTCAGACAATCGTCAATGCGCTTGAGATCAACGATTATGTGACCGGTGTTGTTCCTGTTGAGGAAAATGGCAAGGAAATAGGTTATACCATAAAGTTTGCAAAGTCATCTTCCATTATTATTTATCATGGAAAAGATGGTAACGACGGCAAGGATGGTAATAATGGTAACGACGGGTCGGTTCCTTCAATAGGAATCCGTCTAGACTCTGACGGTAAACACTATTGGGTGTTGGACGGTTCGTGGATGCTTGACGAGTCGGGTAACAGGATTCCTGCTACAGGAGAGAACGGCAAGGATGGAGCAGAAGGAAAGCCGGGAGAGGAAGGCGCACCAGGACAGGACGGCGCAGAGGGAAAACCCGGAAATGACGGAAAGGATGGCGTTACACCTCAGTTGAAGATTGAAAGCAACTATTGGTTTGTTTCATATGATAATGGAGATACTTGGAACAAACTTGGAAAGGCGACCGGAGAAGACGGTAATAACGGAACGGATGGTGATTCGCTTTTTGCCGAAGTAGATTACACCACAGATTTTTCATATGTTATATTTACATTGAATGACGGATATTCAATCAAGATTCCGACATGGACTGCATATGAGGAGCTTGCAGCTATGTGCCAAGAAATGAATTCCAGCATACAGACTATTCAGGTACTTATAGGTTCTCTAAAGAATTATGACTTTGTCGCAAGCATATCACCCGTAATGGATGGTAGCAAGGAAATTGGATGTACTATTAAATTTACCAAAGGCAGAACGATTACTGTATATTATGGAAGTGCATCAGAGGGAGGAAACACCAGTGCAGGAACAGGCTCGACAACACCTCAGATAGGTGTACGTCAGGATACAGATGGCAAATATTACTGGACATTGGCCGGAGAATGGCTGCTGGACGATACCGGAGCAAAGATCCCTACAACAGGAGAAGATGGAAAGGACGGAACTGACGGAGAACCCGGTGCCGACGGAAAGGACGGAGTGACTCCACAATTCAAAATAGAAAACAAATATTGGTACGTTTCATACGATGCCGGTCTGACTTGGAATGAATTAGGGAAGGCCGTAGGCGAGGATGGTGCTGATGGCAACGATGGTGCTGACGGCATAGGAAGCGGTTCTTTGTTCAATAGTGTAGAGTATTCTTCTGACGGTTCTTATGTAGTTTTCACTCTCTCGGACAGCACTGCAATAAAACTGCCAACATGGGCCGCACATGAAAGCCTTGCCGCTGAGTGCAGACAGGCCAACGACAATATAAAGGCTCTTCAGGAGATAATCTCGGCATTGCAGAACTGTGACTATATTACAGAAGTTATCCCCATTGTTGAAGGAGGAAAAGAGGTAGGATATATAATGAAGTTCTTCAAGGGCGGCAGTGTAACCATATATCATGGTCAGGACGGTCGCGATGGAGATTCGGGAGCAGATGGACAGCCGGGACAGGATGGCACTGATGGAAAAGACGGTGTTTCGCCTGTTATCGGTGTGAAGCAGCTGGACGGAGTGTATTATTGGACATTGAACGGTGAATGGCTGCTTGACGATGACGGAAACAAGATTCCTACTACAGGAAAAGACGGCCAGGATGGAGCTCATGGTCAGGATGGTGCAGATGGCCTGGATGCGGTGACTCCGTTGTTGAAAATTGAAGACAATGTATGGTATGTTTCTTATGATGGCGGCCAGAGCTGGAATGTGATCAGTTCAGATGACGAAAATGGCTCAGGCAGTACAGAATCATCATCCTGCATATTCAAGAATGTAGAATGGGACGAACGTAATGTTTACCTTACATTGAATGATGACACAACTCTTACTATTCCTATATATGGTGAAATCGAAATATTATTTGAAGAGAAGGATGGTATAACGTGCCTTGCTGGTCAGACAGTTACAATTGGATATACTCTGTATGGGTCTGACAATAAGACTGTTGTTGAATGTATTACAGACAATGGCTGGAGAGCTTTTGTGAAACAGACAAGTGTACAGACCGGTGAAATCACGGTATCTGCTCCAACACCACTGACAGAGGGAAAGGTCCTTGTTTTTGTCAGCAACGGCATGGGCAGGACATATATGACCGTGCTTAGATTCAATAAGGGCACACTTACTGTCGGCACACCTGTTTACTATGCTAATGCAACAAGTGGCAGCATCACGATTGACGTGGTCACGGATGTAAATTATTCTGTGCGGATTGCTGAGGCTCCGGATTGGATCAGATATGTGCCGGCAACCAAGGCAGAGATTAGGACAGATCATCTCACATTCAGTCTTGAGGCAAACCCTGTTATGAACGAACGTTCTGCTCTTGTTGAACTCGTTGATGAAGAAGGACTTGTACTGGAAGAGTTTAAGATAACTCAGAAGGGTAACAAAGAAGGTGGTATTGTGTTTGAGGATTCGTTAGTGGAGGCGATATGTTTAGCTAATTTTGATACTGACCAGGATAGCTTGATTACCACGAATGAGCTGATGGCTGTCAAGAGTATCGGAACTTTGTTCAAGTCGAAAGAAATTAAAAAGTTCAATGAATTACAGTACTTTACTAATGTAACTACTCTTGAGAAAGAGGCTTTTTATGGTTGTGATTCGCTCGAAGAGATAACATTGCCGAATAGCTTGACTTCCATATACAGCGATGCATTCTATTCATGTTCAAGTCTGAAGAATATCGACATACCTTCTTCTGTGCAAACTATTGGCGAACGGGCCTTTAAGTCATGCAGTGTCTTGGAGTCAATCTCTTTGCCTGAGGGGCTCAAATCTATTGAGCAGTACACATTCTATGCTTGTTATGCACTTAAGAGCATCCATTTACCTGAGAGTTTGGAGTACATTAAAAACAATTCTTTTAGTAGCACAGCCCTCTCGTCGGTTGATTTTCCAAAGAATTTGATTACAATCGGATCTGAGGCATTTATAAATTGTGACAACCTGACAGAGGCCATGCTTCCTGAAGGCATGCTTTATCTCAATGCGAGCGCATTCTATGATTGCGACGCTTTGGTATCAGTCAATGTACCGTCTACAATCAACGTGATCGGCGCCAATGCATTTTATAGTTGCGACAACCTGACAGATGTATCCCTTGCAGAAGGGCTTCTTACTATCGACAACAACGCGTTTGAGCGCTGTATTGAACTGGAAAACATTTCCCTGCCTTTATCTCTTATGTACATTGAGGATAATGCATTCAATTACTGCTCTTCACTGAAGTCAATAGAAATACCGAATAAGGTAGAAATCATTGAAAACGGCGCATTTGCTCATTGCGGCTCATTAACGGAAGTGAATTTTCCTGATAAATTATTGACTATAGGGCAGGAGGCATTTAGCGCTTGCAGTGCCTTGGAATCAATCGAAGTACCTGAGTCGGTAAAATATATCCGGAGTAATGCCTTCAGCTCTTGTACATCATTGAAAAACATTAATCTTCCTAATGGATTATCTGAAATAGGCAACAGAGCATTTGCGTGGTGTGATGCACTAGAGACTATTATCCTTCCAAACAGTCTTACATCATTGTATTCAACCTTTGAAGGCTGTGAAAATCTGAAATCAGTTACCCTGCCGAGCGGACTTCTGACAATAAGCCGCACGTTCGAAGGTTGTACGTCTTTGGAAAGTATCGTGATTCCGGAAACTGTCAAAGAAATAGATTGGTACTCATTCAGCGGATGCAAATCACTCAAAAAGATCAATCTTCCGGAGAGCATTACAACAATCGAATCTGATTGTTTCAAGAATTGTGAATCTCTGACAGAGATCAATTGGCCTTCAGGTCTCAAGTCCATAGGAAGCTATGCATTCTTAGGGACAAATATCACCAACGGAAACTTCCCATCGTCCCTCACCTCAATTGGAAGTTATGCATTCCAAGCATGCACAGGATTGACCAAGGTCGTTCTACCGGAAGGCATTACAAAAATTAATGAGAGAGTATTTTATTACTGTACAAATCTTCAGGAGATAGATATTCCGAAAACAGTTACCTCAATAGGAAGTCACGCTTTTGAGAGATGCTCAGAACTGACTGAAGTAAATCTCCCGGATAATATCACATCAATCGAAGATTATGCATTCCAGGAATGTACAAAACTAAGGGAATTCACTTGTCCGGAACTGTTACGTGAAATACCAAGCTATATGCTGTATGGATGCGACAGCCTTAAGAGTGTACATTTCCATGAAGCTATAACAAAGATCGGCTCATATGCTTTTGCTGAATGCCAGAATCTGAGTGAGCTCACATTGCCGGACTGTCTGACAAGTATTCCGTCAAGCATGTGCGTCAACTGTTCCGAGCTGACTTCAATTGTCATTCCATCAGGAATAACCGCTATCGGTAGTAGTGCATTCGATTCATGCCGTAGGCTTTCTGAAGTGATATGTAACCCTGCAACACCGCCGACATTGAGCAGCTATGCATTCGACGACATCTACCCTACCGCTAAATTCTATGTGCCGGCAGCATCACTTGACACATATAAGGAAGCAGCTGGTTGGAAGACTTTCAGTTCAAGTATGTCTGCAATCGTTGAAGAATAAATTATCATTCTAAAATAATTAAAAATGAAAAAGTTCTTAACTTCAATCGCTATCATGTTGCTGGGAATAGCCTCAGTGACATCATGCTACGATGACTCAGCCCTGTGGGACTCAGTCAATGACCACGAAACACGTATTAAAGACCTTGAGAGCTTATGCAAGGAGATGAACACCAACATCAGCGCTCTGCAGGCAATTGTCAACGCGTCACAATCCGGGGATTATATTACCGATGTAACCCCGCTGATGGATGGCGCAGATGAAATCGGCTATACTATAACTTTTGCCAAAGAAGGCAAGATTATCATTTATCACGGAACTGACGGCAAGGATGGTCAGGACGGCGCTCCTGGTAAAGATGGTCAGGATGGCGCTCCTGGAAAAGACGGACAGGACGGCGCGCCAGGAAAGGATGGCGTGGATACGGGAGCGACTCCTGATATAGGTATCAAACAAGGAGAAGATGGCGTCTATTACTGGACGCTTAATGGGGAATGGCTTCTTGCTGATGATGGAAGCCGCGTAAAAGCTGTGGGTACAGATGGAAAAGATGGTGAGCCAGGTAAAGACGGTGAGCCAGGAAAAGACGGAGAACAGGGAGAGCCTGGAAAAGATGGAGAACAAGGTGCAGAAGGACAACCGGGAACTGACGGGGCGCCAGGTCAGGCTGGTCCTGCAGGTAAGGACGGTGTGACCCCGCAGCTCAAGATCGAGGATGACTATTGGTTTGTTTCATATAACCAGGGAAAAAACTGGGAGTGTCTTGGAAAAGCTGTCGGAGAAGACGGTGCTTCAGGAGGTGATTCCTTGTTCTCAAATGTTTACGAGCAGGATGGATATGTTTATTTCATACTTACCAACGGGGACTCATACAAGATTCCGACAGCTGCTTCGTCCGGCTTGGATATCACTTTTGATGTTGAGCAGGGGGTTGCTATAGTTCCCGGCACGACTCTCAAGGTAAAATATACCATTACTGGCGCAAAAGGTAATACTCTTGTTCGTACTGCCGGCATGTCTGATGGTGAGAACCTTGCTATCAAGCCTTTGGATAACACTAACGGATACCTCTATATTTTGATGTGGGACTGGTTTGACGGGGAGGATGACACCGAAAGAGACGATACTTTCTGGGACGAAGCATTTGGAGATGTTACAGAGGAAGATTACATGAACACTGTGTCCAGTGCTCTGATCATAGTGACGGATAGCGAGGGCAACCAGGCAATCAAAGCTCTGAATTTTGTCGAAGGCGTACTTAAGTCTGTGAACGATGCTTATATCACAGATGCCGTGAAAGGTAGTCTCAATGTTACGCTTAGGACAAACATAACAGAAGGCTCATACAAAGTTGAAATTCAGGATAAAGCTACTTCATGGCTCAGTCACACCCCAACCAAGGCTCAAATGAGGGAAGATGTTCTGGAATTCAATGTCACTGCGAACGAAAATGACAAGTTCAGAAGCGCAACTGTCAAGCTTGTCAATGACATGAATCAGACTCTTGAGACGTTTGTTATTGTCCAGAGATCTTCCATTGCAGGAGAAATCATGTCTTTCGCCGATCCTCGAGTAAAGGCAGTCTGCGTTGGCAAATTTGACAGCAACCTCGACGGAGAGCTCACTTATGAGGAAGTTGCCACAGTAACTGATGTGAAGAACCTCTTCCTTCTTGAGAAGAATATCGTGTCATTTGATGAATTCGAATATTTCTCATCTGTCAGCGTCATTCCGGAAGCTTTATTCCAGAACTGTACCAAGCTTGAATCTGTAAAGCTCCCTGATTCCGTCACTTCGATTGGAAGTTATGCATTTGACAACTGTTCATCCCTTAAGTCCATTGTAATACCGGAGGGGGTTACCAATTCAGATGGTGACCGTTACGATGAATATAATTACGGATACGGGTGGTTCTCTGGCTGCTGTTCATTGGAAAGCGTAACGTTGCCGTCTACTCTTACTCATCTTCCACCTTCAGGATTCTCAGGTTGTTCGTCACTTAAGTCGATTGAAATCCCTGAGGGGGTCAACAGGATTCCTTCCTATTGTTTCAAGGGCTGTACTCAACTCTCATCTGTGCGTCATCTTGGAGCAATAAAAAATATTGAAGGTTCTGCGTTTGAGTTCTGCTCTGCTCTTAAACACTTCGACTTAAGCGCAATTGTAGGATATGATGAATATGGTAGTGGTCTGGGAAGTGATGCATTCCGTGGTTCCGGTCTCACTTCCGTTACTATTCCGGAAACGGTCAGAACGATTCCAGATAATGTATTTGCCGGATGTAAGGATCTGACAACCGTCGTTCTTCACGACAACATCACTTACATAGGAGACAATGCTTTCGGAACGTTATCTTACTATGATGAAGATACAGACGAAGAGATTATTCTGTCATGTTCAAGTCTGAAGAGTATAACTTTGCCACAGAATTTGGAAAGCATAGGATACAGCGCATTTAGAGGGTCGGCAATTGAAGGAGAAGTCATCGCAGGAACGTCTGTCAAGGCATTGGTCATACCTGCCAAGGTTACTCGCATCGGAGATGACGCATTTAACCGCTGCAGCAATCTTTCAGCTGTCAAGATGCTTCCTATGTATCCGCCTGAAATATCTTACGATTCATTCATGGAAAATACAGCTATCTACGTCAATCCTGAGGCTATAGAGGCATATAAGTCTTCATACTATTGGTCTGATTATTATACTATTCTTCCATACGATATGATGGCTTTCAGTCTTGGTGTAGAATTTAATCTTACAGGCGAGCCAACATATTCTGGAGATTATTTTGAATTCCCGATATCAGTTAAGGTCTCTGGCAATATTTCAGCAATTGATAATATTGAGGAGTATGGATTTTTTGTAACAGTGGAAGGACGCTATTATCAAGACGTAGTCTACTGTCCTATAAGCTCAGCAGATTCAACTTTTACTGAGAAATTACCAATCTCTGCTGATTCGATGATACGTGACGAATATGAAAACAAGGCAACAGCCAAATGTCAGGTGGGTGCATATATTCGTCTCGTTGACGGCACACTGGTAACATACGACAAAAAAGAGATGGAACTGGTATACAACCAATCACTTTCAGTAGAATTAAAGACTTGTGAAATTACTGGCACTGAATCTGACGATTGGGGCAACAGATTATATTTCAGAGCAGAATATGCTGTAACCGGATCATACTGGTTAAATGATTACGGTGTAGAACATGAAGGTGAAGGATATTTGAGCTATGATTATGAGATGTCAGAGGAGGGCACTCTTGTCATTACCGGCCATTGGGAGTACTCTAAAGATGTCGAGAATCCTAAGATGAGCGTTAGAATCAATTATAAGGACAGAAATTATAATTGGTACAACGCCGAAGCATTTGAACTGACCGGAACTGCTGAGTAAAATCTGATACGTTGCGGAAAGATTACTGTTCCAGGTACCCTGAATTTTGTGGGTATCTGGAACAGTTTCTATTATAAAACGTAGCAGATATTTCCGCTGTTGAAAGAAAAATATTATTTTCGCAACAGACAAACTGAAAACAAGATATGTATAAGTTCATTTCATGGAATGTCAACGGTCTCAGGGCCGTGTGCGGCAAAGGGTTTGCCGAAATATTTGAAGACCTTGACGCCGACTTCTTCTGTCTGCAGGAGACCAAGCTGCAGGCAGGACAGATCGACCTGGAGTTTCTCGGATACAGGTCTTATTGGAATTATGCTGACAAGAAAGGTTACTCCGGGACTGCGATATATACCAGACACGAGCCGCTTTCCGTTAGCTACGGTATCGGCATAGACGAGCACGACCACGAAGGCAGAGTGATTACCCTTGAGATGGAAGATTTCTATCTTGTGTGCGTATATGTACCTAATGCTCAGGATGGTCTGAAAAGGCTGGATTACAGGATGAGATGGGAGGATGACTTCAGGGAGTACCTGTGCAGACTTGCCTCAGGCGGAAAAGGAGTGATTGTCTGCGGAGACCTTAACGTCGCCCACAAGGAGATCGACCTTAAGAATCCGAAGACCAACAGGATGAATCCCGGATTCACAGACCAGGAACGAGGGCAGTTCACGAATCTGCTAGACGCCGGCTTCATCGACACATTCAGGCATTTCTACCCTGACCAGACAGACATCTATTCATGGTGGTCGTACCGATTCCAGGCCCGTCAGAAGAATGTAGGGTGGCGTATCGATTATTTTGTAGTCAGCGAGAATCTCAAGCCAAGACTTGCAGGAGCAAAGATCCACACAGAAATATTCGGATCCGACCATTGTCCCGTGGAACTGACAATCGAATAATCGTCAGAATACCCAACAGCTTGATTACCAACGAGTTAAATCAAATGCCTGCGCCCCAAGGGACGCAGGCATTGTTCGTATCAGATTGCAAATCAAGTAGTTGTCAGTCGAGCCGTTCGATCTTGATCTGCTGTATTCTGTAGTCAGTATCCTTCAGATTGACAAAAATCGTCACAAGAAACATCTCTCCGCCGGCATTCAAAGTTCCCAAGGCATATTTCATATTCGAGCGTCCAGCCTTGTGACTGATCTCGAACGAACGCGGAGTATATGACTTGAAGAAGGATTTCATGATCTGTCGCGCCTGATTACTGCTGGAATTGTTTGACGTGGTGAAAATCGTTATCTCCAGATTATCAGAGAACCAAGCAGACAGACGGTCCGCATCTCCGCATGCCATATATTTGGATATCGGAGTAAACACATCATATCCTTTATTCTGAGCAGCACTCTCCAACGGAAGCAGAAATGCCGCCGCCATGATGATATTTGATAAGATTCTTCTGGTCATAAAGGGAAAAGTAACGATGCAAATATACTACAAATTTCAAACCATTCTATATTTTTATGAATAGTGAGGATTTTTCAGACGATAATCGCCAAAAATCATTATTTTTACCTTTTGTAAAATTAGTCGAATGAAAATTACATTACTGACTGTAGGAAAGACAGACAAGGATTGGGTCAAGCAGGGAACAGATATTTATGTTTCCAGGCTCAAGCATTATATACCATTCACTATCAGCGAAATACCTGAACTGAAGAATGTTTCCGCACTCTCAAAAGATCAGATCAAGACCAAGGAAGGAGAACTGATATTGAAAAACCTGAAACCTTCGGACGATGTGATTCTGATGGACGAACACGGCAAGGAATATACGTCCGTAGATTTTGCATCTCTGCTGCAGAAGAAGATAACTTACGAGGGAAAGGACATCGTATTCATAATCGGTGGAGCCTTTGGCTTTTCCGATGAAGTATATCGCAGGGCAAACTCAAAGATATCCTTGTCAAGAATGACATTCTCCCATCAGATGGTAAGAGCGATTTTTGCAGAACAGATATACAGAGCATTCACAATAATGAGAGGAGAACCATATCACCACGAATAACTATGCTTGACAGAAAAAAGATATACAGCCGCTGCACGTTGGCGACATTCATTCTGGCCATAGCGATGTTCCTGCTGTCAGTGGTCGGAAACAACGGCACCGGAGACACCGACCGTGTAGCCAGATATGTCCGGATGAAGTTAGAAGGCAGGATAGAGGTGCTCGAGCAATATGTAGAACATGCCCTAAGCCCTGATTCCGACGAGCATATCTGTCTGGATGACCTGCCGGAAGACATGGTCATATACAAATACGTGAATGATTCTCTCAAGTTCTGGTCCAATCAGTTCTCCGTTCTCAATGATGACATAAGCAACAGGATGGTCTTCCAGAGACTTACCAATCTGAGAAGCAGGATCATATCCCCTCTTACCGAGGTCACCGACGAGTATTCATACATGAATCTCGGTCCGAAGTGGTATATTGTAAAGTCAGCGGAAAATCCTTCCGGAGAAAAGGTCATAGCCGGAATAGAGATAAAGAACACGCTCATCGACGATATCAACGGAAACGCAAACGGCGTGAACCCCCACCTGAACATTTCAGACAGATATTCGGTGACGCCTCTGAACTTCAGCGGAGGATCTGCCGTATATATCCATGGAACTCCTCTCTTCAAGATTCATGGAAACAGCAGTACTGCAGCTCCATTCCTTGACGACTCGATAATGAAATGGGTTGGCCTGCTGCTGTTCACCCTGTCAACCCTGCTGTTCATGGCTGGACACAGGACATTGAAGGCCTATCTTTCAGTCCTGTCAATCCTCACATTCCTTACAATCCTGTCATTTGTATGGGGAGTGAAAATGAACGGGCATGTGGACATATTCTCCCCAACCACATATGCTGACGGGCAGGTACTGTTTTCATTGGGAGCACTCTTACTTATCAATACATATATAAGCCTCATAGGATTCTGCACCTATCTTGCAAAAGATGCGATCGAAGGAAAAATTCGCGAGGGCAGATTCATAAAGAAGAAGAGTCTGGCATTCTACGGAGCAGTTGTTCTTGCAGCGATACTGTTCAATGCCGTCTATATACATTTCACACTGAAAAGTCTTCTCCTGAACTCAAACATATCTCTTGAACTATACAGATGGAACAGCAACATTCCATATACCGTACTTGTATATGTATCCTACGTAGGAATCCTGAGCAGCACACTTCTGTACATGCAGATGTTAAGCCCTGTGCTGAGAGGCCTCTGGAGTGTGCGTCTGAATATGTTCTCACGGAGGAATCTGGCAATATTCGCCCTATGCTGCACTGCATATTTCAGCGTAACAGTAGGCATTCTCGGATTCGGCAGAGAGCAGGAAAGAGTCTCCGTATGGGCCAACAGGCTTGCTATCGAAAGAGATCTGGGACTGGAAATCCGGCTCAAGGCCATCGAGGACGACATTGCCACGGACCAGATCATATCATCACTGTCCGACCTCGACAATGCAGAGGGAATCATTCTGAACAGGATAACAGACAATTATCTTTCCCGTATCAGACACAATTACAGCATCAGTCTGATAATACTGCGTAACGACAACCAGACCCTGATACGGCAGTACAATGACATGATGAGAAGCGGAAGTCCGATATCTGACGGATCTAGATTCATGTTCATATCTGACGGTATAGGACACAGCAGATATCTGGGAACTTTCATATACTATTCGAAAGAACGCGGGCTGGCGAGAATGCTTCTTGAAATAGAACCTAACTCCAGCTACGGCAATACAGGATATTACAGCATTCTCGGAAAATTCGCCACACAGGGAGACATCAACATCCCTTCGTTCTACTCATATGCAAAATATTCAGAAGGCAGACTCACCTCATACAAAGGCAACTATCCTTTCCCTACTATCGCAGAGCAGTTCAGGGGCACCATGCCTGACGGCTCGGAAGAGGCAGTGACGCGATTTGACGGATATACGCATTTCATCCACAAGGTAGGAGAAAACGAAACCATCATAATATCTCGTCCGAAACGTAGCGGGATCGTATATTTCACATCATTCTCATACCTTTTCCTCGCAATACTCGGTCTGCTGATGCTGTTCATACATTCAGAAAAGAAATCAGTATTCAGAAGCAACTACTTCAGGACCCGCATCAATACGATATTGTTCACTACGTCCACTCTCATCCTTGTGAGTCTGACTGTAGTGAGCGTATTCTTCGTATATAAAAGGAACGAGGAAAACATGCGTAACCTGATGTCTTCGCGCATAACCACTATCCAGGCGTTGATCGAGACCAACGCGAAAGGTGTTGTGAATCAATCAGATATGGCGACACCTATGTTCAGGTCATCGTTGGAAAACATAAGCGGAACCACAAAATCAGACATCACTCTATATACCCCGGAGGGAAAAGTATTCTATTCTTCCACACCGGAAGTGTTCGACAAGATGATACTTGGAAACCGTATCGATCAGGAAGCATTCCACAACATAAGACATCTGAATCAGAGATTCTTCATAGGTCAGGAAAATATTGCTGACTTCAAGTACTGGACTCTCTATGCTCCTATCATGAACGGAAACAGGGATATAGTGGCGATAGTGAGCTCGCCTTATACGGAAGGAGACTATGATTTCCGCAGAGAGGCGTTCTTCCACGCTGCCCTGCTTGTAAACCTGTTCCTGCTGCTGCTTATAATTTCACTTATATTCAGCACGAGGTCAGTCAATGAAATGTTCGAGCCTCTTCTTGAAATGGGCAAGAAGATGGGAGCAACTGATATTCATACTCTTAAGCCGATCACATATCAGCGAGAAGATGAGATATCTTCACTTGTGGAGGCCTATAACAGAATGGTACAGGAACTGAATGACTCTACAATACGTCTCGCACAGGCAGAAAGAGACAAGGCATGGAGCCAGATGGCGCGTCAGGTAGCCCACGAGATCAAGAATCCGCTTACACCGATAAAGCTGGAAATCCAGAGACTTATAAGGCTTAAGACCAACGGCAACCCTAAATGGGAAGAAAAGTTCGACAAGGTCTCAGAAGTGGTTCTGGAGCATATCGACATATTGACAGAAACTGCAAACGAATTCTCTACATTCGCAAAGCTGTATAGTGAGGAGCCTGTGCTTGTGGATCTTGACAAGACCCTACGCGACCAGATACTGATTTTTGATAATAAGGAAAATATCAGCATAGGGTATATAGGCATGCAGGAAGCATATGTAATGGCGCCTCGTCCTCAGCTGATACGCGTATTTGTAAATCTGATTGCCAACGCCCTTCAGGCTGTGGAAATACGCCAGAAAGAGATGACCGAGAACGGAGAGGAAGCACTTGCAGGAAAGGTGGTGATAGCACTCCGAAACAGCAACAAGGACGGCTATTACGATATCGTCGTAGATGACAACGGACCGGGAGTGAAGGAGGAGAATCTCAGCAAGCTTTTCACGCCTAACTTCACGACCAAGAGTGGCGGAACCGGTCTTGGTCTTGCAATATGCCGCAATATCATAGAAAAGTGCGAAGGTACGATTACCTACAGCAAATCATTCGGTCTGGGCGGTGCATCATTCACAGTCACTCTGCCGAAACATGTCTGACAGCACCAGCTGAATAGAAAAGAAGCTGTATTCTAAGACTTTTCCTAGGAATACAGCTTCTTTTTAGGATTAAAACGGCAGATCGTCGTCAGAATTTTCTGCCGGGAGATCATCGATTGTAGGCATCGGAGCTCCTGTAGGGGCAGCGTATGATGCTGCTGACTGAGCGTAGTCATATCCCTGCTGAGGGGCTGCCTGACCTGCAGGCTCGATTCTCCATGCTCTTACATCTGTGTACCAGCGTCCGTTGAATTCACGGCTGCTGAGATTGAAGGAAACCTTTACCTTGTCGCCGACCTGATATTTATCAAGATCCCTGACCTTGTCTTCTCCCCAGACATTCATACATATCTGTGAAGGGAAATTTCCTTCCTGATACTCAAGTATAAACTCCTGTTTAGACCAAGCACCTCTTGCCGAGGTGCCTGTCTGTACATTGAGTTTGCGGGCAATCCTGCCCTCAAGTTCCAAAGCCATTAATTATTTATCTTCCTTTGGTACGAACTTGCCGACCTTAAGAACCTCTACATCGAAGATAAGAGTAGAGTTAGGCTCGATAGTGCGGTTTCCTCTTGAACCGTATGCAAGCTCTGCAGGAATATAAAGAGTAGCCTTTCCACCTTCTCCGAGAAGACCAAGACCTTCTGTCCAACCCTTGATCACGCGGTTAGCAACGAACTGAGTAGAATCGTTCTCGTCGAATACTGTACCATCAAGGAGAGTACCCTTGTAGTTAACCCAAACTGTATCCTGTGGCTGTACCTTGTACTCAGCTCCCTCTGAGATGATAGTGTACTGAAGACCGCTTGCAGTAGTATCAACGTTCTCCTTAAGAGCGTTCTTTGCGAGGAAAGCCTCACCCTTAGCCTGGTTGAGAGCTGACTTGTAAGTCTGCTTCTTAGAGATGAATCCGTTGAGCACATCACCCATTCTGTCAAGATTTACCTTGAACTGCTCACCGAAAGTAGGATCATATGGATTGCCCTCAGCCTTGAGGAAATCTTCCATACCCTTCTTTACCTCTGCCATATTGATCTCCTTGAGATCCTCTGCGAAGTTGTTTCCTTTGAGGAATGAACCGAAGTTTACACCGATAAGGTAGCTGACAGTGTCGATCTCTGCTGCTGTAGGAAGCTCAGCGTCAACCTTTACGTCTGGCTGAGAGTTGCATGAAAGCGCAAGTGTAGCCACGAGCGCTGCTGCTGCGAAAAATTTGATTGCTTTCATTGTTTTAGTTTTATTTAATGTTTTACAATAGTCGATACAACCTGCAAATATAACGATTTTTTTAATACCTTATAATTTTATTGTTATACTGGCGTTTCTTGACCATTTTCTTGCGGAAAATATTTGAGTTCTCAAAAAAATTCCGTTAACTTTATAAACCAAATTTTTCCGGTTATGAAAACAGACTCATCGATTCTGCATGCAAAACTGAAAGAGTTCTTTGGTTTCGATTCGTTCAAAGCCGACCAGGAACGCATCATAACCCATCTTACTGAAGGAGGGAATGCCTTTGTGCTCATGCCTACAGGTGGTGGGAAGTCGCTTTGCTACCAGCTGCCTGCCCTCGTCATGGAGGGCACTGCAATCGTGATTTCTCCGTTGATTGCCCTCATGAAGAATCAGGTGGACGCAATCAGAGGATTCGTGGCCGGAAACGAAGGCATTGCGCATTTCCTGAACTCGTCTCTGAGCAAGGCGCAGATCACTGAAGTCAGGAATGACCTGCTGAAAGGCTCGACCAAGCTGCTGTACGTAGCTCCGGAATCGCTTACCAAGCCGGAAAATGTGGCGATGCTGAAAGAGATCAAGATCTCGTTCTATGCAGTTGACGAGGCACATTGCATCTCGGAATGGGGACATGATTTCAGACCGGAGTACAGAAGGATCCGCAACATAATAGATGAAATCGGAAACGCACCGGTGATTGCACTTACAGCCACCGCCACCCCTAAGGTCCAGAGCGATATCCTTAAGAATCTGGGTATTCCGGATGCTGTAGTGTTCCAGTCTTCATTCAACCGTCCGAATCTATATTACGAAATTCGCGACAAATCAGACCCTAAGAGGGACATAATCAAATACATCCGTCAGAATCCGGGAAAGTCGGGCATCATATACTGCCTTAGCCGCAAGAAGGTGGAAGAGCTTGCCGAACTGCTGAACATCAACGGCATCAAGGCAGCACCATACCATGCCGGACTGGATGCAAAGACCAGGGCCGAGAACCAGGACAAGTTCCTGATGGAGGAAATTGACGTCATCGTGGCCACAATCGCATTCGGAATGGGTATTGACAAGCCAGATGTGAGGTTTGTCATCCATTATGATATTCCTAAGAGCATCGAAGGATACTATCAGGAGACCGGACGCGCCGGCCGAGACGGAAAGGAAGGTCAGTGCATAACATTCTATAGTTATAAGGATATACAGAAGCTTGAAAAGTTCATGCAGGGCAAGCCTATTGCCGAGCAGGAGATCGGAAAGCAGCTTCTGATGGAGACCGTGGCATATGCAGAATCCAACTCATGCCGCCGCAAGCTTCTCCTGAACTATTTCGGAGAAGATTTCCATGTGGAGAACTGCGGGGCATGCGACAACTGTCTTCACCCTAAGAAGCAGTTCGACGGAAGGGAGGAGATGGCTATGGTGATCGAACTGATACAGATTCTTCCTGAACGCTTCAAGACCGAGCATCTCGCAAACATACTCGCCGGCGAGCAGAACTCCATCATAAAGTCTTACAAGCACGACAAGCTCGAGCTGTTCGGCGCAGGCAAGGAGCACTCAATGCGATTCTGGAGTGCAGTAATCCATCAGGGACTTGTAATGCACCTGCTGCACAAGGACATAGAATCATACGGACTGATTTCTGTCACCCAGGCAGGCCAGGAATTCTTTGAGAAGCCATACACACTCATGCTTACAGAAGACAGGGAGTTTGCAGAGGGCGAGGAAGATGAAGATGATATTGCCGCAAATGCAGCAGCTGCCCGCGGTGGCGGTGGAGACACGCAGCTTCTGGCAATGCTGAAGGACCTTAGAAAATCCGTTGCAAAAAAGCGTGGACTGCAGCCATGGGTAATCTTCGGAGATCCGTCACTCGATGACATGTCCATAATGTATCCTGTCACATATGACGAGCTGAAGAACTGTCAGGGAGTAGGAGAAGGCAAGGCGCGCAAGTTCGGCAAGGAATTCATCGAACTGATTGCACGCTACGTGGAAGAGAACGACATAGAACGTCCTGACGATTTCGTAATGAAATCCATTGTCAACAAGTCCGTCAACAAGGTTTTCATCATCCAGAGCATAGACCGCAAGATGCCTCTCGACGACATTGCAAGCTCAAAGGGGCTTGACATGGAAGAGCTTCTCGACGAGATCGAGACAATCGTCTTCTCCGGCACGAAACTCAACCTTGACTACTACATCGAGCAGACACTTGACGAGGACATCGTTGACGAGATTTACGACTACTTCAAGGAGGAGGCCGAGTCCGATTCGCTCGAAGCCGCAATGGAAGACCTCGGAGACGACTACGACGAGATGGAAGTCCGCCTTGTCCGCATCAAATTCCTCTGCGAAGTCGCGAACTGACCTGCCCCACCGGAGACTCATCGGTCTTTTCTGAATTTCCACTTAAATCCGACAAGAAAATATCTCCCATAAGATGGAATCCAGTTCTGGATAAGTTGATCAGCAGTGTAGGATACCATATAAGAGTCTGAGGAATTCAGTATGTCATGAGCAGACAGAGTAAGATACAGACGGCGTTTGAGTATTTCCGCCTCTGCAATAACCTGCAGCGTATTGACCCAGTTCGTTGTTTTTCTGTTTATCAGATAATACACGGAAGTACCTCCGATTGCTCCGACCTTAAACCTGTCAAGGAACATATAAAAGGCAGACAATGAAAGTTTACCACTGATTGACTCGTTTACCATAACGCCTTCCGTATTCCTTGAATTTATATACACTGCGCTTCCGTTCATCATCAGATGCAATCCGAATGGTGCTCTGTAGGAGTAACGTCCTCTAAGTATAGGAGTGTGTTCATTAAGGGAGACCTTCTCCGCCCCGGAAAACTGCGGCAGATATCTCATCACCTTCCGCCATGTCCTCTCTAAAGCCTGTCACCTAATCCTCTGGCTCTCAGCCGATTACAGATATGCGATTCCCCCGCGCAGGGGAATCGTTTTCGCATAACATGCTCGGGTACAAGCAGTTAAGCGCCAGAGGATTTCAGCACAAGATGGAGATACTTGGCCACCTGTCTTGGAGTTGCATTTGTATTCGACAGAATATCCGCGGCAAGTGTTATCCTTTCCTCAACAGACAGCGAAATGACGTCCTTTATATCTGCAGTCACTTTGTCCGATATATAATTCTCAATCTCCTGGTATGCAGTATCCGAATACGGGTTGTACTCCTCCCGGATATTATATTCACTGCCTGTATTTGAACGAATCGCTATCTTCATCATATCCAACGACTTGTAATATGAACATAATTTTTCCACATCGAACGGAAGATATTTCTTTATAATATAATCCGTAAGCTGTCGCTTCTCCATGTCAGACAATCCCTTATAAATACGTTTCAACTGAGCATAACTCATCCAGCAGTCCGACGAGAAAGTAGAATCAACCTCCGAGAGAGAACGTCTTAATCTTCTACGGCACTTGTCCCTGCATATCCTGTCCGAGAATGGGTTGTCAGAATCCAGATAAGCAAGAAAGTTCCAAGGATATGCCTGAGGATCAGAACATAAATTCTTTTCAACCGGATTGTTGAACAGATATGGGATTGCACTTCTCACCTGCTTCTCCCCAATCTTCGGTGCACTTCCGAAACTCTTGTCGAACAGTCTTCCTTTTCTGGAGACAGATTCGTTAAACAGACGGGAATAAAGTGAGGTCACCGAAGATACAAACTTATAAAAAGTCTGTCTGGAGCCGCATATCAGCAATGCATGAAAATGGTCAATCATCAGGCATAATGCCAAGGCGGTAATATTGAATCGTCGGAGGAAGACTGAAAATATCGTATAGAACACCAAACGGTCTTCCAATGTGTAAAAGATATTGAATCCATTGATCGCACGCTGATAGACATGCATCACCTCTTCCCTGAAAAATTTTCTGTTTCCGTTTCTCATAAACTTCTGGCGCTTAAAGTGTTAATAATCTGAATGTTATGGATATGCGATTCCCCCGCGCGGGGGAATCGTATATCTGTAAGTGTTTAAGGATGAGCAGATTAGATGACAGAAAGCCGAGATGCCGCTGCCGTCTCTGGTCACGGATACAAAGTTCAAAAGGATTATCCGCGTAAAAAAATTGTAAATGGATAATTAGTAAAATCGCTGCTACAGTAGCTCCAGAGAACGATTTTGAGAACGCGGCCTGAGAAAAAAAATCGATTTTTTCTCGAAATCACATATTGAAAACGCAGTCTGATCAGGATAGAAGATGTCTTTTGTTATGAATCCTGGATTTGGTAAGAGTCTTGTATTAAGTCCATAAAAAACAGTATTATGAAGACTCTTATAGTTTATAATCATCCGCACGAAGGGAGTTTCTGCAGCGCAATCAGGGAAGCTGTAGAAAATGGACTCAGGAACGGAGGCCATGAGTGCAGAATCATACACCTCGATCAGGACGGATTCGACCCTGTCATGAGGGAGAAAGACCTGAAAGCATTCGTCATGGCAGGACGGATCGGTGAAGAAGGTCTCGAAGGCATAGACCCGATCATATTGAAGTATATGAAGAAGTTGCAATGGGCCGAGCATATCGTGATGATATTTCCGATATGGTGGATGACAATGCCTGCCATGATGAAAGGATTTATCGATAAGGTTATATTTCCCGGGATAGTCTATAAAATGGAAGACGGCGAGATGATATCCATGCTGTCCAAACTGAGACAGGTCACTGTGATCACTACAATGAACACACCTCAGGATATATACAAGGAAGTGTTCGGAAACTCGATAGAGGGATCACTCATAAAGGGAACCTTCAACAAGATAGGCATACATGACATCAGATGGATTAGCCTTAATATGGTAAAGCAGAGCGGAGACGAGAAGCGGTGGCTGTGGCTGGATGAAATCGAGACAGAATTCGCCAAGCAGTAAACGAAAGCGCCCGATTTTGCCTGGCACCTAAAGCGCTGACTATCAACGAAAAGCAGATATGCGATTCCCCCGCGCAGGGGAATCGCATATCTACAAACGGCTAAAAACCAACGGGTTAGGTGCCAGGAAAAGGCGTCAGTTTTCCTGGAGGCTGATGGCAAAACCGCCGCCCGGAGCCATTGTAATAGGGAGAACGCTGTCTGAAGTGACGGTCTCCTTGTAGATCCTGTATGCCTGAGGATTGTTCCTGTAGTGTGCATCCTCGGCATCCGCATAGATTGTAGCCTCGTAGGTCTTGCCCGGCTCGAGGAAGTTCATCGGCACGTCAAGTGTACGCTTGTTGTCGTCAGTGACGCCGCCTACGAACCACTGTCCGTTCTTCTTGCCCTGACGGGCTACCACAACATATTCGCCCGGCTCTGCAAGCAGATATTTCGACTGGATCCAGTCTATGTCCACGTCCTTGATGAACTGGAATGCATCCATGAACTGCTCATAGTGTTCAGGAAGGTCTGCCGCCATCTGAAGCGGTGAGGACATTGTCACATAAAGGCCGAGCTGGTTGGCGATCGTGGCATTCACCCAGGAGTTGTTTCTTCCGTCCGTCACAGATGCAAGATCCTGTACGAAGATACCAGGAGTGTAATCCATAGGACCGCCGTTCAGACGTGTGAACGGAAGGATTGTGACATGATGAGGCATGGTTCCGCCAAATGCCTGATACTCTGTTCCGCGTGCAGACTCGCTGCCGATAAGATTCGGATAAGTGCGGCACAGACCGGTAGGGCGTACCATTTCATGTCCGTTGATCATGATCTCACGCTCTGCCGCCTTCTTTACCACGTACATGTAGTGGTTGATGAGAGACTGGCTGTAATGATGCTCTCCCAGCGGAAGGATATCGCCTACATATCCGCTCTTGATGGAATTGTAGCCGTATTTCTCCATGAGGTCGAGAGCCTGGTCGAGATGACGCTCATAGTTGCGCACTGAAGACGAAGTCTCATGATGCATCATCAGTTTCACGCCCTTTGAATGCGCATACTTATTGAGTGCGTCAATATCAAAATCCGGATATGGGGTAACGAAATCGAAGACATAGTCCTTGTTGCAGTTTGCCCAGTCTTCCCAACCTTCGTTCCAGCCCTCCACAAGCACCTGGTCGAAGCCGTGCTCGGCAGCAAAGTCTATATAACGACGCACCTTCTCGTTGTTTGCAGAGTGACGTCCGTTAGGTGTAGCCTTGCTGTAGTCGGTCTTGCCGAGCTGTACTGAAGCGAAGTCATCGGTATATGCCCATGAGCCCTTTCCTGAAATCATTTCCCACCATACGCCAATGTATTTCACAGGCTTGATCCAATCTGTGGATTCGAGCGCACATGGCTCGTTGAGATTGAGGATAAGCCTTGATGCAAGCTGGGCAGTCGCACTTGGAGCTACCTGGATGGTTCTCCACGGAGTGTTGCAAGGAGTCTGCATGCGGCCTTTCCAGCCCTGGGCATCAGGAGTAAGATGAGAGGTGAATGTCATGGTCTTCGGATCAAGTTCCAGATGCATGCAAGGATAATCCAGAAGGGCAGCCTCATGGATGTTTATGTAAAGGCCGCTGTCTGTGCGCATCTGAAGCGAAGTCTGGACTCCGTTCACTGAATATGGGGTCTGAGAATCATTGCCACAGATAGCCTGAGGCATCTTTGAAGCAATCTCTGAAAGACGGCTCTCAGTATAGTTATACTCCTGAGTGTCATAATCTCCCGGCAGCCACCATGCAGTATGGTCTCCTGCAAGGGCAAACTGGGTCATCTCCTCCTTGATGACAAAATAGCTGAGATTCTTCTGATACGGGAATTCATAACGGAAGCCGAGTCCGTCATCATAAAGACGGAAACGGATGGACATCTTCCTGTCCGAAGAAGTCTGCACCAGATTCACAAGGAGTTCCTTATAATTGTTGCGGATCTGTGCTTCCTCGCCCCATACAGGCTCCCAGGTCTGGTCAAATGCAGATGTCTCCACACTCTCCACTTTGAAGCCCTCATAGAACTGCTGCACAGGCTCACGGTCTTCCTTGGATATTGTGCCGTCTGCATTATAGACAAGCTTCTGAGCCTTGAGTACGCCACGGAACTCGAAACCGAGGTCTGATGGGAGTATGACCTTCTGTCCCTCATAATCCAGGGCATACTGAGGCGTACCTTCTGCCGTAAGCTGGAAGGTCATCTCCATATTGCCTGACGGAGAGGTCAAGGTCTGTACATCTGTCACTTCACCTTTCTTCTGCGAACATGACGCAGCAAGGATGATGACTGAAAGTGCTGTAAGAAATCTCTTCATATCTTTAATTAACGTTTATATTCCACAATAAGAACTGACTGAGGGCCGACAACGGTAGCGTCAGAAACCTCGCATGGCTCCCCTGTAACCACATTCACGCCTCCCTTCAGACCTTCTGAAATCTCAGAATAGTATGACCATGGTATATTCTTAGGCTCCGGAGAGTTATTTATATATACAAATACCACGTCATCGTCGTCATAACGGAAGTAGCCATATGTATTGTCACGTTTCATGAAATGCATTGTCTTGCCCTCATGGATGACATCCTTGGTCTTTCTCCATTGGAAGAGTCTGCTTGCATAATCATACAGGTCGGAAATCAGTCCCTTTTCAACAGGCTTTCCGTCTGTATGTACCTTGGCAGCCGCACGGCCTTCCGCAGTAAAGAAATCCTGAATGTCACCAGGCCATCCGCCAGGGAAATCTGCACGGAGACCGCCGTGGCTCCACGGATCCTCCACATTTGCAGACATGAACATCAACTCGTCACCTGCAAATATCTGAGGGATTCCTCTCATCGTAGCCATCATAGCCATTGCAATCTTCAGACGGTCCGGATTCCTGCCGAGCACATCTCCGATACGTCCAACATCATGATTTCCTACAAATATCATCATATTTTCCAGATTCTCATATACAAAATCATGAGAAAGGATATCGTAAACACGTGTCATGCCCTGTCCCCAGCCCGGGTTGTCTTCTGGGAGGGACATACGGATGGCATCATGAAGCGGGAAGTCCATTATAGCAGGAAGGTTGGAATCAAAACCATCCTTGTTCATGTTGTCATCCTGCCAGTATGCAAGCTGAGGAATGGACGATGTCCAGCACTCACCCACTATATTTATGTTCGGGAATTCCTCGCGCACTGCCGCACACCACTCGCTCATCGGCTCCTTCTCGTTGTATGGATATGTATCCACTCTGAATCCGTCAAGACCGGCATACTCGATCCACCATATCGCCCACTGCTGGAAATAACGGAGGACATACGGATTATTGAGGTTCATATCCGGCATAGACGGTACGAACCAGCCGCTTTCCTGAACATTCAGGTCCGCTTTCGAGGCATTCGGATCCATGTTGGTGGAGAAACAGATATTGGTGCCAGTATATTCAGGGAACTGATGTATCCAGTCGTTGAAAGGAAGGTCGCTCATCCACCAATGTGATGTGCCGCAATGGTTCGTGACCACATCCATAAGCACCTTGATGTCCTTTTCATGTGCCTTCTGTACGAATTCCCTGTAAAGCTCATTTGAACCCATACGTGGATCTATATGATAATAATCTGTACATGCATAGCCGTGATATGACTCCACAGGTACATTGTCTTCAAGCATAGGAGTGCTCCAGATAGCAGTTGCACCAAGGTCAGCGATATAATCAAGATGATCTATAACTCCCTGGATATCACCGCCATGACGTCCGAAATACTCATCCCTTGCAGCAGGCTCGGAAGTATTTTCAGTCGAATCGTTAGAAGGGTCGCCGTTAGCGAAACGGTCAGGCATGATAAGATATATCATATCTGCAGCCGAGAAGCTTTCTCTTTCTGCCGAGCCTTCTGCACGAGCGGCAATCTCATACGGATATTTGAAGGACTGTCCGTCCTTGCTGAACACAATATAGTATGTGCCGGGCTGTGCGTTTGAGGCAATCTTCACATCCACAAACAGATAATTCGGACTGTCTGCCTTACGCACAGCTGCGACCGACACTCCCTTGCCGCCTTCTATTGAGACATTATATTCTGAAATATTCTCTCCCTGGATCATGAGCTGGAGAGGCATCTTCATTCCTGTCCACCATGAAAGAGGCTCAACGCGAGTCACCTGCGTCTTGTCTGCATCAGGGATACCTGAGGAATCGACTGTGATTTCATATGACCATGGCGCCTTGAGCTGAGCCTTCACTGTGACCTTGTTGTCAGGAAGAGTACGGGTGAAGACCAGCGTGCTGTCGTCAGCAGAGACGACATCGAAACGTCCTCCCTTGTCACCTGCAGCGAGAGCAGGATTTTCATGGCGTAACCTGATAAGCCATTTATAAAAGTCCGTATATTCATTTTCCTCCCAAGCTGGAATATGATCCTTCTCAAAGAACTCAAACCTTTCGTTCCAGCCCATTTCCTGCCCCGTATAGATGAGCGGCTGACCTCCTGGAAGCGTAAATGTAAGCACTGCCATCAGTTTTGCAGCATCGCCCATTCTCTCGAACTCTGTGCCTGCCCATGAATTCTCATCATGATTCGAGGTAAACATAAGACGGAATGCGTCTGATGGATGTCTTTCGGCATCCTTCTGTATATACTCGAGCAGCTCAGGAACATTCTTCTCTCCACGAGCAATCGAATTGAGAAGATGGTGGAGTTCCCATGCATATGAGGCATCGAAGTCCGAAAGGCTGTGAAGCTTTGGTTCCTCTCCTTCTGCAAGCATATACATTCCCGGATAATCCTTGCGCAGGTCTGCTATTGTCTCCTGCCAGAATTCGAGCGGGACCTCGCATGCCATATCGCAACGGAAGCCGTCAATACCCTTTTCCATCCAGAAACGCATAGCATCCGCCATTCCCTGCCACACATCCTTGTTCTCATAATTGAGATTGGCGGTATCGGACCAGTCTGCGGTATATGTAGTCTTTCCTTCTGCATCTCTCTCGTACCACTCCGGCGCACGTTCTGTAGTCCAGACGGCATCTGGAGATGTGTGGTTTGCCACGCAGTCTATCACGACACGCAGACCGAGACGGTGCGCCTCAGCCAGAAACGCCTCGAAATCAGCCATAGTACCGAACTCCGGATTGATTTCGCAGTAATCTCGGATTGCATAGTACGAGCCGAGCGTACCCTTGCGTCCGTCAACTCCAATCGGATGTATAGGCATGAGCCAGAGGATGTCGATGCCCAGATCCTTCAGACGGGGAAGCTGCTTCTGAGCTGCCGCAAATGTTCCCTCAGGGGTATATTGACGGACATTCATTTCATACACCACCGAGTTTTCAAGTGGCTGTTGAGATGGTTTCTGAGCGCAAGAGACCGCCAGAATCACAGTAATGATTGCAAAAAATATTTTTTTCATATCCTTATATAATTTCATTCTAATACTCAGCAATAATTGTAGCGGATGTCGCAGGAGCCGAGATATATGCTCCGGAATATGCTCCGAGGCCTTCTGCGTCTGCCTTGCCGTTCTGCGCCAGCAGTACATAATCACCCTGAGGTATCTCCACCTTGACCGGTTTCTTCGATCCGTTCAGAAGCACAGTAAGTGACCTGGCGCTGTCTATACCCTCAAGGGCATTTATTCTGAATGCCACAACGCAAGGATCTGCGACCTCTATGAACTGCAGCTTTTCACGCACAAGATCAGCGTCACCGAGACAGAAGCCCGGATGAGCATGACGGATTGCCGCAAGGGCTGCATAATAGTCCGTAAGATCCTTATACTGAGTCTTATATGCCCAGTCAACAGCATTTATCGAATCCGGCTGATTATAGCTGTTCTTGACTCCCTGTTTGTGACGATAGAGTTCCTCTCCGTTGAAAATGAACGGGATTCCCTGAGAAGTATATACTGCAGTCTGAGCAAGTTTCACCATCTTCAGACGGTCCTCCTCAGAGGCCTTTGTCGCAGTTTCAAGACGGTCACGCAAACAATGGTCATCATGACAGCTCACATAACTCACATGCTGGAGAGGACTGTTTGTCCAAGGCTCGACACTTACCTGAGGGTGTTCCACGCCACCTGCAATACCGAACTCTATATTCGCCTTATTGCCCTTAACGCCATCCATGAATCCGGCATTCTCGCAGCCCAGAGGTCCTCTGATGGCATCACGGATATTGTCACTGAATGCACCCACCTTGTCCAGCATATGTGTATTGACCTTAAGGGCGATCTGCTCTTCCGGATAAGCCGGAGCCATCGCCGCCCAGCCTTCTCCGTAGATGACCACATCAGGATCAATGGCATGGAGACGCTCGCTTATAAGATTCATCGTCTCTATGTCATGAATGGCCATGAGGTCGAAACGGAAGCCGTCGATATGATACTCCTTCATCCACCACTCAAGAGATTCCACCATATATTTGCGGAACATCTCCCTCTCCGAAGCCGTCTCATTGCCGCATCCCGAACCGTTGCAGAAGGTGCCGTCCTCGCACATACGGTAGAAATATCCTGGAGTCGTACGCTCGAAACCGGTGACCGATGCATTTGTAGTATGATTATAGACCACATCGAGGATAACCCTGATACCTGCATCATGAAGAGCCTGCACCATCTGCTTGAACTCCCTGATACGTGTCACAGGATTGTATGGATCCGTTGAGAATGACCCCTCAACCGCATTGTAGTTGAGCGGCTCGTATCCCCAGTTGTACTGGTTATCCTCCAGACGGGTCTCGTCTATAGTTGCGAAATCTGTCGAAGGAAGCAGCTGCACATATGTAACTCCGAGTTCTTTGAGGTGGTCAATACCTGTGGTAAGGCCGTCAGGATTCTTTGTACCTTGTTCAGTCAGGGCAAGATACTTACCTTTGTTCTGCACGCCCGAGTTTGCATGGATAGAGAAATCCCTGTGCTGGAGCTCATAAACAATGATATCCGAAGGCTTTATTTCAGGGCTTATGTCCTCGGCCCAGCCTTCAGGATCCGTTTCGTCCCAGTCTATCACAGCACCTCTCCAGCCGTTCACTCCCACTGCCTTTGCAGCAATTCCGGCTGTCTGGTCAAGCCATTTTCCGTCCCTTCTTATCTGAAATGTATAGAATGACCCTTTTATATCATCCTTCACCTTTGCTTTCCAGAGTCCGTCCTTCGACTCCTTCATATCAAGTGTCCTGAATGGAGTTTCAGAGCATGCTGACTCATAAAGATTCAGTCTGGCGGCTTCGGCTCCCGGTGCCCAGACAGAAAAATCCGTCCGGTCGCCGTTATATATGCACTCTTCGTACAGAGCATCCGGAACAGCAATACCCGTATCCGGAGCGCATGCCGACAGTGTAGCTGCAACTGAAATCATCGTAATAAATATTTTGTGAGAAATTTTCATAAATATAGCAAATCTAATCTGTTTACAAACCAATTCTCACAAATATAAAATTTTTGAAGTCAATTCATTACACCTGTCCGGGGACTTGCAGATATATTATGACGAACGGACGGAATTTACCGACGGACGGAACATACTGTATCAAGGACGATATCCCGGATTCTGTATCAGCTCCGGATTGGCGGCAAGTTCTGTCGGTGGCAAGGCAAATATGCACTTGTATTCCGGGAAAGCCTGACCTGCAAATTCGTCTCCTCCCTTATATGGCCACAGATAGGTATCAGTATGAAAGAGTCCGAATCTTATCAGGTCCGTACGCCTGTGACCTTCCCACATAAGTTCCCTTGCACGTTCCGCCACAAGATAGTCCTGCGTAATTTCAGATGGAGCAGCCACCCCTGCACGTGCAGAGAGCTCTTCCAGATACGGAAGCGCAGAAGACGGCTGTCCAAGGCGCATGCAGGCCTCGGCATAAATGAGGTATATCTCTCCAAGACGTATCATAGGGAAATCCACATCCGCAAAATCCTTTGTGGCAGACATTTCAAGAAAGGACTCATCCGTCTGATCATGAGGTATATTGTTGAACTTCAGACAAGACCAGCCATGCATGAAATCATATAGCGCCCCTTCCATAGACTGGCTGCGACCCTTTATATAGAACATCTCTCCCCTCTTGTCACCGACTGTGTATTTTCCTGTCTGATAATCCGGACCGGTCACAGCAAAGTACTTTTCGACATATTCATATGGCACCCTGAGACCCGCCCAGCCATGACGTTGTCCGTTCGGACGGGATTCGTCTGTAATGTCATTTGCCGCCAGAGCAGCCGCCAGCAGATATGAAGATCCGCCATAAGACTGTGTCCTGAAATCGTTGTAGTCCACTGTCCACAGGAACTCACCCCTTGCCTGCATATTCTGACCGTTGTCGCCTCTGAAAAGAGCCTGATAATCCGGACAGAGGGAATAGCCCATCCCGAATATAGTTTCGCACATATTCTTGGCTTCCGTCCACATAGGAGTACCTGTATATACTTCCGCATTCAGATACATACGGGCAAGCAGACCAGCCGCGGATCCCTTGTCTGCACGCGGGTAAAGATGACGGGGCTCAGGCAGAGGAGACTTATCGGAAAGCAGGTCCTTCAGTTCGCTGACACAATAGTCGAATATGGCCGTACAGGATGCCTGCTTAGGATAATATGCCCCTCCCACCGGAGAATTTTCAGTAATGAAAGGTACGCTTCCGAAAGCATCCAGAGCCATCCAGTACAGATATGCCCTTATGAAACGGGCCTCAGACCTGAACACCGCTATCTTTGCAGCGAGTGTTGCATCCACACCCCTGTCCTGCAGCTTGGCCGGCGCTGTCTGACGCAGATATTCATTGACGTATGATATGCCCTGAAGAGTCCTGACATATACTGCATAGACTGCATCGTTCTGAGCATCGGACCATGTATTCGTATTGAGTGCGCGGACCCAGGCGTCATTTCCCCAGGAGCACTTGGCTGCATCTGTAGTTGTCTCCTGGACCGACCAGAAGGCCCGTATTATCTCCGAGGCGCCACCGTCCATACTCTGCAGGTCAGTCAGGTCGTTGCTCACAAACTGAAAATACAGACGTGTCAGACCGGATATGTAGGCTTGTTCGGAGTTGCCATAGACGTATTCGGAGATCGGGTCCGTCGCATTGAGCGGCAAAGTGTCGAGATCACGTACGCAGGATGCAAGCGTCAGCGCGATTATCGGTATATATATAAATTTTCTCATATTGATTGTATTTTGCCTGCCACCTAAACCGCTGACTATCAACCGTTTGCCGAAAATCGATTCCCCGCGCGAGGGGAATCGCATATCCACAACTCGCTGAGGGACAGGGAGATAGGCGGCAGCGTTTCTTCTAAAAATTGACACCGAGGCGGAGTGAGTAGGTGCGCGGACGGGGCCAGATGGTGTTGTCTATGCCGTTTTCCGAGATGACTTCCGGATCCATACCGCTGTAACCCGTGAGAATGAACACATTCTGCACTCCGAAAGCCAGGCGTATGTCTGTTTCCCATTTCCCGATTGCACGGAATGTATATCCGAGATTGATATCATCCAGCCGGAAGAAGGAAGCGTTCTCGATAAAGTAGTCCGAGTACCACTGCTGACTGCTGTTCGGAGCTGTGAATCCTGTCTTTCTGACCAGAGTCGCCTGATTGGGAAGATTGCCGGCATTCAGGTCGAGACTCGCTGTGGAATTGGCAGACATAAAGTCGTTGAACACCCATGTCCCTGCAGAGCCGTGACCGTTCAGTCCGAAATCCCAGTTACGATAGGTCACCTTCACATTCATTCCATAATAGAACTTCGGCATGGCACTCTTGCCGGTCATATATCTGTCAGCTTCGGTAATGCTTCCATCCTTGTTGCGGTCCACGAATTCATTCTGCAGAGGTCTTCCGTCCGCATCATATTTCTGCTGATATGCATAGTAGGTATATGGTGCATAGCCGACCATCTGACGGCAGAGGAAGTTACCTGTTCCGCGGGAAATATTTCCAGTTTCGATATAGTAACCCGGATCGTCAGTGGCATTCAGCCGGGTGAACTTCGTATCCTGGAATGTTCCGTTCAGGCCGATCTGGACGCTCCAGGAAGGCGTCTGTACCGGAACTCCCGTCAACGAGATCTCAAGCCCCTTGTTCCTTATGGAGCCGATGTTCGTCATGAGCTTGTTACCGAAATTCGAGCCCATAGGAATCTGCACAGAATTCAGAAGATCCTTTGTATCACGCAGATACGCATCTATACTACCGGTCAGACGCTCGTTGAAGAAGCCAAAATCCACTCCCACATTATATGTCGTGGTAGTCTCCCACCTGATTGACGGATCGTAGGCTTGAGGGGTAAGCATATGGAAGAATTCCAGCCCCATATTATACATCTTGAACGGATCATTCGACCTGTTGTATCTGGCAAAGTGCACATAGTCGCCGATACCGTCCTGCTGGCCGGTCTGACCTGCAGACAACCTGAATTTCAACGTAGTCACCTCCGACACATCTTTAAGGAAAGGCTCATTCTTTATGTTCCAGGCGAAGGCTCCTGACGGGAAGAATCCCCATTTGTTTCCCTTGGCAAATTTTGAAGAGCCATCGCCTCGGGCTGTGAATGTGAATACATATCTGGAGTCAATGGAATAATTGATACGGCCATAGAAGGACACAAGAAAATTCTCGTTCCTGTACCACAGATAACGCGACTGAGGGGTCTCTCCCGGATTGAGTTTTATCTCATTGGTGATATTCAGATAGCCGACACTGCGGTTTGCCCAGTAATTGTTCTGCCATGAATATCCACCGAGCAGGTCGAGTGTGTGAATGCCCCATGTCTCGCTGTAATTGGCATAGGCCTCCACAATCTGGCTGCGGCTGAGACTATAGCTTCGTGTATAGCTTCCGATGCCCAGATTGGAAGTGTCTCCGTATGCCTGAAATGAGCCAGGACGTATTCCGTTATATGAATCTGTTACAGCTACGTCCAGACCAGCGCTAACATTGAACTTCAAGGTCTCAAGACCATGTACCTTATAATCAAGGGCAGCCCGACCGATGAATCTGCGTGAGGCCGCATTGCTTATATTGTCATACAGCCGTGAGAGAGGGCTCGGTCCGACAAGTGAATTAGGCGAAAAATCCTTTCCCCTGCCGTTGCCGTAATTCCAATATCCGTTGGTGGTGGTATAATCTATGGAGCCGTCGGGATTGCGCCAATAGGGGTCTTGAGTAGGATTGAAGAAGGCTGCCGTACCGATGACTCCGCTGTCAGTATAGTCCGAATATGAATATACTCCTTTCGCACTTAGGTCCAGAGTCAGATGACTGTCCAGAAAATTCGGAGTAAGATTTATGTCTGCCGTTCCCCTGTTATAGTCCGATTCCTTGAGGGTTCCCTGCTGACCGGTATATGCCACCGAAGCCCTGAAAGGCATACGGGAACGCACATTGCCATATACGCTTACATTATGGTCTGTGGCAAATGCCGTACGGAACACAAGGCTCTGCCAGTCGGTATCGGAATCCTTGAGCAGCTGTGCCACTGTCTGCCCCGTAGAAGTATCCGACGGATATATCTCACCATAAAATGTTCTCAGTTCCGCGGCAGACATGACAGGAACAGTCTTCGAGTTCTGCTGCACACTGAAACTGCCGTTATATGATACCTGGATACGGTTGCCGACTCCTTTCTTGGTAGTTATAAGGATTACTCCGTTTGAAGCTCTGGATCCGTATATGGCTGCTGCCGAAGCGTCTTTCAGTACGGAGAAGCTCTCTATGTCATTAGGATTGAGGAGATCCAGAGGATTTGACATGCCGCCTGCTGCTCCACTAGCTACAGGAACACCGTCTATGACGATCAGAGGGTCATTCGACGCATTGAGGGAGGCAGAGCCACGGATACGTATCCTGGAACCAGATCCCGGACCGCCGTCACCCGGAGTGACAAGAAGTCCCGCCACCTTGCCCTTCAGCAGGTCCTGAGTATTGACTACAGCGCCCCTGTTGAGGTCCTCTGCCTTGATTGCAGATATGGAGCCTGTCATATCATCCTTCTTCACTGTGCCATAGCCTATCACCACGACCTCGTCAAGATACTGGTTGTCTTCCTTCAAAGTGACTGTTGCGGGAACAAGGGATGCATCATAAGTAACAGACACATATCCTATACAGCTGAATTCCACAGGAGCATCGGGTGACGACACAGTAAGTGAATATTCTCCTTCAGGGCCAGTAGAAGTACCGTTTGAGGTGCCCTGTTCGAGGACTGTCGCTCCGACAAGTGGGCCCTGAGCATCCGTCACAGTACCGCTGACCTGATATCCGCCCTGTGCAGATGCAAGAAAGCCGCCCGTCAGAAATGCCATCAAGGCAGCATATATTTTAACATATCCATTCATAAGTCCGCTAATTGTAAATTTGAATTACTCAAAAATACAATTAGCGGACCAGTAGAGATTCCGTTTGGATTTCCTGTTATAGATCAGAAATTCACGAGTATCTTATATTCTGCCGGAGCAAGCTCAAGAGAGACCTCAGATACATTGTTCCACGACGCAGTGCCGTTGTATTCCTTCCAGTCACCCTGAGATGGAAGAGGAATGGTCACAGATGCCTTGTCGATGTCAAAATTTCCTGCAACCACAAACGAGTTGCCGTCTGCATCAGTACAATGGATATGACGGTTCTGCCAATATTCTTTTGTCACCCACCATGAGAAGGTTGCATCGCTGTCAAAGAACCTCGGATAAGCCTTTCTGAATGCAAGCAGTTCTGCATATGCGTCATAGAGAGCCTTACGGGCAGGCTCATTGAAATACTCCCATTTTGCCGGCTTCCTGCTTGTCCTGTCGGCTTCTGTACCGGAAGGATAATTTATGGAGAAGTCATAGCCAAGTTCACCGAACTGCCAGATCATCTTAGGTCCGGGTACAGTAAGGAAGAAAGCCGCATTGAGGGCAAGGCGTTTCATTCTGGATTCGATATTGGTCTGCACGTCTCCATTACCCCATTTCTGCGCCTCCAGAGCACATCTTTCTTCATCATGACTCTCCATATATCCCACGAGAGAGCCGAAAGGCATAGAGGCTGTACCGCTGTACATCTCACGGAAATCTGTAGATCTGCCGCCGTCATTCCAACCCATTGCAGTCTGTCCGTATATAGACTGCATATTTTTCCAAAGCTGGATACCATGTTCTCCGAGCACCACTTCCTCCGGTTTGTCAGCCAGATGCTCGAAAATGACCACTGCATCCTCATCGTGCGCCCAGATGGCGTCAGCATAATCCTTGAGTATCGCGATTCTCGACTCGTCCTTACTGTTCCATGAAGGGACACTTCCAAGAGTATTCTTCTGGGTGAATCCCTTTGTAAGGTCAAAACGGAAGCCGTCGATATTATATTCATCCAGCAGATAGACAAGATTGCGTTTGAAATACTCACGGATGAGCTCCGATTCATGATTGATGTCATGGAATACATTGAAATCATGCTTTGGAGTCACGTTGAACCAAGGGTTGTTTTCCGCAGTATTATTACCGTTCCAATAAAGCTTAGCCAGAGGGAAACTGCCTGTAGCATGGTTATATACCACGTCGAAAATCACAGCAAGACCTCTCTTATGGCATTCATCGATGAACTTCTTGTAATCTTCACGGGTACCATAAGCCTTGTCAAGAGCAAAGAAAGAACTTGGGCTGTAACCCCAGCTGTTGTTTCCGTCAAACTCCTGTACAGGCATGAGCTCGACTGCATTCACTCCAAGATTCTTGATATAGTCCAGCTTCTCCATCGCCAGCTTGAGATTTCCTTCGCTGTCGCCGTTCACTGTAAAGTCTCTGAGCAGAAGTTCATATATGACAAGGTCATTCTTGTCCTCTACATCATATTCAGGAACTTCCCATACATATTCCTCACGAGCTGTCTGGAAAGCCGACACGAGACCTGAAGCCTTTTCAGGGAATGCTGGGAGTCCGGGATATGTCGATGTCGAGATCCACTGGTCATTCCACTGGTCATATACAATCTCACTATATGGATCATGTACCACGACCTTTTCCTTGCCCTTCTTGAGGTAATACTGGAACATATATTCCTTACCTGCAGTAAGGTTGTCGAACTGATACCACCAATATCCCTTTTCTTCATCACGCTTCATCGCATAGGTATTGTCACGCTCCCAGCCGCTGAACTCACCCATCACGTAGCAATAGTCATAGCTCTTGCCGTCCACATCCTTGTCATAGAAGGCAAGTCCTACTGAAGTGTCACTCAGATAGTTGATACCAGGCTGCCAGTCTGACGGCATTGATTCCTTGACTACCGGGGCAGCATCAAAAGTATCAAACTCATACAGGTCATCTGTTACCTCAAGGATGAAATCAGGATTTGTCTGCTTGGTACCGTCTGCATTTCTGATCACTATACCCAGATACCATATTCCTGTCTCTCCAGAGTCATACCACTCGCGGATAGAAGGCTCCATTGAGAGTTTCCAGACATTGTCGGCAATCTTCTCCATCTTGCACTTGTCTGTATTCACTGCCCATTCTGCCTGCACATGGCGCCAGTCTGCAGAGTCATACCATATTCCTGTATAAAAATAAAGGTCTGTCTCACAGTTATACAGAGGAGAGGATGCCGGTGCCTTGTAATAAAAGGTAACAGGCTGGTCTGCATTCATCTCGATAGGAACGCTGACAAGGCCCTCTTTCATGGTATTGATATCGATTTCATCGACATCTTCAGGATTCATCAACCCTTCACATGCTGAAAACATCACACTCAGACATGTAAACAATGAAAATAATCTGATCAAATTCTTCATGACTATAGTATTTATTGGCAGCCGGAAGCCCGGTCAAGGACTTCCGACTATAAAAAGGGGCGGGCACTATGCCTGCCCCTGAATCTGATATGGAATCTTCAATTATTTGATTGAACCAGTACCTGCGTTGAAGTCGAGGGTTACAGTCTGACCAGCATTTACTGCTACAGCCTCCTGGTCTCCACCACCTGCACGGTACACGATCTTGCCGTCGTAGATGTTGAACTCCATCTGCCACCATTCAACTCCTGTAACACCTGTAGGAGCCGCAGCATACTGACGAAGACTACCTGCATTGTCAACTGTAATTGAAGCCAAGTTATCTGCTATGGTAAATGCTGCTGCACCACCAGTCCAGCTATCACCTGAAGCGGTAAATACAGGACCCATACCGTAGATCTTAGCAGGCTCAACGATAAGAGCATTGTCAACAAAGTTAACGTAGATCATATAAAGACCTGACTCAGCAACTACGAGGTTATCGTCTTTGTCATTAGTATATCCTGTACCGTTAGTCATTTTACCGAATGCCTTGCTCCAGTCATTTGCTACGTTGATTGTGCTGAGCTTGACACCCTCATTTGCATTAAGCTGACGAACTGTCCAGAAGTGACCACCATGGCTGTGAACAGGGATAAGGCTTACGATGCCCTCTGATCCCCAAGTCCAGTTACCGAATGCAGTACCTGTCATGAAGCACTCTGTAGGAAGTGTGCTCTCCTTAGTAAGTTCAACAGCGTATGTGAATGAATCAGCAAGATTACCTGCCTTAGCCTTGTAAGTAAGGGTAATCTTGTAAAGACCTGCCTTCTCACCTGCAACGATGTTTGCGCCTGTGTGATGAAGCTTACCCTCAAGAAGTCCGAGACCTACCTCAGCCTTTACCTTTCCGTCAACATCAAGGTTGATCTTCCAACCGTGGCAAGAAGCGAATTTGAACTCACCGTTTGCAGCGAGATCCTGGTCAGCCCAAGTATAAGTGATGCTGCCGTCCTCGTTCTTAGTCATCTCACCTGCTGTGTAGCCCCAGCCGTTCATACCGCCGCGCACACCCCAGTTTGCCTTCTGAACGATGATCTGAGCTCCGTCTGCAAGGTCACCCTGAGTGTTGTTGTCAAGTACGATATGGTACAGACCTTCTTCCTTAACCTTCATCTTTGGAGCATCCTCACCGATGATAAGCTTACCCTGCTGGATCTTCATGTTAGGGTTGTCAGCAAAGTTCTTGCAGTTTGGATCGTTCTCATCATATCCATAGTTTACTTCTGCAAGGTTTGCTCCGTAGAAAGTCATGTTTCCAGCTGAGTTCTCGATAAGAGCGAACTCCTTGTCTGCCTCAAGCCAGATATACTTCTCGTACATACCTGGACGAAGTGGCTTTCCTTCAACTGCCTCATTGTAACCGGCAGCCATTGCGTTTGCAGAAACCACCTTGTCAGAGCCTGTAGCGTCTCCGTAAACATAGAATCCGTCGAGAACGATTTCGCTGAAATCGATACCGCCTTCTTCCTTCTCTTCACAGGCAACAAAACCTGCCATCAGTGCAAGAGCACTAAGAAAATAAAAAATCTTTTTCATTTTTGAATTTATTAAATTGGGTTAGTAATAATTACATGTTTTCGTATCCTGGAGTCTGTGTCCATATCTTATTGCCGTTCTCATCAAGAAGAGACTTCTCGAGTATTGAGAAAGGTATAGGGAACCACTTTCTGTGAGGAGCCTTTGCAGATGCATCCGTAACATACTGGATATCATCGAATTTATCATGACGGATGAGGTCACGACGACGAACCATTTCCCATGTGAACTCACGTCCGCGCTCGTCAAGGATATCCTCCTTTGTCCATGTTGCAACATCTCCGTACGCCTCGGTGAATGACTCAAGCGGATTCGGGTCGTAGGCAAAGCTTCTCTTGAGCATTGTCTGGAAGTCGGCTGAGCTTACACCTGAGGTACCGGCGCCACCCCACTTGATAGCCTCTTCCTTCATCCAGAGGACATCGGCATAACGGAACAGAACGAAGTCGTTCTCGTTGTACTTATACTTTCCGGTGTTGTCTATCTCCCATTTGTTAAGACGCGCGCCATCGAAGTTATGTGCGTTTGTAAGACTTGAAACTTCCTTGTGAATGACAGTAGGAGTTCCCTTAGGATTCTCATCATCAATCACATCCTCATCCAGATAGAAATCTGTGGTGCTGCCTGCCTTGTGAACAGGGCCGAGGAACCATCCCCACTGCTTGGTATTGGCTGTACCGAGCTGCTCGTTACCTGGGCCGCGGACGTCAGTCTCTGCATAAAGGTCAAGGAAGTCCGGTCTTGCACAGAATCCGTTCCATGTATCCAATGACATTCCGTAGAACTGCTGGATACCGTAATGGTGGGTATTGTTGACAATTCTGAGCTTGTTGCTCATTGATCCGTTGCTTCTCTCCTCGATTGACAGACCATTCTCCACGATGACGAAGATATTCTCCTTGCTGTTTTCGTTAGCAATCTTGAAGTTTGTGAAATAGTCACTTTCAATAGAATACGAGCCTGCGTCAATGATTGCGTCGCAACATCTTACACAGTTGTCATAGAAGCTGCCCTTGTACTGCTCAGGAGCCGCCACATTCTTGAATACATTCTCAGGAGTACAGCCGAATCCCTCTGCATTGAGATAGAGACGGGCAAGAAGCGCATAAGCAAAGCCCTGAGTGGTCCTTCCGTAGTTCGCAGCACGGTTTGCGTCACTCACCACAGCCATATTAGGAGCGTTTCTCTCCAATACGGCTACCAGATGAGACCAGACATCCTGCGGATCGAGAAGCGGGCCTGTAGCCTCTTCAAACTTCTCTGTATAAGGAACGCGTCCGAAGCAGTCGAAAAGCAGGTAGAAATAGTATGAACGAAGCACCTCAACCTCACCTACATACTGGGCATAAATGGCCTCGGACATAGAATCCTTGTATTTGGTGAGAGTCTCGATCACCTGGTTACAGAGCACTGCACCTGATATGGTTGTATTCCATACGTTCTTGATGGCGTCACCTCTGTGATCCCATGTATGGGTATTCTGCTTGAGCCAGTAACCGCCGTCATTCCAGTCATTACCACCGTTTCTTGGAACGCAGAGACCCTCATCACCGGTAATGGTAGTAAGTCCCCAATATCCCCAATGGTCATGTGTCCATTTCAGGTCGGCATATATCTGACCGACAAGAAGTATCACATTCTTCTCTTCCGACATCATATCCTCCACTGTAGGATTGCCGTAATTCACCTCGTCAAGAAGGCCGGCACACGATACTGTCGAGGCTGTAAGTGCTGCAATTGCAGCCAATGCACAAAATATTCTTTTCATCTTGACTCAGTTTATTTGAATGAAATATTAAGACCGAACATAACAGTAGCAATAGTCGGATAGAAATCGGGATAATCGATTCCCGACTCCCAGACGCTTGTCGTATTCACCTCAGGATCCTGTCCGCTGTACTTTGTGATTGTAAGCAGATTCTGTCCTGTAAGGTAGATTCTGAGATTGTCAACGAGTGAATTCTCCTTGAAGTCGAATGTATATCCTACTGTAATATTGTCAAGCTTCACATATGAGCCGTTCTCAAGGTAGTAGTCTGAAAAGACAGCCTTGTTGCTGAGTACAGTATTCTTCTTTGAAATATCAGCCATGAACACATTATCGGCAGCATTAGGACGAGGTCCGTAAGCCCATCTTGTGACATTGAGGATCTGATTGCCGACAACACCTCTGAAGAAGATTGAAGCGTCGAGATTCTTCCAGCGTACCGAGTTGTGCCATCCGAATGTAAACCAAGGCTGGGCATTACCGATGATCTGCTTGTAGCTGTCGTTTGCTGTAGAAGTGTTTACATATCCTCCTGCAGGCGTCTTGAAGAACCACTCTCCATCCTGCATACCGACATATTTGAATCCATAGAACTGACCTACGCTCTGACCCTCTACAAGAATCTGGGTAGGAGTATTCATGATACCGTTCTCACCGATCCAGCCTGAAGTAGTCTGCTTGTAGTTGAAGTTCTTTGACGGATCGGAAAGCTTTGTGACCTTGTTGCGGTTGAAAGAAAGGGTAGGAGTTGTGGTCCATGTCCAGTTGTCTGTCTTGACAGGAACACCGCTGATCGCAAGCTCGATACCGTAGCTGTCCATCTGTCCTGCATTTGCGAGGAGTGTAGGATACTGGTATGGCGGAGTAGGCACCTCATAATCCCAAAGAAGGTCACGGGTCTGACGATAGTAAACATCCAGGCTACCATAGATACGGTTGTCAATGAATGCATAGTCGAGACCGAGGTTATACTCATACTTCTTTTCCCAACGAAGGTCAGGGTTCACATTCTGAGCTACACCGTAAGTGGTGACATAGCTTCCGTTATACCAGAAAGTACCTCCGTTTGAAAGCATTGCAACAGACCTGAGGTCTGAACCGAGGTCATTACCTGTCACACCGAATCCTGCGCGGAGCTTGAGGTCGTTGCACCAGTCCTTACCCTGCATGAAGTCCTCTCCGGTGATTCTCCAACCGAAGCTGACAGCAGGGAACCATCCCCATTTATTATTAGCTCCGAATCTCGAAGAACCCTCGCGTCGAAGTGATGCAGACACAAGATACTTTTCCTTATAGTTATAGTTTACACGTCCGAAGGCAGCAACAATGGTGTTGGATCTTCGAGATGACTCCATTGTCTTATATGTATTTCCCACATCTCCATTACCCATCTGGTAATACTTCATGCTGAGAGTCGGGAAGCCCTTGTCAGAAAAAGTTGACTCATCGAAAAAGAAGTTCTGGTATGAGAAGCCGGCAACTGCCGCAATATGATGACTTCCGAATGTGCGTGCATAGTCAGCAGTAAGCTCGAAAAGCTTATTCATATTGAAGTTGTTTCCTCGTCCTGCCTTTCCTGAACCGTCAATGTCGGTATTGATGATTCCGTTGCACCAGAAAGAGCGGTTGTCACCCTCTTCAAAGGCTGCGAAACCTGAAACCCTCAGTCCCTGAACAGGCTTGATGTTGACTGTAGCCTTTACGGAGCCACGGAAATAGTTGCCGTCCTGGTAGCTTTCCCTGTTGTTCATATCCTCTACAGGGTTTGTAATACCTGTTCCTTGCGGGAAGTAATATCCGTTAGGGCTTGTCTTGTCGTAAACAGGATATGTAGGATTAAGGATGGCTGCCTGCTTGAAGCTTCCGCAGAACTTGTCATTTCTGTAATGCATGTATGAAAGGTCATACTGGAGTTCAAGCCAGCCGTCAAGAGCCTTCTGGGAAGCAGCGATCTTTGCTATGATTTCTTCCCTGTTGTTGTTCTTGGCAATACCTTCTGCATTCTTATAAGCTACAGATGCCCTGTAGTTGAACTTGCTTGATGAACCTACGATAGCGACATTATGATTGTGTGTCACCGCGACGTCTCTTGTAAGCTCGTCCATCCAGTCAGTAAGCTGTACATTCCCGTCATCATCCGTATGGATTGCAGGCTTTACAGCACCTCCTGAAAGGTTTTCGAGATCTACAAACTCCTCAGGAGTAGCCATTCCGAGGTCACCGTTCCTCATGGCAAGAGAAACATAACCGGAATACTCTACTCTTGTATTCGCGATCTCCGAGAAATTGTCGCCACGCTTGGTTGTGATGATGATCACACCGTTTGTACCACGGGTACCATAGATAGCCGCTGCAGATCCGTCCTTGAGGACGTCCATAGATGCGATTTCATCCGGAGAAATATTGTCGATGCTGCTTACAGGAACTCCGTCCACAATATAGAGAGGTGATGTACCTGCACCCTTGTCGAGTGTCGAGAATCCACGGATCTGTACATTGAAACCGGTCTCTGTAGGGTCAGATGTCGTTCTGATTATATTAAGACCTGCCACCTTACCCTGAAGCAATCCGATAGGGCTGGCCTTTACTCCGGCGTTAAAATCCTCTGCCTTTACAGAAGCGACCGAGCCGGTAACTTCCTTTTTCTTCTGGGATCCGTAACCGACCACCACTACATCGTCGAGAAACATGGAATCCTCTACGAGAGTGATTACAGCCGGCATTTCAGAAGCCTTGAAGGTCTGAGTTGCATAACCTATGCAGCTCACCTCCACCATTGCCTCAGATGAAGATACCACAAGTACATAATCTCCATCCAATCCGGTCGAGGCTCCGTTTGTCGTACCCGATTCCAGCACTGTAGCTCCGATTACCGGGCCCATTGCATCGTTTACAACACCCTTGACCTCATACCCGTTCTGGGCAAATAATTCTGCCCCCCCCCGAGAGAATACTCACGAGAGCGACGGCAAAAAGGGTCATTATTCTATTCATGTGAATTGTGTTTGGTTAGTAGATGTTTATTTTATAATGATTAATAGCGTACATTGAGGATTATTTCTTCGTCTTCACGAAATACACTGAAAGTGCTCCGAGAACGAGGAAGATGCCTGCTACGATGAACATGCTCACCTGAGCTCCACCAACTGCCTTGAGCACAAAACCTCCACATGCAGCAGCCACAATCTGAGGAAGACAGATTGTTCCGTTGAACAGGCCGAGATATGTACCGATATGCTCACCTGAAAGAGAGTTGGTCAGAAGAGTGAACGGCACAGCCAGCATTGCAGCCCATGCAACTCCTATAAGAAGGAATGAGATGAAGAGCAGATACTGGTCATGGATGAAGAACACCGATGCGAATCCAACAGCTCCAATAAGAAGACTCACCACATAAGCAGTCTTTATGTTCCTGAATTTAGGAATCACCAGAGCCCAGAGAACAGAGCCTACAGACTGCACAGCAAAGAGGATTCCCACCCAGTTGCCCGCGGTCTGATAACCCTCGGACTTCACATCCGTAGTACCCCATACTGTGTCGGCTATCGCTCCGTTGGTGTAAGTCCACATATACAGGAAGGCTGCCCAGCAGAAGAACTGCACGAGACCTACTGTCCAGAATGTGCTTGGAGCCTTCTTCAGGAGGGTAAGCATGCCTGGGGCCTTCTCTTCCTTCTTGTTCGGATCTATACCGTGAAACTCTGCATATTCCTTCGGTGGCATCTCCTTTACCTTGAGGGTTGTGAAAAGGACACAGAGGATGAGGATTGCTGCACCTATATAGAATGAATATTTCACTGTGTCAGGAATCTGACCTTCAGGAGCGGTGTTGGCAATTCCGAACCATGCGAAAAGGAACGGGAATATGAATCCGACAAGTCCTCCTGCGTTTACGAGGAAACTCTGGATGGAATATGCCTTGCTCTTCTGCTCTTCGCTCACCATGTCGCCTACGAGCATCTTGAACGGCTGCATCGCCATATTGATGGAAGTGTCAAGAAGCATGAGGGCTATAAGACCGAAAATCATTGCTCCTGCAAATGTGAAACTGAAGTTTCCTGCATTCGGAAGAAGGCACATCACGGCGATGGCAATCAGGGAGCCGAGGAAAAGATATGGGATGCGGCGGCCGAAACGGGTCCATGTCCTGTCACTGTATTTTCCTACGAGGGGCTGGACTATCATACCCATGAGAGGTGGGAGAATCCAGAAGAAACTCAGACTGTGAGGGTCTGCGCCGAGGGTCGCAAAGATGCGGCTTATGTTAGCGCTCTGGAGCGAATATGCGATCTGCACTCCGAAGAATCCGAAACTGATGTTCCACAGTTGCCAGAATGAAAGTTTTGGTTTAAGTGTCATTTTATCGTGTCTAAAGTACGCGAAAGTACATATTATCTATGATATAAAGGTGGTCCGACGGATGAATTGCCAAAAGAAGAGGATGAGTAGTGGGATTTCTTTGACGAAGTGAACCGGTATTTTGGATAATTTACAATTATTCATTACCTTCGGGCTGTAATTATCTGACAGTAAGATGAAAAAGATAAAGGTCGGGTGGATAATCCATATCTTCGCTTTGCTTCATGCTGCCATTGCGCTGGTCTGCAGGCTATGTGGAGTCGAAGATGAACTCCTGCTTACCATACTGACGATGATGATGGCTCTTCTCATATGCTTGAGGAGAGGGTTGAATGTGGAGTTTGCTGCAGCCAGCATAATAATGGTAAACATCATAGGTTTTCTTTTGGGAAAGGCTGGCGCAGCGGCCATATCGTATATCATCGACTCGGCCTACGTGGCAAATGCCCTTGCTACAACCATTACGACGGAGGTGTTGGGCTGGAGCATAGTCGCATTCTCGAAGATAGTTTCGACAAACAGAAAGGAATCCAGACCTTTGTCATACCGTTTCCTCAAATGGATCATACTTGCCATGGTCGCGGCGTTTTCTCTGCGCGTCGGTATCATCTTCCTTATTTCCAGTGGAATTTTTGCGGACGGAGCGATGGCGCAGGCGTTTTCGCTGTTGTTTTCCAATTCTTTCGCTATCATCACAATGCTATGTCTGAATGTCATCTATGTGAGATACCAGACCGGATTCATCAGACGGGTAGGAGATGGCATGCAGATGTTTCTGCTCACAGTATTCATGCTGGGGTCGGCTTTTGTCGGGGCTGGAATCAGCAGCCTTGGCCTGTCGTTCGACATTTCTGTCGACTCATGGACGGAATTCATACAATTATATATAGTGACCCTTGTCGCCCAGTTGGCAGTCTACTGTATCATCTTCATGGTCAACTATGCAATTTCCGCCAGCAACAAGATGAATGAGGAGAAGGAGAAGAAGCATGTCGCCCAGTACCGCTATCAGAAACTCAAGAGGCAGGTCAATCCTCACTTCCTTTTCAACTGTCTCAATGCGCTCGATTGTCTCGTATGGGAGGAAAAACCGGATCAGGCCAGCATATATATCCGCAAACTCGCAAGTGTATACAGGTATATGCTCAAAAGCGAGGAGGAGGACTTCGTGACCCTGGAAGAGGAACTTACCTTTGTAAACATGTATGTGGATCTGCTTAAGGTGCGCTTCCCGGAGGGATATGAAGTGGTGATTGACGTGCGGGATGAAGACAAGGCAAGGTTTGTGCTTCCATGCTCCATCCAACTGCTGATCGAGAACGCATCGAAGCATAATGCAGTCGCTGCGGAGAACCCGCTTGTCATAAAGGTGGTTTCAGACGGTACACGGGTGAAGGTGACAAACAACATCATCCCGAAAGTGACGAAGATCCAGTCTACCGGGCTGGGCCAGAAATATATAAGACAACAGTACAAGGACCTCTCCGGCAAGGAGATATCCATTGATAAGACAGAAAACGAATATTGTGTAACCTTACCGTTATTATAGTATGAAAGTCCTGATAGTAGAAGACGAGATAATGGCGCAGAAGAGCCTGATGAGGGCTTTGTCGCAGAACTTTTCAGACATTGAAGTCGTAGGAACAGCAACATCCGTTAAAGGCGCGGTGGCATGGCTCAAGGATGCATCCAATCAAGCGGACATCATATTCATGGATGTGGAACTTTCCGACGGAATATGCTTCGAGATATTCCGGCAGGTGGATGTGCAGGCAAAGGTGATAATGACCACTGCATATGACAGTTATGCATTGAAGGCATTTGAGGCGGGAAGTGTGGATTATCTTCTCAAGCCTGTTGATGCGGAACATCTCAAGAGAGCGGTGGCAAGGTGCAGGATGAGCGGAGGCCGTATCGACGTGGAGGCTCTGGCGCGTGCCTTGGATGGCTCTCATGACAAGAAGGACTACAAGGAAAGGTACATCGTCCGGTTCAACGACCGTATTGTCCCTCTGCAGACTTCAAATATCGCTTATGTGTATTCGGAAGACAAGAACAACTACCTGGTGACATTCGATGACCATAAATATGTGATTGATTCCTCCCTCGACATCATAGGCGAGGAACTCGACCCCGACTATTTCTTCCGCGTATCCAGAGGCTGTATAGTGTCAATGAAGGCAATAGACACCATCGTCAAGCAGATGGGCGGACGTCTGCGTATCGTAGCGCATCCTGCTCCGTCATTTGACATGACTGTCAGCCGTTCACGTGTGGAAGATTTTCTCAAGTGGCTGGAACGATGATGCCACGCCTTGTCTGATATCTCATAATGAATAAGCCTGAGAATCAATCAATGTGGAAACTCAGGCTTATTTTATTGTATCTGTTATAATTCTGATTTACAGGCTCGCGATAGTCTCTATCGGCAGTCCGGTCGCCTCAACTATTATATCAATAGCAACACCAAGGTCCTTGAGACGTCTTGCCGCGTCTAGTTTTGCCTCTTCCCGGCCTATTTCCCTGCCTTCCTCCCTGCCTTCTGCTCGTCCCTCATCACGTCCCAGATTTCTGGCACTTCTAAGTTCGCTGTTAAGCCTTCTCTCGTCGTACATTTCCTGTTCGTAATTTATAAGTTTGTCCTCCTTGAACCCC
>SUYR01000033.1 GCA_015060335.1 Bacteroidales bacterium | reverse complement strand
CAGGTCTCTTCCTTGAGGATGAGAAGGCTCGCAAGCACATCCAGGCTGGTGCAAAGAAGGTTATCATGTCTGCACCTTCAAAGGACGCTACTCCAATGTTCGTATATGGTGTTAACCACGAGACTTATGCTGGTCAGGACATCATCTCTAACGCATCTTGCACAACTAACTGTCTTGCTCCTATCGCTAAGGTTCTCAATGACAAGTTCGGTATCGTTAAGGGTCTCATGACTACAGTTCACGCTGCAACAGCTACTCAGAAGACTGTTGACGGTCCTTCACGCAAGGACTGGAGAGGTGGCCGTGGTATCCTCGAGAACATCATCCCTTCATCTACAGGTGCTGCTAAGGCAGTAGGTAAGGTTCTTCCAGTTCTCAACGGTAAGCTTACTGGTATGGCATTCCGCGTTCCTACTTCAGACGTTTCAGTTGTTGACCTTACAGTAGTTCTCGAGAAGGAGGCTACAATGGCAGAGATCTGCGCTGCTATGAAGGAAGCTGCTAATGGCGAGCTCAAGGGTATCCTTGGTTACACTGAGGACGCAGTTGTTTCAACTGACTTCCGCGGTTGCTCTAACACTTCTATCTTCGATGCTAAGGCCGGTATCAGCCTCGACGCTAACTTCGCTAAGGTTGTTTCTTGGTATGACAACGAGTGGGGTTACTCAAACAAGGTTCTCGAGATGGCTCGCGTTATCGCAAAATAATTTGAATCATTCAGATTACCATAAGGACCGTCCGTGAGGGCGGTCTTTTTTTTGTCTACGGCAGAATAATTATAGTTGTTTTTTAGTAACTTTGTATGATTTTCGCAAAATAAACGAACTATGGCAAAGATTACAAAAGAAGATGCACTGAATTACCATGCCGGAAAACGTCCCGGCAAGATTGAGGTTGTTCCGACCAAACCATATTTTACACAGACAGACCTCTCGTTGGCATATTCCCCAGGTGTTGCGGAGCCGTGTCTGGAGATTCAGAAGAATCCTCAGGATGCCTATAAGTATACGGACAAGGGAAATCTTGTTGCGGTGATATCAAACGGTACGGCAGTGCTGGGACTTGGTGATATAGGTGCCCTAAGTGGAAAGCCTGTCATGGAGGGAAAGGGACTTCTTTTCAAAATTTATGGAGGTATAGACGTATTCGATATTGAAGTTGATGAAAAGGATCCTGATAAATTTGTAGAGGCTGTCAAGGCTATCGCACCGACTTTCGGCGGTATCAACCTTGAGGATATCAAGGCTCCGGAATGTTTTGAGATTGAGCGCAGACTAAAGGCGGAACTCGATATTCCTGTAATGCATGATGACCAGCATGGTACAGCTATCATTTCCGGTGCAGGCCTTCTTAATGCATTGGAAGTAAATGGAAAGAAGATTGAAGATGTACGAGTTGTGGTGAACGGTGCCGGTGCAGCTGCCATTTCCTGTGCGAGACTGTATATTGCTCTTGGTGTAGATCCTCGCAATATTGTAATGCTTGACAGCAAGGGAGTCATATCAAAAGAAAGATCTGGGCTTACTCCTGAAAAAGAGGAGTTTGCAACTTGCAGAACTGATATCCATACACTTGCAGAAGCACTTGTTGGAGCAGATGTGTTTCTAGGCCTGTCAAAAGGTAATGTCCTGACCAAGGAGATGGTGCAGTCAATGGCAAAAGATCCGATTGTATTCGCACTTGCCAATCCAGTACCGGAAATCACCTATGAGGACGCTATGGCAAGCCGTCCGGATGTATTGATGAGTACGGGCCGCTCGGACTATCCGAATCAGATAAACAACGTAATCGGATTTCCGTATATATTCAGGGGTGCTCTTGATACAGCTGCTACTGCAATCAATGAGGAAATGAAACTTGCTGCAGTACGTGCTATAGCTGATCTGGCAAAGAAACCGGTGCCAGAGATTGTAAATAAGGTATATCAAGTCAACAAACTTTCATTCGGCAGGGATTATTTCATTCCGAAGCCTGTAGATCCAAGGCTTCTCACAGAGGTGTCTGCAGCTGTTGCAAAGGCAGCAATAGATAGCGGAGTGGCACGTAAGAACATTACAGACTGGGATGCCTACAAGGTGCATCTTCTCGAATTCATGGGAAGAGAGTCCAAGCTTACCCAGCAGATATATGATACGGCCAGAACTGCTCCTCAAAGAGTAGTGTTTGCAGAGGGAACACATCCTTCGATGATGAAGGCTGCAATAAAGGCAAAAGATGAAGGAATATGTCATCCGATACTTCTGGGTAATGATGAAAGGATTGAGAAACTTGCACGTGAACTCGGGCTCAGTCTGGACGGAGTGGAGGTTGTCAACCTCAGACATGACAGGGAGGCAGACAGACGTGAAAGATTTGCCAGAATCCTTACTCAGAAACGTCAGAGAGAGGGATATACCTTTGAAGAAGCGAACGACAAGATGTTCGAGCGTAATTATTTCGGTATGATGATGGTTGAGACAGGTGATGCAGATGCTTGTATTACAGGACTTTATACCAAATATTCAAATACTATCAAGGTGGCGAAGGAGGTTATAGGTCTTCAGGAAGGATACAGCCATTTCGGTACAATGCACATACTGAATTCAAAGAAAGGAACATTCTTTATTGCTGATACTTTGATCAATAGGTCTCATAACAGTGATTCGCTTGTGGAAATAGCTCGTCTGAGTGAAAAGACAGTGAGATTCTTCAACCATGAGCCGGTAATGGCAATGATATCATATTCTAATTTCGGAAGTGACAAGGACGGAAGTGCCGGCAATATACATGAAGCTGTGGATCGTCTTCAGAAAATGTATCCGGAATGGGCTATAGATGGTGAAATGCAGGTGAATCTCGCTATAAACAATGAATTGCGCGATCAGAAATATCCATTCTCGCGTCTGTTCGGCAAAGAAGTCAATACGATGATTTTCCCATGTCTCAGTTCTGCAAACAGTACATACAAGACATTGCAGGCATTGAGTTCGGATGTTGAGATTATAGGACCAATACAGATGGGTCTGAACAAGCCAGTGCATTTTATCGACTTTGAAAGTTCTGTGCAGGATATTGTAAACGTTACTGCAGTTGCAGCAATTGACGCTATGGTTAATAAGAGAAAATAACCTTTTGGTTATAAATTTGTTTTCAATTTCAAATTGTTTTATATATTTGTATGTTGAACGTTAAATTTTCTATAATATGAAAGACTTGAAAGGAACAAAGACTGAAGCTAATCTTCAGACTGCATTTGCAGGTGAGTCTATGGCTCGCAACAAATACACTTATTATGCTTCAAAAGCGAAGAAGGATGGCTATGTACAGATCGGAAAGCTTTTTGAGGAAACTGCCAACAATGAGAAAGAGCATGCAAAGATCTGGTTCAAACTTCTTCACGGTGGTGAGATGCCTGATACAGCTACAAATCTTCTCGATGCTGCAGAGGGTGAAAACTACGAGTGGACTGACATGTATGCCGGTTTCGCAGTAGAGGCTCACGAAGAGGGCTTTGAGGAAATTGCAATTCTTTTTGAAAAGGTTGCTGCTATTGAGAAAATGCATGAAGAGCGCTACAGAAAGCTTCTTGCAAATGTTGAAGGCGGTCTTGTATTCTCACGTGATGAGGATATGATGTGGGAGTGCTCTAACTGCGGTCATATTGTAGTGGGAAAGAAGGCTCCGGAAATATGTCCTGTATGCAAACATGCAAAGAGCTATTTCATGATTCATCCTACCAACTACTAATAGGATATTGTAAAAAAAACGAAGTGACAGGACAGTCACTTCGTTTTTTTTATCTTTTTACGATCGCGTGGATAATATTTATCAGGATATATGCGAGGAAGATGAAGAGTACTGCGTGTGAGAAATGCTGTCCCATAATCAATGTCGCAACAACTGCAATGACAGCCACCGCAACGAATGTAATCCTCATCCATTTTATATCAGATGATGCTCCTTTGCAGAATTTCATCGAAAACATCGGAATCTCACTGACAAGAAGAATGGAAAGCAATACGGATGCTACAGGAATAATCCATGAACTTGCAGTTACTGCTCCTGCAATATTGTAGATATCCAGATGAGCTACATAAGTGAATGAACCGCAGATCATTGCACATGCAGGTGTCGCAAGACCAAGGAAATTATCTGTCTGCCTGTCATCTGTATTGAACTTTGCCAGTCTGATTGCAGAAAATATAACGATTACCAATGGAATATAACAGTACCATTCTCCTGGGTGGTATATGTCCATGCATTTGTACAACATTATAGCTGGCAGGAGTCCGAAAGTGATAAGGTCTGCAAGCGAGTCGAGTTCTTTCCCCAAATCTGAATATGCATTAAGTGTTCTTGCCGCAAGACCGTCACAGAAATCACATAAGGCACCTATCAGCATCAGGTAGAACGCTGTGTCCAGATTTCCTTTTAATGCAGACATCACACCCAGAACCCCGCAAAGGAGATTCATGGATGTGATAGTGTTTGGGATATGTTTGACAATTCTCATGTCTTATACTATTTAATGCCAAGTTTCTTCTTGATATCCTTCGGAAGTGCATCCTTGTGGACCACGATGTTCAAAGTCTTGTAGCGCACGAACGCATCTGATGCATACCAATGGCCTTTGTATTTGCCTGCTTCTCCCCATGAGTTCTTGACCATGAAATACTTGGTACCGTTCTGGTCTTGTGCAAGACCATAGATATGCATTCCGTGATCGTCAGTAGTCTGCTTTCTGTCATATGCATCCTGTCTCATTTCCTGTGTTGCGATGATTTCTTCAGGAAGAGCTGGCTTAGGTGCCTCTTCAGTCTTTTCCTCTGCAGATTTTCCGACCCATTTCTCCTGATCAGATCCAGCTGTCACCTTCTTCTTCTCAGCAGGCATTGTAGCAAGACCATTGCGTGTAAAGCCTTTTTCACTTACATCTGAACCCCAAGCGATTGTATATCCCTTGTCAATTGCATTGTACATCACCTCCATTAGCTCGTCTATAGGAAGATTGTATGCTGTGTCCCATCTCCAGTTGTCGGGAACTTCAATGATGAACTGACTGTAGAAGGGATGGTGGGTGAACGAACTGAGGTTTACATAATCAGATATGTTGATTCCGAGATGGTCTCTGTACTGCTCAGGAGTGAACTCCTTGCCTTCAGCAGTGAAAGACTCAGGATATTCTCCTAAATAAGCCTCTACAATACCGTCAAATCCGTTAAGCCATGCTGTTGTAAGTGTCTTGTTAGGATTTGTAGCGATAGCCTCTACATAACCTTTCAAAGCAGCGTCGAGTTCTGACTGCTCCGGCATTTCTGTACCATAGTTCATACCTGGCATGGCAGCCTGAGGGACGATGCCGTAGTCTTCAATCACATGAAGAACGTCTCCGAATGAGCTTCCTGCTCCGAAATTAAGATGACCGTCAAGTCTTACATATTTTACAGCCCTGTCTCTGTATGACTTGCCAACTACAAACATTTCTGAAAGATCAAGAGTGTCTCCCTTTTCCCTGAGAATTTCAGACTCAATGAAAGAGAGTGCCGAGAAACACCAGCATGTACCTGAACGGAACTGATTCTTGATAGGAGTGATAGGGTTTTCCTTGATTGTAGTGAACTCATACTTCGGTCCACCGAGAAATTCAATCTGAGCGTAAGCGTTAGATACAGCAAGAATACATGCAGTACCAAGAATAAAGGTCTTAAATTTCATATTGTTAATGTTTTTATTCAACACATAAATGCAAAGATACGAAAAATATGATAACTTTACAGCGATTATGGCTATAGTTCTGTATATACACGGTATGGGAGGAGGCGGAGACTCCAGAATCCCTTCGGTTCTATCGGAGGCGTTGAACTGTCGTGGTGTGGATGTAATTGTAAGAACATATGATTTCGATCCGGACTCAGGCGCAAGGCAGGTCTCTCGCTGGGTTGAAGAACTCAATCCCTCACTTGTGATAGGAGAGTCGCTTGGCGCATTGCATGCCTTGCGTGTTTGTGGAGTGCCTCATCTGTTTGTCTCTCCGGCCTTGAATACGCCAGTTTATTTCAGGTTTCTGGCATGGCTGACTCTTATCCCGGGAGTATCTATGATCTTTGACAGAATATACAGGCCTAAAGATGGTGACCGTCAGCCCCTGCATTTCTGCTACAGGATTCTGCGAAAATATCACTCACACAGATTCAGAGCTCTGACCAACTCTCCGGTCAACGGCAGTGCTGATGACTTTCATGCTTTTTTTGGTATGAGAGACCATTACAGAAGAAGCGGAATTGTGAGTGTGAGGACCTGGAAAAAGTATTTTGGGGATACTTACACCTTATATGATGGTACTCATTTCATGGAAGAGGAATTCATACATGAGCTTCTGGTACCGAAGATATTGGAATATGTATAAAAAAGGCCCTGATGATCATCAGAGCCTTTTTTGTATATCAGGTAAGTATCATATAGTCCTACCAGGATATGCCTTAAGACCTTCCTCAAGAATGCGGAGAGCCTTCTTCATTTCCGGAACCTCCAAAACATATGCTATGCGGGCATGGTTGAGGCCCTTGCCTGGAGTCTTATAGAAAGACGCTGCAGGAGTAACCATTGTGGTCTCGTTGTCGATACGGAATGTCTCAAGCATCCATCTCGCGAACTTTTCGGTATCATCCACAGGAAGCTCTGCTATAGTATAGAACGCACCCATAGGGAGTGGTGTGAATACACCTTCTATCTTATTGAGTCCCTCAATCATATAGTCTCTTCTCTTGATATATTCCTCGCGTACTGCCTCGAAATATTCGTCAGGAGTGTCAAGTGCTCCGATAGCCGCATGCTGTCCGATTACAGGAGGACACAGACGTGCCTGAGCGAACTTCATGGCAGCTGCCATAACGTCTTTGTTGTGAGATATGATGCAGCCTATACGTGCACCGCAAAGATTGTATCTCTTTGATACTGAGTCAATAAGGATGACATTCTGGTCGAGGTCAGGAATGTTCATCGCAGAGAAATGCGGCTCGTCAGTATAGCAGAACTCGCGATATACCTCGTCAGAAAGGAGGAAGAGATCGTGCTTTCTTGCAATGTCACCGAGAGCGAGCATGCTCTCCTTGGAGTACTGGGTACCTGTAGGATTTCCAGGGTTGCAGACAAGTATAGCCTTTGTCTTTTCCGTGATGGCTTTCTCGAATTCCTCGATGTCCGGTACCTGAAAACCGTTTCGGATATCAGTAGGAATGGCCTTGAGTGTAAGACCGTTCATGAATGCGAATGTGTTGTAATTGGTGTAGAAAGGCTCAAGTACAATCACTTCGTCTCCCGGATTACATGCAATCTCAAGTGCCAGATTGACGCTTTCGCTACCTGCAACTGTCGTAATGAGCTCATCAACTGTGATGTCTATACCGATCTTTTTGTAGTATTTCTCGACAAGACCCTTGCGGAGCTCCATCAGACCGGCCGAGTGTGAATATGATACATTCTCCAATGAGAAGTTCCTTATTGCATCAAGCGCACATTTGGGAGATTTTATATCAGGCTGACCTACGTTGAGGTGATATACTTTAGTGCCCTGCTTCTTTGCAGCGTCTGCGAGAGGGACCAGCTTTCTGATTGCAGATGCCGGCATCTGCTGTGCTTTAGTTGAGATGTTAGCCATTTTATACTTTACTTTTGTTATTTCACTGTTCAGAGCGCAAATATAAGTATATTTTTACAAGAAACTCTCATTTGATTTTATTATCTTTGCGCCCGACTTGACAAATTTCTGATTTATGGCAACATTTAGACAGAGGGCCTTGGATGAGGCATCTACCCATAAAACTGGCAGGTATTACGTTGAAGAAGGTCCGGTTTCAAATTATTTCGGACAGAATGTTCTGGATCTGGACAAGATGCAGAACTATATGTCGGCAAAAGCATATGATGCGGTTTTGTCATCGGTAAAATTTGGTGCAAAGCTTGACCTCAGTGTTGCCGACGAAATAGCTGCCGGTATGATGAAGTGGGCCATGGAGAATGGTGCTACTCATTATACTCATCTTTTTCAGCCACTTACAGATTCTACAGCCGAGAAGCACGAGGCTTTTATAACGGTAAAGGATGGACGTCCTTTCGAGAAGTTCAACGGAAGCGCCCTCGTGCAACAGGAACCTGATGCTTCAAGTTTTCCGAACGGAGGACTTAGAAATACATTTGAGGCGAGGGGATATTCTGCATGGGATCCATTGTCTCCGGTATTTCTCATGGATGGTACGTTATGTATTCCGTCTGTTTTCGTTTCATATACCGGTGAGGCTCTTGATACCAAGGTTCCGAATCTGAAATCCCTGCATGCTCTAAGTGAGGCAGCTACAAAGGTCGTGAATCTTTTCGATGAGAATGTGAGTTCGGTAAAGGTGAATCTCGGAATCGAGCAGGAGTATTTCCTCGTAGATGAGGCATTGTACAATGCCCGTCCGGACCTTATGCTTTGCAGCAGGACTGTCATAGGCCATACCTCAGCAAAGGACCAGCAGCTGGAAGACCATTATTTCGGTGCCATTCCGTCACGAGTCAGTTCATTCATGAAGGATTTTGAGACAGAGGCGTACAAACTTGGTATTCTGCTTCAGACCAGACATAATGAGGTGGCTCCCAACCAGTTTGAATGTGCTCCTGTATATTGTGAAGCCATAAAGGCTATCGACCAGAATATGATGCTCATGATTGTAATGCAGAAGGTTGCTGAAAAGCATCATCTCAAGGTTATTCTTCATGAGAAACCGTTTGACGGTGTGAATGGCTCGGGAAAACATTGCAACTGGTCTATAGTGACAGATACAGGTGTGAATCTTCTTTCACCGGGTAAGACTCCTACAAAGAATCTTCAGTTCCTTTCGTTCTATGCGGCAGTACTCAGAGCAGTATATAAACATCATTATCTGCTGATGACGTCGGTTGCCACTCTTGGTAATTCATATCGTCTTGGCGGTCATGAGGCTCCGCCTGCAGTGATGTCAGTATTCTCGGGATCTACATTATACAGAGTGTTCCAGAGTATCCTTGGAATGAAGGATGCAGATGTGGCTTCTGGCAGTCAGGAGAGCATCCGGATTGTAAATTCCATTCCTGAAATATTTCCGGACAATACTGACAGGAACAGAACATCTCCGTTTGCCTTTACCGGAAACCGTTTCGAGTTCCGTGCGGTCGGATCTTCGCAGAATGTGGCTTCTGCTGTATATGTGGTAAATTCCGTAGTGGCTGAGAGTCTTAATGAATTCCGAGCCGAGGTTGATGCTCTTGAGGCATCCGGAGAGGATAGGTCGTCTGCAGTCATGGCAGTAGTGAGGAAGTTCATTTCCGAGTCTCAGGACATCATGTTTGAGGGAAACGGTTACAGCAAAGAGTGGGAGAAGGAGTCGCAGAAAAGAGGTCTGAGGGCCGTCAGAAACGTGCCGGAGTCATATGAGGTATATCACGAGCCACAGACTGTAGAACTTTTCAGCAAGTTAGGAGTACTTGCTCCTAATGAAGTTGAGGCCCGTTTCGAGATTTTGAATGAGACATATGTGAAGAAACTTCAGATCGAGGCCAGAATTATTGGAGATATGTGTCTCAACCATGTCATACCTGCCGCAGTCAAGTATCAAAATGTCCTTATAGAGAATGTGAATGGAATCAAGGAAATATTCGGCAAAGGCTATCTGGAGTTTTGTAGTGCAGAGATAGAGACTCTGAAGAAGATATCCACGTATATCAATAGTATATCTATATATGTAGAGCAACTTGTGGAAGCCAGAAAGAAGGCCAACAGGGTCGAAGATATGGCAGAAAGGGCAAAGATGTATTCTCTTGAGGTCAAGGATATGATGGACAAGGTGCGTGAGAATGCAGATAAACTTGAAATGCTGATTGATGATGAAATGTGGACTCTGCCTAAGTACAGAGAACTTCTGTTCTTCTAGATTATGTTTGTAGAAAGTATAACGCCTAAAGACATAGAGAAGCTTGAATTTGCTTCCTTTCCTGGAAAGATTTGTGTTATTGACTCTGTCGGATCTGAATTCAACAGGGCCATAGCTTATCTGCGCTCGCAGAAGATTATCGGTTTTGATACGGAGACCCGTCCTACATTTTCCCAGGATCAGCCAAGATATGGTGTTGCACTTCTTCAACTTTCCGGTCCAGATAAGGCTTTCCTGTTTAGAATCAATAAGTTGGGCATGCATAGGAGACTATGCAATATTCTTGCATCGGAAAAGATTGTCAAAGTCGGAGCGGCTATACATGATGACATAAAAGGACTCCAGAAGAAACATGACTTTGTTCCGGCCTCTGCAGTTGATCTGCAGAAAATTGTATGCGAATGGGGTATCAGGGACAAGAGTGTCAAGAAAATGGCTGCCATAATATTAGGTATCCGTATTTCGAAGACACAGCAACTCTCCAATTGGGAAGCAGATAAGTTGTCAGAATCTCAGTGTAAATATGCTGCAACAGATGCGTGGGTGTGCAGAGAGATGTATCTGAAACTGCTTGCCAGTGAAAAGAATCCATTGAAAGAAGAAATTTTATGATAAAGGTTATACTGAAAAAAGGACGTGAGGAATCCCTCAGACGTTTTCATCCGTGGGTATTCTCTGGAGCCATAGCTCAGATACAGGGTAATCCTTCCGAAGGAGATATAGTGGCGGTGCATGCTTCGGACGGGGCATTCATGGCATATGGCCATTACCAGGTCGGTTCCATTGCTGTAAGGGTTCTTAGTTTTGATGCGGATGTCCTTTCTCCTGATTTTTGGGTGGAAATGCTTTCCCGTGCCCTTCAGGTGCGTATATCGTGCGGATTGCATGGAAACTCGGATACGACATGTTACCGTCTTGTACACGGCGAAGGCGACAATCTTCCGGGACTTATCATTGACTACTATGACGGAGTATGTGTGATGCAGGCTCATTCTGCAGGTATGTTCCGTGCGAAGAACCAGATTTCAGCAGCCCTTCAGGAAGTGTATGGAGATTCTTTGAAGGCTGTTTACGACAAGAGCTCGGGAACAGCTCCGTTCAAGGCCGGACTTGACCTTGTGGACGGTTATCTTTACAAGAGGGAAGATTTCAACGAGGATGAACTTACCGTACTAGAAAACGGTCAGAAGTTCATTGTTAACTGGACAGAGGGACAGAAGACAGGTTTCTTTCTGGATCAGCGCGACAACAGGGCTTTGGTCGGCAGTCTTGCAAAAGGACGAAATGTGCTGAATCTGTTCTGCTATACAGGTGGTTTCTCGATATATGCCCTTGCCAACGGAGCTGAGCATGTGGACTCTGTGGACAGTTCGAAGAAGGCAGTGATGATGGTTGATAGAAATGTCCAGGCAAACGGTTTCGATCCCGCACGCCATACAAGTCTTTGCTGCGATGCTATCGAATATCTCAGAGATGTTCCTGAAGGAAAATATGATCTTATGATTGTCGATCCGCCTGCATTTGCAAAGCATAGAGGAGCCCTGAAAAATGCTCTGAGGGCATACCAGAGGCTTAATGCTGCTGCAATCTCCAAGGTGGCGCCAGGCGGTTTTGTGTTTACTTACAGCTGTTCTCAGGTAGTTGACAAGGAGTCTTTTGCTCTTGCAGTATTCTCTGCAGCAGCCCAGTGCGGAAGAAGTGTCCGTATCCTGGACAGACTCAATCAGCCATGCGATCATTCCGTAAACATCTATCATCCGGAAGGAGAGTATCTCAAGGGACTGCTTCTGTATGTGGAATAGGTATATAAAAAAATGAGACGTCGCCGCTCGCGCGGGGATGCCTCACTAACCACATAATTAATAACACTAAAACTAATAACCAATAAGTTGCAAGAGTATCAGAATTACTCTCTGATCAACTCGAGTGCAAAGGTACTGCTTTTCGGTATATTATCAATACTTATGCCATTCATTCCCGACGAGCGGTATGATTTACGGTATGAATGGTAGAATGTTAGGATTGAGCCGTTTTGGACGAATTATCCATTTAGCCCGATTCGCTTAAAAGAACATTATTTTGCCATAATTAATTGCAGAATCAAAAATATTGCGTATATTTGCAATCCCAAAACGGAAATGGTGCTTTGGCCGAGCGGTTAGGCACAGGTCTGCAAAACCTGCTACAGCGGTTCGATTCCGCTAGGCACCTCACGAAAATGCCTCTCAGCTATCTGAGAGGCATTTTTCGTTTAAAAATCTGCCCCAAATCTGCCCTGTGTAGTTCAACAATTATTTGTAATGATGCCGTTATCAAATTCGAACCCCATTTTGGCTCAATTGAAGTCTGTCACCTAAACGGTTGATTTACAACGCTTTGCTAAAAAACGATTCCCCTGTAATGGGGAATCGCATATCGGCAATCGCTTGAGTGCCAGCGGTTTAGCTGCCAGGCGTAGCGAGAGGGTCAGTTCGATTTTCTTTTCTGCTCACGAGATCGTAGGTTTATCCTAATGTGTAGCCTTCGCGGTAAGCGTATTTGACGAGCCTGTGGTTCATCAGCTCATCATCGTTGACGAAGATCTGCTTGTCGGGATCCCACTCGATGGCATGTTTGACTTCGTGTGCGATGTTTCCGAGGGTACAGGCTGTACATGTGCTGTGACCGTATTCTACAGGGCAGTTAGGGTCTTTGCGGGACCTCATGCTGTCGATGAATGTCTGATAGTGGGCAGGCGCTTCTTCGTATTCGCCTGAGTTGTTGTCTCTGACGAACTGGAGTTCAGGGTTGGAGGTGTGGTATTGTGATCTCGTGACTTCAATCCAGCCTTTTTCTCCTTCGAAACGAACTCCGTTCTCCTTGGACACAGGAAGCGGCTCTTCTGTCATGACAACACCGTTGTCGTATATCCATGTGATGTATTCCGCACCGTCAACTCCTGCCGGGATGACCTTTACAGGGCCTCGTCCGTCCATGCCTATTGCCCACTGGGCTATGTCTATCATGTGTGCACCCCAGTCTGTTGTAAATCCTCCGCCTGTTTCGCGGTACCATCTCCATGCTCCCCAGCAGTGCTCATCTTTTCTCGGGTTGAGGGAGATAGGAGGATTGAGGTCATCATTGTAGTGAACATAAAGCGGAAGAGGACCGAGCCATTTGTCCCAGTCGAGACCTTCAGGTATTCTTGTGCGAGGAAGATCGTACGGTGTTGGAGGTGCTCCGAATTTTGCCTTCACCTTGAGGATCTTACCCAATCTGCCTTCCTGTACCATTTTCACTGCGTGCTGGAAAGCCGGATCTGAACGTTGCTGGCTTCCTACCTGGAGGATACGGTTGTTGTTCCTGACTGCTTTTACAAGCTCCTGTCCTTCGAAAATAGTGAAGGTAAGCGGCTTTTCAAGATATACGTCCTTGCCGGCATTGAGAGCTGCAATGGCTATGGCTGCATGCCAATGGTCCGGAGTCGCAATTATCACAGCATGGATGTCTGGGTCCGCTATAAGGCTTTCGTACGAATCATATATCTTGATATCGGAATCGATGCCCATTTCCCTATAGATTCCTCCGATGTCATTTACATAACGGGTACATTTGTCAGGATAGACATCAGTACATCCCACAATCTTTACATTCTTGATTTTTGTGAATCCGCGTGAAACGGAGAGAGACTGACGTCCAAGCCCGATGGCTCCTACATTGATTGTGTCGCCGAACTGATTGGTTTTCAGATTCTTTTTCTTGCCGTCCTTTACTGAGTTGCCTACGCAGCTGCCTAGTACTATTGTACTTGCAAGACCGATGGCAGAAGTCTTGAGGAAATCTCTTCTGTTTAGTGCCATAGTATATTAATTTTAGTCCTATCCGCTTATATTGCATCAATCGATGCAGACCGCCTCCAAAATTAATAATTATATGTAAATTAACAAAGATTTGCATATAATTGTAAATTCATTGTATCTTTACTGATACAAATCAAATAATGCTAAAAACTATGAAAGTTATTAAGGTCTTTACTGTGATTCTTGCAATGGCTGCAGCTGTTTCGTGCGCTCCGAAGAAAACTACAGAGGAAATTCCGGTTGCTCTTCAGCTTTACAGCGTGAGGGGCGAACTCGCGGCTGACTTCCTCGGAACATTGTGTAAGGTCAGCGAAATCGGATACGATGGAGTTGAATTTGCCGGGCTTTATGGCTATGAACCGGCTCAGATCAGGCAGTGGTGTGACTCTTTGGGACTTGTTCCTATTTCCGCACACGTTCCGTTGGCAGATATGCTTGCTGATATCGATAAGGTGATTAATGATTACAAGACCATAGGATGTGAATATATCGTTGTACCGCATGTTACAGCAGAACGTCGTCCTGGCGGTGAACTTTTCATGCAGATGGTAGAGGAAATCCGCACAATCGGTCAGAAGGTTAAGGATGCTGGTCTTGTACTTCTTTACCATAATCATGATTTTGAATTCAAAAAGCTTGAGAACGGACAGTGCGGTCTTGATTATCTATATGAGAATGTTCCAGCAGACCTTCTTCAGACAGAGCTTGATCAGTGCTGGTTGAAGTATGCCGGATATGAGCCAGTTGAATATCTTCAGAAATATTCAGGACGTGCACCTGTAGTACACATCAAGGATTTCTATCTTCAGGGAGAGCAGGATGAGGATCCATATGCTCTCATTGGTCTGAACGAAGGTGAGAAGAAAGCTAACACTGCATTTGAATTCCGCCCTGTAGGCTATGGACTACAGGATATTCCATCTATTATTGCAGCTTCTGAGGCTGCCGGAACCAAGTGGCTTGTCGTTGAGCAGGATCAGCCAAGTATGGGTAAGACTCCTATAGAGTGTGCTCAGATGAGTATGGATTATCTGAAGTCGTTGAAATAGAGAACATACTATAATATTAAGGTGACTGGAAAGTCGTACTTTGAGTCATGACTTTTTGGTCACCTTGATTTTGCACCAGATATGAAGCAGAATATTCCTTTCAATGCAGATCCGATGGGAGCTGCGATATATGATTACTACAATACTGGTAGTGCGGATGCCCTTGTTGTGCATTCGTCGATGTTTGAGGATGACGAGATACCGGTGGATGCCTTGTTCCGTGATTTTGAGCAGATGCCGGATCTTGAAAAAGCCGCCCTGGAACTCTCGTCAGGAAGAATTCTTGATGTCGGTGCTGGTGCAGGCTGCCATTCGCTTGCTCTCGAAAAGATGGGTAAGTGCAGTGTCGCTATAGATATATCCGATCTTGCTGTCCAAGTTATGAATGAAAGGGGAGTGGATGCGCGTAAGATAGATTTCTATGATGAATCGTTTACCGAGACATTCGATACAGTGCTGTTGCTGATGAACGGCACAGGCATTATCGGTACATTGGACAATATTCCGGCGTTTTTTTGCCGGCTCAGGTCTCTTCTCAATCCGGGAGGCAGGGTGCTTATAGATTCAAGTGATCTCAGATATCTTTTCGAGGAAGAGGACGGTAGTCTTATGATTGACTTGGCGGATGATTATTATGGCCAGCTGGACTATCAGATGGAGTATAAGGATGTGCTTGGCGAGCCGTTTGACTGGCTTTATCTTGACTTTGAGTCACTTGCCTTCTATGCTGAGGAAAATGGCTTCAAGGCGGAACTTCTTGTAGAAGGAGAACATTATGATTATCTGGCATCATTGTATATTCAGCAGTAAATTATGGTAAGATTTGGAGTTATAGGTACGGGTAGAATCAGTGATTGGGTGCTCAAGGGTGCAGCACAGGACCCGAGGATCGTTGTTACGGCAGTATGTTCCAGGACAAGAGAGGCTGCAGAATCATTCATTCAACGTAATATATTGGCACGCGATGCACGGATATATACTTCAGTTGAGGAAATGGCTGCCGATCCTGAAGTCGATGCAGTCTATGTCGGCACTCCCAATCAGACTCACTGTGCATATACCATCACATGCCTGAATGCCGGAAAGCATGTGCTTTGTGAAAAGCCTCTGGCTATCAATGCGCAGGAGGGACGGCATATGGCTGAAACTGCAAGAGAAAAAGGTCTCCTTCTTATGGAGGCGATGGTCTCTACCTTGAATCCCAACTTTCTTACAGTAGCTTCCAAACTCCCTGAGATAGCCCCTATACGTCACTACAGTTCATATTTCTGCCAATATTCATCTAAATATGATGCTCTGAAAATAGGGATTGTCGGTACTGCATTCAAACCGGGAACAGCAGGTGCGCTTCGCGATATCGGGGTATATACGATATATCCGATGGTAGCATTATTCGGCAAACCGCAGTCGGTCAAAGGGCAATTGCAGACATTTCAGACAGCTGAAGGCGTGACTGATGTGCATGGCTCGGCATATCTTCGTTATGAAGGAATGGATGCTACGCTTGTATGGTCAAAGATATGTGACAGTTTCCAATCTACCGAAATATCAGGTGAGAAAGGTAACCTCCTTGTGGATGAAATTCATATCGCCCGTAAAACAGAATTCGTCCCGCACTCAGCTCCTACATCTGGGCAGGGAGCAAAGCCGGGACGGATAGTATTGAGTGAAGGTCTTCCTTGCAATGAATATTATTATGAATTCAAGGAATTCGCCGATCTCATTCAAAGTGGCAGGACAGAGTCAGAAATCAATTCTCTTGATACATCTCTTACCGTTCTTGAAATAATGGATGAGATACTTGCTGACCTGCAGGGTTAGACGATATATTTTCCAATCTTCGGAATCTTGTGAATGATGACAGCTACTATCGCTGTGCAAATGAATCCTACTGTTGCAGCTCCAAGTATCTGCACTGGAGTAGTCCAGAATCCGAGCAAGCCTTCAGTACCAAGACCGAGTTTGCTGCGGAACAGACCGCATATAGGTACAAGTAGGAGAAGATGCATCAGATATATGCCATAGCTTGCCTTTGACACAGGAAGAAGCACATTCTTATAGAATCTGCCTTCGCACTTGATCTTTCTGATGATAAGTATCCATGCGATAGCCATGAGAGCGACTCCTATGGTGTCATTTATCCATGTGGTCTCCCACCATACCGCCTTTTCTACAAGACCTCCTACAGGGAATGTTCCGTCTGCTGTCTCATATACCCTTCCGAGGAATCCGATAAATGCAACTGCAAATCCGGCGAGATAGCAAGGAATGCTGATGGCGAGTGTCTTTTTCCATGACAATTCACCGACAAACCTGCGGAAATACAGTCCAAGCAGCAGATATCCGATAAAACCGCTCATATAATAGAATGTACCGTATGCATTCCAGCTTGCTTCACCCCAAAGCGGGAACAAAGCCTGACGGGGCAGTCCCGATGGACCGTAGATTACGGTTGTAGAGAATCCTGAGAACCAGTCACGGAATAAAGGTATGAGTGTGGTGAACAGCCATATTCCAAGATATGCCTGAAGTTCTTTCTTTCCGACTTTCTCTGCCCAAGGCGACAGCAGAGGCATAAGCAGATATACGCCGATAAGCATATATACAAACCACAGGTGACCTGAAGAATAGTTGAAGTTAAGCAACAGATTCTTGAAATTTTCAGCCGGCTCGCCCCATACACATGCATATACAACAGTCCATATTGCGAAAGGTACCAATATCCTTAATGCCCTGCGCTTGAAGAATTCTCCGGTGGAATAATGAATAGGGAACTGAAGGTAGCTTGATGCAATGATGAACAGAGGCACGCATGAGCGAACGAAAGTATCGAAGAATGATGACCAGAAGGCATCTCCTTCGGTCAGAATAAGTGATCCCTCGCCTCCAAGATAGAAAGGCTCGGTGCTATGCACCACAAATACCATAAAGCAGGCGATGACTCTGAGCCAGTCAATCCATATTTCTCTTGGGGAGTTTATAAGTTTATTATTCATGTTATAGGATTATGTAGTTTATCATCACAAATATAGTCAATTTGTTTATGGTAATATAAATGATTATGCTCTCACATTGGATTGGGACCGCTCTATTTTGCATCCACCCCTGGCTCCACATGTATATTGATCTGAGTTTCTCTTCCGTACTTTGCCAGAAGGGCTTCCTCTACGTTTGTGGCGATGTCATGGGCCTCTACAATTGATAGGTTGGGATTGACTGCGATATGAGCATCGATGATGAATGATATTCCGTTACGACGTGTCTTAAGTTCGTGGATGTCGTCAACCCCATTGATTGACATAGCTATGGTCTTGATGTCCTGCTCGACTTCTTCCGGAAGTGAAGTTTCTAACAGTTCGGCTAGACTCGGTATAGCCATCCTGACGGCTACGACTACGATAGCTACACTTATTATGCATGATGCAAGTGGATCCAGTATGGTCCACCTGTCCCCAAGGAATATTGCTCCGCAGATACCGGCAAGAGAGCCTATAGATGAGAATGCGTCGCTTCTGTGGTGCCATGCATTGGCGATGACTACGTTGCTGGACTGTTCCCTTCCAATCTTGACTGTGGCATGGTAGAGTATTTCTTTTGCGATTATAGATATGGCAGCTGCTATAAGAGCGATATATCCCGGCTTGGGAATGACTTCGCCGTTGAAGACTCCTATTATACTGCTGACACCATTTGCCATCAGATTGGCTCCTGCCGCGACCAATATAGTGCTGACTATCAGCGTAGCGAGTGTCTCGAACTTTCCATGACCGAAGGAGTGGTCTCTATCCTTGCCTTTAGAAGATATATGAGTGAATATAAGTACGACTATGTCGCTCAGCAGATCGGACAGCGAATGGACTCCGTCTGCAATCATTGCAGCGCTTCGTCCCAGTACGCCGGCAACGATCTTGAATACAGTCAGTAAAAGATTGACTGCTGTGCCCCATAGTGTTATTTTTCTTATTTCCTTTTCCCTGTTCATGGTACGATGATAATCAATGATGCAGCAAATATATCAAAATTTCCTATCTTTGCAGAAAAATTACCGACTATGGAAAAGGTTACGGAAAACCCTTTAAAAAACCGGGAGAGCGGCGATATGCTGCTTGTCATAGTTTCTGCTTTTTTTGTATCCGCCTATCTGGTATCCAATATTATGGCGGTCAAAGTTATAGGCATTTTCAATCTGCTTTATTTTGATGCAGGTACCATCACGTTCCCGTTTGCATATATGCTTGGAGATGTCCTCACTGAAATATGGGGATTTCGTACTGCGAAGAAAGTCATACTGCTGACATTCATGTGCAATATTCTTATGGTAATTTGCACTCAGATAGGTGTATGGCTTCCGTCTCCGGACTATCTTGATACTACGGCTCATGCGTACGATACCATCTTCAATTATGTTCCTAGAATAGTCATAGCCTCACTTGCCGGATTCCTTCTGGGAGAACTTTCCAATGCGTGGCTGATGGAGAAAATCAGGATTAAGTTAGGGGAGAAAAGGCTTTGGGTAAGGACTATAGGCAGCTCGACGGTTGCATATATATTTGACACAGTACCGTTTGTGCTTATTGCATTTGCAGGCACACTTCCGGCCCGTGATATACTGCTGATGATTGCTCTGCAGTATTTTATGAAGCTCGGGATTGAGGCTCTGTTCGGAACCCCGATGGCATATAGCATGATTGCAATGATAAAGAGGAAAATGAGATGAAGGTATTGATTACAGGTGCGTCACAGGGAATAGGAAAGGCGATTGCTGAGCTGTTCCTCAAACATGGGCATATAGTGTATGGAATCGACAGGCAGCCTTCTGGTGTATCAGACGGGGCATATGTCCATTATGTCTGCGATATCAGAGATTACGACAATCTTCCTCAGGTAGATGATGTTGAGATTCTTATCAATAATGCCGGTACTCAGAACGAAGATGATATCGACATCAACCTCAAGGCTCTGATACATATCACAGAAAAATATGGACTACATGAAAATATCAAGTCAATTCTGAATATAGGCTCAGCAAGTGCTCACACCGGCTCCGAATTCCCGGAGTATTGTGCAAGCAAGGGTGGCATATTGGCATATACAAAGAATGTTGCTTTAAGGGTATCTGCTTATCGTGCCACCTGTAACAGTCTTGATCCAGGGGGCGTCCTGACTCCGCTTAACGATTGTGTGATCAATGATTCTGCTCTATGGCCACAGATTATGGACCAGACCCCTCTGAAACGCTGGGCAACTCCGGAAGAAATAGCTCAATGGGCCTACTTCCTGACTGTCACGAATAAGTTCTGTACAGGCCAAAGTATCGTAGTAGATGGTGGCGAATCTATCAATTTACATTTCGTCTGGCCGAAGTAATTATAGATATGTATAACTCTTTTTCGACCTCGTCTCATAAGACAAGGACAATTAAAGGCAATATTGTAGATATAGCCTCACGAAGGATATATCCGGGAGAATTGACTATGTGCAATGGGCAAATCTCTTCAATCAAGGAGACGATTGCTGAATATGATACATATATCCTTCCAGGGTTTGTGGATTCTCATATACATATTGAAAGCACACTTATGGTCCCGGAGAATTATGCTCGCATGGCCGTGGCAAACGGTGTTGTTGCAGCAGTCTGCGATCCACATGAGATTGCAAATGTGTTAGGAGTTGAAGGGCTGGATTTTATGATCGAGAATGCCAAGAAGACACGCTTCTATTTTAATTTTGCGGTTCCCTCATGTGTTCCTTCTACTACATTTGAGACATCAGGAGCTGTGATTGATTCCGAACAGGTTGAACAGCTGATAAGCCGTGATGAGATTGTCGCTCTTGCTGAAATGATGAATGTGCCCGGGGTACTGAATGAAGACCCTCAGGTAATGGCGAAACTCGCTGCGGCCAGGAATGCCGGTAAGCCGATAGATGGTCATGCTCCTCACACAACGGGAGATGAATTGCGAAAATATGTTGAGACCGGTATTTCTACTGACCATGAGTGCACAACATTGGATGAGGCGAGGGAGAAACTGGACATAGGTATGAAGATACTCATCAGGGAGGGTAGTGCAGCCTGTGATTTCGATGCTCTTTATCCTCTTATATCCGAATACCCTGGTAAGATAATGTTCTGTTCGGATGATATGTATCCTGATGATGTAGAGACAATAGGCTATATCAATGGACTTGTCAGAAGATCAGTGTCCAACGGGGTTCCTTTATGGGATACTCTCGAGAGTGCGTGCCAGACACCAGTGAAGCATTACAAACTGAAGAACGGTCTCTTGAAGGAAGGTGATCCGGCAGACTTTATTGTAGTGAACGATCTTATTGAATTCAAAATCCTTTCTACTTTCATTCAAGGATATCAGGTGTATGATTCCGCTGCAGGAGTGGCGGATGAACTGTATCAGTCTTATATCCCGACCGGGACAGAGGTTTTGAATAAATTCCATGCGGAAAAGATTGAAAAGAGTGATATCAGTATAAAATATGAAAACGAAAACCTTAAAGTGATCACGGCTTCAGAAGGCTTGCTGTTAACCGGGAAGGAAATCCTCAAGGCTAAGTGTGATGACGAAGGGAATGTCATTACTGATGTTGAGGCAGGTGTTGCCAAACTTGTAGTGTATAACAGATATACCCCGGCGGATCCGCAGGTAGCCTATATAAAGGGATTTGGACTGAAAAGGGGAGCGGTTGCATCGACAATTGCCCATGACAGCCATAATATCATCGCTTTGGGCTGCGATGATGAAGATCTGGTAACGGCAATCAATGTACTTGTTATCGAGAAGGGTGGCATTGTTGTCTGCAATGGCGAAGAATGTAAGTGTCTTCCTCTCCCGGTGGGAGGACTGATGACCGAACTCAGACCGGAGCAGGTCGCTCAGAAACATCTGGAACTGAAGGAAATGGTCGCAGAGATGGGTTGCCGTTTTCAAGCTCCTTTCATGACCTTGGCTTTCATGGCTCTGCCTGTCATTCCGGAACTGAAACTGACTGACAAAGGTCTTTTTGACGGAGTCGCATTCGAGTTTACGTCTTTGTGGGAAGAAGTTACGAAAAAGGTCTAAATTATTGAGAATGAATAACGACCTTTTGGTTGAATATGTATTGGGTTACGAATTAGCAATATACAGAGTGTTTTGGTCTTCTGCGTTTTGCATAACTTCAAATA
>SUYR01000007.1 GCA_015060335.1 Bacteroidales bacterium | reverse complement strand
ACAAAACGCACTTGAAAGACCTCTTCGACAAAACTAAACTTCAATATGACAAAGACCGTTTCGGACCAAATGGGCCAAATTTATTTAATTTTTAACCAGTCCCTAATTTTTATGGGACACTAATGATGATAAATAAATTATTAGTGAATGAATAGTGTTTAATCGACATATCCGAGTTCAATCATCTTGTCATAGACAAGCAGAGCAAAAGCCTTTGCGCCATATGGACTCGGATGTATATCATCCTGTGAAGGCTGATACCAATAAGAGTACGGAAGCTGTCCTTTAGCCTGATAATCAATATCTTCCTGTCGGACATCCGAAGGCGAAGCTGCCGCACCGGAACGGAAAAGCATATCCTTGTAATCGTTCCCTGTAAGGCCCTTGTAAAGATTTACAAAACGGCTCACAGGCCTTCCTTCCGACTGGTTCACACCAAATCCGTCCGGCCCGTCAAAGAATTTCCAATATGCATCACCCGAGTTCCAGGTTGCAAGTGTATTATGGTTATGGAACCCGAGTACTATATAGTCTTCAGGGCCTCCGTCCGCTGCATATTCTATCATTGAACGATACTGGTCATACAGAATATCCAGACTCTTGAATCCACCGTTCTGTCCCATATATATGATTGTAAGATCCGGCTTACGAAGATTCTTCGCAGCAAATGTCACAAGCTTTGACTTTGCCGGAACATTGACAGCCTCGCCCGGTGCAGAACGTGTGAATGAAACGTTTGAAACCCAATCGGAATCATATGTCACAGTACCTTCAACTCGAGCGATTTCATTACCTTCCGAGTCTTCCACCACGACCTCACACGGATTTACAAGACCATAACGGGCAATCTGGGTATATGCACCGTCTGTAAAGAAATAATTCTTGTATGAGTACACGCCTCCGACCTTTACAGGAACGGTTGACTCGGGAATTGTAAAGTCTGATGCACCGATATGCATGCTGATTCCTCCCTGACGGGCCGCAATCGTATTGGTCACATCTCCCGAACATCCACCATTATAGATTTTCCAACCTTTACCAAGCAGTTTCTGAAGATGGTAGGCATAGTTGCATTTATCGACATGAGTGGTCTCATAGCCTCTGTTTGTATAGCTGTCACCCCATACGACAAGAGTCTTGACCTTTGCCTCTTCTGATGAGAAAGTTGTGGCAACATCCATTACATCCATCGTAGTAAGAGCACCTTGTACGGCAGTAAATGAAGATTTAGCCTTACGCTTGAACACGTGTTTGTCTGTACGAACAGTTATTTCAGCATCCTTGATTTCCGCCGGATTGACAAAAAGATAAACCTCATGGATTACGTTCAACCCCAATGTTTCAGGAGAAACATAAGTTGAAAGCACTCTATGGTCATCACCCTTGAATATTGGAGCAGGTCTGCCCTGAGAATCAAACTTCACATTGAATTCGCCCGCAAGAGGAGAAGAAGAAGTAAGTATCACTTCCTGTACCTTGTCATCCTGATAAGCCGCCTCAGAGTTGGTAAATGCAACCTTGATGATACCCAGCAACTGATTCATGCTGAGAGAGATTTCAGGCATATCATCTTCGTCGTAGGTAGCAGTAACCAGATCCGAACACATGAAATTTGCATCTCCGTCAAAAGGCGCCGTCTGATCCAGACGAAGATAGCACAATTCATCTCCATTCTGTGCGACCCCAACATACGGATATATTGCATACCAACCGGCATCGGACACTTTCTGACCGACAGAATTGAATTCTCCGCTGAACTCATTGAAATCCAAGCCCTTGTTTGATATCCTTGCAGCATTGACATCCCGGCAGACCAGACTCATGAATTCTCCACCTGTAAAAGATATCCTATCATCACCGATAACCGTCTTTGTCTGCAGAACATTTACTGTCACCGGTATCTTACCGTAAGAAGAACCGGTCAATGACCCATCATTTGACTCCTTCACGCATGATGAAAGGAGTATTAATGCTGTTATATATATAATCCTTTTCATCAGAAATCGATTTTATTGTTATCCAAAGGCTTGATCGCCACTCCATTATCAGCTCCATCAGAAGGCAGATTCCAGGCATTTTCATCCCAGCCGAGATTCTTAGCCAATACTCCGAGACTGATGCCCGCAGGAGCCGCCTTTCCATTGTATGCACACTGGTTGACATCCGAGATTCCCTCAGGAAGAGGTGGCAGCGAATTGGTCACATTCTCGTGCTGTATCATTTCCGGAATAAAAGGATCAAGAAGTTCCAGATCAGCCCTGTAGAAATTGTCGGTCAGAGTTGCTGTTCCTTTCACGCATCCGATGATGGCACCAGAACTATAGTTGGCATTGGACTGACGCGGAGCGCGTACACGAGGATTCCATGCTATAGCAGTGATAATCTTCGCATTTGTTACTCCGTTCAGCATACCGACGATACCGCCTGCACCACGCATGGCGTGTACTTCGCCGGCAGCATAGCAGTCTTCTATAAGAACATCCTTTGCAGCAATACCAAGAATACCTCCTGCAGCCTGACAGTAATATCCCATAAGCTCTGCTGTCGAACTGCAATTACTGATGGAGACATTTATATTGGAATGGGCAACAATTCCACCCAAAGCATTTGCTGTGGTGACCATCCGGCCTTCAGACCAGCAATTGCTGACCACTGCTGTACCGGTATTGAGGTAGGAAACAATTCCTCCTACCCTGCCCGCTCCTTCAAGCAATCCGGAAAAATAGCATTCTGAGACAGAAGCACCGCCCTCGGACTTTTGTCCAAGAATACCGCCACAATTTGTTCCCGAAGATATGACAGAGCCAGTCACATGACATCTCTCAATTTCAATTGTGCCTTCACTATAACCGACGATTCCGGCTACAGACATAGCACCGTTTATATTGCCATCATACCAGCAGTTCCTGATTACTGCCTTGCCACTTCCACCTGTAGCCCATGCAAGGATTCCACCGACATTATTAACCGCGGAAATGCTGCCTGTAGCATGGCAGCCAGTGATTTCACAGCCATTGGCGACGAAAGCAACGAGTGGTGAGCACGATGATCCCTTACTTGTAACAGAACCTGTAGCGTAACAGCCTGTAATCTTGAGCGGACTGTTTTCACCGTTATTCATATAACCGGCAAGTCCTGCCGTATAGTGATGCTGTCCTGTAATAGTTGCTGAAGAGTTTGAACTTTCAAGGGTAACTGTTGCCGGAGCATCTTGTCCTCCTATGACTCCTCCAATATAGGAATGAGCAGATATATTTCCGTTGACACTACATCCGGTAATCTTTACTGTACCACCAGTAGCGACTCCGACAATACCTCCTACGTATTTTGCCTTTGATGCATCAATGGTCAGATCGGCCGAGCAGTCAGTAAACTCTGCATTTGAAACCATTCCGGCAAATCCTCCGATCTTATCAGTACCATTTGCAGAAAGGGTGGCACTCACATGCACATTCACACATTCAGCATGAATATCATCAGAGCCCATCTGCTTTGCAAGCACACCCACTGGATTTGCAAAACTTGTGACCGACGCTCCTTCTATTTCAAGATCATGACATTTTCCATAAAAATATCCGAAAAGGCTCGGGCATTTTCCTCCGTTACTGCTGAAATTTGAGAGCTTCTTACCGTTACCGTCGAAATATATCTGACATGAAACCGCTGGATCGGAATTTACAGGTGTCCAATCTTCAACGGAAGCCATATCGATATCGTTTACAAGCTTGAACCAGACAGACTGACCAGACTGAACCAGTTCATTCATTTTCTTCATATTCTCAACAGTCTTGAGAACATATGGATCCGACTCAGTTCCTTTTCCTTCAGGAACTGCAGTATCCTGAGACTGAGTCACTTTTACAGTTTTCTGAAGAGAACCCGCTGTAATTGTGATCACGGCAGATCGCACCTGACTCGAGATATTGTCCTCTGCCTCCAATGCGATACTGATCCCTTCTGTCGAAGCCTCTCCACTGGACGGATTGACGGTCAGCCATGCAGCATCGCATTGTAGCGACCAATCCTGACTTGAATACACAGAAAAAGCATCCTTGGCATCGATATTTTTCAAGGATAATTCTTCCGGATCCACTTTGAGAGTATGCTGAGGGGCATCTTTCTGCTGACACGCAGCAAACAGAACAACTGCCACAGACAGCATATTTAATATTTCTCTATAATTCATAATCAATTAACTTCCTGGATAAGTATATGAGTACATATCCTCCTTTGTCCATAATGGTCAAATCTATGATTGTCGTGCGGGTGATTTACGACGTTGGTATCTTCCGCTCCACGTCCTTTGATCACCATTGTCGCTGAGCCACCACCATCAAGATTCAGAGCCCAGCGCGGATTGAAATGTCTGGCAATGAACAGGGTAAGTTCCTTTGCAGTCATTCCGGCAGCCTCAGGATTACGACCATCCACGACAATCAGAATAAGATCGTTATCCTCCGTAAGAGCAACTGCTGTCCTTGGATGCCGTACCCCCTGATGACGACGATAATCTTCGTATTTCAACTTCTTAAGTTTCGGTTCATCGAGAGTATCCTGAACGAAATATATCCCTACAGGCTCGTAGTCATCTATAAGCATCGGCGCTCCTGAAAACACATTCGGTTCAGACAGGCTTTTATATAGTTCTATAGCCTTTATTCCCCCTATGTGTGAAGTTTCATCTCCTGGAGCACCATTGAGAATCCGTATCTTTCTTTCCCCGTCTGAAGTGATGGCTCCACCATGTTTCCAGAAACGGAGATGACCGGATGGTATTGCGACCTCGTGATGATTCTTTCCATCAACTCTGATATAAGTAGCATCCGGTTCATAAGTTGCATTTATTGCTGCTATCGCGTTGTACCTGGCTGCGACTGCCGATGTTGAGTCTGAACCATAGTGGAATATTACCTTATATCGTTCGTTATCAAGATCGAGCTTCAGTGCATAGACAGTCTGCCTGGCATCCGTGATATCATCATTGCCTTGATAGCAGTAATATGTCAGACCTTTGGCTACACGCTCTTTTGTAAAAGAATAGCGTGAAGATGCAGTTGCAGTCATTGTAACTGCAACTGTCATCATCATAACTAAACGATACACGTTCATCTACACTGATTACTCGTCGTATTCCACAAGGAAGAACGTAGAGAGCAGTCGCTGACCAACCTGATCCCACACGCCATCACCGTCATCGGATGGATAGTTGACAATATTGTTGTCAGGATAGCCATAACCGCTAAGATACATGGATGAAGATCCTCCACCGTCCATATTAATAGCCCACCTCGGATTGAAATGTTTGGCGATGAAATTTGTCAACTCCCTTGCAGACATACCTTCTGCCTTTCCCGGAAAACGTCCATCAACAACAATGAACAGAAGGTCATTATCTTCTGTAAGAGCAACTGCCGTTCGTGGATGACGAACACCCTGATGACGACGGTAATCCTCACTATTGAAATTCTTATTGAAGTCTGCGATAGAGAAATCGTCGTATGCCGCTGGGACAAATTTTGTTCCTACCGGTTCAAAATTGTCTATCAACATAGGAGAGGCCGAAAAGAGATTCTTTTCAGTAATGCTCTTATAAATCTTTATTGCCTGAATACCTCCATTTGTGATATCTTTCTGACCTTTCGAACCGTAAATCATACCAACCTTTCTATATCCGTCGGTAACGATAGCTGCCTCATGTTTCCAGAAACGGCGAGCCTTAGCAGGATCCGGATCATCGGGCAGAATAGTAACCTCTGAATAATTATTACCATTTACCCTGATATACGACGCATCCTGCTCGTACGCTGCATTGATTGCGGCAATCGCATTGAATCGTCTTCCTATGGCTGTTGTAGAATCTCTATCTGTCCGTTTGAAAGTAATCCTATATGCCTCATTGTTAAGGTCAACCTCAAGGACATTGACATTCTGGTATGCCTTGGTCACCTCGTCCATCTTTCTTGATGCTTGATACAGAGTGATTCCGTCCTTGATCTTCGTTTCAGTAAAGAAACCGGTAGTAAGGAGAGTCTTTGTCTTCTCCACACCCGCTTTAGGATAACCTATTGGAGAATCTTCCGGTTCTTCTGTTCCCGGTGTTTCGCCATTATCGCCATTATCGCTGTTATTGCCACTCTGATCCTGATTATGCTTAGGAATTTCTATCTCGTAGGGATTACAAGAATAGCTCAAGAGTGCAACTGCAACAAATACCGGTATAAATCTTGAAAACTTCATTATAATTACAAGTTTAATATCCGGGTGGAATCACTCCCACCCGGAAAATCTAATTTTATTATTTAAGAACAGGAACATCACCTGAGAAATCCCATACAGACTCTGACCAGCCAGCCTTCTTTGCTGCAGCCGTGAGAGTTGCCTCTGCTGATGGCTGGGCATCGAATGCATTATTATTTGCTGTCGGCTTATCTGGATTTTCTGCAACATCATTCTCAGGAGTTCCGTCTGCAAGATCTGAGTGATTCTTTAGAGAGCGGAAAGGATCATAGAACTTCATTTCAGGATTTCTGAAACAGCCGATGAAGTTACACTTACATGCAGCAGCACCTACAAGAGCACCTGAACTGTACTTATCTGAAGTACGGAATGTTGTGATTGAAGGGTTCCATGCAAAACTCTTGGTAATATTCAAAGTTCCGTTTGTCTTCACCTGGCCAAAAACGCCCCCGATACCTGAGAGACCGATCATCTCATAAGTAGAGTAGCAGTTTTCGATATTAAGAACACCTTTCTCCAGACATCCCACGATACCACCGGACTTCTGACCTGTGATAAACGGCTTGTCTGATGTTGAATAGCAATCCTTGATTGTACAAATTCCTACAGTAGAGACAATACCAGCAAAACCTCCACAGCATGCAAGATTTCCACCAGAGCCACCTGCTTCAGTGATACCACCCACGAAATCCATTGTCGTAAAACAACCGGAAATTTCAGACTCAGGAGCATTAATGTATGCAACGAGACCTGCTGCTGTCTGAGCGCTATACTGATCATTGAACAAAGTACCTGTAGTAGAACAATTCTTTACAGTGAGTTTATCACGAGTCGTATCCGAGCCACCGATTGTTGCCATGAAGCCTACAAGACCACCGTATCTCATGTTGCTTCCAGGATTTTGTCCTGGTGTAAGATATACATCTGAATGACAATCTTCAAATGACATGATACCTGCAGCACGTCCGATGAATCCACCTGCATCGGCAGCACCTCCGGTAACCTTGCCGCTTGCAGTACATCCCTTCAGAGAAGCATCACGAGCCTGTCCTCCAAAGAGTCCCACGTCACGACCACCGGAAACTTCGCAATTCACGACATGTACATTCTCGAGCACTGCTGCCAGATCCTTGGTTCCTACGAAACCACCGATGATACCTGTAGCAGATCCGGTAGTCAGAGGCATCAATATCTTGGAATCCTTGACTGTAAGATCCTTGCAGCTTCCGTAGAGCACACCGAAGATCGATGCATAAGCCGCTGCTGTCGTCTGGTCGTCAGCCACGAACTGTTCTGGAGAGAAGTTGCTGATTGTCTTGCCGTTACCGTCAAAATGCACCTGACGAGAGAAGTCTCCGTCGAAGTTTACTGGAGTCCAGATCTTGACCTCAGACATATCCACATCTTCGATCATCTGGAAGTACTTGGTCGAACCAGGTTCGCAGAGGGCTCTCATCTGAGTCATATGAACGTGATTCTCGATAAGATAAGGAGATTCCTCTGTACCGTCTCCCTCAACTCTTGAAGTACCTGCGCCGAGATAGATGACGCTACCAACCTTTGTAGCCACACCAGAAGATGGTGCATTAAGTACGCCTTCCTCCGGAGCCCATGCTGTAGCATCGTCGCCACAACCAAGCAGAGCGGCGAAATCAAGGCCCATCATGCGAGCGATATAAGCAGCCTCTTGAGCAGTAGCACCATCTGCTTCTCCTGCCACTCCGCCATCGATTACAGCAAGTGTGTAGTTACCTGTAGAAGCCACACCGACGATAGTACGTGCCATTCGAGCCGTATAGAATTCATCTGTTTCCTCAGAAAAATCAATTTCCTTACCGTTGCGAAGGATAAGCGGTCCTGTAACCATCGCAGAAGTATAAGAATCATGAGATTCTACATTGGCAGATACCTTCATCGACACTCCGAGCGGGCTTGTTGTAAGTCCGAGAATCGCATCCGATCCTTCAGAAGCAGTCGGATTGATGATTTCGCCATCAAGCTTGAAGAAGTTCTCAGGCTTACCTGAAGATAAAGCGCCGGCATTGACTGCGAACATTGCGCCTTCATAGCCAGATGCGATATCGCCAGTAGCGGCCTCCTGGCCGGTATATCCCAGATATGTATTGAACATATTAGGAGAGTAAGTCACGTAGGTAATACTCTGTACAGAGCCCCACATCTTGATTGCGGACTTTCTTACCTGAAGACCGCCAGCTACATCAACAGATTCCCACTCAGTCCTGCGGAATGCCAAGGAATCGACATCCCAAAGAATCTCCTGATTGAACTTTTCCCCGAGCCACTCGTCCACCTTTGTCATATCCTGCTCAGCGCATGAACAGAAGGCAAGGGCAGAAGCCAAGGTCAAGGCGAATATATTTCTAATTTTCATATATCAGATATTTTTAAGATTAAATTCCAAGTTTGTCATCCCAACCCGGATTCTGTTTCAAAGCGCCGTTTGTGAGTACGCGCTCCTTGGTAGGGATCGGATAGAGATAGTCTCTTTCCTCAATCCACTTTCTCTGCATAACGTCCTGACGATGAACTGTGAGGAATCCATTTTCACCGTTGTAGGTATTTCCGTTTGCACCAGGGGTAACGAGAGTAAGATTCTCTCCGATCTTCAATGTAGCGACACCTGCTGACGCATCACCAGGATTGTTAGTTGTAGCGATATTGAAGTCCGGTTTCTGGTCACCATCGAGATCGATTGTACCTGCGCTTGGGATATACATTCCGAGGAATTCTTCCTCAAACACCTTACCCTCTTTCCAACGCATGATATCCCAGTAACGGAAACCTTCCATTACAAGCTCGACTGTACGCTCGCGACGGATCTCGAGAATCACGCCCATATTTGATGGGTTGAGTTTGGCAAGATTAGGATAACATCCTTTGATCCATGGTTCTACAGAAGCAGAAACTGAAAGTGTACCTGTTACGCCAGCACGTGCTCTGATCTTGTTGATGGTATTGTCAAGATCAGTCTGAGTAAGAGTACCAAGTTCTGCTTTTGCCTCAGCAAGATTGAGATAAACCTCAGCGAGACGGAAGATAGGCATATCGACCTCTGAGAATCCATCATACTGAACGGCGATATAATACTTTCTGAGCTGGTAACCGAGCTTCATTGACGCAAGGTTTGCAGGAGTCAGCTTACCCTCGAGCTCATAGCCAGGTGTACGGAGAGTCTGTGCCATACGCGGATCACGGTTCTCGCACTCCTTGATGAATCCGAGTTTGTCGTAATTTTCACGTGCTGTGTGGAATGAACCGTCCTTCATAAGATATGCATCCACAAGACGTCTGGTAACACCTGTACAACCTGCTGTCGGAGATGTTGTATAGTTCTGTACTGAATGTCGAAGTGTCACAGAATTGTTGTAGTCTCGTGCAAGGATGATTTCGCTCATGGTTTCTGTTGCATTCAGAGTACTGAAGAGATTTGCATATGGAGTCGCTCCCTTTGAATACAATGAATATCCTCCGTCCTTGATCAGTTCCTCAGACGCCTCAACACATTCCTCAAGACACTCTTTCCATCCTTCAAGGCCGTGATACTTACGGAAAGTACCTTCGAAAAGCATAACTCTCGACTTGAGAGCAAGAGCAGCCCACTTGGTTACTCTGTAAACATCCTTTGTCTCGCTGATGTTTGCAATAGCAAAGTCAAGGTCACCAAGCACCTTATCCATTACATACTGACGTGAATCACGTGGTTTATAGAGAAGGTCCTTGTCTCCAGAGCCTACAACCTTGTCATACCAAGGGACGTCACCGAATCTCTTTACCTTTTCGAAATAGAAAAGGGCACGGAAGAACCTTGCGATTCCATCATAATGATTTCTCACGGCAGCATCCTCACAACGATATGAATTCTCAAGGTAATAATTGATCTGTCGGAGAGTTGTCCAAGTCCAGCTGCCACCGGTTTCCGGAATGATTCTCTGGCCGCTGATTTTGTCGTCGAGTGTAGGATTGATGATTATGTCCGCCTCATCAGCATACACATCTGCAGCACTTGGCAACGATGTATAGAAATTGTTTGTAAAAAGCTGAAGGTCTGTCTCGTTTCTGAAGTATGTGCCAGGAGTAACCTTGTCTTCCGGATACAATGTGATATCGCAAGCGGAAAGAGATACGACAGACAGGCAGAGCAGCAGCCATTTTGTTATCTTATTTGATTTCATAATGATTTCGGATTTAGAATGTTATATCAAGACCGAAAGAGTATGCTCTGGCTGTAGGATAGCCGTAGCAATCTGTGTTACCAGTCTTCCATGTTGTAGTAGCACCGGCCATAGCTGGGTCGATATACTTGCTCTCGAGTGGAGAAATAGTAAAGAGGTTCTCACCGCTGAAGTAAATTCTGACTTTCTCGATATTGATCTTCTTGAGCCATTTCTCTGGAAGTGAATAACCGAATGTCAGATTCTTGAGTCTGAAGTAAGCTACATTCTGGATGTACTTGGTATTGACCACATTCAGCTCGCGTACGCCACTGTTGAATGCTACATATCCGCGTGGACGAGGGAAATATGCATTAGGATTATCCTCTGACCATATCTTTGAAGCAAAATCGCTTGGAATATAAGTCTGGAAAGGACGAGCATAATTACCCCAGAACAATCCTGTATCACCTCTTGGATACCAGTTCTGATAGCCGACGCCGTTGAAGAGAAGTGAGAGGTCGAATCCTGCATATGTACCAGAAAGACGAACTGTATGAGTAAATCTTGGAAGCGAGTTACCGATCACAACCATATCCTTTACGTTCTTGGCGCTGAGGGTAGGAGAAATGACTCCGTCACCGTCCATATCGACGAACTTAAGGTCACCAGGGTGTAGTCCCTTGTCGATAACGCACTGCTCGATCATACTGTTGACATATGACTGGTCCACCTTGTGGTTCTTGATTTCATCCTCCGACTGGAAATATCCGTCAATCACGTATCCCCACATCTCACCAAGACGCTGTCCTGTATATGGAGTACCGATTGTGTGGTTGTCATTGTTGTAATGACGCACATGTGAAATATAGTCAGCGAGAGAAGCGCTCACCTGATAGTTGAATGGTCTTCCGCCAAGCATGAACTGATCTTTCCACTCAATAACGAACTCCCATCCTTTTGATCTGAGTGAAGCAGCATTGCTCTTAGGGGCAGATGCGCCATAAACTGCAGGAAGGTCAGACATTGCCATAAGCATTCCGTCTGTATCACGGATATAGGCATCACCTGTGAATGACAGTCTGTTCTGGAAGAATGAGATGTCGATACCTATGTTAGAAGAGGTAACAACTTCCCATGAATAGTCGGAAGCGTTAGGGGCAGACACTGCAGCACCTGTTGCCTTGTTTGTTCCTCCGAAGATATACTCTATCGCACCACCTGATGTGATGGTCTGGATGTAATCATAGTCTCCCACCTCATTATTACCGAGCTTACCATATGAAGCACGGATCTTGAAGTTGCTCACCACCTTCTTTGCATTTGCGAACCAAGACTCTTCGCTGATTCTCCAACCTGCTGACACAGAAGGGAAGAAACCGTATCTGATTCCCTTTGCAAAACGCGATGAACCGTCGTAACGTCCGTTGAATTCAACGAGATAACGTCCTTTGTAGTCATAAGCCGCACGGTAGAAGAGACCCTGGTTGATATAACGTGTTCTACCTCCAGAAAGGCCGATTGTCTCACTCTTTGCGAGGTTGAAGTCGTTGAGTTCCTTGCTGAGAAGGTCCTGACGGTTTGCTGCGAGGGTGTACTGGAATCTTGTGTTATAGAACACACCGGCAGTCAGAGCAAGATTGTGATCTTTTGCAAATGTCTTGGTGTAGTTAGCATAGATATTTGCGGTCTGGATCTGCTGAACTGTTCTTGACTCACTGAGCTGGTCAGTAAGGTCATAACACATCTCTATTACTCCAGGATACTGAGAATACGGCACAGGAAGGCTTCTGTTTACACATCTGTACTCTGCATTTGTATATGTGTAGTCTCCTGTAATTCTGAAACCTTCAAACGGAGTGAGAGTCACTTCAAATGTTGTAGAGAAGTGGTTGTTATCATCCTGATTGTAGGTGTTTCCATCTTCTGCAACTACTGAATAACCGGACATAAGTCGGTTGTTTGAAGTCGCATAATTATCAACAATCCAGATAGCTGAACCGTCAGGGTTTACTGCAGGGATAGAAGCAAGACCACCGGTCATTGTCTTAGACCAAAGGTTCTTCACGTTTCCTCTTGTATAATACGGATACTTATCTGCATAGTAAGAAGTGTTGTTGCTGACCTTGAGCCACTTGTTCACCTGTGAGGAGATTCTTGCACGCATGTTATAACGTGTATATTCATCACCCTTTCCCTGTCTGAGGACACCATCCTGATGATAGTAACCTGCAGAAAGGCGGTAGTTCAGTTTCTTTGTACCACCATAAATGCTGACATTGTGTTCATGGGTAGGACGGTCATCCTTGAAGAAGTAGTTGTACCAGTCCATGTTAGCATAGTACTTATACTTGCCGTCCTTCACCATAGCCCAAGGACGATCTGGATGTTCGGTCTTGTCATTACGACGGATCCACAATTCGTAGTAATCCTCGTCATTGTAGTTGGTAAAGCGTACTCCCTGATAAGTCTCATGGAAGAGGTCAGAGAGAGCTGCAGAATAGTAACCTCGTGTCTCATAGTCAGTTCTTACTGCTGGTGAGTGGAACGAGAAACGTCCGTTATATTCGACATGAGCCTCTCCGTCTCCACCGGACTTGGTAGTGATGAGGATAACACCGAATGCAGCTTTTGCACCATAGATTGCAGCTGACGAAGCATCCTTGAGAACCGATATAGACTCAATGTCATTAGGGTTCACACGGTCAAGATTACCTTCAACACCATCAATCAGCACGTATGGACCAGCACTACTTGAAATAGAGTTGACACCACGGATATTGATAGTAGATCCGTCTCCCGGACGTCCGTTGTCGTTGGTTACGTTCATATTAGGGACTACACCGACGAGAAGGTTTGATGTATTCGAAGAAGTTCTTCCGACAAGGTCTTCAGATTCTACAACACTCACCGAACCGGTCAGATTGACCTTCTTCTGCACACCATAACCGACTACTACGACTTCTTCAAGAAGTTCATTATCAGTCTTCAGTACAACATTGATCACATGGGAAGTTCCGATTGTAACTTCCTGATCAATGTAACCGATAGAAGAGAATAACAGTACCTGACCTTCGGATGCCTCAATAGAATAATTTCCATCGACATCAGAGATAGTACCCTGAGTTGTTCCCTTCACCATGATGCCCGCTCCTATGACCGGTGCACCGGACTCATCTGTAACACGTCCTTTCACGAGCTCCGCCTGCTGAGCATACATAGTCTCGGCAGACATCAACTGCGGCATTTGGATAAATGCAGACAGAAACAGAATTGTCAATAGACAAAGTTTCTTCATAAATAAATACTTATTGGTTTGTGTTAATTGGGTCGTGTATAAATGCAGCAAGGCGACAGCCGGAAATTTCCAGCTGTCGCCTTACACTATATAATCAAATATTTAGAGGCTAAGGTTCTACCCCCCCCCATATGATAAATATTACCTATTCTCTTACTCATGCTTTATTGTATTGATATTGTGCACTTATTGGTATTAACTCCGTTGGTGTCAAAAGTCTTGATATCCAAAGACTTCTTCGTAGCAGTCACTTCCATCCTCTGCATATTGGGATTGCAGATTACAGGAAATTCAGCGTCTGACAGTTTTCCGTCAGGTTCAGAAACTCTCCACCTGTGTATGTGTCCGCAGAACATAGCATCTATACCGGCTTCATTGAGCGGCGGAACAAGAAGTTCGTTCATCTGAGCGGCACCATACCAGCCGTTTGACTCAGGCGGTACATGACAGAATGCAATACGAACTTCCGCATTCCGGCACTCCTGGGAAGCAAGTACCTCCTTCAGCCATTTTGCCTGACGCTTAACATATGGAGCAGAAGCCACGATACCAGAATACTCGATATCAGAATCCGGTTTGTCCTCGCATGCATCCAGCACCACGAAGAAGAACTTGCCTATGCTGAATGAATAATAAGGCTTGCCAGTAGGAGTTTCAAAATAATCAAACCATTTGACTGCATCCCTACCTCTGAGTTCGTGATTTCCACGCGAAACAAAGAGAGGAAGACCGCCATTAAGACTTCTGGCTGCAGATGTAAGATACATTTTCGCTATAAGATCCTCTGTGGCAATATTGCTTGTCATGTCGCCATTAAGAAATACGAAGTCACGATTATCCCGCGCACCTGAGAGTATTATATTGAACAAGGAATCCTTTCCGTGGATATCGTTGAAAATATCGAAGCGGACCTCGTCATAGTCCTGTTTGAATGTCGTGATCTTATGAGGTTGTCCCCTATAGACATCTGTTCCGTTCGCCTTCATGTACTGGACATCTCCGGAGCCGTTATATGCAGTCACACCCTTATACATGATCCTGTATCGATAAGTCGTACCCGGCTCAAGTCCATCCACTTCCACCTTATGGATCTTACCGATAGGATAAACACCATTTCCTCGGGCATCGTAATACTTGTCCCTTTCCTTATTATAGAAATGCGTTCCGTCGTCCGGGGCGACCTCCACCCATGCTACAGATTCCACATCAGTAGTCCAAACAATAGTAAAGCCTGTTTCCGTAACACATTGCACATAAGGACCGCATACAGCTTTTGCCCTCTGCGCCACGGCAGAAAGTGATACAAAAACAGCAAGGATCAATAAGGATATTCTCTTCATTCGGTTATTATTTAGTGCAAACCTTGTCCACATTTGGAGTATGCAAATCTACAATGATTTTTTTAGAAATCCTATATGCCCCCCCCATTTTGGAAAAATAGAAGAATTTATGGCCTAAAAATCTGCCTATTGACAATCGAACGGCCAAGAGTAAGCTCATCAGCATATTCGAGGTCATCCCCGAAGCCGAGACCGCGTGCCAGAGAGGTGATCCTTACATTGAAACGGGAGAGTTGCCTATATATATAAAAGGAAGTAGTTTCACCCTCCACGTCACCGCTGAGCGCAAGGATAACCTCGGGCATTACCGTATCGGTTCCACCTTCACAGAATGATTCGACTCTCTGCACCAGTTCCCTTATTGTCAGGTCTGAAGGTCCTATACCGTTTATAGGAGAGATGATGCCGCCGAGGACGTGATATACACCATGATACTGTCCGGTATTTTCGATGCTCATGACATCACGTACGCTCTCCACAACGCAGATAGTATTGTGGTCACGCGAATTGTCGGCGCAGATGGAACATATTTCATCGTCTGAAATCATCCTGCACCTGTGGCAGTATTTCACATTATCTCGAAGGTTCACCACTGCCTGAGCAAAATGGTGGACATTCTCCTGAGGCTGCCGGAGCAGATGCAGAGCAAGACGAAGCGCACTTCTGCGGCCTACACCGGGAAGAGAACTGATTGCATCGACAGCTTCCTCGAGAAGTCTTGACGGATAATTTTCCTTAAATGCCATATTAATACAAACACCTAATATTCAACATCTTACGTCCTATGCCTGCGTACTTTGGGGAGCAGGCATAGAGTATAACGCACTGTCAGTCAGCCAAATAGACTCCAGCCTTTTTCCAGTAGTACAATCCATAGACTGCAGCAGCCACATATGCGACATACAGGACGGACATCCACCACATCTGCTGCATTGCGCAGAGCACCACGCTCAGGGTATCCGCCACAATCCAGAGAAGCCATTGCTCCCGATATGACTTCACGAGCCACCACGTCGCAATTGCACTGAGGACGGCAACCGATGAATCCAGAAGAGACATGGGATTCTCGGTAAGAAGACCGGTAGTGTTCAGATATTCCATTCCCCATGAAAGGGCGAAAACACCGATAGCCATTGCTATGGCACTGATTATCACAGTCTTTGTCGTCAGACGATTTAGGCAGATGATATCGTCGGGGGATGCGACTTCGCTCGACACGACAGACATAGGGCTCGAATCAACAGTTATGCCCGACATGGAAGAGGAGAGAGCATTCTTGTCACGTCTCCAATGCCAAAGTCCGATGAATGCCGTAATGAAATAGTAGGTGTTCAGTCCGAAAGAGGCATATAATCCCTGTCGGAAGAACACCCACATGGCCGCTAGACTTGTCACGACACCTACCACCCACATGAAATTCTTCTGGCGTATCTCGAAAATGATATAGATTACGCCTGTGATGAGTGTGAATATCTGAAGTAAGTCCATGGTGTAGATTCCCGGTCAAGCCGGGAATGACGGTTTAATGTCTCAATGACGGTTAATGTCTGAATGACGGTTAATGTTTGAACGTCGGTTAATGTCTGAATGACGGTTTAGAGAACTTCGAGGAGTTCTACAACAAACTTAAGGGTTGCATATGGAGGGATGGCACCCGGAGCGCCGTGAGCACCGTAAGCGAGGTTGTAAGGGATTACGAATTCATATTTCGCACCCTCGCTCATAAGCTGAACACCCTCTGTCCAGCCTGGGATGACCTGATTGAGTCCGAAGACTGCTGGCTCATTGCGATCATATGAACTGTCGAACTTGGCACCATTCAGAAGAGTACCTTCATAGTGGCACTTAACCTTGTCTGTAGCAGACGGCTTCTTGCCTGAACCCTCTACAAGCACCTTGTACTGCAGACCGCTTGGAAGCACAACCACACCCTCCTGCTCAGAGTTGAACTTGAGGTATGCTTCGCCCTCCTCCTTCATTGCAGCACTCATAGCCTCAGCCTGAGCTCTCTGCTCCGCTTCGATTTCTGCAAAATACTTATTGAGAAGCTCGCTTGCCTCTTCAAATGACACTGCAGGCTCAGATCCGGTAAGGATAGCCTTTACTCCTGCCACGAAATCATCAAATTCGATTGACTGGATGCCTGACGACATCATATTGTGGGCAATGCTCATGCCCAATGCGTAACTGTTCTTATCCATAGTTTTGAAATTTGCGTGCAAATATAGAAAGATTTCTCGACTTCACTACGTTCCGCTCAAAATGACAGAAAGTCAGCATCGGGGAAAGTGGGTACTGATGACAGCGAATCAGCGTCGGGGATGATGATCAGCAATGATGGAATGCCAGGTGGTACTGTCGATATGGGTATATATCTCTGTGGTAGATACGCTTTCATGTCCGAGCATCTCCTGTACCAGTCTGATATCAGCCCCGTTTTCAATAAGATGTGTGGCAAATGAATGCCGGAAAGTATGAGGAGATATCTCTTTCCTTACTCCGGCAAGCAGTGCCGTCTTCTTTACCATATTGAAGGCGCTTACCCTGCTCAAGGTAGCCCCGTATCTGTTCAGGAACACATATCCTATGCCGGAGAATTCCAACGGTCGCGCCTCCAGATACATTCTCAATGCTTCTGATGCGACATCCCCCATCGGTACGAGGCGTTCCTTGTTACCTTTGCCAATCACCCTTATGAGTTCATCCTTGAAATATATAGATGAGACTTTCAGTCCTACTGCTTCAGAGACGCGTAGCCCACATCCGTACAGAACCTCCAGAAGAGCCTTGTCCCGCAGTCCCATCCATGAAGAAGTATCCACAGCATCAATGATCGATGATACCTCCTCCACCGATAATGCATCCGGCAGATATCTTCCCAGTTTAGGTCCATCCACCTTGTCACATGGATTATCCCTCATCATGCCTTCCAGGACGAGCCATTTGCAGAACGAGCGGATTGCGCTCAGCATTCTTGCCTGAGAACGTTTGGAAAGACTCCCTCGGGAGTCCAGAAATTCTTCTATGACTGACGGGGAGAAGGACTGGACGTCATTATTGCAGAATGCCAGGAACTGTTCGACATCAGAACAGTACGATGCCACAGTGTTCTGTGACATCGCACGCTCTATACGAAGATAGTAGTTATAGTCTTTCAGAAGACGGGATCTGGTATCAGATTTCTCCACTCGCTTTGGTCGGTCGGGATTACGGGGTTTGTGAGATCCCCGGTCAAGCCGGGGATGACGGTTAGAGAGTAGAGTATTTCTGACCGTACTGGAGCATCTGCTCGAGGTAGTTGTCGTTATAGACAAGCTCATAGTCCACCACCTTTCCGAATCTCTTCACAGGCACGATATCCGGATTGAGGAATCCGCCATATGGCTTAAGCTGGAGAGCATAATAACGGTCTCTTACCTCTTTATGAAGAACAGGGTCGATATTGACGGCATATTTCTCCACCAACGCCTTTCCCGCCTCGAAATCTCCTTCAGACTTGATGCGCTGGATCTCTGCAAGAAGTTCAGCGAACAGATATCTGAGAGCTTCGAAGTCATTCACTACAAAATAAGTCTTGCCGTCGCGCACCTTCTTCTCAATCACATTGTCAGCAAGTCCCTTTTCATAGCACCATTCGCTGATAAGCTTGCGGTTCTGCATATGAGCCTGAGTATTCTTCTTACCAAGCTCCACCCTTGTAAACTGAGTAAAGATTCCGTTTCTTATATATGACTGATACTGAGCCTTATACGCCTCCATATCCGGAAGAATGCCAAGTTCTACGAGCTTAGGGTCTGCAAGATAGTAAAGTCCGAAAAGGTCTGCACGTGTCTCTTCCAAAGTAGAGCTGTACTCACCGAGTGCGTTAGGTGCGGTGGTCGGAAGAAGCTGGCCGGAACCATGTCCCAGACACTCGTGGAGGTCTGTATGAAGATCGCTTGTCAGGTCTCCATATCTCTTTTCGTACGCTATTTCCTCGTCTGACCAGGCGAACTCACCAAGCATGCCCTTAGGAGCTTCCTGAGCAGCCTTGCTATATGCTGATGTAAGATTGGCAATAGTCACAGACTTCGATCCATGTTCACGGCGGATCCAGTCTGCATTAGGAAGATTGATTCCGATAGGGGCTGCAGGATAGCAGTCACCTGCAAGCGTAACCACATTGATGACCTTCGCAGATACGCCCTTCACTTCTGCCTTCTTGAAACGTGGATCGATCGGCGAATTATCCTCAAACCACTGCGCATTGTCGCTGATGAGCTTTGTCCTGCGTGAAGCCTCCTCATCCTTGAAATTGACGAGACCCTCCCAAGTAGCCTTGCGTCCGAGAGGGTCATTGTAATCCTCTACAAAGCCGTTGACAAAATCTACCGAGCCTTCATGCTCGCCTACCCACTTGATATTATACTCATCCCAGAGCTTGAGGTCTCCGGTCTTGTAATAATTGATAAGGTCATCAATATACTGCTTCTGCACCTTGTTCTCCGCAACCTCGGCAGCCTTTTCAAGCTCTTCGCATATCTTCTCAAGCGCATGGCCGTAAAGTCCGCCGATCTTGTAAACCTCCTCATAGACCGTACCGTCAGCAGCCTTCATGAGCTTGCTGTTCAAACCGTATGATACCGGAGTAGGATCTGAAAGGTCTGTCATCTCTTCGTAGAACTTCTCCACCTCGGCCTTTGTCACACCTTCGTAGAAATTGACGGATGATTCCACTACGATATCCTTCGATTTGTCCGTCGATTTACGATGAGGACATGCATCATAGTCGTAAATGAACGAAAGCACACGGATGTCATATGCATCCACAGCCTTCATAAGCTCACCGAAGTACTCCTTGCTGCAGACAGGAAAGAACTTGTCTTCTGCATAGTGATGATGAATACCGTTACTGAAGAAGACTCTCTTTGCATATGTCTCGAAGTCCTTGAAATCCTCGCACTCACGATCTCCCTTATAATTTTCAAGAATATTCTCAATAGCTTTCCTCACCTGCAGATTATACTTGCAGTTCTGCATCCAGATGATGTCACGGCCATATTTTGCCGCTTCAGCAAGATGATACACATATTCCTTCTGCTGGAGCGTAAGTCCGTCCCAACCGGGCACCTGATACCTCATTACCTTGAGATCAGCGAATTCGTCCACCAGATACTTGAACTCTTCCTGCTCTTTTCCGCACGAAGCTGCCGCTGTGGCAAGTCCTGCAATAGCAATCATTTTAATAATCTTTTTCATAAAGTTTGGTATTAGTCATGTCTAAGTGACAAATATACAAAATTCGCTGAAAAATCAATATATTTGCAAGCCAATTAAATATGATATATGACTCTTTTCCGCAACATATATGGTAAAGCATGCTTAAGGCTCGTTCTATTGACAGCCCTGCTCATCGGTTTCTGTGCCTGTGAAGATCACATCTGCACCGGGCCCAAGAGAGTATTCATAGTGTACTCCATAGGCTTCAACAACCTCAGCAACTATCTCAAACAGGACATCGAAGAACTTTCCAAGAGCTACTCTTCCGTACCATGCAACAGTCATGTCGTCATTTACAGTCATAGTACAAAAACACGAGGCAGCTATTCAACGCCCAACTCCCCTGTTCTCATCGAACTGAAGAAGACGAAGTCCGGCGGAGTGGTGAGAGACACGATAGTGACATATGACCCAAATACAGTATCGGCATCCAAGGAGACACTGCACAACGTGTTATCATATATAAAGGACAGATACCAGGAGGCAGAATACAGCATATTGTTCTCTTCTCACGGTACCGGCTGGACTCCTGCGGATTACTGCAACGATCCTAATTTCTACGAAAAGCAATATTCTGACACATGGATTCCTCGCATGAGGACAGTCAGGGGACATCAGCCATATTGGGGCGTGACACCCGAAGACGGCGGTCCTGTCGTAAAGGGATTCGGCATCCAGAACATAACCACCGGAACATACCATGAGATGAATATCACCGATATGAAGGACGCCTTTCCGATGAAGATGAACGCGATAATTTTTGACGCATGCTTCATGGGCGGCATAGAGGTGGCATACGAGCTTCGCAACAACACGGATTTCCTTGTAGCATCACAGACAGAAATACTCGCAGACGGAATGGAATATACAACGATGTTGAAATACATATTCAACAGAAACGGTGACCTCAAAGGTTTCTGCGAAAATTTCTTCAATTACTACAATGACCAGTCCGGACAATACAAGTCTGCCACAATATCACTGATTGACTGCACAAGGCTGGGCCCTCTTGCGGAGGTGTGTAGCGAGATATTCGACGCACACAGGACGCGCATCGCAGCCCTTGAAGGCTCGATGAAGATCCAGAGATACTACAGGCTCACCAATGCCGGCATCCACCAATGGTTCTACGACCTCGAGGACATAGCCATGTTCTGTGACCTCTCCGAAGACCATAAGGAAAGGCTCAAGACTGCTTTGGAAGGATGTGTGGTATATAAGGCAGCCACACCGGAGTTCATCTCTGACATCAAGCTCGAGAAGCACAGCGGACTGAGCATGTACCTTCCGTTCACTGACAGAGGATACCTTAACAACTTCTACAGGACCCTCGAATGGAACAAAGCCACAGGTCTTGTGCAATAATTCCCTGTAAAATATTTGATATTCAAATAATTTATCTATCTTTGCAGCCCCAAAAAATTTGGTCTAAAAAGCATGGTGCTTTTTGGTGCAATGGGGTTTTTACGGCAGAAGCCGCCGATTTCAAGGCGGACTAACCGACAAAACCGGAGCAACCTTTCGGTTGTGAGGATTTTGGAGGTGATGTCCAACGAAGAAAGCAAGGTCTTCTGACAGTAAAAACTGAGTAACACATTTTAATTTTCTAACAAACAATGAAACACGTAGAACTCAAAGGCCAGATCCGTGAGGCTGGCAACAAGGCTGCAGTAAAGGCAGTTCGCAGAGCAGGACAGGTTCCTTGCAACATTTATGGACTTGGCATCGAGAATGTTCTTTTCTCTGTAGAGGCACAGGATCTCAAGACTATCACTCACACTCCTAACTCATATATCATTGACCTCGAGCTCAGCAACGGCGCAAAGATGTATGCAGTGCTTCACGAAGTACAGTATCACCCTGTAACTGACGAGGCTCTTCATGTAGATTTCCTCGCAGTAGGCGAAGAGAAGCCGGTAACCATCGAGGTTCCTGTCAAGGTTACAGGTCACTCAGAGGGTGTGAAGATGGGTGGTAAGCTCCTCGTTTCAAGCCGCAAGCTCCGCGTAAGCGCTATGATGAACAACCTTCCTGACGTTCTTGAGGTTGATTCAACTCACCTTATGATCGGCAAGCAGATCGTTGCTGGCGACCTCAACTTCGAAGGCGTTACAATTGTTTCTCCTAAGGCTACTATCATCTGCTCAGTACGTCCTACACGTGCTACTCAGCAGGCTAAGATGGAGCAGAGCAAGAAGTAATCTGAACTGGTATGAATTATTTGATCGTCGGTTTAGGAAATATCGGCGTCGAATATGCCAACACCAGACACAACATGGGATTTATGGTATTGGATGCCTGGGCTCAGGCATCCAATTCTGTTTTTGAGTCTGGAAGATACGGCAGCATGACGACTGTTTCCTTCAAGGGCAGGAGATTCCACCTGCTCAAGCCCTCCACATATATGAATCTCAGTGGAAAGGCTGTCCGTTATTGGATGAACGAACTGAAGATTCCTATCGAAAACATTCTGGTAATTTCTGACGACCTTAACATTCCGTTCGGCACTCTGCGACTGCGGAAGAACGGCAGTGCCGGAGGTCATAACGGACTGACTAACATCACAGAACTTCTCGGATCGCAGGAATATGCCCGCATAAGGGTCGGCATCGGCAACGAATTCGGAAGAGGGCAGCAGGTAGGATATGTTCTCGGAGAGCTTGCAAAGGAAGAACTCGAACAGATGCCGGAGATTTCAAAAAGGGTAATTGACGGAGTGAAGGCATGGGCTACTATCGGAGCTGACAGAGCTATGAACACCGTGAATACAAAGCCTAAGCAATAGGCGGAAAACAGCACATTAGAGTGTGGAAATGCATGTTTTTCAAGCATTTGTTTGTTTTTTCAAAAAATTAGACATACTTTAGCGAAAATTTTTACGCTAAAAGTTTAACCGATTAAATTACACAAACAATGAAAGAGCTTGTAAATGCTATTGTAGCTGAGTACGAAGTTTTCGCAGCTAACGCTGCTGCTCAGGCAGAAAAGGGTAACAAGGCAGCTGGCGCTCGCGCTCGTAAGTCTTCACTCGCACTTGAGAAGATGATGAAGGAGTTTAGAAAGGCTTCTATCGAGGCTGCTAAATAATTTTCACACCAGCAGATCAGTGACTACCCGCCGGGTAGTCATTTTTTTTGAAAAATATTGCATTTTCTTTGCAACATTCGCAAACCATTTTGCATCTTTGTATCAGGTTTAGGTTTTAGTACACGTTTAAGGGGCCACAATGCATATTGCTTGTGACCCCTTTTCAATTTATCTCCGTCTGCGGCTACATGACAAGTTCGACATTGTCCAGCCACAATGTATTTCCCACACCACCATAGAAAGCTTTGCCGCAACTTGCTATAAAGTGTATCATGATATAGTTCGGCTCAACATCAGCAGCAGCCCAACCATCTTCCTGCACAATCACATTTTCCCCTTTGCTGTTCAGGGCATGATAAGCAGTCTCCGGGTCGGTCTTCAAGCCCATATATTCCTTATAGAAAGGCTCAGACGTGATATCACCATAATGGATCTTCAGTTCATGACCGTTCACCCACTCCGACACATCCTCGGAAATACGTTCTATTCCGGTTCCAACACGCAATGCATGAACATTGCCATCTTCGTCTTCCCACCTCTTCTGCAGAACAACTGTAACTTCGGCATCGTCAGGATAGCCGAGAGGCTTTAGTTTCGAGAAACCTGTACCACGATATACCTCATGACCGACATCAGCCTTATAGTCAAATTTCAATGCCTTAGGGCTGCCCTCAAACGGAAGTCCGTATATCACTTTGGCCATCGGCGACTTTGTATCCTTGATAGGCTCCGGCAGAGCACCGACAAGAAGTGCGCCCTGGCACACCACATCCATATTCACAATTCCGAGCGCCTTTACTTCTTCGATATGAGCCTCTACCCTTGCACAGTAGCCATCGCCTCTTTTTTCCGGAAATACTGTGGTATTGGTCTTTACGATTCCTGCGACAACTGCAAGAACATTATTTGTCCTCCAAAGATAGTCCTCAGGGGATGAATACGGAGTCTTTCCAGTTCTCAGTGTATCCGTCGGCTCACCATAGAACTCATACAGATATTTCGTCGCTCCGCCAATAAGGGAAGATTCTTTGATTTCCCTCTGGCAAAAGGTGTCAAACTTACCGTACTCATTGATTTTCCTTACGATAGACTCTTGCGCCATAGCATCAAAAAAGACAGCGACAAGAGATAATGACAGAATAATTCTATTGATTCTCATAAAAAATGTGTAACTTGCAATTCTGTATGCAAATATACGTGCTTTTTTGCTAAAACCGAAACATTATGTACCTTAGACGCATCCTGACGACATTATTGTCTGCTTTCATATTCCTGATGGAGGCAGTCGGAAGTCCTGTCCGCAATACTGATGCCGTTTACACTCAGCCTGACGGCACAAGTTTCTCTGTAACCGTCACCGGAGACGAATGGATCAAGATCAGAAAGACCAAGGACGGATGTGCGATTGTAAGAGATGACCAGGGATGGTGGTGCTACGGCATATATAATGGTGAGGGTATATTGGAATGCACGGGATATCATATAGGAAATGCACCGGCATCAGTCATCGAGGCATCCAGAGACATTCCATACCATCTTCTTACAGAAAGAAGCATGGAAATCAGGGCAGCAGGACAGGAAAGTGCACTTAAGGCACTCGAGACAATCCGGCAGCAGGCAGTCCTGACAAGATCGTCCGAAGAGACAATACAGAAAAGAGGCATCGCCCTGCTCGTGGAATTCTCCGACATAAAATTCACATTCAGAAAGGAAGACTTCCACAACCTGCTCAACCAGAAGGATTATAACGGCACCGGAAGTGCAAAAGATTATTATGAATCTCAGTTTGGAGAAAACTGGGAATTCAACTTTGACGTAAGTGACATCATCACACTTTCATGGCCGTCAGAGCACTATGGCAAGAACGGAGCTGACGGCACTGACATACGTCCCTGGGACATGGTGACCGAAGCATGCAAGGCTGCTGACGGCAATATAGATTTTGCACAATACGATCAGGATGGAGACGGAATTGTCGATAATGTATATGTCTTCTATGCGGGTCTAAGCGAATCTGAACACAGCAGTCAGCCGGACCTGATATGGCCACATCAATACTACATATACAGCGGAGAAAAGATCAATCTCTTCTGTGACGGAAAGCGGATTGACAGATATGCCTGTTCCGCTGAAATAACAGGAGACCGTTCATTTACCGGCATCGGAACATTCTGCCACGAATTCGGGCACACTCTGGGTCTGGTGGACATGTATGACACAGATTCAGACAAGGATGGAGGCTGGGCAGCCGCTCTGTGGAAGCACACGTCCCTGATGGACGGAGGCAATTACAACAACAATTCAGCAACACCCCCTAACCTCAATTGCATCGACCGCGAACTGCTGGGTTTGTCCTCACCCATAATAATAGAGGAAGGACAGACATATACCATGGAGCCAATACATAAGAGCGGAACATACTACAAGCTGGAGTCCGGCATTGAAGATGAGTACTATCTGCTGGAATGCAGGTATGACGAAGGGTGGGACGAATTCATAGGCGGAAAAGGAATGCTTGTCTATCATATTGACAAAAAGGCTACAGAGATCATAGGTACAACGCCATATTCTAAATGGCAGGCAAACACAGTCAATGCCGAACATGCCCACCAGTGCGCAGACCTTATTGAAGCAGATGGCAGGACAGACCTTATAACAAGTCACAACGACTTCAACCAAAGTCTGAAAGGCATATTCTTCCCACAGGATAATGCCACCGCAATTGTTCCAGGGGGAAATCCAGGACTGACATATTGGTATGGTGATTACCATGACATTTCCATTACGGCTATAAAGACTGACGGGGTAAACATAACATTCAGTGCATCAAAGACAGCCTCACTGTCCGAAGTACCGGAAGTCACAGATGTATCATTCACAACTTTCCCGGACGCAGCAATCATCACATTCAGCAAGCATGACCTTCAGATGGAAGGTACCGCGTCTGTAGAGTGGAAGAAAAGCGGAAGCAGCGATGGATACACCACAGTTGTGCCCATGGAATTTGAGGACGGGAAATATGCCTGCAAGATTGAAGGTCTCGAAAGTGGTAATGTCACATACGAGACAAGGATACGGTTCGAGAGAGAGGACAATATAGGGGAAGCCTACAGGCTGTCATTCATGACAAAGAGAAAGCCTGCCATTACCTGGCCATATATATACATGAACAGCAGCAAAATAAAACAGGGCGATAGCATTCCTCTTCATGTAGCGAATACAGATAGTCCGGTGAGCTGGGAGTTCGACGGCAAGGAAATAGAGATGGAAAAAGGTTTCTATTTCTGCCCGGCATATGACGGCACTTTACAGGCCGTCGTCACCCACAAGGATGGCAGCAAAGATATAATAATCAAAGAAATCGAACTGACTGAATAATGAAAAGAATCATCATATTGCTTTCCGTCGTACTTGCAGTGAGCGGATGTTATCTGGCTGATACATTGAACTTCATCAATACCCCAGCCGAAATATCCCTGACATGGAGGGGAGAGCCTCAGGTCACATATGAGAGCCAAAGTTACCAGATGGGATTCAACGACCATAAGAACGAATACCGCATATACGAAGACCGTCTTGCCAATTGGTTTACTATAAGATGTTCTGAAAAGCCTGTAGAAGAAGAGCAGATATTGACGGCAGATGTGACATGGACCGGCAGAAGATCGACTAAGACATTTGAAGGAATATCGTTCACGGTGAAGAAGACGGATGAAAACGGTTATGTATGGCTATGGAACGACTCAGATAAGATAGGAATAATAATCAAACACATATAATGACACTAAATCATGGAAAAGTACATTTCAATCGCAACCAGATTTGACATTTCTGGCAGCATCAGTGAGGTAAAGCCTCTCGGTCCCGGATTTATCAACGACACATTCATCGTCAAGACATCAGAAGGCGGCAAGTACATCCTTCAGAGAAAGAATCACATCGTATTCCCTGATGTACCGGGAATGATGAACAACATACTGATGGTGACGGAACATATCAAGGCGAAGGTAGCTGCTGCAGGTGGAGACCCTGAGCGCGAGGTGCTTACTGTAGTAAAGAGGAATGCTGCAACACTGACTGAAGAGGAAAAGTCACTGCCACATTACGATCTGTACTACAAAGACGAGAATGGTAATTTCTGGGCTGTCTGCGTATTCATCGAAGGATCAATCACATACGAGAAGGCTGACACTCCTGCACTTGCATACAAGGGTGGCCAGGGAATAGGAAAATTCCAGGCACAGCTCGCAGACTTCACCACACCTCTTAGCGAAACTATCAAGGGATTCCACAACATCCGCTGGAGGTTCCAGCAGTGGGATGAGGCTCTTAAAGCAGATGCTGCAGGCAGAGTAAAAGACCTCGCCGAAGAAATCAGCTGGATCGAATCACGCAAGGAAGAGATGCTCAAGTTCTGGAGCCTCGTAGAAGACGGAACTATCCCTACACGTGTGACACACAATGACACAAAGATCAGCAATATCCTGTTCGATGCAGCAGGAGAAGTACTCTGTGTGATCGACCTGGACACATGTATGAGCAGCACATCGCTTAATGACTTCGGTGACGCAATCCGCTCATACACCAATACCGGAGCAGAGGATGACAGAGACCTTTCACGCGTGGGCATGTCGCTTGAAATGTTCAAGGCATATACTGAAGGATATCTTTCTGAGCGCCGTTCTACTCTTTGTGAGAGCGAACTCGAGTGGCTGGCATTCTCAGCACGCTATATCACTTTCGAGCAGGTACTCCGCTTCCTGATGGACTACATTGACGGTGACAAATATTACAAGACAAATGCTCCAGACCATAATCTTGTAAGAACACACGCTCAGTACAAGCTGCTTTGCTCAATGGAAGAGCAGTATGAGAAGATGAAGGAAATAGTCGCAAACGCATAGACCATGAAGACTTTCAATGCAAGATATATAGCAGATCTTCAGACGCTTTCTGACGAGGCTCTGCGCGAGACCCTTTCTACATGCGATGCCCAGGCCTTGGACTGCGTAAACTGGAGCGAATTCCCATATGCCCCTTCTGTGAATTTCAGGATGGCATGCTCAGACAAAGCCATTGCTGTAATGTTCGAGGTCGAAGAAAACCATATCAGGGCAGCTGCAATGGAGAATAACGGTCCTGTATGGGAAGACAGCTGCGTAGAGTTTTTCATCATGACTCCGGATGGAAAGCATTATGTGAATTTCGAGATGAATTGCGTAGGCACATTTCTGGGCGCACTCAGGACATCCCGTCATGATCCAGCTCATTTCGACGAAGAAAAGCTCAGTACCGCACGTCACTTCACTTCCCTCCCTCATGAGCCTATAGATTCCCGTGCAGAAGGACAGTCATGGTGGGCAATCGAGGTGATACCGTTTGAACTGATCGGCTACAAGGAAAAGCCTGCATCATTGAGGGCAAACCTATACAAATGCGGAGACAAGTGCGACAATGTCCATTTCCTCAGCTGGTCACCTATCGGTCTGCCTTCTCCAGATTTCCACTGCCCGGATTTCTTCGGTGAGATTGTTTTGGGATAAGTCATTGTGCATTGCCTGAAAAATTGTAAATTTGCAGCCGTTTGAAGAAAATCAGATCTTAAATTAATTATATCATGAGAAAACACATTGTAGCAGGCAACTGGAAGATGAACACAACAGTTGCAGAGGGCGTAGAGCTCGCAAAGGCAGTAGTAGCAGCTTCAGCTGAGGTACCAGCTGACGTTAAGCTTATCATTGCTCCTCCTTTCACTCACCTTTATCCTGTAGCTGAGGTTGTAAAGGGCACAGCAGTAGGTCTTTCATCACAGAACTGCGCTGACCACAAGAGCGGTGCATATACCGGTGAGGTAGCTGTAAACATGATCGCAGGTCTTGGTGCTGAGTATGTAATCCTCGGTCACTCTGAAAGAAGAGAGTACTATGGCGAGACTGATGCAACTCTCGTAGAGAAGGTAAATCTTGCACTTGAGCAGGGCCTTTCACCAATCTTCTGTATCGGTGAAAAGCTTGAGGAGCGCGAGGCTGGCCGTCATTTCGAGGTTGTTACAGAGCAGGTGAAGAACGTTCTCTTCACTCTTACACCAGAGCAGATGGCTAAGGTTATCGTAGCTTATGAGCCAGTCTGGGCTATCGGTACAGGTAAGACTGCAACTGCTGAGCAGGCACAGGAGATCCATGCTGAGATCCGCAAGGTACTTGCTGAGAAGTTCGGCGAGCTTGCTGAGGAAATCTCTATCCTTTACGGTGGTTCATGCAAGCCATCAAACGCAAAGGAGCTTTTCGCATGCCCGGATATCGACGGTGGTCTTATCGGTGGTGCGGCTCTCAAGGCTGAGGACTTCAAGGGAATCGCTGTTTCATTCTAATATGAAGAAGTTATATATCATGGCAGCCGCTGCAATCGCAGTGGCTGCTTGTGCTCATAAAAATGACACAGATTTGAAAGAAAAAGTTGACAGCTATGCAATCGTGGAAGTGACATCGCCTCTTTACGATGCACTATCTGACAACGACAAGAAGATTGTCGCAATTTTCCGTGAGGCAGCTGACATCGTGGACGGCCTGTTCTGGAAGCAGACCTTCGGTGACAAGGCACAGATGGAAGCACTCACTGACGAGAACGAGAAGGCTTATGCAATGATAAACTATGGTCCTTGGGATCATCTTGACGACAACAAGCCTTTTGTTGAAGGATGGGGAGAGAAACCGCTCGGATGCCAGTACTATCCTCAGGATATGACTACGGCAGAGTTCGAGGCTTTTGACGATCCGAACAAACTGAGCCTTTATACTGTCGTACGCCGTGATGAGAACGGAGCACTGAAGTGCGTATGGTACCGTGACGAATACAAGGAGGAGCTCGACAAGGTATGCGCTCTGTTGGAGCAGGCTATCGAGCTGACTGAAAACGAGGGAATGAAGAATTACCTCACCGAGCGCGTCAAAGCATTCCGTACAGATGACTATCTTGCCAGCGACATGGCATGGATGGACATGAAGGACTGCAATATGGACCTCGTGATCGGACCTATCGAGAACTACGACGACAAGCTCAACGAGGCAAAGGCAGCATACGAGTGCTTCATCCTCCTCAAGGACGAGAAGCGCAGTGCAAATCTTGCCAAGTATGTGGGTCTGCTTCCTGAGCTCCAGAAGATGCTTCCTTGTGCTCCTGAGTACAAGACATTCGTACCTGGAACCTCGTCTGACCTCAATGTATATGATGCAATCTACTATGCTGGCGACTGTAATGCCGGCAGCAAGACCATTGCGATTAACCTTCCTAACGACGAAAGAGTCCATGCTGCCAAAGGAACACGCCGTCTTCAGCTATACAACAGTATGATGGCGAAGTTCGACAAGATCATGATGCCTATCGGAGAGGTGCTTATGGCTCCTGAACAGCTCGAGTATCTCAGCGCAGATGCATTCTTCTGGAATGTCACCTTCCACGAGGTCGCTCACGGACTTGGTGTAAAGCAGACTGTAAACGGAAAGGGTTCTGTAGATGCTGCCATGGGTTCTGAAAAGACAACCTGGGAAGAGGCAAAGGCTGACATCCTTGGTCTGTTCATGGTAAGCAAGCTCATAGATATGGGAGAAATCACCGATATTACAAAAGAGCAGTCGGTAGCTACATTCATCGCCGGTATCGTACGCTCTGTGCGTTTCGGATCCGCTTCTTCACACGGAAAGGCAAACATGATGTGTTACAACTACATGGAGGACAACGGCGCATTCACTCGCAACGCTGACGGCAAATATGTAGTGGATTTCGACAAGGCTGCCGAGGTGATTGACTCATGGGCAAACCTCATCCTGACCACTCAGGCTACCGGAGATTTCGAGTTCGCTCAGAAATACTCGTCAGAGAACGCCAGCATCCGCGACAACCTTGCTTCAGACATTGCAAAGGTCAACGGAGCAGGCATTCCACGCGACATCCGCTTCGAGTGGGTCTGGTAGAGCCTGGCACTTAAAACGCTGATCATCAGCAGAATGCTGAAAGGCGATTCCCCTGCGCAGGGGAATCGCCTTTTCGTATTGCATTATCTGTCAGCGTGTTAGGTGCCAGGGTTATTTGTGACGCGATGCAAGTTCAGCCTCCATATCCGCAATTGTGAAGCCCATCTGTTCATTGAGTACGAGAAGATGATATATAAGGTCACTCGCCTCATACAGATAACGCTCCCTGTTACCGTCTATCGCCTCGATTACGGTCTCTACGGCTTCCTCGCCTACTTTCTGAGCAATCTTATTGACTCCCTTTGTGAAAAGATGCGTAGTGTACGATCCTTCCGGCATCTGGGCATGACGTCCCTGGATCACTCCCTGAAGATGACGGATGAAACCCTCATTGTCCGGAGTATCGAAACAGCTTACAGTTCCTCTGTGGCATGTAGGGCCTACTGGACGTCCCATAAGCAGGAGCGTATCGTTGTCGCAGTCCGGATACATCTTCACGACCTCGATAAAGTTGCCGCTTGTCTCACCCTTGGTCCAGAGCTGTCCGCGTGTGCGGCTGTAGAATGTAGCCTTGCCTGTCTGGCATGTCTTCTCATATGCTTCCTGATTCATATAAGCAACCATAAGCACCTTAAGCGTCTCGCAGTCCTGAACGACTACTGGCAGCAGTCCGTCTGCATTTTTTGAAAGATTGAATTCTTCGTATTTCATAATTTTGATTTATAATCTCACATTTATGTTCATGTCACGGAGCTGAGATTTCAGCTGACCGACAGTCATTTCTCCGAAGTGGAAGATGCTGGCTGCAAGTGCTGCATCTGCACGTCCATCTGAGAGGACCGCAGCTATATCTTCAGCTGACCCGGCACCCCCGGATGCAATTATTGGAATGGACAGTTTTTCAGAAAGTCTTGCAAACAGCTCGCATGGATATCCGGCTTTTGTGCCGTCATGGTCCATAGATGTCAGCAATATCTCTCCAGCGCCACGTTCCTGCCCTTCAACAGCCCATGCGAACAGTTCCTTTTCTGTCAGCTGTCTGCCGCCATGAGTCGTGATCAGCCACCTGTCTCCTACGCTTTTTGCATCTATTGCAAGTACAACAAACTGACTGCCGTATTTTCCTGCGATCTGGTCAATAAGCAATGGCTGACGCACCGCAGCGCTATTGATGGAAATCTTGTCTGCTCCTGCATCCAGTAGCCTTGCTGCATCATCAAGGGATGATATTCCTCCACCGACGGTAAACGGAATATTTATCCTCTCAGATATGCGTCGCACCAGATTCACAAATGTTCCCCGACCTTCTACTGTAGCGCTTATGTCAAGATATACCAGTTCATCAGCACCTTGACGCGCGTACATCTCACCGAGTTCGACGGCATCACCGACATCCCTCAGTCCGACAAAGTTCACACCCTTTACTGTGCGTCCATCCTTTACATCCAGACAAGGTATTATCCTTTTAGCAACCATGATTCTATATCCTTCAAACTGATTTTTCCCTCATATATAGCCTTCCCGACTATCACGCTATGGAGTCCGAGCTCAGCAGCCTTGCATATATCTGCCATACAGCTTATTCCTCCGCTCAGAGTAATATCGACGCTCTGCCAGGCATCCTTCAAATCTGAATAGAAACAGAAATCAGGTCCCTGAAGCATTCCATCCTTGCTGATATCGGTACATATCATCTGGCTGAGCCCCTGCGGGACATACCATGACATCAACTGCTCGAGAGAAAGTCCGCTGTCCTTGAGCCAGCCATGTGTTGCAACCTTTCCGTCACGCACATCGGCTCCAAGAATAATGCGGGAAGGTCCGAACTGTGATAGCCATGAAGAAAATTCTTCCCTATTGTCCACCGCAACACTTCCACATATTATCCTACCGGCTCCTGCATCCAAGGCAGAGCGCAAAGAGTCCGCATCCTTGATGCCGCCACCCCATTCCACATCGAGCGAAGTAGCAGAAGCGATTCTTTCAAGTACAGCAAGATTACATGGTTTCTTTGCCTTTGCACCATCGAGATCCACAACATGGAGCCTTGTGATTCCACAGTCTTCATATTGTCTTGCCATATCCAGAGGATCCGCAGAATACTCCTTCTTCTGTCCGTAATCACCCTGAGTCAGACGGACACACTTTCCGTCCATCAGGTCGATTGCTGGAATTATAATAGTACCGTTTCTCATAGATTCATGAAATTTCTCAATATCTTTTCTCCTACCTCACCGCTCTTTTCCGGATGGAACTGGGCACCGTAGAAGTTTCCTTTACGCATAGCGGCAGAAAAACGTCTTCCGTTTTCAGAAACTGCAACAGTATCCTCGCACACATCAGCAGCAAAAGAATGCACAAAATATACAAAATCTCCGTCGGCAAGTCCGTCAAAAAGTCCGGTCTTCAAATCGACGAGTGAATTCCATCCCATATGAGGGACCTTGACTCCAGCCGCAGGATCTGCTTCAAACTTTCTGACATCCGCATCAAATATTCCAAGGCAATCCACGTTGCCTTCTTCACTATGCCTGCACATAAGCTGCATTCCTATACAGATACCCAGCACCGGCACTTTAAGATTCCTTATGACATCGCACAGCCCACGTTCCTGAAGTTTCTGCATCGCAGAAGACGCCTCTCCCACACCGGGTAGCAGCACCCTGTCTGCCTGAGCAATCAGGGACGGATCATCCGTAAGACAGTACTGCGCTCCGATACGGTCGAGTGCATTGCAGACCGACCTCAGATTGCCTGTATCATAATCTATTATAGCTATCATAATACTCCTTTACTGCTTGGAAGTGAATAACTGAACTGCTCTCTTCGCACTGCCATCTTCAATGCACGGGCGAATGCCTTGAATATGCCTTCTGCAACATGGTGGTCATTCTTTCCATCCGCACTGACATGAAGATTACAACTCATCGCCGCGCCAAGAGAGCGGAAGAAATGCCAGAACATCTCTGTAGGAACATCCCCCACATATTCTCGAGTGAATGTAACATCCCATACAAACTCAATTCTACCACCCAGATCCATAAGAACCATCGCCTTGCTCTCATCCATAGGAAGTACAAAACCATACCGTTCTATTCCCCTCTTGTCTCCCAAAGCCTTGATCAATGCCTCTCCAAGAACGATTGCGACATCTTCCATTGTATGATGTTCGTCAACCTCCAGATCTCCGGATGCCTTGACAGTAAGGTATATTCCTGCGTGATGCACTATCTGGTCCAGCATATGGTCAAGAAACTTCAGACCTGTATCTATACCGTCCGTCCCTTTTCCGTCCAGATCCACAGTTACCTCAATCTGTGTCTCGCGTGTCTTGCGCACAACTGTGGCAGTACGTTTCTCCACTACAGACTCTGGTTTCAGCCCGCCGATAACCGCAAGTACCCTATCATTTTCCGCAGGAGTTCCTACCGTGACTCTTAGACATCCGCCGCAGTTCAGAACCTTAGAACGATCCCTCACAATCACCTGGGCATCAAGCAGTTCACCATAAAGGCCGCGTGCATCATCCACCTCTACCAAGAGGAAATTGGCATCTGACGGCCAGACCTTGCGGACTCTTGGAAGCTTCGCAAGTTCTTCTGCAAGACGGGTACGTTCCGACATTATCAACGCCACCTCAGAAGAAACATCGCGACGAAGCAGTCCCATAGCCTTCTCCATTCCGGCAAGCGAAATATTGTATGGATACTTCACGTTAGCGAACATTGCCATCGTTCTCTCGTCCGCAAATGCAAGTCCCAGACGGAGAGCTGCCATACCATAAGCTTTGGAAAGGGTCTGAAGAACTATAAGATTCTGATACTCAGAAATATATCCGGAAAGACTCTGTTCAGAGGAGAAATCTATATATGCCTCATCCACCACAAGCATTCCGTCAAAGGATCCTGCAAGACGGAGAATCTGATCCAGCGGGAAGGCATTTCCTGTCGGATTATTAGGAGAGCAGACAAACATCAGCCTGGTCCTGTCATCGCATGCAGCCAGCAGAGCCTCAACAGGCAGGGAAAAATCCTTGCCGAGAGGGACTTCTCGCATACTTACATTATTGATATCAGCAGCAACCTTGTACATTCCGTAGGTCGGAGCGATGCTTACTACATTGTCGATACCAGGCTCACAGAACACCCTGAAACACAGATCGATCGCCTCATCACTTCCGTTTCCGATAAACATATTCTTCACTGGAATACCTTTTATTCTCGAGATCAGGCTCTTGAGCTCCGCCTGACGGGGATCGGGATAACGGTTGTATCCGTTGTTGAACGGATTTTCATTTGCATCCAGAAAACTTCCTATCTTCACCTGACATTCATCACGTGCTGTCGAATATGGCGCAAGATTACGAATATTGGGACGCGCCAGAGAGTATATATCCATCTGTCTCATGATTTAATTCTGATTATCGCAGCATTTGCGTGAGCATCAAGTCCTTCAGCCTGAGCCATTGTGACGATTGTGCTTCCCAATGCAGATATGCCTTCACGGGTTATTTCCTGGTATGTTATCTTTCTTACAAAACTGTCGAGATTGACTCCGCTCATGGAACGTGCCCAACCTGAAGTCGGAAGAGTATGATTGGTGCCTGAGGCATAGTCTCCTGCACTTTCCGGAGTATAATTTCCAATGAACACACTTCCTGCTGCTGTAATTCTTTCCGCAATACTCCAAGGGTCAGACATGGATATTATAAGATGTTCCGGGCCATACATGTTTACGAACTCTATCTGTCTGTCAATAGATGGAATGACTATCATACGGCTTTCAGACAGGGCCTTAAGTGCGACCTCCTTTCTCGGGAGGGCCTCCAGCTGCACATCCACAGCCATCTGCACCTTATATGCAAGATCTTCATTGTCGCATACAAGAATCACCTGAGAATCAGGTCCATGTTCAGCCTGTGAAAGCAGGTCAGACGCGACAAATGACGGAACAGCAGACTCGTCTGCCATCACCAGCACCTCTGACGGTCCGGCAGGCATATCGATAGCCACCTTCCTGGATACCATTTCCTTTGCCTTGGTCACATAACGGTTGCCGGGGCCGAATATCTTATCTACAGCAGGAACAGTCTGTGTACCATATGCCATGGCTGCAACCGCCTGCGCTCCACCAACCTTGAATATTCTGTCCACGCCACATAGCGAAGCAGCATAAAGTACAGCCGAAGCGACCTTGCCGTCCCTTCCGCATGGAGTACAAAGGATCACTTCCCTGCAGCCAGCCACCTTTGCCGGTATGGCAAGCATGAGAACGGTCGAAAACAATGGAGCAGAGCCACCAGGAATATACAGTCCTACTTTCTGGATAGGAACAGCCTTCTGCACGCACCTTACTCCCGGAGAGGTATTGACATCTACCGGAATAAATTTCTGTGCTGAGTGGAATTTATGGATATTTGCATATGCCGCTTCCACACTTGCCTTCAGTTCATCAGAAACAAGTGCCACTGCCTCTGCGATTTCTGACTGGCTAACCTCTATGCCTGCAGACAGATCCACCTTGTCGATTTCCGAAGCCAGATCTATCAGAGCCTTGTCTCCATCCTTTCTTACACGTTCCAGAATAGACGCGACACGACCTTCGATTACAGCGTCATCCACCATAACCCTTGCAGTGAGTTCCTGCCACAAAGACTTGTCCGGGTCAATATATCTTTTCATTATAAAACTATCTTATCGAGTGAAAGCACGAGAATTCCTTCTGCACCTATTGTCTTGAGATTCTCTATTATATTCCAGATATTTTCCTCATCCACAACTGTCTGGAGAGAACACCACTGACTGTTTGCCAGAGGAATGACTGTCGGGCTGCGCATTGCAGGAAGCATATCGATTGCCTTGTCGAGCGCCTCGGCAGGAATATTCAGTAGCAGGTACTTCTTGCCAATTCCATTTCTGACTGCCTCGAAACGTGACATCAGTTTCTTTGCAAGCTCCATCTTCTGAGCCGAAAGCTGCGGATTTCCGATGAGGACTGCCTCTGAGAATACCACCTTCTCAACCTCCACAAGACCGTTTGAAACGAGGGTTCCGCCGGATGATACGATATCGAATATGGCATCTGCAAGACCGGCAGTAGGCGCAATCTCCACAGAACCTGTAATCGTATGGATCTCAGCTTCAATGCCGTTCTCTGCAAAATATCTGCTGAGAATTTCAGGATATGATGTAGCGACCCTCTTTCCATTGAAATACTCCAGTCCGGTATAATTTTCCGTCTTTGGAATAGCCAATGAAAGGCGACATCCCCCGAAACCAAGTTTCTGAAGAATTTCTACATCAAGCCCCTTTTCCGCAACTTCATTATATCCTACTATTCCTACATCAGCCGCACCTATAGCAACGGTCTGAGGGATATCATCATCACGAAGAAATATGATTTCAGCCGGAAAGTCGGCAGCACGCATCAGGAACTTCCTCTTTTCCTGACTTACTGTCACACCTGCCTCCTTCAAAAGATCCATACTCTGCTCATTCAGACGTCCTTTTGTCTGAACAGCAATCCTCAACATTACATTTTCTTCCATATCCATTCAAATAAAAAAACCTGCCTCCGAGGAAAGCAGGTCATATAAAACATACATACACACCGCTCTAACCCTCGATTGAATCGACAGCATGAGAGTGGTGATGATGTAAAATAAACATAGTCATTCGGTTTGAGATTACAAATTTAGTCAAAGTAACTTATTACGCAATAGTTTACCTTCTTTTTTATGGTAAATACAAATGATATTCCACTCTCTGCAATATAATTTGAGTCCATTTTGGAAGTATTCTCTAAAAATGATACCTTTGTAAACACAAGATACCATATAAATAGACACACCATATGAATAACTTGGTATTCATTAACGCATGTATTAGACAAGAGCAGTCACGTACATACCAAATTGCCAGACGACTACTGACCCTGCTATCTCAGAAATATAACATCCACACCATTGACCTCACAGTATCCGACTTATATTGCGTTACGGCCAACCAATACAGGGCACGTCACACGAAAGAAATTCCCGAGCAAGATATGATCCTTGCGAACAGAGTTTCAAATGCAGACAGAATAGTGATTGCTGCTCCTTTCTGGGACATGAGTTTTCCCTCTATACTAAAAACATTCATAGAACATATCTCCATAGAAGGCATCACTTTCAAAAACTTAGAGGACGGCAGCACCGTCGGTAAATGCAAAGCTGATAAATTACTTTACATTACTACACGCGGCATGGATATCCCTACCGATTCCGAGTTGGATCAAGGTTCATCCTATCTGAAAGCTATCGGATGGCTATGGGGCATACCAGAAATCATAACAGTCGCAGCAACCGGCATGGATATCTATGATGAGATTACTGTCAAAGAGCGTATAGAGAGTGCTATTGAAACAGGGCTGAGAATCTGTAATAATTTTTAATTTGACTATGATAAAGTCGATTTCACTTTGGCATATAACTCCTGCCAATCTGGGAATAGAATTCATTGATGCAACCAATACGACGTTAGAGGCAAACAGTGAATTATATAGAATGGTCAATGCCCCTGAATACACTATAGACCGGACCAGATACAATGGAACAGACTACGACACAATCCAGCGCATCAGACATTTCATAAACAAGGTACGCGAAAAGACCGCAGCACACCCTGATATCAGATTTGATGATAACTTCCCTGATGTTACAGATTGTCTTTCTAAGATCATAATATCCGACAACCTTTTCTGCTATGTAATGGCAAGCGGAATCGTCATATTTTATGAAAGAGGCCGTACGATACCTATTGAGGAGGAAGAGTATTATTCAATTTCGGCGTTCCACGAGAGAGTCGTATATGAAAACGACTATTGCTATAATCCAGAAGTGACAGAGAGGAAGAAGGAGGTATATAGTTTTCTTGAATTATTGTGGAGCTGTATTCCAGAGAAGGATTATCCTTTCACATCATCCAAGCTATATGGCAATCACGGAATATCATACACTCTATGCATAACAGTAATCGATATTCCTAAACTTGAGTCCAACAATATTGGCATTGTAAATAAACGAAATGTCAGGGCCCTGTTGGATACATCCGCATTCAACAACATTCTTAATCCAGATCAAAGAGAACTTATCAAGAAACGTATTGATAACGACAACATCAATGATCTGAGAATGATAGAGATGAGTGAAACCCTCGTCATTGCCGACAACTGGTCTGGGGTTGTAGTCATCGGCGATATTGCCGCCAATGATTTGTGTCTCAAATGGTTTCTTGATTTTGAAATTTATCTTCAGGCCAATTGGTTTCTGTTTGATGTTTGCTGCGACCATATCGTAAAACAAAAGTTATCGATAATTGAAATGCAGGATATCTTGAATCGTGCAGAATTCGCAAAAGTCAAACTGAACAATGACATTGGCTCAAATATGGAACAATGCCAGCACGTCCTCAGACAATCACTCATAAAGACTTCCGATATAAACACCATTTACCATAGGATGCATGGTCTGCTCACCAACAAACTTAAAATCGAGCAGATGAAGAACGAAACCGACAAATCAAAATACGCACTTATAGCAGATATCTCACTATTTATCGTAGCGCTAATTGAAGTTTACGGAGTAATCAGGGAAGTAGTGAGTAACGGCATAGAACGTGCAGACTTCATTTCTATTGCAATCATGACCGCAGTCGCAGCAATCTGCACATATTTTATAATAAAAGGACACAAATAAGGCATGAAACGATTCCTCATAATAATTGACATCCAGAAAGGATTTATAGTCAATGGCATAAACGACCATATCGTCAAGAGGATTGACGATCTTCTGAAGCAGAACCTTTTTGACTGCGTCATAACATCAATCTATAAGAATTATCATGGAAGCCCCTTGGTCAGACTGATGGGCTGGAATAAATTGTTCGATAGCACAGAACAGGAGGTAATAGGCGAAGCCTTGTCAAAATCTGATTATTTTATTGAAAAAGGGAAATATTCCGCCGTTTCAGAAGAACTTTTGAATATTCTGACTAAAGAGAACGGAGGACGCCTTCCTGATGAAGTATTTGTATGCGGTTTTGACACAGAATGTTGCGTACTCATGACGGCCACAGATCTGTTTGAGGCAGGAATACGACCGATACTTTTAAGCAGCTACAGCGGTGCTTCTTCCGGATACGATGCCCACCAGGCAGGAATAAAGAGTCTCGAAAGCCTGATAGGAAAGAACAACATAGCACAGGACTTCTTAGAGACACCAGAAGACCTTGAAAAACTCATTCAGCGCACATCCGACATAACTACACGAAAGAAGGCTGACAACGCTGAAATATTGGTCAATCTGCTGATATCAAAAGGACTCCACATAGCATTTGCCGAGTCCTGTACAGGAGGTCTTGCAACAGCTGGCATTGTAGATATTCCCAACGCATCACGTGTTTTGAACACTTCTATTGTCACATATTCAAATGAATCGAAATCCTGTCATCTCGGAGTGAGTGAAGAATCACTTATCCAACATGGAGCGGTAAGTGAGGAAGTTGCAAAAGCCATGTCTATAGGTGCAGCAAAATTGGGAAATGCAGAAATAGGAGTCGGCATTTCGGGGATTGCCGGTCCTGGTGGTGGAACTACGGATAAACCTGTTGGTACAGTATGTTTCGGGTTTTATATCAAAGGTAAGACATATTCGTCAACACAACATTTCGACTCCAAGTCAAGAAAAGAAATCAGAGAAAGGAGTGTGGAATACGCCTATCGCAATATCATTGAGTACCTGGAGGAAATCGCATAAGAGACAGCCCGCCGGATATCCTCTGCCGTTGCCATGTGTCCGTCGGAAGGTGCGGCCTGGATTATTTCGGGTGAAACGCATGACGGATCGACAGTGCCGGCGACAACAAGTACCGGAACATTCCGGGCAGATGCGCGGGAGGTGATGCCATGAACGACCTTACCTGAAGAAGTCTGGCTGTCATAACGGCCTTCTCCTGTGATTACCAGGTCGGCTCCTGAGATAATGTCGTCAAAACCGACGGCATCAAGTATCAGGTCTATGCCACGTACCAGGTCTGCATTCAGGAACACTTTCAATGCATATCCAAGTCCGCCTGCCGCTCCTGCACCGGGGAACTGACCGTCATTGCCAGCAACTGAAGCGAAATGGCGGAGCCCCTCATCCAGAGTCCTCACCATATCTGCGTCAGCTCCTTTCTGAGGGCCGAATACGCAGGCCGCACCCTGAGGACCGGACAGCGGAGAATCCACATCACAGGCTACGATAAATTCCGAGTCTTTCAAGGCGGGATATGCAGAAGAACTATCTATTCGGGCGATATCTGCCAATGATCCACCGGAAACGGGCAACAGATTTCCTTCAGCATCCAGAAACTTATAACCGAGAGCTGACAGCATTCCCATACCGGCATCGTTGGTTGCACTTCCGCCTATACCTATCAGAAACTTCCTGCAGCCGCAAGAGAGGGCGTGGGCAATGAGTTCGCCTGTCCCATATGTAGATGTATCAAGAGGATTGCGCTCCGACTCCCCGAGCAAGGTCAGACCGCTTGCCTGAGACATTTCAATCACAGCAGTTCCATCATCAAGAACGGCATACGAGGCCGAGATCCTTCTGCACAGCGGATCTGACACCGATATCGTTACATTTCGGAAGTTCCTGACGGCACAGACAGCTGCCAGAGTTCCTTCTCCGCCGTCGGCTACACTAACTTTGACCACCTGACAATGCGGACATACAGAGAGGATACCGGCCTCAATACTATCTGCCACCTGGGCAGAAGTCATAGTCCCCTTGAAGGAGTCTGATGCTATGATAATCCTAGTCATTGAGACTGTCGAGCCATTTTTTACCACGTTTGGTGCTGAAGAAGATCATAGCCAGAATACACAATATAATCATTGTGCCAAAAAGATAAACCGACGGTCCTATATTCATCGCTTATAGAAATAAAATATTGTCAACAAAGTAACTACCAATACAAAAAGAATCCCCACCAGACACTTCATCCAGATACTAGTAATGAGATCATTGAACAAAGTAGTCAACATCACTGCCGTAAAAACATACTTGGAAATATCCATCAGATAATCTCCGAACTTTTCCTTCACGTCAATCTTCCCTTTCCTGTCTGTTTTCATCGCAAAATTAATTTAATTTTCAGAGTTCGCAAAACTCTCTTCATTTCTGCAAAAGTATCCTCAGCAAACAAATAATCAGTTGTCTTTTTGAAAAACAACGAAACTTTTTGCTATTTCTTATGGTTTTTGCTTTTTCTTATGGTTTTATGAAAGTATCTTTGTGCTGCAAAAATCAAAACTCTCATGAAGATAGGAATATGCAACGACCACGCAGGCGTGGAATACAAGAACCGACTGGTAGAATATCTCACCGGCAAAGGCTACCAGATGGTGAACTTCGGCACAGATACTACGGACAGCATGGACTATCCGGATGCAGCGCACCCTCTTGCACTTGCTGTAGAGAACGGAGAAGTCGATCTGGGAATCGCATTCTGCGGCACTGGCAACGGAATGCAGATGGCGCTCAACAAGCATCAGGGTATCCGCGCAGGACTCTGCTGGTCTGTCGAAATCGGAAAGCTCATCAAGCAGCACAACAATGCAAATATTCTTGTTATGCCAGCACGCTTCATTCCATTCGAGAGTGTCATTGAAATAACAGACGCATGGCTTTCTGAAGAATTCGAAGGCGGACGTCATCAGAAAAGAATCGACAAGATACCTTATAAGTAAGAGTGGACGCATTAGTACTCGGACCGGGCAGTGCATCTCTCAGCAGAAATATAGAGGACTACCCGGAAGGGATCATTATCCCCATTGACAAACCATACAGATGGACATCGGCAGACGTGATCAGAAAGGTCAAGTATGCCGCTATACGTCATTTCGGCAAGAAGAATCTCAAGGTAGGACATGCCGGCACCCTTGACCCGCTTGCTACAGGAGTGCTGCTTGTATGCATAGGCAAAGCCACCAAACTCGCTGAGACATTGCAGTCCCATGACAAGGAATACATTGCCGGCGTGACATTCGGTGCCACGACTCCGTCATACGACCTCGAGAAAGAAATCGACAGGCTGTTTCCACACGAACATATCACTGCTGACTCTGTAGCTGATGCCCTGCCCGGGTTTATTGGAGAGCAGGACCAGATTGCGCCTCTGTTCTCTGCAAAATCAGTGGATGGAGTGCGTGCATACGAACTCGCCAGGAAACTTCACAAGGAAGGCAAGACGCTTGACGAGGCTGCACAGGAACTGATAAGGACTGCCAGGATCTCTATCACAGAGCTCGAAATGCTGCAATTCGATACAGAATCCTCTGTCAAAGCAGCTGTTGGTGAGGGCAATGAAACATCTGCCTCAAGCAGAATAAATGTAACAGACAACTCCGCACTCGGACTGCCACGTGCAGTGATCAGAATGGCATGCAGCAAGGGAACATATGTACGCGCCTTCGCACGTGACCTGGGCGAGGCGCTCGGAACCGGAGCACACCTCGACTCGCTCAAACGCAGCAGAAGCGGAGAGTTCAGGGTTGAAGACGCACTGACTGTCGGCAAAGTCATCGAAATTCTAACAGCCTGACAGACAGCAGATTAAAATATATGCCTGCGACATATGGGGAGCAGGCATATGGTGTAAATGATTATGGAACAGGATATTAGGCAGAGAACATATTCGTACAGGAACATCTGGAGGGTTGCATATCCGATTCTCATCAGTCTTGTGATGGAACAGATGATAGGTCTTACCGACACCGCATTTCTGGGAAGGGTCGGCGAGGTCGAGCTGGGTGCATCAGCAATCGCCATTGTATATTACATGGTCCTGTTCATGATCGGATTCGGTTTCAGTATCGGCGCACAGATCATCATAGGAAGAAGAAACGGAGAAGAGAGATTCAGGGAAACAGGCAAGGTATTCTGGAACGGACTATACTTCCTGCTCGGACTGTCTGTCATCATTATCACTGCATCCGAACTGTTCTCCCCTATGCTGATGAGGCATCTGGTGTCATCCGAAGCAATATATGATGCATCTCTGAGCTATGTCAGATGGAGACTGCCGGGTATGGTCTTCGCATTCTGCACCTGTATGTTCAGAGCGTTCTATGTGGGTACGACTCAGACCAGGACCCTGACACTCAACTCGATAGTCATGGTCGCATCGAACATAATATTCAACTGGATACTCATCTTCGGGCACTTTGGTTTTCCAGCCCTTGGCATAACCGGAGCTGCAATAGGATCGAGCCTTGCCGAACTTGTATCGCTTATATTCTTCATCTCTTACACCCGCAGAAGATGCAACAAGGTAAAATTCGGACTTGACAATCCTGCCGTATTTGACCTGAGCGAACTGAAGGCAATGATGCCGGTGTGTTCATGGACAATGATCCAACATGTGATATCCATCTCCACATGGCTGATATTCTTCCTGTACATAGAGCACCTGGGAGAGAGGTCTCTCGCCATATCAAACATAGTAAGAAGCGTATCCGGGCTGCTGTGGATGATACTTTCTGCATTTGCATCCACATGCAGTACACTTGTAAGCAATATCATCGGAGCCGGCAGAGAAGACAAGGTCATGTCGCTTATAAAGCGCATATTGAAACTGTCATATGGAATAGTAATGTCATTTGTACTGCTGTTCTGCCTCTTCCCTACTGCTGTGATAAGCATATACACTGACATTCCGGACCTCAAGACGGCTGCTGTTCCGTCAATGATCGTCATGTGCAGCTCATACCTGCTTACAGTGGGAGCAATGGTAATGTTTCAGGCTGTTTCTGGTACAGGAAGCACCAGGACAGCCTTCAGACTTGAACTCGCAGCTCTTGTCATATATACTCTGTACTGCACAATAATAGTGGGCATACTCAAGCTCGACGTAGCTGTATGCTGGAGCGCCGAACATGTGTATGCCCTTGCTTTGCTTGTCTTCTGCTTCGGTTATCTGAGAAGCGGAAAGTGGAAGAACAGAAAGGTGTAGTTACTATTCAAAGTAATCAGGAACTTCAAAGTACATAGGTTCATAGTAGTTACCTTGTAAATCCTTGAGCATTACAACTACTCTATCCGGGATTACACCATCTTCATTTACACCAGTAGCGTATGGTGTAGAAACAAGTACACCCTTACCATCATTCTCATATATTATAGGCTTAGCATCCTTATAGTAAGGTGAGTATGCTTCTAATAGATCCTCTGCCCATGCTGACGCCTCAGCTCCCTGAAGCCCATATTGCTCTGCTTTTAATTCATATGGTTCGAGAGTAAGAAACTTTGCAATAGAAGCTTCATATTCAGAATACTGTGCACAGTGGTCATTTTTCCAATATATACAGTTATCCTCTCCATGCGAATCCTTCGCAAAATATGTTACAAATCCCATATTAGGCAGACCATGTACATAGAAATCATACACATTCATCAACTGTCCCGAACGCGGCTCGCCGTTTTTCACATAATCAGGTTCAGTCGCCAGAGCACCATTAATCATAGGAGTATATCCGTTTGCATATCTACGACTCGAATAATTCTCTATCTCTATCATGATATGTTCCATCTTCGTGAACCCTGCCAACTGAAAATAGTCCACAGACGCACACATGACATAGGCTGTAAGATTCTCAGGACATTTGAAATTAAATGCATACGAAGACATAAGATTAGCATTTGCGCCCTGCTGGAAGCGGCTCTCAATCCACTCCAATTTTATAGCGTTCTTAGCGGTATTCCAAGTTGGTGTTCCCTCTCTAACAATTTCACCAAGATCGGCAGCAAGAGTAGTTACCTTTTTATAACCAACCTTTGAATAAAACTTTTCTCCCTTCTCCAATATGACAAATACGTATTCCGTCTCCATCAGAAGGTCATTGAATACTATTGTTCCATTATCCGCTATCATTCCATATTTATTCATCATCTTGCGGATATTCTCATCATCTGGATTCAATGCCATATACCTCTGAGCAGATGTCTTGGTTCCACCACAATATGATGTGTTCGCCCAAAACGGATCTGTCGTACGGCCAAACCAATATATATATTCAGAAAGATCTCCACCAGCAGAGGTTACATTCAGAACAACTTGCTTTGCCGAAACATCAACCTGATCTACTGAAAGAGTGATAACCGGGTCAAATTCCAATACACTGGTAGTTGCTTTAACTGACGATATCGGGCCATACTTTCCGTCCTTATCAATCGCCGTCGCATAAAGCCAATACCCCGTATTAGGAGAAAGTTTCTGACCTTTTGCAACAATCTCCTCGGCCTTGACAGTTGTACATGAAGCTTTTTTCATCTGCGCCATCTTATCTACATCAGACGCAGTAGAATACCTTGTTCCAATGGAATTATCCAGGAAAGCATAACATATCATTTCAGCTCCAGCACATGAAACCGGTACAGTTATAGTCGAAGGAGTAACCTCTGCACTTGAGCACACCAATTTCAAATCAGAGCCTGGCTGAAAATCATTAGTGGTCACTTCTACACTGAAAATATCTGCCTCAGTATATTGATAACCTCCCGTCACAGCAGCAACTGTCCAAAGAATATAAGTTGTCGCAGGCTCAAACTCTCTTCGATATTCATCTACAGCAGGAAAATCCGAAAGCACACCTTCGTAAATGAACTTTCCATCAATTGCAGGAATAGAATCGTTGATGGACTCATTGACCTGATACAGAATTTCAGAAATTGCATCATCGGATTTCTGAACTACTCCTCCAAATACTGCATCTGCACCATTAACCTCAACCTTAACATCCGCATCAAGAAGATAAGTCTTTACAATCTCAAAATCTGTTGTTATTTTCGAAAATTCAACCGACATGAGATTCAGAGATGTAGCAGCCCACAAAACATAGTCAACCCCCGTCTCTATCTCTCCTCCGAGAACTTCGTCAAAGTTTCTCAAGACTGGCTCCGATGAAATAAAACATGTCGCAGGAAGGGATTCTTTTCCTGTAATCCAATCCTCTGCCATATCCTGAATACTTTTAATATCGAAATCCTCTTTAAGCGAAATACCATAAACAAACTTATCGACACCTGCAGAAGGTGATATTACCACACTGGTTGCGGAAGCAAATAACGAATTAAAGGGATTAGTTGTCAAACGCAGATCTGCAAGAGTAAAAAGGCCATCTGAAGTAAGAACAGTAACGATCGCTTCATTCGAGGAATCTTCACCTTTCTCAGGAGCAACAATATCAACGCATATATTACCACCATCAACACGTACATCAGCCTTCCAATCCTCAGACACTTCAAGTTTATATTCAATTCCAGAAGCTATATCCAAGACAAAAGAAGCAGTACTACCCCAGTTCACGCAATATTCAGTCAACGCAGCCTTCTTATCATCTCCGAGAAGATAGAAAGACGCACCCGAATAAGTCTCCAGATATACAAGTTTCTCAAGTCCTTCTGCGAAAATGAATTTCACAGCATATATCTCACCATTTCCATCTTTTAGAACATCACAATCGAAAGCCTGTACCTGCGATTCCCTACTAAAATCCAGTCTGAACTCCACATCACCAAATGTAAGGACATAAGCACCATCCACAATCTTAACAAGAGGAGATATCTGTAATGAGAAAGTATTTCCGCTTTCAGTCTTCAATTCAGAAAGTGTTCGTCCGGAATCATATGAAGCCCATGTTTTCTCTCCATCATTTTCGAAATATGCCAAAATTCCGCATTCCACTCCGGAAAATAATTTGAATGATTTTCCGCCCTGAAATAAAATCTCATATAGTCCCTCCTGAGTAGATTCACTACAAGAAGACAACTTCAGGTCCTCAGATGTAAGCAAGAAGGACATAGCGTCTATCTGACGCTGCAAGACGGTTGTTAAAGAATCCGCAACCTCGTCAACCTGTTCGTCCGGTTCCTTTGGATCTTCCTTCTCCGAGTTATCTGGTTCCTCGACAGGACTGCATGAAACAGATAGAACTGTAAGCACACAACACAAAGACACGATTAAGGAAAATAGAGTTGATATTTTTTTCATATATTGTACATTTAATATTTCTGCAAATGTACTGAAATTTCATTAAAACGCAAAGTTAGGCCCGCACCACAGAATGCGGACCTAACTTATTAACAATAGACTTTCGGACTACAGTTTTTCTGAGAGCTTAATTGTAGCTGGCTCTGAAAGATCAGTTACAGCATCTGCCGAAACATTATATGCCGAATAAGTCAGATAATCATAATATGTTGAAGAAGGCTTAAATACAACAGTTGCCTTACCATCAATAACATCAACCCACTTATATGAGCTATAACCATTAGTCAAACCATTCTTCAACACGTTCGCAGGGAAAACTCCAACATTTGCATTGGATGCATTATAAGCTGCAAACTTAGTTGCGCCAGAGACATTGAAAACTGCTGTGTACTCTCCTGTTTCCTCATCCTTTGTAAGACTATCGAAAGTGACCAGAATAGCTTCTGAATAAGGATACTCAAGAGACGAGAACACATCGCGAGCAATAGCAAATTTACCATCTTCTGTTACTGACACAACCACAAGTTCCTTACTTGTACCGGCTGGCACATTTGATGCCTTTACAACCTTCTCCTCAGTGAATGGGTAGAAGCAACGAGACATCACATCAGCTGCAAGTTGATCGTCGGTATATTCATCAGCAGCACCAGGATTATAATAATAATAATACGTGGTAGTTCCGGCTGATGGAGTCACTTTGACAGAAACTGAGGTGTAATCAGTAGCTGCGTCCAAGTCAAGTGTTGCCGGAGTTCCACCTGCAACAAGAGGCGCTGTGGTAAACTCATATACATATGGTTCAAAGTCTGTCTCATAGACATAATCTGCCGGTGCCTTTCCGTCCTGAATAGGGAACACATAGACAATATGCTTTGTATTAGGTTTAAGGTCCTCATACATGAGTTCCTTAAGAGAAATATCCATACCATTTGAAACTGGTGTTCCCATTGCTTCAGCCATACCTGTATTCTGGAAAGACTTCCACGGACCTTCTCCGACACCATAACCCACTTCCATAAAATCTTTGAGAGTCATATACTCAAACATTTCCGCAGGAAAACAATTTGCATAGTAACTTACTCCACCTGAGCATGTCAGAGTAAGTGTAATATCATTATACAACTTTGTCTTCTCCTCAAGTGCTATTGTTATTGGCTTATAATAGTCGAATGTGTACAGTTCCTTCATCACCTTATCCGTCTGAGGTACAGCCCAAACTACATAATGCTCGCCTTCAGCTATCGCGCATGGAGGATAGAATGAAGCGCCCAATTCTGCAATAGTGAGTTTTATTGTCTCTTCCTCTACTTCACCCGGTATATATTCATTCCAGATTTCAAGATTATTCTTTATATTTGCCAAATAACCAGAAGGGATCACATAATTTTCTGATGCTTCAATAAGTTCATCGACAGAAGCAAAGTACTCAAAATCAGAAAGTGGCATAACTCCTACAAGCGCATCACCAAAATCATAGGTCGGTTCGTACATGCCTGTATAGTCAGGATATTCAACAGCTAATGAGTTGAATATTGTAACTACACCTGTTGAGCTGTCCACCTCTATAGAGAAGGCCTCACCGCAGCTGACATTCATACTTGCATATGTACACTTCTCGGCATCAGCATGAATAACGATTTCACCTTCGAGCTCTGCCACGCCCAACTCAGCTACCTGCTTCGAAGGTGCAGTCACTGTGATTGTATTGCCTTCGGCAGTAACCTTCCAACCATCTGGCTTAGATGCGACATAGTAGTCCTCTACTCCAGAAACAGTAACAGTCTTAGAAAGACCATATCCCACATAGAATTCCGAACGGCTGAGTTCAAGCTGAGCTCCGACAGAGTATTTAGGAAGTGTAAACGAAAGGTCGCCAATAGTAATCACAACATTATCATTGTTTTCCTTTATATCTGTAATCATAAAATCCGATCCTGCGATATCTGATATTGAAACGCCAGTCTCAACCTGCTCACCACCATTGACTGTGTAAACAAGTTTGCCTTCAGCTGTGACTTCAAATTCAATCTTCATATCAGGATGTCCTACTGGCACATCTAATGATGTAGCAACACCGCTTGCATCCTTGACTGCCCAATACTTGACACCATCAATTTCAACAACAGTCACCAGACCAGTGTTCTCAACATTTTCAAGCGGCTTAGAAAGAGAAACGGTCTTACCGTCTGCAAGTGTAAGAACAATATTGCCATCCTTTTCCTCCACATTTACGACAGCAATCTTTGCAACTGCGGCAGCAAGATCTGACTTTGAAGCAAATGTCTTGTCAGCTTCAATGAGTCCAGCTATTGCAGCCTCAACGTCATCGATAAGGCCATCAACTTTGCCATCAAACTCATCAAGCAGTTTTACCTTTCCTAAAAGGTCCTCAAGTTCATCACCCTGTCCTGAAACGATGCCCTGAAGTTCTTCAAGATCAGTACCGAGACCCTCTACCGCATCTTCGGCATCAGCCAGACGCGACGCAAGATCATTTATGCCACCGACCTCAGCATTGAGTGTATTCTCAAGGGCTGTGATACGCTCCTCAAGTCCTTTGAGGTCATCACCGAGATTGGCGATATCCTCACGAAGAGCGAGGTCGTCGTAGCAAGACACTGACAGAAGCGCAACGGCTCCTGCAAGAATAGTTCTGAATGTCTTTTTCATAACGAATAGATTTAGTTAATAATTAATGTATTTAGTTAGTAGTTTCTGTTAAAACGATGCAGTCAGCGTTATATTTGCTCCGGTATAAGCAGGAATCTGTCGGCAGACTCCGCCAGAACATATGTATCCGGCCCTATACCGTCCGTATCCGGCAGCAACTCTGATCCAGCGATATGCATAGCTCAAACCCGCATTATAATAGTGCATTCCGGTACTGCCATGATTATACATATCACTTGCATATATACTCCAATGAGGAGCAAGACTGATCTCAAGCAATGCCGCCATCCAGTCCTTCTGATACTCGTCAGAAATCAGATACTGAAGTTCCAGTCTTGTGGAGAATTTCGATGTCCACTTATAAAGCAGATCTGCAACAACGGTATGAGACTCTCCCACGTATATACCATTCTCATGATGATTATAATCCTGATAAGAATAGAGAAAAGTTGTCTTGAACTGCTTGCTCCATTGCCTCTCCACATCAATACTGAAGTCCCGGAAGAGGAATTCACCGTTCTTGACATGTCCCTCAGCATCCAGGCTGTAGTATGTAGAGAAGTTCGCATGAACCTTCATACCCCTCTTTCCACCTATCTTCGTTCCCCTTCGGAAATTATAAAATGCATCCAGCTGTGCGCCGAACTCGCCGGATTTCAGAGCATTTGTCGTCTCAGGAATGCTATACGGCACCAGTGTAGTCAGCATGTACGTATATTGAGTACACATAGCCGGGGTATATGACATGATATTTGCAGAGCCATCATAATCATACGCACCCGTATATATCTGCTGATTGATTCTAAACAGTCTGCGTCCTGTCAGTGAGACACCCAGCCCCCTTTTATTATATCCCAGTTCAAGAAGCTGAGCATCACCTCTCTGTGCATCGGTAAAAGGGTTGATATACTGCACTCCGGCTCCTACATATTCTCCCTTCAGATAAAAACCATCAAAACCGGCATTCAAACGTCCTGACCAACCAATATTATCTTCCTTACATCCTTTCGACATCGGCATAGCCATGAGTTCTTCATGCTTATAGAGAACAGAACCTTCCAAAGACAAGGAGATATCATTCCAACTTAAACAATCAGATATGGAAACAGAAGCATCTGCCGCAGCGATCACTACATCATCTGCCAAGCCGAATCCGAAAAATCCATTATCGGTCATCACCTGGAGTTTATCTAACCTCGGCAAGCCTGCAAATGCCTTGACCGAGAAAAAATCGGATGAATATGAGCCCCTCAGTCCCATGACCGCATTATTCAGACCCAGCGCCCTGTCTTCCCAGCTGCGGAAAAGAAGTCCGCTTCCAAGCTGCTCGTAGAAAGTACCAGCCGTGACCGAATAGGAATCATCTGTCCATCCTACGTAAATATTACTTAAGGACAATTTGTTCTGGGCTATAGGATAACCTATGGTAGTAGGAAAATATCCCTCAAGCTGCATTCCTGCAGATATACGCTCCTTATAATAATCAACCTTCAGATAGTTATTGGTGGCGTATCTTCCTCCTTTGAGATAGTTGAGATTCTGATCATGTCCCGATACCGGCATGAAATTGTTTGCCGCATCATCCACATACACATGATTGAGAGACTCCAGACTTGCGGATACACGCCCCCAGTCCTTTTCTTCTGCAGCAACAGATACAGAAAACGACAGCAAGACTATATACAAGAGTTTCTTCATAGGTATCGGTTTATATGGCAGATCATTTACTGCACTTCTTCACAGCAGCAATAAGTTCTGCCTCATTTCCTGGAAGATAAGATGTATGAGAATATACAATCTTACCCTTGCCGTCAAGAACGAAGACATGAGGAACCTGAGAAACATTCATCGCTCTCATGAAGTCCTGATTCTTGTCGAAAAGCAGGATATAATCCTCTCCCCAACCGCGACCCTCTGCAAAAGAGCGTGCCTTTGCAAGAAGACGGCTGTCATCAGTCGAAACAGCAACAACATTGAAATCTGCTTCCTCCTTCCAATCAGGAAGTGCATCATAGATTGCATCAAGCTCACGGATACATGGCTTGCATGAAGTTGACCAGAATGAAATGATGGTCGGCTTTCCAGACTCGATCAAAGTCTTTGTATCAAACGCCTCACCCTTTGAATTCTCAACCTTTACTGAAGGAACCTGGGCAAATGCAAAAGTGGATACAAAAAGCGCTATTGCTAATGTAAATGCTTTCATAATCAATAGAGAATATTTGGGCAAAGGTATATTATAATATCCTTAAATCAAAATAATTTCCACTAAATTGAAAGCAATAGAGCGTTATAACATCTTGTAGAGCTGCACTGTACGCACTGCTTCCGCCACATCATGCACACGAAGAATATCCGCCCCGGAACACAATGCATGGTAGTGCAGCACCTGCGTAGCCGGCAAAGCCTCTTCCGGGCTGATATTGAGATACTTATATATCATGCTCTTTCTTGAAACTCCGACAAGAATCGGACGATCGAGGGACTTGAATTTCTCAAGTTGTGAAAGCAGCCGGTAGTTCTGCTCCACCGTTTTTGCAAATCCGAATCCCGGATCAAGAATCCAGTCATTGATTCCATTCTGTAAGGCTTTTTCTGCGAAACCATCGAAATATTCAACAATATCAGACACAACGTCCTTATAATCTGTAAGTGATGCCATATTTTCCGGCGTACCGCGCTTATGCATAGCAACGTATGTAAGCCCCAGACTGCCTGCAACAGAGAGCATATGAGGGTCATCCTCTCCAGCAGAAATATCGTTTACAATGAAATCTCCTATCAAATCGTAAGCACGTGAGACGATTTCGGACCAATATGTATCTATTGAAATACGGAGCTGAGGAAATTCCCTGCGGACCAGCTGAAGTACGGGAGACAGTCGCTCCCATTCCTGCCTGGCGCCTACGGGGTGCGAACCCGGTCTTGTGGAGCATGCTCCAAGGTCGATTATCGATGCGCCTTCCTCAACCAATGTCCGTATCCTCGACATTGCCGCCTCCGCATCGGAGCAGCGACTTTCAGCATAATATGAGTCATCTGTCAGGTTGACGATACCCATTATATCTATTTGACGATCCTTATTCATACCGGATGCAAAATTAGTAAAAAGATTTATTGTCATTTCGGGCTAAGTCGAGAAATCTTTCACTACATTTGTAGGATAAACAAACCAAAACGCCATGCTGATAGTACTCGAAGGACTGGACGGAGCAGGAAAATCCACCCAGGTAAAGAAACTCAGAACATATCTTGAAAGCCTTTTCGGCTCACTTGAATACATACATTTCCCACGCTACGATTCTCCGGTATATGGGGACCTTATCAGCCGTTTCCTGCGGGGAGACTTCGGAAGCAACGAACAGGTACACCCTCAACTCGTTGCCCTTCTTTTTGCTGAAGACAGGCACGGAGCTTCACCTGAGATGAAAGCGACCCTTCAGACCGGAGGGCATGTACTTCTTGACAGATATGTCTATTCCAATATAGCATACCAGTGTGCCAAGATATCCGATCCAGACGAAGCCGAAAACCTGAGAGAATGGATATTCAACACCGAATACGGCAACTTCGACCTTCCACGTCCGGATCTCAACATATTCCTTGACGTCCCTATCGGATTTGTAGAGTCAAAGCTCAACAGCCAGAGAGGAGGATCCGACAGAGATTATCTTGAAGGCGGCCAGGACATCCATGAGGCAGACATCGAATTCCAGAAGCGAGTAAGGGCAATCTACAGAAGGCAGTGCGAACTTGACCCTAAATTCATCCGGATAGACTGCTCTGATGACTACGGGCAGATGCTTCCTCCGGGAGAGATTTTTGCAAAGGTGAAGGAAGTAGTTGACAGTGCAATAAAATAACAGCCATGAGATATATCCTTTTCAGAATGAAGCGTTTCTGCGGTTTCGCAGTGGGTTTTGTGTACTTCATTTCAGGACTTCTTAAGCTTGTGGACCCTGTCGGTGCCGGACTTGTGATGAAAGAATACTTCAAATTCCTGCACCTTGGATTCCTGGAGGGGCTTTCTCTTCCGTCAGGAGTCACATTTGCTCTTGCCGAAACCATCGTAGGAGCAGGGCTCATAACCGGAGTATGGAGAAAGATCATAGCTGCTGCGGCTGTAGGACTGCAAAGCATGTTTACCATTCTGACACTCCTGCTGGTGATCTTCAAGCCGGAAATGGATTGCGGATGTTTCGGAGAAGCCATACATCTGACTCACGGAGAGACATTCATCAAAAATATAATCCTGCTAAGTCTGCTGCTTATATATTTCATTCCTATAAAATATCTCGGTCAGACGAGGAAAAAGAAATACGTCTCCTTTGCCCTTGTCAGCCTGTCATCCATAGCATTTACAATATACTCACTGATGTATATTCCGATGGCAGACTTCACTGATTTCCGTCCGGGAGCAGTCGTAAACAACGAAAGCAACATGGATGAAGCCGCGTTCGAGGCAACCTTCGTATATTCAAAAGACGGAAAGGAAGAAAGATTCAGTCTTGAGAATCTCCCCGACAGCACATGGACCTTTGTCAGGGCAGACACTTCTCCAGTAACAGAAGACGGACAGGGATCTGCACGTATCTCCATCTATGACAATGCCGGCAACTATGCAGATTCGCTGATCACCAAGGGTAAAGTCATGATTGTCAGCCTGTATAAGGGCAGCCTGTCCGAAAAAGACATCCGCACAATCAGAGAATTCCTTGACAATGCCAAGACAGCAGGTTTCAGTCCTATCCTGCTCACCTCAGGCGTAGAGACTCATGGATTGGAAAGCTACAATTGCGATTACAAGACACTGATAACCCTCAACCGCTCGAATGGCGGAGCCACATATCTTGAAGACGGATACATAATCCGCAAATGGGCTGAAAGAACATTGCCAGCCCCTGGGGAACTGGCAATGATTTCCGATGAAGACCCTACTGACACATTTATCGGTCGTGACACCAGGACAAGCCTGGCTTTTCAGGGATTTCTTCTTTATGTCTTTGCAGTAATGCTGCTGCTCTGATTATTTGATATACTCGAATGGTCTCTCTTCGTTGTACTTGAAGTCAATGGCATTGACAACAGAATACGTAGAACCTTCATGTGTGGTGACAAATGCTGCAAAATGAAGATCATCGAGGCATTGTTCTGTGAAGCTTTCCCACCATCCGCCTTTGTTCTTGGAATTCTCTATTGCATCCTTCAAATCAAATACAAACACCCAATCCGATGTTTTTCCTGATTCAAGAACACCAAGCGGATACCCCACATGGGCTCCTAAATAATTTGAGTCTGCAATACGTACACAATTATCATGATAATGGTACGGATCCTTCACGCCACCGGTAATGATTCCCAGATAATCTGACTGAATTTTATACCAGTTGTCCTGCATCAGCCAAAGTCCCACATTATATTCGCCCTTAACAGCCGCTTTCACCGTAACACGTACAATAATCTGTTTTGAATCCGCATAATACACCGGATGTGCTGAAATTCCGACACTTGCCGGATCAGACACTCTATCTTTAATCTTCTGAGCCAATCCTTCAGCCGTACCCTTGCTGAAATCATAAGAATCCTTGTAATCGATATGAAGGAACGGATATCCGTTTGATGGATTAGGCACAGCTGCAAATCCAGCCTCACCACCGCCATAAGTACGCAAAGCAGCAAGAACTGCCATATCCTCTACATCTCCTACCAACGTCTCTTTGAGAAGTTTTGTCATACCAGGGCAATAACCGCAACCGGCTCCTGTGTGCTGATTCAAGAATGTCCGATGGACAAAAGACGTATTACCTGCAGACTCATCCTTCAATGGCTCCGGAATTTCTCTATCCACGACATTAACAGAGACCATAGCAGAAGTTGCTGTCAGGTAAGCGGCCTGAAAATGATACTCACCAACCTCAGTCGAAGAAAAGACATTTGTAGTCATCTGCTGAGGGACATCCTTTCCTGGCAGAAACTGGAAGAAGTACGCTTCATCTGTAACATCCTCTCCTTTGTAATATGCCTTGAGGGTTGCAGTCTCACCATTATTACGAATGACATTCTTATTGAATGCGACTGCCAGATCCGGCACCTTCACTCCGACACCTGTCCCCTCATCCACAGTTTCCCTTTCGCATGAGACTGACATCACTGTCGCCAAGGTCAGCAGCGATGCCGTTTTAATAAACCAATTCATCTTCAGTTATTTTTATATTTTTCCAAACTTTCAATTATCTGCTCGTAGGAACGGAACTTATAATCTATCTTCTGAGTCGGTACAGGCTTCTCAAATTTTGTTCTCTTTCCGTATTTTGCCAAAACAGGCTTGCCAACCGGATTTACAGGATAAGCCTTTCGACCCCAAGAAGCAGATCTAGTTGAAGGTTCCGGCTCGACAGCGAAGTCTTCAGACCAACCTCTTGTGAGTACTACATCCGATATGATCGGCTTCTCGAGGATATAGACTGTACCTGTGAGCACACTATAATCCTCGCCTACTAAATTAGGATAATACTTATTTCCGTTGGCCATATAGCCCTTTATTGTCAAAGTATTCATATCCTCAGACAGTTCCACAGGGAATTCGAGCGGAGCCTGGAATTCTGTTGCCGTACCCCAATAAAACATAGTGTTGGCAGATTCTACGTTTGCATATCCCGCAAGGTAGAAAGGCACACTCCAGTTAGCTACAGGAGAAGCAAAATACTTGTTGGCTGTCACTGCAAGCGAATCCTTTCCATGCATATCCTTGTTTACCTTTATATAAACCTTTGGTCCGTATTCCGAGAACATAGACTCCACATCTACCGTTGTGACCTCTCTTGAGACAAACATATCCCAAGGTGTCATAAGAGACAGACGCTGCTTGCTGTCATTATCAAGCCATCCTTCAAGAAGGAGCTTATTCTGATTTCTCAGACGCTTTTCGTTATAATATCCGGCGAGAGTCTTGAATTCATCGAAATAACCGATTATCTCATCTTCAGTCCATTTAGTCTCCTCCTTATACAGAGCCATTACTGAATCAGGAAGCTGCGAAGGATAGTCCTCGCCTTCCACGAGAGCATTCTTTATACGCACACGTGACTTCTGAACCTGCTCGACACCATTATCCAGCACAGTAGCAGTCAGAGTCCAGTCACCATTAAGAAGCGGCGTATAGTTATTGGATGCCATTGGGTCCAACAAAGGATTCAAACTTATATTCTCCGCCTCAGCATATGGAGTGACACAGTCATCAACAGCAGGATGCGCAAGGACATCCTCATAAGTATCTATGCCATTTGAAATATTCTCATCGTTCCAGCCGACAACAACGAGTCTTGTCTTGGCGCCGTCTATAGATGGAATGAACATCGTATAACCATCTTCTGAACATATCTGCTCAATTTCCTCGGCTGTAAACGGAGTAGTCTGTCCGAGAGTTTCATATGACGAACCGGCGTTCACATCCAGAACCCAATCCTTGTAATAATTGGCACCGTAATAGCATGAAACAAGCGGATTATCTGAGGTCGAGTTACATTTCACATTAAATGCAGCAGAATAAGGAGACGACTGCTCAGGCAATGCAGTAACCACGATATCAGGGCCATAGTCCTTAGTCTTGGCAGGAGTGCTGAACACATGGTGATGAAAACACTGAGGTGATCCGATAGCACCGCTCATTCCGGTAACAAGCACATGATACTTCGTGTCAGACGGTACATTATAGAAGAAATTAGAGAGCTGAATCTCAGCAATAGGTGCACTGGTCTCACCGGTACCGGCAACAACTTCACGGGAACCGAACTCCATCATTGCGAAGTATGATGTAACCGCCCACTGTACATACTCTTCATGACCATCAAGCAGCTTCAACATGTACTGATATGACGCATCATCTAAAATAGTGAACAGATACCTGTAGATATTCTTGTCCGGCTCAATATACACTGTAGCGTCAACTGAGCGCAAATCTTCGACACGCACATTGAATTCAGCATCCAGGACAGCAGGAACTCTTGCACGGAACAGCTTGCGCTGGAAAGTTCCCGTCCACGCATCATCCAACTGAGAAGAAACATCGATACCCGAAATGATTCCTGCACCCTTCGTCATCGGAGCAGACTTTGTATATAAGTTTGAATATTTCTCCGGATCAAGGCATGGAAGATAGTATCCGGGTGCCCATCCTGCAGGATAGAAGAAACCGTTGACAACATAGTTGGTTTCATCAGCCTCCAAGTTATTCTCCTCCTGGAACTTCTTGATTGCTGCATCCTTTTCCGCTCCTGTCAAACCATACCAAGGCTCCTCCATATACTCAAACTCGGCAGCGATGAACACAATCGGTTCTCCCGGTGCAATAGGATCCCAAAGCATTCCCTCATCCTTTTCATCAATAACACCGTCCTCATTCGCGTCATAGCCTACCTGTCCCTTGTTTGTCTCATCTGTCAGGATCAAAGTAGTATCCGTCCTTGCGCAATTTCCACCATTCCAGAGAAGATGCTCGTAGTCATTTGATGATTCACTGCGCATATTATACATCATCAGGTTACAGCTGGAATAACGGATTCCTCGGCTGCCGGCTTTGCCTTTATCACCGGACACTACAGTAGGAGGCATCTTGAGATACATCTTATATCCGTCTGGAGTCACACCGACTACTGTAGCCAACTGAGTGAACACGAAGTCACCAGTTTCAAACTCAAATGTGTACATCTTGGAAAATTTCTCCCCAAGCAGACCGACAAGATACACATAATACTTCTTATTGGCGTCAACCGGATAATCCAGCAACTGCTGCGGTCCCTCGGAATAGAAAGTAGTCTGAGTTCCCATCAGGTTGAGCATTGTCGCATTCATGTTAGGAATCTGCTTTTCAGAAATCGTATAAGCGACTGTAGTAGGAGAAGGCTGCGTAACCATCAATGTCACATAGCCCGGTCCGAACTCCTTCAGCGACACAGAAAACTGCTTGATCTGAGGCTCCGGCTCACATCCTGTAATGATACCCGCAAAAACGGTCACGAAAGCCGCAAGCAGGATTTTTGTAAAAAAATTCTTCATTTATGTTCGTTTAATTGTTTTTGGCAATGATATAAATCGTGCAAAGATAACATTTTTCCGCTAAAAATCAATCATTCATCCTGCGGATTGCCCTTTAGAGTATTTTTACTATATTTGCGGGCAAATTAAAAAACTTACGGAATGAGCAATTTTTCACTTCTGGCAGTATCGCCTATCGACGGACGCTATTCGCGTCAGACAGAACCTCTTAGAGAATATTTCAGTGAGTATGCACTTATAAAATACCGCGTGCGGGTGGAAATAGAATACTTCATCGCACTCTGTCAGATACCACTTCCTCAGCTGGCTGACTTCGATTCATCAAAATTCGAGGCACTCAGAGACATCTACAGGAAGATGACTCCTGAAGATGCGGAAAAAGTGAAGGAGATCGAGAAAGTGACCAACCATGACGTGAAGGCTGTAGAGTATTTCATCAAGGACAGATTCAAGGAAATGGATATCATGAAATGGGGAGAATTCGTTCATTTCGGACTCACATCACAAGACATCAACAACACCTCGGTCCCACTCTCATTCAAAGAGGCTATTGAAAACAGTTTCATGCCTCTGCTCAAGGAGGTCCTGGGACTTATCAAGGGTATGGCATCCGACTGGACTGACATCCCTATGCTTGCAAAGACTCACGGACAGCCGGCATCTCCTACCCGCGTAGGCAAGGAGTTCAATGTATTCGTCGTTCGTCTTGAAGAACAGATCCGTCAGTTCGAGATGCTTACTTATCCTGCAAAATTCGGAGGCGCTACCGGTAACATGAATGCACACAAGGTTGCATATCCGGGCATCGACTGGATAGGTTTCGGAAATGATTTCGTTGCATCTCTCGGACTCAAGAGGTCATTCCCTACCACTCAGATCGAGCACTACGACAACCTCGCTTCGCTTTTTGACTGCCTTCGCAGAATCAATACAATCCTGATTGACTTTGCCCGCGACATCTGGACATATATTTCAATGGAATACTTCCGTCAGAAGGTAAAGGCCGGAGAAGTAGGTTCTTCAGCAATGCCTCACAAGGTGAATCCGATTGACTTCGAGAATGCAGAGGGAAACTTCGGAGTGGCAAATGCCCTCTACACTCATCTTTCGATGAAACTGCCTGTCTCACGCCTGCAGCGTGACCTGACAGACTCTACAGTACTCCGCAACATAGGAATGCCGCTTGCCCACTCAATGATTTCCCTCAACTCATTGAAAAAGGGACTCGGCAAGCTTATTCTTAACGAGGATGCACTCAAGGCAGACCTTGAAAGGAACTGGGCTGTAGTGGCAGAAGCGATACAGACTATCCTCCGCAGAGAAAATTATCCTAACCCTTATGAGACCCTCAAGGCCCTCACACGCACAGGAGCAGGTATCAACCATGAGGTGATAGCGGACTTCATCGAGACTCTTGAAGTGAGCGAATCAGTAAAGGAAGAACTGAGAGCCATCTCACCTTGGACATATACAGGATTTTAGATTTCGCCACGAACTTATTCGACGACATAGACATCTTCGCCAGGGACAGCAAAATTATATTGCTCTCTGGCGAATTTTTCTAATGTATCCCTGTCATTCTTCATCATATTGATACGACGGTCAAGTTCAGCATTCTCAGCCTCATAATTCTCGATGACCTTCTCCTGTCGTCTCACTTCAATGGCGGCCTTTGCCCAATGGAAGAATGTATGTCCGGGACCTACAATCCATGAAATCAGAAAAAGAGAGGAAAGTACAACCACAAACCAGGCAAACCTACGGCGGGGTCCGTGAAATATATCGTAAATCTTACCCAAAATAAGAAATCTATTATAAAATGGTACAAAAAACGCAGACATCCATCATGTCATATCGGCAAAAATAGTTATTTTTGCTTGAATTTTGAATGATGCTGAAAATTTATAATCAATATTAACATTTATCATTATGAAACCTACACTTTTGGTACTCGCTGCCGGAATGGGCAGCCGCTACGGCGGACTTAAGCAGATGGACGGACTCGGTCCTAACGGAGAAACCATCATAGACTACTCTATCTACGATGCTGTTGAAGCCGGATTCGGCAAGGTAGTCTATATCGTACGCGAGTATTTCAAACAGGATATGATTGACGCTGTAAACAAGAAATATGGCAATGTGACATGTCCGGACGGTGAGCCTCTCAAATTTGAATTCGTGACTCAGGAACTGAACAAGATTCCGTCACAGTTCACCCTCAACCCTGAGCGCGAGAAGCCATGGGGAACAGCCCATGCAGTCCTTATGGGCCAGGATGTCATCAACGAGCCGTTTGCTGTAATCAACGGTGATGACTACTACGGAAAGGAATCATTCAAGATCCTTGCTGACTGGCTCATCGCACATGAAGGCAAGAGCGGCGAATATGCCCTTGTAGGATTTGAGCTGGACAACACCCTGTCTGAGTCAGGTGCAGTTTCACGCGGTATCGGAACAGCAGACCAGACCGGCTTCCTTACCAACGTGGCTGAGCACCACAAGATAGCAAGGGAAGAAGACGGCAAGATCTACGGTGAGAACAGCGTCACTGGAGAAAAGATAGAGCTTGCGGACAAGGCATTATGTTCAATGAACATGTGGGGATTCACTCCTGACTATTTCGACAAGAGCAAAGAAACATTCGTATCTTTCCTTGAAAACCATGGAAACGAACTCAAGTCCGAGTTCTATATTCCTTATGCAATCGACTGTATAATCAAGGCAGGCACAGGAAAATGCGAACTTCTCTCAACTCCGTCACGCTGGTTCGGAGTGACATTCAAGGAAGACCGTCCGGGAGTCGTGGCAAAGTTCCAGGAATTTGCAGACAAGGGAATATACCCGTCACCGCTCTACAAATAGATTTTCCGACTCACAAGAAATGGCGACAAGACATTTTTTCAAAAGACATCAGGGAAGAGGTTCATACGACCTCTTCTCTTCTTATAGCCACTATCTTCCGGGGTTCGGAGGTATAGTGATGCTGCTGATACTGTTCATGCTCGGAGCACTTCTGGGCAATCTTGTCAGCATTGGACTCGGATACATTTTCGGGAACGGATTCATTGAAAACTATGAAATGCTCATATCGTATCCGATAATGTTCATCCCACCGCTTCTGTATGCTTCAGTACAGAGCAGACTGAACGAGTACTCAACAATCGGATCTCCGCTGGACAGAGGAGGATTCGGCAGCAAGGGATGGTTTATGCTCATATTCATCGGAATATTTTCAACCATAGCAGCAGCTTACATTACGGAGCCTGTGACAATGCTTCTTCCAGACATGCCGCTGTGGCTGGAAGAGACCATGAAAAAGATGCTTGAGAATACTCCTGTGTGGGTTACATTGATCTCCGTTTCCGTCTTTGCTCCCCTCTTTGAGGAATGGCTATGCAGAGGTATCGTTCTCAGAGGACTTCTCAAGACAATGAGACCGTTCTCCGCGATTGCTGTATCTGCAGCATTCTTCGCAATACTTCATATGAATCCTTGGCAGGCAATTCCCGCCTTCCTACTTGGTATTCTCTTCGGATATGCATACTACAAGACCGGATCGCTAAAGCTGACTATGCTTATGCACTGCGTCAACAACACATGTGCAGTAATCCTTAGCCGCATACCTGAGTTCAAGGACGCAGAAACATTCATGGACATACTCAGCCCATGGGCATACTGGAGCATATTTGCAGCAAGCCTGCTGATTGTGGCATGTTCGATAGTAATCCTGAATTCTATCGGCCGGAAACATATTCCTCAGCCATATCCAGAGTATCCAGCTTGCCCACATCAATAAGCTGAAGGTCATCTGCGCACACACCATATATGTCATGATGCGCACAGGCCCAGAGATAAAAATCTATTACAGAAAAACGAGGAGACTCGTCAGTGATGCGCAGGCCATGTGTCTGCGCATATTTTTCCATGACATCCAGAATGCTGTCAGACATAATATGAATTCCTGAAAATGCCAAAGAGAGACATTGCTCCGGGTCCAGGTCATGATACGGAGAACGTACCTGACCGGTAAGACAGTTTCGCCACCCAACCAAAGTCATGGACTGAGGATCGAAAAGCAACTGGCGGGAACTGTTGCGTCTGCTTACAAGCAAGGTGGCCAGAGCTCCCGGCTTAGTCTGAGAAGCGAACCAGGAAATATCCAGGTCCGAGAGTATATCCACATTATGGATCAGGAACCTTCCGCACCCTTCAAGATATCTGCGGGCATTCAGCACAGCACCGCCGGTTTCCAGAAGCCTGGTCCGTTCATCGCTTATGCTTATATTCATAATATCCTGAGAGGCAACCCATTGCTCAATCTTATCTGCGAAATGATGCACGTTGACCACAGCCTCATCAATACCATAAGACTTAAGTTTACGGCACACATGTTCTATAAGTGGCACTCCACACACCGGCACAAGAGCCTTGGGAAGAGTGTCTGTCAAAGGTTTCAGGCGGGTACCCAGCCCCGCGGCAAATATCATCGCTTTCATATTCGCTTTCTTCTGGCACATAACCCACTGCAACTCAGCAAGTTCCGCAAAGTCGATTCCCCTGCAGCGGGGAATCGTGTTTATGCAAGGTGCTGGTTATCATAACATTAGGCGCCAGACCAATTCTGCTCCCGGTGAATGAGGTGGACAAGTATGTCGGGATATTTTTCTGCGAGGTGGGCAGCAAGATGTTCCGCGCAATATACAGAACGATGCTGTCCGCCAGTACAGCCGAACGAGACCATCAGGTCTGTGAATCCTCGGGCGGCAAAAGTCTCCACATGCGGATCCACCACCCCATATACATGCGAAAGGAAATCTAACACTTCCCCGTCCTCTTCGAGGAACTTTATCACAGGCTCGTCCCTGCCGGTTAGCTTCTTGTACTGTTCATATCTACCGGGATTATGAATAGAGCGGCAGTCGAACACATATCCGCCACCGTTTCCGGACATATCGTACGGTATGCCCTTCTTGTACGAGAAACTGTATATCGTAACCTTCAGACATCCGCCAGAATCCTTTGCCGGAGCAAATCGAGGAAGTGAAAGCATTTCAGAAAGTACCTTCATAAGGTATGGATAGTCCTCGAACGGCTCTGCAATCAACTCTGATAATGCAGCAAATGCAGCAGGTATGGAAGTAACGAATTTAGCCTTATGCTCTATCAGACCTCTAAAACCATATGCACCAAGCACATGCAGATACCTGAAAAGCAGGAAGACACGAAGTTTGCTCATGAACTGCTCCCTGTCAACCTCTATATATGAAGACAATGAGTCCAAATATGCCTCCAGCATTCTCTCCTTAAGATCATGAGGATACCTCGCTCGGGCCTGCCATACGAACGAGGCCACATCATAATATATAGGGCCCCTTCGACCTCCTTGAAAATCAATAAAATAAGGATCGCCATCCTTAAGCATAACATTCCGGGCCTGAAAATCCCGATAGAGGAATGTAGGGATATCTTCACATCCTCCTGCGACAGGAAGTCCGCATTTGACGATATCGTCGGCAAGACGCTCGAAATCTTCCTGAAGCAACATTTCATGAAACTCCAGTCCGGTCGCCTTAAGGAAACAATACTTGAAATAGTTCAGGTCGAACATCACGGAATGTCTGCCGAACTCTTTCTGGGGGTGGCATACATCGAAATCAAATCCGGCAGCTCCCTCGAACTGAATCACAGGAAGCATAGACATTGTCCTGCAAAGAAGATTTTCCATATTCTCCGAGCCTTCTGTCCCGACCGACTTGACATAGCTGTCCAGAAGTATCTCGTCACCAAGGTCCTCCTGTATATATGCCATTCCGTCATCGCTTGCATCATACACCTCCGGAACAGGGATACCTTTAGCTCGAAAATGACGGCTTATAGATATAAATGCTTCATTTTCAGGTCTGTCAGTACCTATGACGCCCATACATGCAAATTCCCCCGCTGACAGACGGTAATATAGACGCGGACTTGCCGATCCGGTAATCTGTGTCACCTGCTCCGGCAGTCTTCCATATCGTTTTTCAAATAATCTGTTGAGTTTTTCCATATATTCTGCGAATTTACAAAATTGTTAAATATAATCACTCAAATAGGCTAATTTTCAGAATATTAAAAATTATTCGTACCTTTGCCGTCTTGTATGAAACGTCTTATTGCGAAAATATGGGTTCCTGCCCTTCTGGTGCTGATGGCTGCCGTACAGTCTTTCGGCATTGACGCAGGCAGGGCTGTAGGTCTGAGAAAGCTTACAGACTCGCTCCTTTTCAGCAGAGCCGGTGACTCCTCTGCGACGGGAGTGGTGGACTCATTGCTTGCAGACTCGCTTAGACTGGACACTCTGGCCGCCGACACACTTGTCATTGACACTCTGGCGACCGACACACTCTTGCGCGACAGTACCCTTCAGGACACAGTAAAAGTACTCACAGCCAAGGATACCATAGTGATCCCTGACTCACTCAAGGAAAAAGATCCGTTCTTCTATAAATACTACATAGCTGTAAAGGATTCCATTACCAGAGTGGCCGTCAGAGATTCGCTCATCCAGGCAGGAGATTCGCTCGAACTGGCAAAGCTCGATTCCCTTTACATAAAGGACTCAACAGAGGTAGCTCAGGCAAAATTCGCAATCTGGTATGCAGGCCTCTCACGCAAGGAACGCAAGAAATATGATGCAGAACAGGCATTACCGGCCCTTCTTGCTGCCAGCCAGAGAAAGCTGGAGATCAAGGACAGCATCAGAGCTCATAAAGACAGTATCATAGAAGCTACTCCGCGAGTTCTCGAGACATTCGCATTCCCGGATTCGATGCACTACAAGAGAATAGTGACATGGAAGCATGACAGGGACTTCCATAACATGGTAGATCTGAGAGACCAGTGGGTGGACACCTCATACAACTTCAATTTCTATGACTATCCGTTCCTGAAGAAGGATGTAGGAGCCACATGGCTCGGAGTTGCCGGTTCGCCTGCAGAAGTATATAACTTCTTCAAGAGAGAGACCAATGATGACGCTAAATTCTTTGCGCCTTACCAGATCTGGACCTTCACTACAGAAACTCTCCCTAACTACAACACCAAGACTCCTTATACAGAGCTTGCATATTGGGGTACCCTTTTCGCAAATAAGGAGAAAGAAGAGTCCAATATCAAGATTCTGACTACCCAGAACATCACTCCTGAGCTCAACCTCACTCTCCAGTACACAAACTTCAGCGGACGAGGAATGCTCAGAAGAGAAGACATAAGCTACAGGACCCTTGCCATGGCAACCAATTACACAGGCAAGAAATACCTCATGCATGCCGGATATATCTACAACAGGATCGAGAAGAGCGAAAACGGAGGACTCACAGACAGGTCTATGATCAGGGACACCACTGTGGATGCCCGAGAGATAGAGGTATATCTAAAGGATGCTGGCAGCAAGCTAAGAACGAACACAGCTTATCTTGACCAGAGCTACAGGATTCCGTTCAACTTCATAGAAAACCTCAAGGGAAGAAAGGAAAGAATGGCAGAAGAGGCACGTAGGGACAGCATTCTGGCTTCAGGGGATTCCTTGGCCATAGAAGCATTGAAGGCAAAGGAAGAAGCAGAACTCGAGGCTGCCATGGAAGACCCACAGGACACTGTGAAGATAAACAAGGATATCACAAGTGCATTCATAGGACATAGTACCGAACTGGCGATATTCAGAAGGTCATATGAAGATAAGATAGCCGGATCTGACTCCTATGGAAGAGAATTCTTCCACGACAGATTCTACCTCAACCCTACCACGAGCAAAGACTCCATGAGGGTGATGAGGCTGGACAACAAGGCATTCATCAGACTTCAGCCTTGGAAGAGCGACGGAATCGTATCCAAACTCGATGTAGGTATAGGAGACAAACTCCTGAACTACTATAGTTTCAGACCGTCAGACTATCTGAGAGGGCCTGAGAACGTAGTACTGAATTCAGTGTATGTATATGCCGGAGCAAACGGTCAGTACGACAAATACCTCAAATGGGATGCAAGTGGAAAATATAATTTCCTCGGCCACGAAATCAACGACTTCAACATAAAGGCGAATGTGGCCGTGAACATATATCCGTTCAGGAAGGACAGAAAGAGTCCTCTGGCACTTAAGGCACATTTCGAGACCAGCCTGACCGAGCCTAACTATTACGACCAGCATCTGTATACCAACCATTTTGTATGGAACAATAATTTCAGCAAGATATCCACTACAAAGGTCGAAGGATCCGTTGCCATTCCGCGATGGGAAATGGACGCATCGTTCGGGTATGCACTGCTGAGCAACAACATATATTACGACTACGAAGGCATTGTAAGACAGAACTCAGACCCGATGAGCATAATCACCGCTTCACTGAGAAAGGACTTCACGATATGGAAATTCCACCTCGACAACAGAGTCCTTTTCCAGTACTCGTCCCGTCCTGACGTCGTGACTCTTCCGATGCTGGCGTTGAATTTGAGATATTACCTGCAGTTTGACGTCGTAAAGAACGTCATGCAGATGCAGATAGGAGCAAACGGATTATTCACCACGGCATGGTATGCCCCTGCATACAACCCTGTGGTCGGAGTATTCCATAATCAGCATGAAAGACAGTACGGAAACTGTCCTTATATTGACGCTTTTGTAAACGTGCAGTGGAAACGTGTCAGCCTGTTCGTAAAAGTGGTCAATGTGAACATGGGTTGGCCATGCAAGAAGATAGACTACTTCACTGCAGACGGCTACATCAATACTCAGAGGGCAATCAAGTTCGGTATTTCATGGCCTTTCTGGATTTTCCCGGGAAAGAAAGGTGCATCAGGAGCGTCATCGGAAATGGGATCTGCCGCAGGTGGCAGAAATTCCGGCCCGTCGGGAGGCAGGCAGCGCACCACAAACAGATAAAAATGAGAATTACAGAAAAAGTACAAAGAAGAACAAGAAACGTCATCATTACATTATCGGTCATCTGTCTCACACCACTTTGTGAAAAGGGCAGAACCCTGAGCGGAGCGCACTCAGTCAATGCATTTGCAGGAGAAGAACTGATATGCGCAATCGACCTCGGAAATGAAATGTACAGCCCGCACGGGCTTGAGACCGGACTGAACTATGAACTTCTGGGAGAGTTTGCAAAAGACAACCACTGCAACATCAAAATAGTTGCTGCCAGAGGAAAAGACAATTACATCGACTCACTCCGAAACAGGAGGGTGGATATTGTCATCACACACGACAAGGAGGCTGTCGCATCGACAGATTCGATAAGCATTCTCAGTACAATGAACGAGTGCTCTGTATGGGCAGTCAATGACGTAAACTCAGACAGAGTCAGACAGATCAACAACTGGATCAGCCACATGAAGAGTTCTGATAAATATGAGACCCTTCATAAGAAATATTCAGGGACACACAACCCTCACAAGAAGGCTGAGAAAGGTATAATCACATCCAGGGTAAGCCCTTACGACCATCTGATCAAAAAATACGCAAAGTCTCTCGGATGGGACTGGAGAATGGTAGCAGCTGTTGTATATCAGGAATCCAAATTCTCTATCAGTTCAGTATCTTCACGCGGAGCACAGGGTCTGATGCAGGTGATGCCTCAGACAGGAGCTATCTACGGCGCGGATAACCTTATGGATCCCGAGCAGAACATACTTGCAGGGACAAGCCACCTGAAGAGACTCCAGAGGATGTTCAGCAAATATGACCTTACCCAGGAAGAACTCATAAAATTCACACTTGCAGCATATAATGCAGGAGAAGGAAGAGTATTAGACTGCCGCAATCTTGCAGCCGCAAAGGGATTGGACAATACCAGGTGGGATGAAATAGTAAAGGTAATTCCCCTGATGAGAGATGATTCGATACTCCAGGAAGAATCAGTCAAGCTTGGAAAATTCCAGGGACATGAAACGATTGACTATATTGAAAGTGTAATGTCTCACTACAATGCAATCTGCCAGATCTGTCCTACTTCACTCTGACAGTCTGAGCAGGATCCACCTTTGAAATGAACAAGGTAGGAATCAGAAGGAGCAGCATTATAACTAAGAAAGATCCGATGTCGGCCAGCAGAACTGAGCCGACATTTATATTTACAGGAACAAAGGAAACAAAATAATTTGCCGGATCCAGTTTGAGCAGATGTGTCTTATCCTGAATAAAGCAGAAAGCGAAGGCAATCAGATTACCGACAATCATGCCCTTGAATACCAAAGAAGCCGCACTGGAGAGGAACACCTTGGATACAGCCCTATCCGTCATACCCAAGGCCTTCAGAAGTCCTATTACAGAAATATTCTCGAAAAGCATTATAAGAAGCCCGGATATCATATTGAAGCCGGCAACTATCGTCATCAGCACAAGAATGAACAGGACATTGAAGTCTATAAGGTCAAGCCAATCAAAAAGCTGAGGAAACCTTGACACAGACGAGGTGGCTATTACAGGAGATGTACTTTCTTCGGAATATGCATTAATAATATATCCGATCTCCATAGTTCTGGAGTTTATCGAGGACTCATCCTTGTACTTGTCGTCCAGCACCACTTCAATTGCCGACACCTGATCTTCCGACCAGCCATTGAGTCGCTGCAGGTCGGAGATGCCGGCATATATTATAAGTTTATCGTCCGCCTCAACCAAAGAATCATACACAGAGGAAACATTGAACTGACGCACTCTGACCTTGTCCCCGACAAAATAAGCTGTCATCCTGCTTCCTTCAGTCAATGACGCCTTTTCTGCCAGACTTCGCGGTATGGAAACACCTTCCTTGCCTTCCTCAACGCCTTTGAAAAGAGCTCCGTATATATCGTCATCAACCTTTATAATACCCGCCACATACACGACAGGGACAATAGAATCAACGCCTTCAACATTCTGCAGCTGAGACAGATATGAGGCATTTTTCTCTATCGGCCGCGATTGGTCAAGCACGTTGAGATTAGGTGGAGTAATCTGGACATCTCCCGACAGGCCGGATAGTCCTTTCCTTATTTCCGCGCGGAAACCGGATGATACAGCCACAGCTATGATCATCACAAGAAAGCTAATCGCTATGCAGGTCATAGCGAGGCCGCCCTTGAAACGCAGACGTCTTGATATGAAAAGCGAAGTGTTCATTACTTCTGCGAAGCGCTGATAGCCTCGAACTGTTGCCTGTATTTGGCTTCAAGCTTTGTGTTTCCGAGCTTCTTTGCAGCAATTATACTGTTCTGCAGGGCTATCGGATCTGACGGATTTTTCTTCAATACCTTTTTATATAACTTCAGAGCACCCTTATAATCCTCCTTTGCCACCATATAATATGATCCCATATTATTGATGAAGGAAAGATTGTCCGGATGAAGGGAATTCATGGCCTGGGAAAGTTTGAAGAAAGCATCCTTGGACTGCGGGCTGCCTATCTGGAAAAAGCTGTAGCAATATTCCTGAATCGCTTCCTCAAAGAACGAATCATCCATCTTTTCTCCGCCATATGTCCATGGACGTTCCCTCGAAGCATCTGTCTGTACCAGTTCAAGCAGGTATGCCAATGCCATATCCGGACTTTCCTTTTCATACGAAATATAGGCATTTGCCTTCATGAAACGATAGTCAAGCTTGTCCGGATAAAGTCCGACAGCCTTCTCTGCCGCCTTGACAGCCTTACCGAAAAGTTCATCATCATATGACACCTCCTGGTAGTAGTACACATCCCTGCCAAGAGAATCCTTCAAGGTAAGCAACGGAGACATTCCGAGATATTTCTTGCTCGACTTCTTCACGACCTCCGTACTTTGTGCCTTTGCAAGATAGTAATCAAACCTTGCCGCAAGAAGTTTCTCGTCAGTCGAGTCGGCCTTCGCCCAATTATCGAGCAGTGTCTCTATTCCCACACCTGCAGGACCGAGCTTTGAGACAAGAAGATTATACCTCTGCTGAAACTTCTCGGTCTGAGCAGAAAGTGATGTAAACACAAACAGCAATGCTGCTATAAAAGTAAGTCTTTTCATAATCATATATTCATACGGATGCGTCGGCTCTGCGGATGCAGACTGTTGCATCTGTTTCCAAGATTCTTTACAAACCCGAGTGGAAGTCCCATATGACATATCAGGACATAACCCTTGGGAGCTTCCGGGATGGCAATCGTATCTCTGTGAAGATATTTCAATGCGGTCTGATGGTCCACCTCATATCGCGGAAATGACGAATCATCCAGAATTATCGACAACGCCATATCTGCATCGGGCACAAGTATCTTTCCCTTCAATGTACCCACAGCGCAACCGGCAGATATCACATGAAGATACTGGCGGAGCATATCCACATCAGCAGCAAGTTCCTCCGGCACAGCCGTCACCGTATCACCCTTGAGGGCAAACTTCATCTTCCTGCAGAAATATGCATCCAGACCATCAGGAATCTGATTACCCTTTGAAGACCCTGTCGATTTCGGAGATCTGCCTGACACCAGCCCGTCTCCTGACGATGTCTTCCTCAACGAAGCACAATACTGTCCTTCTCCTTCCACAAAACCGGGAACAAGGCTGTATCCGTATTCCGTTCTGATCACTCCAGGTTCATCAGCATCATTCGGCAAAAGCTCAGCACCGAGATTATCTGATATCCACCTTACATTCAAGTCGTTTTCATACCTGTTGAATGTACATGTAGAGTATATCAGCACTCCGTTCTCGGCCAGAGACGGCCATACATCGGCAATGATTCTCCTCTGTCTTGCCTCACATAGGGCAACATTGTCCTCAGACCATTGAAGCTGAGCCTGTTCATCCTTTCTGAACATACCTTCGCCGGAACATGGAACATCAGCCAATATCATATCAAAATAGCCTCCCAGTGAAGCAAAGGCGCGAGGGTCATCAGATGTCACCACAACATTTGGATCTCCCCATAGAGCCACATTATCGGCAAGCACACCAACGCGGGCCTTCATCACCTCATTCGCCACGAGAATGAAATCATCTCCACACACCGTCCTCAATGATGCCGCCAGGTCAGTGGTCTTTCCTCCCGGAGCTGCGCACAGGTCAAGTACCCTCAAGGGACGTCCCTGCGGCAACCGGCAGTCTTCCAGCAGTTTTCGGAACACATATCCTACAAACATAGAAGACGAATCCTGCACATAATATGCTCCGGCATGAAAAATCGGATCCAGAGTGAATGACGGACGCTGATCAAGCATCAATCCATACCGGCACCATGATACAGGTCGTCCCGGCATAGGGTCTGATTTCTTGAATGGATTCAGCCTGACAGAGACTGATGCGGGAGAGTCAAACGCAGAAAAAGCGACAAGGGCATTATCTGTCCCTATCGCCTCTTCAAGATATTTTCTGAATTTATCGTTCATACCTTCATTGAAGAAGGATCGAATCCTTCAGGCATTCTCCCCTCTGACATATCCACAAGAGCATCAACCACCTTATCAAGTCCCTGCTGCAGCTTAGATCCAAGAATTGTCTTCATCATGAAGTTGAGATCAGCATTCATCTCGATATGGAAATCTGTCTTGTAAGGATCCTGAGCCGGGTCGAAATGCAGTTTGAGACTGAAATGGAAAGGCGCACCGTCGTCCGCATATTCAATCTTCGAATACGGGGTACGCGACATGACCTTCACACCGATATTGAAGCCCTGCACCTCGGCATGAATCGTATCAAAATCTGCCGTAACACCCTGTTTCTTTTCCTCCGGAAGAAACTGGACGAAGTTACGCATGTCCACAAAAGTCATATACAGCTCGTACGGAGGCTTGGACACAACTCCCCTTTTACTCTTGATATCTACAGCCATATTACTCAGTCTGTCCCCATGTCGAAGGTGTCACTCTCCACTCCTTGAGCACCTCGATATCAGACTCCTTGATATATCCGGTCTCATGGGCCACCTCTACGAGAGTATCGTAATTTGAAAGCGTAGTAAGCTCCACATTGTCATCCTCAAATGCCTTGCGTGCCTTGTTGAAGTTGTATGAGAATATAGCCACCATACCCTTGATGTCTGCACCGGCATTTACGAGAGCATTCTTTGCTGCAAGGCTGCTCATACCTGTAGAGATAAGATCCTCGACGATCACCACCTTGGCACCACTCTCAAGAAGACCCTCAATCTGAGAACCTGTTCCGTGGTCCTTCGGTTTCGGTCTTACATAGCAGAACGGAAGACCGAGAATATGAGCTACGAGATATCCGTGAGCTATAGCACCTGTAGCCACACCTGCGATAGCCTCTACATCAGGATATTTCTCCTTGATGATATCCGCCATCCATCTGCATACGTTTTCACGGATTTCAGGATAAGACAGGATCCTTCTGTTATCGCAATAAATAGGTGACTTCCAGCCTGATGCCCATGTGAAAGGATTTTCAGGTCTTAACATGACAGCCTTTATCTCCATGAGAGACTTGGCAACTGCTTTATCTACTGATTCCATATTATAAAGTTTATTATATTTGCAACGCATTTTATGTACCACAAAACGTACATCACGCAAAGTTAATAAAATAAAGAACAAAATGTGCAAATATTTGGAAGTAAACGCTGGCGGAGGATTAGTTACCAACCCTGACGGCAAATTTCTGCTTATATTCAGAAACGGCAAATGGGACCTGCCCAAAGGGCATCAGGAGCCGGAAGAGCCCATCGAAGATACTGCTGTCAGAGAAGTCGAGGAGGAGACAGGGCTTCACGGACTTGAACTCGGCAGGCTTCTCTGCATTACCGACCACACGTATTTCAGAGACGGCAGGTGGCATCTCAAGCACACATGGTGGTACAGCATGTCTCTCCCAGAGGAGTGTATGCTTATTCCTCAGACAGAAGAAGGCATAGCCGAAGCAAGGTGGGTCGAAGAGAGCGAACTGTATGATTTATTGAAGAATACATACCCCACAATCGTGAAAGTTTTCCAAGCTGCAGGAATTTCTGAAAAATTTATGCCCGAGATGAAACAAAATTCTGAAAATCTCGTATAATGTAATGTATTTTGCGGCATAAACAGATTTTTGACAATATATGAAACTTTCACAATTCCAGTTTGCTCTTCCTGCTGACAGGATCGCAACAGAGCCGCCGAGATGGCGTGACGAATGTAAACTTATGGTCCTGAACAAGAAGACAGGCGAGATTGAGCACAAGCTTTTCAAGGACATCATCGAATATTTCGGCAAAGGCGACACATTTGTCCTCAATGACACAAAAGTATTCCCTGCACGTCTTTATGGAAACAAGGAAAAGACAGGAGCCGACATCGAGGTATTCCTTTTGAGAGAGCTCAACCGCGAGCAGAGGCTTTGGGATGTAATCGTAGACCCCGCAAGAAAGATCCGTATCGGCAACAAGCTCTACTTCGGTGACGACGACAGTCTTGTAGCAGAAGTGATTGACAACACAACTTCGAGGGGAAGAACACTGAGATTCCTCTACGACGGAAGCTATGAGGAATTCAAGGAGACACTTTTCAGCCACGGACAGACTCCTATTCCTGACTGGGTAAAGAAAGAGGTGACTCCGGAAGACGCCGAGAACTTCCAGACAATCTTTGCACAGCACGAAGGAGCGGTATCTGCCCCTGCAGCCGGACTCCATTTCAGCCGCGAGCTCTTCAACAGAATGATTCTCAAGGACATAAACAAGGCATTCATCACCCTGCACATGGGCATCGGTCACTTCAGGGAAGTTGACGTAGAGGATCTTTCCAAGCATAAGATGGATTCCGAGAGACTCATCATCACTCCTGAGACCGCAGAAGTCATCAACAACACCAAGAGAAGAGGCAACAAGGTACTTGCCGTAGGTATCACCACAATCAGAGGACTCGAGACATACGTCACCACCAACGACGAAGTGAATCCTTATGACGGATGGACAAACAAATTCATCTTCCCGCCGCACAGATTCTCTGTTCCAGATGCTATAGTATCCAACTTCCACCGTCCAGGCTCGACAATGCTCATGTCAGTTGCAGCTTTCGGAGGATACGAGAACGTGATGAAGGCATACAAGACCGCTCTCGAGATGGATTACAAGTTCGGTCCATACGGTGACGCCCTCCTTATCATCTGATAAAGGCAGTCGTAAAAGCATAAAAAAGAGCAAAAAGCATAAGAAAAAGCAAAAATCTTACGCTTGACATATCAGACCAGCTTTCAGGTATAGCTTGAAAGCTGGTTTTCATTTTACTTTGAGGCATGGAAAATATTGAAGAAAAAGCATGCCTCTGCGCTCTGAACAGAATTTTCGGATTCGAGCCGAAGATTGCGCTGGCATTGATTGAGATTCTCGAAAGCGCTTCCGAGGTATTCAGGCTCAGCAGCAAGGATCTCGAACTGATCACAGGCCCCCACTTCAAATACAAGGGGCAGATCTGTCGGAAAGCAGCAGATGATGCAGCGGAAGAGCTGATCAGATTGAAAAACAGGGGGATTGAATTCTACGGAGTGACACATCCCGGCTACCCTGCTCTGCTGAAAGAATGTTCAGATGCTCCTATCGGTCTTTACATAAGAAGCGTATCACCGCCTGAAGACCTATGGGGAGACGGGGTCAGCATTGTGGGAACGAGGGACATATCGCCATACGGCAGAGAATGGTGCGGAAAGATAGTACGTTCACTTTCATACTCTCCGCACAAGCCTGTCATAGTCAGCGGTCTTGCCTTGGGGACAGACATAGAAGCACACAGGACGTCGCTTGAAAGAGGGCTACCCACAATCGGCGTCATGGCTACCGGACCAGACATAATCTATCCCGCACGGAACAGGGCAACGGCAGAACTGATGGCCGCCACTCCAGGCTGCGCCCTGGTGACGGACTATCCTCCGGGGACAGCTCCGCTTGCAATACATTTCCTCAGACGCAACCGAATAATAGCAGGCCTGAGCAAAGCTACCATATTGATCGAATCCAAGATCAAGGGAGGAGGGATGGCCACATGCAGGCTGGCTTTCTCGTACAACAGAGATGTATTCGCCCTGCCAGGCAGAATCGACGACCTGCGCTCACAAGGCTGCAACAGGCTCATACGCGAAAAGATCGCAGAGCCCATAACATCCGAAGAAGCCCTTTTGGAAAGCCTTGGAATGAAACTTTCTGCAAGACAGAAGGCAGCATCATTCAGGGAGAGGCTTGCAGACACATTCAGAGACACACTGCCAGCAGAAGACCAGGAACTTCTTCACAAGATACTGTCAATCATAAATAAGGAACGCGGCATCACAGTAGAAGATCTCTGCACCAGAGCCGGACTAAGCTACAGTCGGGCCTCCGAAGCCGCCTGTCTGCTGGAAATCGAAGGATTTATAAGCATCGACCTGCTTCAAAGGTGTAGCATTAATTATAAAAATGCTTAAATTTGCAGTCTATGCGCTTTATAGACACACATTCACATCTGTATGACGAGGCATTTGCATCAGAAGAAGATGCTGCAGTCGAGAGGGCCGTATCGGCAGGAGTTGACAGAATCATCCTCCCTGATATCGACTCCCTGTCCCGTGACAGCATGTTTTCTCTGGCGGACAGGCATCCGGAAGCACTCTTCCCCTGTCTGGGTCTCCATCCCACTTCAATAGGGGCCGACTGGGAAGCAGAAATGGAAAAGATGCAGGACTACTGCTCAAGAAAGATTGTGGCAATCGGAGAAATCGGCATAGACTGCTACTGGTCAAAAGAATTTCTCGAACAGCAGAAAGAAGCCTTCAGGACACAGCTTGTCACTGCCCATGAGCGCAACCTTCCGGTCATAATACACTCAAGGGACGCATCAGCAGTCATTATAGATATATTAAAGGAATGCAGAAATCTCGACCTGCGAGGTGTATTCCATGCATTCAGCGGCAGCATTGAGACATATAGGGAAATATCACGACTTGGAGACTGGATGGTAGGAATAGGAGGAGTGCTGACATTCAAGAAAGCCTCTATAGCAGAGACTGTAAAGAGCATCCCGCTTGAAAAGATAATTCTGGAAACCGACTCTCCTTATCTGACTCCTGTGCCACTGCGAGGGAAACGCAACGAAAGTTCGTATATTCCCCACATAGCATCGAAACTTGCCGAACTCACAGGAAAAGACATTGCAGAGATAGCTGTCCGGACCACAGAAAACGCAGAGAAACTGTTTGGAATATGATACAGAACAGGGAAAAATCATCAATCCTCCTCATCTACACCGGAGGTACGATAGGCATGAAGGAAGACCCAGCCATTCAGGCCTTGAGACCGTTTGACTTCAGCCAGATACTTGCCGAAGTCCCGGAACTCAGAAAATTCGCATACAAGATTGACTCATACACATTCGAGCCGCTCATCGACTCGTCCGATGTCGATCCGCTCAACTGGGTAACTCTTGCCAGTCTGATAGAAGACCGCTATGACGACTACGACGGTTTCGTCATCCTTCATGGAACAGACACAATGGCATATTCCGCATCCGCACTCAGCTTCATGATAGAAGGTCTGACCAAGCCCGTCATATTCACCGGCAGCCAGCTCCCGATCGGGGTTCCGCGTACGGACGGCAAGGAAAACCTGATATCTGCCGTCGAGATTGCTGCCGCCAAAGACAGCGAAGGTCATGCAAGAGTACCGGAAGTATGCATATGTTTCGACAACGTACTCATGAGAGGCAACAGGACCACTAAGATCAACTCTGACAACTTCAGGGCATTCAGGTCAGAGAACTTCCCACCCCTTGCCGAAGCAGGAATCAGCATCAGATACAATGACGCCCTGATAATAAAACCTGCAGACTGGAAGGCGAGACCTCTGTTCCACAAGAATCTCGACACAAGAGTATCTATTCTTAAGATCCATCCCGGCATAACTCCACAGGTAGCCAAAGGCATTCTTTGCGGAGAAGAAAGCCGGGCGGTCATCATGGAGACCTATGGAGCAGGTAATGCACCGTCCAGAGGATGGTTCCTCGACATAGTCAAGGAAGCTGCAGGAATGGGCAAGATACTTATGAACGTAACTCAGTGTATAGCAGGCAGTGTCAATATGGATATCTACGCAACAGGCAAGTCGTTGAAGGAACTGGGAATCGTGAACGGATACGACAGCACCACAGAAAGTGCACTTGGAAAATTATTCTTCCTTATGGGCAAGTCCGACTCAAATACTGAAGTAAAGTCTCAGCTATACGATGATTTAAGGGGAGAAATATCAAAATAATTATTGCCGATTGAAATTTAATTGCTAAATTGCACCGAATTTTGAGTAAACATACAAAATCAATAGCTTTAATTAATCAAAACACACAAAAACAATTATGAAAAAAATTTTCATGTTTTTGGCAGTAATGGGCGTTATGGCCATTTCTGCACAGAATGCAGCGGCACAGGATGCTCCTGCTGCAGAACCAACAGCAACTGAGGTTGCAGCTCCAGCTGCTGAGGAAGTTCTTCCAGAGGAAGTTCCTATGCATCAGGCACTCAAAACTAAGTTCATCGAGGGTGGTGCAGGTTTCATGGCACTCGTTATCGCGTGTCTTATTCTCGGTCTCGCTCTTTGTATCGAGCGTATTCTTTATCTTGCTCTTTCAAAGACCAACACAAAGAATCTTCTTAATAAGATTGAGGCTGCTCTCAATGGCGAAGGTGTAGCTGCTGCTACTGAGGTTTGCCGCAACACTCGTGGTCCTGTAGCATCTATCTTCACTCAGGCTCTTCTCCGTCTTGCTGACGGTCAGTCACTTGAGGAAGTTGAGAAGTCAGTTGTATCTTACGGTGGTGTAGAGTCAAGCAAGATGGAGCAGAACCTCTCATGGATCTCTCTCTTCATCGCTATCGCACCTTCACTCGGATTCTTGGGTACAGTTATCGGTATGATCCAGGCATTCGACGCCATCATGGTTGCAGGTGACATGTCTCCAGCAGTCGTTGCAGGTGGTATGAAAGTCGCTTTGATCACTACAGTGGGTGGTTTGATCGTTGCCGTTATCCTTCAGATTTTCTACAACTATATCCTTTCACAGGTTGAGTCTCTCACTATCGAGATGGAAGATGCTTCAATCTCTCTCATGGATATTTTGGTTAAGTATCAGGAAAACAAATAATTGACATTTCAATACAATGAAATACGAAAAAATAATCAAATGGGTCCTGGTTGCATTGTTCATACTGGGTGTCGTATTCAGCTTCTACGGCTTTGCTGTAGGATTTGAATCAAACGGCAACGCTCCAGTTGACACTATGCTCTACTGCGCCTATGCTTATGCTGCGATTGCAATCCTCGCCGTACTGTTCGGTGTTGTTGTGATCGGTGGCATCAACAACCCTAAGAGCCTCCTCTGGCTTTTCGTCGGTCTTGTTGTCATAGCAGCAATTGTCGCAGGAGCATATCTGCTCGCACCTGGTACTCCAGCCGTAGGATACCTCGGCGAACCTGTGTCAGACGGCACACTCAAACTGACAGACACCATACTCAATCTAACTTATCTCCTCTTTGGAGGTTCTATCCTTGCTCTTATTGCGGGATGGATTATTGGTGCAACACGTAAATAACCCGCGACATGGCAAAGAAAACACCAGAAATCAACTCGAGTTCAACGGCGGATATGGCATTCCTTCTGCTCTGTTTCTTCATGATGACTACCACCATGGATCAGGACAAGGGTCTGCAGCGTCGTCTGCCTCCTATGCCTGACCCTAATCAGAAAGTGGAGGACCAGAAGGTTAATCGCCGCAACATCATCGTTGTGAAGATTAACTCAGCCGACAGACTTCTTGCTGGTACAGAGCCTATGCATGTCAGCCTCCTTAAGGATAAAATCAAGGAGTTCCTTTCAAACCCTGCAGACGATCCAAACCTTCCAGAGAAGGAAGAGATCGAAATCGAAGGCTTCGGACCTTGTATGGTTTCTAAGGGAGTAATCTCTCTTCAGAACGACCGTGGTACCAGCTACCAGGCATACATCGCCGTACAGAACGAACTTGTGAAGGCTGTCAACGAACTCCGTGACGAGTTCGCAATGGCAAACTTCGGTTCACTCTACATGAAGCTTGACGAGGACCAGCAGACAATTGTAAGAAAGGCAGTTCCTCAGAATATTTCAGAGGCTGAACCTAAGGATGTCTCAAAGAAATAATGATAGGAGAATAACAATATGTCAAGATTCAAACAGAAAGAGAAAAGGACAGTGCCACAGCCACCTTCTGGCTCACTCTCCGACATCGTGTTCATGCTGTTGTTCTTCTTCATGGTGACAACCACAATGCGTGAGACAGAAACCAAGGTTATGGTAACGCTCCCTGAGGCTTCAGAGGTAGCTAAGCTTGAAAGAAAAGACTTGACTTCATACATCAACATCGGTACCCCTATGAGAAGCCTTCAGGCTCAGTATGGTAACGATTCACGTATCCAGCTCAATGACTCATTCAAGACTACCGCTGAGATCCGCGACTTTATCGCAGCAGAGCGTGACGCAATGTCTGAGGCAGACAGGTCATTCATGACAATCGCCATCAAGGCTGACGAGAACACCCGCATGGGTATCGTGACTGACGTTAAGCAGGAGCTTCGTAAGTGCTCTGCGCTTAAGATCATGTACACAGCAAGAAAGGGTGAATAACCCATCTCTCATATTTTAAGAAAGCAGTCCTTCGGGGCTGCTTTTTTATTGTCCTACAGAATGATAATTATACAAAAAAGATTTATCTTTGTAGGTTGTGAAAATAAACATATAATATATAATGGAAACAGTGATCAGAACCAAAGTAAAAGACCTGCTTGTGAGTGAGCCAGGCAAGGCTGTCCTTGCTAAAGGATGGGTAAGGACAAAGAGAGGAAACAAGAATGTAGCGTTCATAGCGCTCAACGACGGTTCTACCATCAATAATATTCAGATTGTGGTTGACAAGACTCCTGAGAACGAGGCCGTGCTTGCAAAGGTAACTACCGGAGCCTGTATAGCAGTCTGGGGAAACCTCGTCGAATCTATGGGAGGAGGACAGGCAACTGAAATCCAGGCAACCCAGATCGAAATCTACGGAGAGTGCGACCCGATGCGTTACCCTCTTCAGAAGAAGGATACATCGTTTGAGTTCCTGAGAACTGTGGCACACCTTCGTCCGAGAACAAACACATTCGGAGCGATCTATCGCATCCGCAGCAAGATGGCATATGCCATCCACAAGTTCTTCAATGAGAAGGGATTCGTATATGTACACACCCCACTTATCACAGCCTCTGACTGTGAAGGAGCAGGCCAGATGTTCCGTGTGACTACTCTCGACATGGAGAACCTCCCACGCGACAAGAAGGGCCGCATAGATTATTCTAAGGACTTCTTCGGCAAGGAGACAAGCCTTACGGTTAGCGGTCAGCTTGAGGGTGAGCTTGGAGCAATGGCTCTCGGAGAGATCTACACATTCGGACCTACATTCCGCGCTGAGAACTCAAACACTCCACGCCACCTCGCAGAGTTCTGGATGATAGAGCCTGAAATGGCATTCTACGACATCAACGACAACATGAACCTCGCAGAAGAGTTCATCAAATATCTCGTGAAATATGCTCTTGACAACTGCCGCGAGGATATCCAGTTCCTCAACGACAGATATGACAACGAGCTCGTAGCACGTCTTGAAAGCGTTGCTGATACCGAATTTGTACGCCTTACATACACAGAGGGCGTGAAGATTCTCGAGGCTGCTGGAGTTGACTGGGAATACCCTGTAAGCTGGGGTACAGACCTCCAGAGCGAGCATGAGAGATATCTCGTGGAGAAGCATTTCCAGAAGCCTGTCATCCTTACAGACTATCCTAAGGATATCAAGGCATTCTACATGAAGCAGAACGAGGACGGCAAGACTGTGCGCGCAATGGACGTACTCTTCCCTAAGATCGGTGAGATCATCGGAGGTTCGGAGCGCGAGGCTTCTCTTCAGAAGCTCGAGGCACGTATCGAAGAGACAGGCATGAGCCGCAAGGGTCTTGAGTGGTATCTCGATACACGTCGCTACGGATCGGCACCTCACAGCGGATTCGGTCTCGGATTCGAGAGACTCCTTCTGTTCGTGACAGGTATGAGCAACATCCGCGACGTGATTCCATTCCCTCGCACACCAAAGAACGCTGAATATTAAGATTCATCCCCGGCATGAGCGGGGATCTCAATAGAGAACATCATGATGATAATAGGCATCGCCGGAGGATCCGGTTCCGGAAAGACAACTGTCGTTAAGGCAATCACTGAACAATTGAAGGAGAAAGTGACTGTCATCCCTCAGGATGCCTATTATAAAGACCTCAGCCATTTCACGGCGCAGCAGAAGAGAGATCACAACTTTGACCATCCGGACTCCATCGACTTCGACCTGCTCTGCAGTCAGCTTGAAGATCTGAAGCAAGGCAGAAGCATTCAGCAGCCGATATATTCGTACATCACCTGCGGACGCCTCAAGGATGAGACTGTCACAGTCGAGCCAGCAGAAGTCATCATCGTGGAAGGGATACTTATCTTCACATGCGAAAGGCTCCGTGAACAGATGGACATAAAACTCTTTGTGGATGCTGATGACGATGACAGACTCATGAGGGTAATGGCAAGGGATATCGTAGAGAGAGGAAAGAATGTCGAATGGGTCATAGAACGATATACAAAGACAGTAAAGCCTATGTATCTCCAGTTCATCGAACCCAGCAAGCGCTATGCTGACATCATCATCCCACAGGGTGGCCATAACAAGGTGGCAATAGATATAATATCAGCAACTATAGAAAAGGCTTTAGCTAAAATTTGAATCCCGGACGAAGTGAAGAATCCGTTTAACAGCAGCGAAGATAAGGCAGGACTATACATCACCATCATATTCCACTTGGTGGTGATTATTGTCTTGCTTGCATATCAGATTGACGCTACGCTCAAACGCGAAGAGAGCTTCGTGCTGGACTTTTCAAAGCAGGAGGAAATAGAGAAACTGCAGAAGGAAGTCGCCTTCAAGGAAGACATCAGCAGACGTCTGGACGACCTTATAGCAGCGGCACGCAACTCTTCGGAGCCTATACGTAACATAGCAGTCGATGCCGGCAACCAGCTCAAGGATGACAGAAACACCGACGCAGAGCAGCTCTACAAGGATGCGGAACGTCTGGCAAAAGACCTTCGCGACGGTCAGGCGATTAAGGAAGATGCCATAGAAGAAACCGTCGAACTTCCAAGCCAGAAAAAACAGGAAGACACAAAGAAAAAAGAGTACAGCGGTCCGTCCGTACTCTCATATACCCTTGACGGCCGTAAGGCAAGCCATCTGAAGATTCCTGCATACAGATGCTACGGCAGCGGAGACGTAACCGTCATAATCACAGTAAATAACGCAGGCACCGTAGTAGGCGCCAAAGTCCTTGACACGGTCTCATCCAGCGACCAGTGCCTCCGCAACTTCGCCATCCGCGCCGCCCGCCTCTCCCGATTCTCAGCATCCCAGACTGCCCCGCCCAACCAGACAGGCGAAATCCTTTATCGATTCATCGCTCAGTAGGTATTCTACCACTTCGTAAAGGCGGCATCACTGCTTATTGTCCTTGCTCTTTCTATCTTGTCTGCCTTGATATACTTCTTGAGCATGGCGATACTGCTGTGACCGGTTACCGAACATATATTGAACACATCCATACCTGCAAGATACATAAGAGTAGCTCCCGTCCTACGGGCAGTATGTGTATGTATAAGAGCGTACTTTGGGTGCGTCTGAATAGACGTCCTGCCTCCAGATGTTCTCTCTATGGTAACAGGTGAATCTACACCGGAGAGCCGCGCCACTTCCTTGATACATAAGTTGATAGACTTATCCGGCACCTTGGGAAGCCTGTAACTGTATTTCTCCAGAATCCGTTTCAACTCATCCTTTGCCGGAATAGATACCCACACCCCTGTCTTCTTCTGGCGCAGATTTATAATCACACTTCCGTCCGGATTGCGTATGATGTTATCAGGTCTTATATTGTTATAGTCAGACACCCTCTGAGCCGTATATACTCCCACCATGAAAATATCTCTCGCCTTCTCATACAGCTTGGGTAGTGTACTGATATCAGCTTTTGAAATGGCTGTAAGTTCCTCCTTTGTAAGATATATCTCGTCCACATCCTTCCTCTTCGCCTTGAACTGACGGCTCAGGCATTTACGGTTTGCGTGGTAACCTTCAGCCTCAGCTGCCGACATCATTGTAATCAGCGTATTAAGCGACTTTGCTGCAGTATTGATATTATAATCTTTATGTTCATACATATAACACATGAACCTCGACCTGAAATCGAAATCAATATCATCGAAATCATACGTTCTGCCGCTCCATGCCTGAAACTCCAGCATCAGATCACGGACACGGGCTACTGAACGCACAGTACCCTCAGAGAAATCCGTACCCTTCTGAGTCTTCCTGATACCCTTGGTCACCTGGTCAATATAGATATCCATATACATTCCTAAAGTCATGCTCTGATTTCCTGTAGTGATATAACCCTTATATACCACATCATGCACAATATGTCTGACCTGAGAGGCCGTAACTGGCTTACCGCCGATGATTACAGCATCTATCGTCTGGCGTATTTCCGCTATCTTACCGAATACAGTTCTCCCCTCCTCCGAAGTGACATAATCCCAGAACGCCGGACTTGTACGGGCAAGATTCCATTTCTGGACCGGCACCTTGAGACGAGTGGACTGCCTTATATTGACCTTCAGTACAGATGACTGCACCCTGACGCACACAGAAGCATAACCGCTTTTCCTTGCGCTTCGCAAAAAGAATGTTGTTGACATAACGTTTTTGCTTAATATAGCAAAAAGTCTGGCGCCCAACCCATTCACACACAAAGTGTTGTGGATATGCGATTCCCCTGCCGCGGGGAATCGATTTTCTGCAACACGCTGGGAATCACGAAGTTAGGCGACAGGCATTTTTTGATGTAAACGGGAAAAATTATATCTTTGCGTGAACTATCAAACAATCAGGAATATGAAAATCAGATTAGCAATATATCTCATGGCAGTAGCTTTGCTTTTCGGCTGTAAAAATTCAGACAGGCTCTACGAAAAGGGCATATCGGAAGAGCTCGCCATATCCAGAAAAGAGAATATCGGAAATCTTGAATATTCATTGAAACTAAGCATACCTGAATACAGGGACAGCCTGATAACCGGCAATATAGACATCATGTTCAATGTCTCTCGTGCGCAGGAAATAATCATAGACTTCAGAGAGCTGGACAACATCAAGGAGATTACAGTCAACGGAGAGAAGTCTGACTACGAACTGAAGAACGAGCATATTATCATTCCATCTGACGTCATCCTGAAAGGAAGCAACAGGATAAGTGTATCGTTTATAGCTGACAATCAATCGTTTAACAGGAGCGAAGAATTTATGTATACCCTGCTTGTTCCGGACAGGGCGCGAACCATATTCCCTTGTTTCGACCAGCCGGATATGAAAGCAGAATTCAGGCTTGCTCTGACTCTCCCGGAATCTTGGGTAGCTGTATCTAACTCTCCAGTCGAGACTGAGAGCATCGTAAAAGGCCGCAAACATGTCAGTTTTGATAAAACCGAGCCGCTGAGTACATATCTGTTTTCATTTGTAGCCGGCAGATTCGATAGCCTGACATATGACGACGGCAAGCATAGATTCACTGCCTATCATCGTGAAACCGATCCTGACCGCATAGCCCAGATGCCGACAATATTCAGCCAGGTCGCATCATCTCTCGAATGGTTGGAGGAATTCACAGGAATAGCCTATCCTTTTGCAAAATATGATTTCATAATACTGCCGGGATTTCAATATGGTGGTATGGAACATACCGGAGCAACACTCTACAATGACACCAAGATGTTCCTGTCAAAGAATCCTACTCCTGATGAAGAATTGGACAGGGCACATCTGATAGCACATGAGACCGCTCACATGTGGTTCGGAGACCTTGTCACAATGAAATGGTTTGACGACGTATGGACCAAGGAAGTCTTTGCAAACTACTTCGCATCACGTATAACGGAGCCGCTGTTCCCGGAGATCAACCATCGTCTCAACTGGCTGAAAAGCACTACGACATCAGCTCTGAGTGAAGACCGGACTCTCGGAGGTACTGCCATAAGACAGCCGCTTGACAACATGTGCAATGCAGGACTGGTGTATAACAACATCATATATAACAAAGCTCCTGTAATGCTGGAAAAGCTGGTCGAGATAATGGGAGAAGATGCATTCAGAGAAGGAATACATGAATATCTGACTGCATATTCATACAGTAACGCCACATGGCCGGACCTGATAAAGATTCTTGATGACAAATGCGACGAAGATCTGGCTTCCTTCAGCGACGTATGGGTAAACAGTAAAGGAATGCCTTTCATTGACTTCAAGCTGCAGGACGGACTTCTTACAGTAAGCCAAAGCGATCCATATGAAAGAGGACTCACCTGGCCGCAGAGCTTCAACGTGTGCCTTATAGGAGAGAATCTATCGGAAACCGAGGTAGTAATGGACGGGCAATCCGTAACTATTCCGCTTGGAGACGATGTAACCTATATACTTCCTAACAGCGACGGAAGAGGATACGGATACTTCAAATACGACGAGAGCAGTCTGGAATGGATACTTGACAACTGGCATTGCATTAAGGATGAGACCTGCCGTCAGTCACAGCTGATGAACCTGCATGAAGGATTCCAGCATGGTGAAATCGATGCTCAGACATGGCTACATTCTCTGATTCAGGGCTTGCCATATGAGAAGAATCCGCTTATAACATCCACTGTGTGCAGATATATAGGCAGGCCACTTATCGAAGCAGGCGACCCATCAATGGAAAGAGCCATTTTCGCCCTGGCCGGCGAGCATGAGCTGAAATCGTGCAGACAGCAGCTTCTGCGCAGACTAATTCCTGCTGCATCTGACAGTTGTGTACGTGAGGAACTATACAAGATATGGGCAGAGGCATCACATCCACTTCTGAACGAGAACGACTACATGAACCTTGCCTACGAACTTGCCATCCGCAACCCGGAGCAGCAGAAAGAGATAATAGCCACACAGCTCGGCAGGATCACCAATCCGGACAGACGCCGTCAGTTTGAATTCATATCACGCGCCACCACTCCGGATACTCTTGAGCAGGAAGCACTGTTCCACTCACTGCTTGAGGCAGAAAACCGACGTATCGAACCGTGGGCACTTGAGGTCCTGGACTACCTCTGCCATCCATCACGTGAGCAGCAGGCTGCCAGCTACATCCCCGAAGCGCTCGCCGCTCTGCCATACATCCAGCGCACCAGCGACATCTTCTTCCCTCAGGACTGGGTTTACTCCCTCCTCAACGAGCGCTACAGCACAGAATCTCTCGAAGAGCTCGACAGCTTCCTCAAAGAGCACGAAGACCTCCCTACCCTGCTCAAGAACAAGATTCTCCGCTCCGCTTGGAATTTGCAGAGACGTAACCGATAACGCTTCGGCACTAGGTAAGCCAGCCCGTCCGTGCGCGGATTCTCCTGTCACTCAACCTGCTGACTCTCAGCGTGTTGTGGATATGCGATTCCCCTGCAGCGGGGAATCGTTTTTGCATAACGCACCCTGACACAGACACTTGAGCGCCAGGGCATTTTTCCGAGTCCTTCTATCGAAATCCGCGCTCCTATTCCTCTCACCGAAACTTCTCGCCCAATACTTCTCTCTGATCTCGCCCGGCCGTTTTTCAAAAAAAAATCGATTTTTTCTTCCGCAGCGTTCGCAAAAATGTGCACTACAAGTACTCCAGTCTGCGATTTTAGCATTTATCCATTTACAATTTTTTTACGCGGATAACTCTTCGGAACTTTGCTGGCGTTAACTATTAAACGAATTGTTATGACTGATAATGTTGAAACGAAACTGGATGTTCAGAGTAAGAATTATGCGAATATGCTCTGCGACTTTATGTTCAAGAGGGTATTCGGTAGTGAGGCGAACAAGGACATGCTGATCTGGTTCCTCAACATGGTGCTGAAGGATCTGAACATCAAATCTGTGAAATTTATCCCGACAGAACATCACGGAATGACCGAAGAGGACAGGATCGTGATCTTCGACATCGCCTGCGAATGCGAAGACGGAAGGAAATTCATCATCGAGATGCAGAAGGGATATCAGAAGTATTTCCGTGAAAGGGCGCTGTACTATACGACGTATCCGATCAACAAACAAGGGCGCGAAGCCCGGGAGCTCTACGAGAAAGAACGTATCCAGGGAATGACACACGAAAAATTCAACTGGGACTACAATCTCCAGCCCGTGATAGTAGTCGCCATCCTGAACTTCCGCTTCAAGCACGCAGACGACTGGCCGCAGGACCGATACCACTCTTCGTACCGCCTGACAGAGGACCTGACACATGAGACGATGACGGACGCCCTGAGGTTTGTGTTCGTCGAACTCGGGAGAATGACGAAAAAGATCTCGGAGCTGGAGACCAAGTTCGAGAAATGGATATATCTGATGAAAAACATGCACAAGATGAAGAAAATCCCGCCCGAATTTGCCGATCCGATGTTCCGGCGCTTGTTTTTGCTCGCAGAAATTAATAATTTTACGCCGGAAGAACGAGAGCAATACTATAAATCACTGGAAAGCATGGGTGACTACTATAACATAATCAACACGACAGCGGAAGAAGCTGAGAAACGTGGGCTGGAACGGGGACGGGAGGAAGGACGTGTAGAAGGACGAGAAGAAGGTAGAGAAGAAGGACGAAATCAGACAAATCTCGACAATGCGAGGAATTTCAAGAAACTTGGAGTTGCAATCGACATCATTGCTCAAGCAACAGGTCTCTCCGCCGACGTAATCGAGAGCCTGTAGGCAATTCCGTACACTGATATACTCCGTATCTGATTACTTATACGTATCAGATACGGATTTTCTTTTGTCAATTATCAATTTCCTGTTTCAACAGCAACTCGTCAATATAAAGGAATTATTGCAGCCGGATAGTAATATCTGGGCGACTCAAGTACCATTCAAGTACCACTTTTTCAAAAGAGAAAAACCATACATATCGTTCTAAGACAAGACATCCTATTATCATCACCAATTACCGCTCCCCTTTTTAGAAGTACCATTCCAGTACCAACCACTCCCGATATCAAGATTCTAAATTACTCAGAACCTCATCTTCTTGGTGTGGCGGGCACCAAGGCACCCCAAGAACGCTCCTTCTTGCGCTCCTTCTCCTCCTCGCCCTCACCTCGTGCCAGAAGCGTCCTCAGCCCACCACCCCAGACGACCAGAAGACCCTGATCGGATTCAGTCCTGTATCTCAATCCGCCGCGGTGAAATCCACCACATCTCTTTCTACCATCCACGATGACTTTGGCGTCTGGGGAATAGCCAGACAAGAAGGCAACAATACTCCATACGTCCTTTGGGATAACGACCTATTGTCTCAAGTCATAAAATCATCATCAACCGATGACGAGACATATATCCCGGTAAGCAACGCCTACTGGCTCTCCGGCTACAAATACAACTTCATCGCCATTGCACCATACAACGATTCGGCATTGACTCTCACCGATATCACGTCTAGCACCCCATATTCAATCTCATTCTCATATGACATGGGACAGAAATACGGAGTATCCAACTACGTCTTTGACCTCCTCGGAGCCGCCGCAGCAACAGAAACAATCTCCGGAGGAAGAGCAGAGTCGCAGAATCTCACCTTCTGGCATCTGTTCACAAAACTTTCTATTAATGTAGAATTCGTAGGTGCAACTGGAACACTTGACGCTCTAAGACTATATAATGTTGATTCAAAAGCAGCATACACTGTTTCATTCGACAGCAAGAATGCTTATAAAGCAGATTGCACATCCAACTCGTCAGAATTTCAGAAGGACATCTCATTCACGGGTCAACCCGCTGGAAATGTACTTCACATTATTCCGCAGGACATCTCGGACTTCAGGTTATTCCTGGACTTTACTATAACACAACAGGATGGTCATAGAGTGTCTACCACCAACTTTGAAGCCAATATCAGCACAGCGTTGAGTGCTCCTCAATATAAAGCTAACGAATGGTACAAATGGGATATAAAGATAAGTCCTAAGGGAATTGCCTTCGATGTAATGCTCAAGCCTTGGGTTGATGCAGAGGGTGACGATGAAGATTTTACGTTTGACCTAGAATAGTAAAGATAGATGAAAAGATTACAACATATAATTCTGACATTCCTACTGCTGGCATCTGGATGCAATAAACATTCAGACTTGCCTGTCATCCAACCGGAAAGCCGTCCTATAGAGGTCGGTATTGCCAGTCTGACAAAAGCAGTATTTAACGACGCCCTCCCATCTGGAGAAGGGTTCGTCGTGTGGGCCCAATGTGTCAAACCTGAAGGAACATCGACAGACAACGCAGTGTTTGGAACTGGCGGAACAAAAGTCTATGCTCCTTCATGGAACTACAGTCCGACCCGCTACTGGCAAAAAGGAACTTACTCCTTTGCAGCCGTACTCCCTGCCTCAGCTTTCAATGCATCTCACGCGGCTACAACAGAGACTCTGACTGTCCCATATGGAACCCAAGGCATCAACTCCCTCACCTTGAACTTCGGCACAGGCGGATACAATCTCGCCGTCGAACAGGACGACATTATGGTCGCATTCACCAATATTGACAACACGAATTCGACCATGGGTACCACAATCGACGGTGTCCTACAGAAAGCATCGTTAACCTTTAAGCATCAATTTGCTTTGGTGACAATACAAGCTGCAAATCTGGAATCCCGCACCACTATCCGTATCGATGAAATAAAGGTTTCTGGAAACAAATCTACAGTAGGAGATATCGTCTTAACGTACAACCCAGAAAGCGGTATCATATCATCACAATACACACTGGCAGGCTCTACCACAAAAACAGATGTTTATCAGACAATCCAAAGACCGACACAAAGTGGTTTGAGTGCGGCAAATGACTGGCGACTGTCCCCAAATACCGGTACGCAGCCGACATACGATACGTTGATACCTGATCTGCTTGTGTTTCCTGAAACATGCAACTTTACTATTGAGGTGAAATATACCGACCTCTACAATGACCGGGAGATTACAACGACAAAAACAGGAACCCTTCCAGCGACATGGGAGGCCGGAAAGAAATATAATTACAGCTTTACAATAGAACTGGATGGCATCACATTCGCGGAACCGACCGTGCAGCCTTGGCCAACACAATCGACCAGCATTGATACCGAATTAGAGATGTAACCCTCACAGAATGAAGCAGATGAAAAGAATCACACACATACTCCTTGCATTGACTGCAATCATTGCAGTCTCATGCTCGAAGCACGATACGGAACGCCCTGAGCAGACGCACCCAGAGCAGTCGAACTCATACATCTTCTTCGAAGCAGGCGTGATGGATGTTGTAGAGACGAAAGCTGACCTGCTTACGGGAGAATCACTCCCGGCAGAGGATGGTACTGCTTTCGGTGTCGTTGGGTTTTATGAAGATGGAGAGTATATATTCGACGGCTATGATGATACGATAGCTAAAGTATATAGAAATGACGGAGCATTCCAATATGATATACTTGCGCCATGGATGGGAACCGTGCATACATTCCATGCATTTTATCCATATTCAGACCTAAATAGCAATGTTAAAGTTGGCACAGATAACATCCCATATATTGACTACACACAACCATCCACACCTGATGCAATGATTGACATTTTAGGTGCGTATAAGCAAGTTACCAACAATGCATCATTTACTCCTGTGCAGCTGCATTTTCAGCACCTCTTATGGGCTTTCAACCTCACAATCAAAAACATCCAGACTATTGATTATTCAAACGATGGCAATCAAATCAACACACCGACCCTTACTATAAGAAAGGTCGTCGTCTCATTTAATGAATTTCCGACAAAAGCATCGCTGAAACTGGATAATATGTTCACAGTTACGTCATCCTCCACTGGAGTTGGAAATTTCGTTATGCATTCTAATGAATCTGGAGAACCTATTCTTTCTAATGAGAGCCAGACTTATGGTCCACTGCTCTTTATACCGGTCACTGGTCTTAAATACCAGGTAACCATTGAATATACGACATCCAACGGAATCAAAGATAAAATGATATATCCTGCTGAAGGAGAATACAAGTCATTAACATCTTCGTTCGAACGAGGGAAACTTTATAACCTCACCATTAATAAGACAAATGATAAGTTCTTTATAGCGGAAGAGCTAAAACCAAAGAACTGGGCATCAATTAATGTTGAACATACATTTCAATAATCACTAAATATGATTGATAGGAGCAGACTAATATATTTTCTGATCATTACAGTATTCATGAGTCTTGTAAACTCATGCATATCCAGAGAAGAATATACACTTGAACAGAACGGCCATTCCGGGTACATAGAATTTGTAGCTCGCACGACAAGTTACAATGGTCAGGTCGTGAATACAAAGGCAACTTCTGTTGATGATTTTGAGAACAGGATCCACAATTGCTACTTCATGGTGTTCGACAATGTCGGACAGAGAGTGGTAGGGCCTATTGACATGAATGCTACGTTTACGACGCAGCGTATCTCCAGACATGAGATATTGTCCAAGCTTGGTTCAGAAACAAGGTGCACAGCATGTTTTGTCGCCAATGTTCCCAAGGATGTAGTGGACGGACTTACAACCCTGAATGCGGTAAATTCAACAGTTCTCGAGATAACCTACTCAAATTTAGACATTCTTGATACAGACGACAACAGTAAAGCAAGTTCTTTTGTAATTCCTGAGTTCGATCTTGACGGAAGTGGCGCCAATGAAGCCGTTCAATGCCTCCCTATGTTCGGTCTTGCTCCTTGTGACTTGTCGACAGCCGACCTGTTTCAGGTACCTGTCAAAAGATTGTTTGCGAAGGTTACTGTGAATATAAGTGTTAGTGCTACAGGAGCGGAGTTTGATATTCTTGCTGCACATTTGTTCAATCTTCCGGCAAAAGTCCGTTTAGCAGAATCCGATAATGAAAATGATTGGGTTGATGATGCGGCGGCTTTTCTTCCTCACCAGATTGAAGGCCCAATAAATGGTGACAACATAGTAGGTGGTCTTGGTGGTGGTGTAGGAGCTGGAGAATATGATTTCTACTTTTATGTGCCGGAATATCATCTGCTGCCGCTTGCCTCAACAACAGATAATTATGGAAACGAAAAATACAAGCCTCAAATGTTTGATGCAAGCAAGAGACCTGTATTCGTAAGGATGTTCGGTACATATAATAAAAAATCACGCATTACGTATGACTTGTATTTAGGCGAGAATAATGCTACCAGCTTCACATTAAAAAGAAACGTTCATTATATGAATTCAATGAATATCAATGGTATTACGAATTCAAAGGACGGTAGTGGAGAAACACTGGACTGCAGAGTTGAGGTGACGACAGAGGACTTTGATCAAGTAGAAATCCTGGGACAGACTGCAAACTGCTATATCATCGGTCAGACCGGAACGTACAGATATCCGGCATGTAAAGGTGTATTTAAGGGTGGTGTCAATAACATTCCTGGTGATATGAAATGCGTTGAGGGGACGACTCTGAAGGAACTTTACAACGACAACTCCAATGTTAAAATTGAAAATCTGAACTTTGACAAAGAGGCCTGCGAGTTTTCGTTCGAATTGACTTCAGTGGATGGTGGTGGAGGCTTTGTCGTGAGTAATGATGCCAATGTTATTCTTGGTCTTGTCTATAATGAAGGAGGGCAGGAGAAAATCGAGTGGTCATGGCACATATGGATACAACCAGGTACTTCTATGGATTTAAACTTGGGATTTTTCGATTTTGATGCAGCCAACCAGACATATCCGAATGGTTCGATCTTGATGGATAGAAATTTAGGATCAAGACCAACTACAGCGCAGAATGCGGGATCAGTAATAGGAGCATTTTATAAATATGGTCACAAGGAGCCATTTTTAGGCGGAAAATACCAAGGTGGTGGAGAGAGTGCGACATATGACTGGAGCGGAGATGATAAATCAAAGACCGACCCTTGTCCTCCGGGATATCGTGTTCCTTCGAAAGCTATCTGGGAGCACACCTCCTCTCCTGTAGCCGAGCATTCTATATTGTATAGTTCCTTCCAATATTGGAGTAATGTTTTTTATCCATATTCGGGATATTTGGATAATAATCTAAAAGTCAAAAATTTTTATACTGAGCCTTTCACCCATAGTGATACATATGCAGGTGAGATTCAATATTTGGGAACTAAATACAGAAATATACAATATTCCATGCCTATTACCTACTCAGCGGGTGGCTTATTGGGAACAGACAAAACTCTTATATATGAGGGTGTTGATCAAGGTATTTTGAGTGATATGGAGATTATTACTTGTGAACGATATACATATCATTTTAGTTGGTCTGGAGGATCTTATAGTTGGGACCCCTATACCCCTACCGGAAAGATAGGAAATGCACTAATTGACGGTGTAAAAAGACAAATAGAGTCTAGCATAGCTGATGTTATGAAAAAAATAACTAGAATTGACCCTAACGCATCCTACGGCTACCAAGTCCGCTGCGTAAAAGAATAGTAAGCAAATAGTGCGTCGCATTTTCTGTCCAAACTATTGACAATCAATAGGAAGCATTTTGAGTGAAAATGCCTGGCAAATACTAAAAAAGCGCACTAGAAGCAAATAATGCGTCGCATTTTCTGTCCAAACTATTGACAATCAGTAGGAAGCATTTTGAGTGAAAATGCCTGGCAAATAGTAAATAAGCAAATAATGCGTCGCATATTCTGTCCAAACATCTGAGATTCAGCAAGATATGTTTTGAGTCGTGAAAGCCAAGCTCAGACAATATTGTTGTTCATGATTACTCTGGTAACACGAAGGATGCGTAGCATTTTCCGTTCAAACGGCTCAAGGTCAGAGCTCGCACTGTTGAGGCGTTTGACATACTGGAACAAAAGATTTGCGATTTATCCTAAATGCACTATATTTGTACATTATAATGTACATAAATTTACGTACTTTATGGTAATTATCAGTTCTGCGGAATTACGTAACAATATGAAGAAGTATCTGGATATCGCCAAGAATGAAAAGGTGGTGATCCAGAGAGGTAGAAATGAGACATTCGTCCTCGTCGCACAAAATAATGCGGCGGACGAAGATTTGAACCGTGCAATTACAGTGGACGAAGTCCTTGCTCGTGTGCGTGAGGGGTTGAATGAGATGTTTGAGCGCAAGGAAGGCCACAATATAGCATGACAAAAGAAAGCAAATAGTGCGTCGCATTATCTATCCAAGCATCTGAGATTCAGCAAGATACATTTTGAGTCGTGAAAGCCATGCTCGCTTACTGTCATGCTGAGATTCTGATAAGACCGTAGACAGCTGCATACGGAACGTTAACAAATAAAGAACGTAGCAGATACATCCCAAAATTGGGGTATCTGCTACGCGTATATAGAGAAAGTGTATCAGATGCCAAATAAATAGTGCGTCGCACCATCTATGTAAGCCTCCGACCAAGTACATATAGATAGCAATTAGCCGTCATAAGCAAATTATACGTCGCATTATCTGTCCAAACAGCTGAGATTTAGTAAGATACATTTTGAGTCGTGAAAGCTGCCATGATCGGAGTTGAAGGACAACGTATATCGCCAGATTTCCCATGACAAACGGCCAATAAAAACATCAAAAAAAGCAAAAAAGTTACGAAGGTGGCGTATATAGGGACGAATGACAGAAACCTAAAAAATGTTTTGCTTTTTTTGATGTTCTGTTAGAAACTTCATTCGGAACTTTGCTCTCATTAACCTTTTAATAAAATTACGTATGAAAAGTGAGAGCGAACAAAGGTATGTCGATATCCTCAGCAATGCCGGTTTCAAGGCATTCTTCGGTGATGAAAGTAACAAGGAGAGCGTGATCTCGCTGTTAAACACGCTTTTGCCGGCACACAGACAGATTAAGGACATTGAATATCGTCCGACTGAACATCAGGGACCGATTATAGGTCACAGTAAGGAATTTCAGTATGATTTTCTATGTCGGGATACATCAGGGGCTATGTTCATAGTCGAGATGCAGAGATATAGGGAAGTGTCCTGGTTCAAGCGCTGTGTAAGTTATGCAAGTCGGGCATACGATAGGCAGAATAAGACAGGATTTGATTATGATGTGCCTCCGGTGTATCTGATCGGTTTGATGGGAGTTGACATTAATCATCCGGACAACGAGTACTGGACCGGGAGATATATTTCAGAGTACACATTTCGAGAAAAGGGGTGCCATGACTTGCTGGATGAGACAATTGTTATTATATTTGCCGAGTTGACAAGATTTCACAAGACTGAGGATGAGTGCATTACAGAGCAGGACCAGCTTCTGTATCTGCTTAAGAACTCCGGGAAGATGATGGTGCCCCCAAAATGGGCGGCAAGGAAACCGTGCAAGAACATCCTGGACGCCTTCAGGATAGGAGATTTTAGCAAAGAAAAACGGAATCAATATAATCAGGATATGTACGACGAGAAAAGACGTAACGGAGAGTTGGCAGCTGCCAGAAATGACGGTCTCGAGGAAGGTCGTGCAAAAGCGTTTGTAGAAATGGCCCAGAAGATGCTTGCTGCCGGGCTGCCGGTAGAGCAGATCAGTCAGCTGACCGGATTGAGTGCTGAGGAGATCAAGGCTCTGTAGACGTATCCTGACGTAAGCAAATAATACGTCGCATATTCTGTCCAAATAGCTGAGATTCAGCAAGATATATTTTGAGTCGTGAAAGCTGTCATGAGCGGAGTTGAAGGACAACGTATATCGTTAGATTTCCCATGACAAACGGCCAATAAAATATCAAAAAAAGCAAAAAAGTTACGAAAGTGGCGTATATAGGGACGAATGACAGAAACCTAAAAAATGTTTTGCTTTTTTTGATGCTCTGTTAGAAACTTCATTCGGAACTTTGCATTACCAAATTTAACACTAATGATTATGGATAATGAAGTTTTGAAAAACAGCGAGAACAGAAGCGGGCAGAAGTATGCTGAACTGTTGTGTGATTTTATGTTCAAGAGGCTGTTCGGCAGTGAAGAGAACAAGGATGTCCTCATTTATTTCCTAAACATGGTTATGAAGGATGTGGAGATTGATGATGTGGATTTCATTCCTACGGAACATCTAGGGTTGACGGAAGAAGACCGCAAGGTAATATTCGACATTTTATGTAAATGTAAGAGCGGACGGAGTTTCATCATTGAGATGCAGAAGGGATACCAGAAGTATTTCCGGAAAAGAGCAATCTACTATACTACGTATCCGATCAACGAACAGGGACGTAAGGCTCACGAACGTTACATAAAGGAGAAAGCCCACAATAGTGAGGTGGCGAAGTTCGTTTGGGATTATAACCTGAAGCCGGTAACTGTAATCGGGATATTGAATTTCAGGTTTGACCATTCAGATGACTGGCCAGCTGACGGTTTTCTGTCATCATACCGTCTTCGAGAAGACTCTAATCATGAAGAGATGACTGATGTGCTGCGTTTCGTCTTCCTTGAGCTAGGGCGTTTCAACAAGAAAATCTGGGAACTAGAAAGTGTATTCGACAAGTGGATGTATCTGCTTAAACATATGCATGAAATGGAGGAAATTCCGAAGAAATTTTCGGATCCGTTGTTTAAGCGCTTGTTTTTGTTAGCAGAAATAGGTAGATTTACGGCAGCAGAATTGCAACAGTATCAACAATCACTTGAGAATATGGGCGACTACGACAACATCATCAACACGGCAAAAGAAGAGGCCGAGAAAATAGGCTGGGCACTCGGC
>SUYR01000052.1 GCA_015060335.1 Bacteroidales bacterium | reverse complement strand
CGAACAGAGAAGTTAAGCTCACCATCGCCGATGGTACTGCCCCACCAGGTGGGAGAGTAGGTAGCTGCCACGCTCTTACAAAGTCCCCGACATCTTGCGATGCCGGGGATTTTTTGTTTATGGCAGTGTATGATGCAGATATGTTATATAAGAGAATAGGCTGACCGTCTTGGTCAGCCTATTACTTGTACCGTATGTCTTGGAAGAATTACTTCTTCTTTGCGTATCTCTGGTAGAATTTGTCAACGCGACCTGCAGTGTCGACGAGCTTCATCTTACCAGTGTAGAAAGGATGAGAAGTGTTAGAGATCTCAAGTTTTACTACAGGGTACTCAACGCCCTCGATTTCGATGGTCTCCTTAGTGTTCGCGCATGAACGTGTGATGAACACTACGTCGTTTGACATATCCTTGAAAGCTACAAGACGGTAGGTTTCGGGATGGATTCCTGTTTTCATAATGCTATAAATATTAGTTAACTAAAATTGCGGGGCAAATTTACGGTTATTATTTTGGATTTGCAAGGTTTTTCGCGCAATAATTTGCCTATTTGATGCGGTAAGGCTGGTCTTCATAAAGTATGAACTTCTTAGCCTTCCTTATCCATTTCTGTTCCTCTATCTTGACATGCTCACGCATCTGCTCAAGGGTCACACTACCGTTGATGAAATCAAGCAGCACCTGATCGGAAAGCTTTGCTTCAAATCCTTCTTCCATCTTGAATTCCGGATATGTTTCCTTGAAATGACGCATGAGTTGGAGCGTATGCATCAGTGAATGATACTCGGTCCCGGGCTCAAGCATGATCTGGTAGCCGTAACACTTCTTGCCTTCATACCTTCCGCATGATGGCGTGAATGAGCATGGACGCAGCAGAACTCCTTCGGCTTCAGGTGCAGACTCAATGGATGAACTCTTGATATATGGTGCGCCTATGTATTCGTATGGCCTTGAAGTACCGATGGCAGGGGATACATTGGTGTTGTTCCACAATCCTCCGCCACTGTACATGTCACATGTGAACAGTCCCGGTATATCTGATGCAGGAGCGATTGTCCACGGCATGAACTGCTTGTTTGATCCTGTGGCCATTGCGGAGATCACATGAAGAGCATATTTGGCTCCAATCTCGTGGTAGTACAGGTTTGCAAGCTCTCCTGCAGTAAGTCCATGTCTATGTGCGACCTTAGGCACCCATGCTTCTGTTTCAGCAGACGGCATAGTGCCTTCAACGACTCTTCCTGCAGGATTGATATGGTCGACAATGTAGAGTGACGGCGCCTCATCCTTCATTTCCTTCATGACATCCATCAGTCTGAACATGTCCTTCGTATAGTTGAAATATCGTGAGCCTACGTCCTGGATTTCAACTACAACTGCGCTCAGTCCCTCAAGTTCCTCCCGGGTGAACTCGATGTGATTGGTAAGGGGAGTGAGTTCTGTGTCTCGCGGAGAGAATATCACCTGAAGATTACCTCTTTCACGGAATATGTCATACATGTATCGTCCACGCTCCACGTCCCAGCAGTTCTGTGTACAGAAACAGCCGACCCTGCCTTCCTGCAGGGCCTTGTCAAGCTGTTCTTCCAATGATGTCGTGCGAAAAGAGAACATGGCTGTTATCCGATGATACCCTTTGCAATGTCGATTATGCTCTGTGCAAGCGCATCAGCGGCTTCCTTTGTCGCTGCTTCAGCATAGATTCGGATGATAGGCTCTGTGTTTGAACGACGCAGATGTACCCATTCCTTGCGTGACTCGAATGAAATCTTCACTCCGTCGATTGTGTTTACATCTTCTGATGCATATACGTTCTTGATCTCATCAAGTATCTTGTCGATGAGGGCCTTGTCCGAAAGCTCGATCTTGTTCTTTGCTATGACATACTGAGGATATGTTGCGAGCAGTTCGGAAACCTTCATCTTCTTGTAGGCAAGGTTTGTAAGGAAGAGTGCTACTCCTACCATCGCATCACGTCCGTAGTGAAGTGCAGGGTAGATAACTCCTCCGTTGCCTTCTCCGCCGATAAGTGCTCCGCATTCCTTCATCTTGGTGGTGACATTGACTTCTCCTACAGCAGCGGCTTTGTATTCTCCGCCGTACTGTTCTGTCACGTCGCGCAGTGCTCTTGAAGAAGAAAGGTTTGATGAGGTCGCAAGAGAGTATGGCGCTGTGATTTCCTCGATGGCGCGGCCTGTCTCAAGAGCCTCGTTATATACCTTTGAAAGAAGGTAGTCTGCTACACTTACGAGTGTGTATTCCTCTCCGAAAGGCTTTCCGTCTTCGCATATAAGTGCAAGACGGTCTACGTCAGGGTCTACAGAAATTCCGAAGTCGGCCTTGGCTGAAACTACAGTCTCGCAGAGCTCGACAAGATTTGACGGAAGCGGCTCAGGGTTGTGGGCAAACTCACCTGTAGGATCGCAGTTCACGCATACGCACTCCACTCCGAGTCTTTCAAGCAGACGAGGCATTATGATGCCGCCTACAGAGTTGACTGCGTCAAGAACTACCTTGAAATGTGCATTGCGTACAGCCTCTGCATCCACTGTAGGGAGTGCGAGCACTGCGTCAAGGTGTGCATCAGTGTAGTCTTTCTCTTCAATCATTCCCAGTTCGTCCACTTCAGCGAAAGTGAAGTCCTCCTTTTCTGCACATTCGAGGATTGCAGCGCCTTCTTCAGCATTGAGGAATTCTCCCTTTTCGTTGAGAAGCTTGAGGGCGTTCCACTGCTTAGGATTATGAGATGCCGTGAGGATGATTCCTCCGTCAGCACCTTCGAATACTACTGCCATCTCAGTTGTAGGGGTCGAGGCAAATCCTGCCTTTACGACATCTACTCCGCATGCAATCAGTGTTCCGCATACAAGATGCTCCACCATGTCTCCGGAAAGTCTGGCATCCTTGCCGACTACAACCTTATATCTTTCACCCTCTGCCTTCGGGCGACGTTCACGCATCTTTTCGCAGTATGCATATGTGAACTTTACAATGTCAAGCGGTGAAAGACCCTCACCTGGAGCGCCTCCGATAGTGCCGCGGATACCTGAAATGGATTTAATCAATGTCATAGCTTAATGTGTTAAATTTATCACGCAAAATTAAAGTTTTATGTCAGCAATTACAAATTAAATATTACTTTTGCAGCCCTAATTATCAAGAAGATGAAAGCAATCTGGACTATACTGCTTTTGATAGCATCAAATGTATTCATGACTTTTGCCTGGTACGGACATCTCAAGCTTCAGGAAATGAAGATATCATCGGGATGGCCGCTGATTCTGGTGATTCTTTTCTCGTGGGGAGTGGCATTCTTTGAATACTGCGCACAGGTACCTGCAAACAGGATAGGATTCGTAGAGAATGGAGGACCGTTCAATCTCATGCAGCTCAAAGTCATCCAGGAAGTCATTTCACTGACAGTTTTCACGGTGATAGTGACTGTCATGTTCAAGGGACAGGCTCTCCAGTGGAATCATTTTGCTGCATTCTTCTGTCTGATAATGGCTGTATTCTTTGTCTTTATCAAATAAATGCAAAAAAATCAAAGAAAAATTTGGAAGTAAAGAAATAATGTGTACCTTTGCAATCCCAAACGAAATAATGGTCGGTTCGTATAACGGTTAGTACTCAAGATTCTCAATCTTGCAATAGGGGTTCGATTCCCCTACCGACTACCAAGGGGCTGACTAAAAAGTCAATATGACTGATTAGCCAGCCTCTTTCTTTTTATATGGTTGCATAGGGAGGATGGTATAAAATATAGCTATTCTTTTGATAATCAAAGGAATAGCTATTGGTAATGT